>CAJTKA010000023.1 GCA_910576815.1 uncultured Lachnospiraceae bacterium
AATTTAATCTGCAGGAAAGCTGCAGTAGATGGGTACTTTATTTCGCCGCGTTACAACACAAAGGAAATCGATTATAAGATCAGGCGCAGGACGGAGGCCTATAAGGATTTCTGCAAGGCCGCGAAGGTGAAGGAGAATACGGAGCGGCTGCGGTATGAGTGCAGTAAGGAGAATCTGGGGAAGTCAAAGGCGTGGCAGCAAATGGAAAAACAGGAGAAAAGCGTTGAAAAATCAATCAATAGTGGTATAATGAAAGACAACAGAGGGACACTAAAGATGGATTTACGCTTTTTTTCAGAAGAAGATATTGTTAATCAGAAATCGAGTTCTTTAAAACGTGCGATCGGAAAATACGAGAAGCGGATGAAGGAACACGAAAGTTACCTAAAGGAGCCGGAGAAGCATTGTGATGATTGGTACGAAAAATCCATCGAAGAGCAGGAAGGGCTGAAACGGCATTGGAATAAAGAAATACGTAATTTCAAACAATCTATACAGGATCGGGTAACAGAATTGAAAAGAAGGGGTGATTATGATGATGACTGAGACATTGACGCGTGAGAATGTGAAATATATCATCGCAAGATTGATCGATAATGCCAACGATGCGGCAGAAGAATACAAAAAGGACAAGAGCAATAAGTTACTTGCTGGAAGGAAACTGGCATACTATGAGATGTTAGACATCCTGAGGACTGAGCTGGATGTCAGAGATGAGGATTTAGAGGAATTTGGGTTGGACATCGATCTTGAAAAAACCTATGCGTAGAAAAATTGACGTTGCGCCCTTTTTCGTTCAATGATACGATGATATACAAGGAGTGATGTATATGGTCGTAAAGTGGTGTAAATGTCCGCGCTGCGGGTATGAACGCTTCATGAAGATAAGGCCGGACACTCGGATCAGGAACTTTCCGGCATACTGCAAGAAATGTAAAAATGAAATATTGATAACCATAGAGCCTAGAGCCGAAGTGGTCAATTCTTAACAGGATTGATCACCCGGCTCTTTTTATTTTGTTCCCATACTGCGGAAAGCGCAGTTAAAAAATATTTTAGGAAGAAAGGAAAAGGAGCATGAAGAACATCTTTGAGATCATGAAGGAGTATGGGCTGGAAGTGCCTGAGGACAAGAAGAAGGAGTTTGAGGCGGCAGTGTTGGAGAACTACAAGACGATATCTGACTACAATAATCAGAAAACGGCGCTCGACACTGCAAACGAAAAGCTGAAGGCGGCGGAGGAGACGATGGGGGGACTCAACGGGAAGCTGGCAGAGTATAAGGACGTGGACGTGTCCGGTCTGAAGCAGCAGATCGATGATCTCACGGAGGATCTGAAGAAGAAGGATGAGGAGCATCAGAAGCAGCTTGCCGACAGGGACTTTGAGGATCTTCTGAAGGACAGTATCAGCCAGGCAAGAGCTGCAGGTAACTATTCTCACGCGGAGGGGAGCAATACTCAGGCAGTTGGTGAGTGTTCTCACGCGGAAGGAGATAACACGGTCGCAGGAGGTCAGGCGCAGCATGTCTCTGGAAAGTACAATGAATATGACAGTGGACAGTACGCAACGATTGTAGGCGGAGGCACATCGAGTGAAAGAAAGAATATCAATACACTTGATTGGGCGGGAAACGGATGGTTTGCGGGGGATGTGACTAACGGCGCGGGGGTATCCCTTAACAGTCTGAAATCCGCCGTGGACAATATTGGGGCGATTGCAGGGGGAGCTTCAATTGCAAAGGTCTTTGACACGAAAGAGGACCTTGACGTGTGGCTTGCAGTAGAGGGAAATTCCGACACTTTGTCTGTCAGTCAGAATATCTACATAAAAGAAACGGGAACGCCTGATTATTGGTGGGATGGGACAGGCTTACAGCCGCTTGAGACAGATAAGGTTGTGATTGAGTCGATGACATACGACGAGACAATGGCGGTTCTCAATGCGACAGAGGAGGTGGCATGATGGGGAAAATTCCAGATTTGTCGGCTATAAGGGATTGGTGCCTGACCAAGTTCCAACCGCGTGGAAGCTATGCGGCGCCGTCGTAACATACTTACTATTCATGGTACTGCAAATTCAAAAAAGACCGTAGGATGAATATATATACACTACTATTATCATCAAACTTTAACATCCGGCTTGATTCAGACGGCAGGATATAAGCGAATCGGAATCACAATGATGGCGGATGACACAAAGATAATTCATACGGTGAAATTTACAAAACTTTTACTGAGGGATACGCCGAATATTAAGGAAAATGGAAACAGTTGGGCACCTGATACGGATGGAAATACATTTTTAACAGGTAATATAGTTTTGTATCCAGAGACGGAGGATATGATGAGCGGAACGGTTTATTTTGATATTCCGGATGGAAGATATCCCCCGCGCAGGCGGAAGCCTATCTTCGCGCTGATTTGGAGAAGTACGAGAAAAAAGTCGAGAAGTATGAGAGCAGGTACAACTGGACACAGAACGAGTTCGACGCGATGGTCTCCTTCGCCTACAACCTTGGCAGCATCGATAAGCTGACGGCAGACGGTACCAGGACGAAGGCCGTGATCACGGAGAAGATCCTTCTATATAATAAAGCAGGCGGGAAAGTGCTGGCCGGGCTTACGAAGCGGAGGCAGGCGGAGCGGGAGCTGTTCCTTTCCAACTCAAAGGGAAACGGCGCAGAGGCAGCAGGCGGTACAGCGGACAAGGAAAAGCGGCCGACGCTCAGGCTCGGGAGCCGTGGCACTGATGTAACACATCTCCAGCAGCGCCTCAAAGAAAAAGGTTATAACGTCGGAGAGATTGATGGTGATTTCGGAAGCAAGACTGCGAAGGCAGTCAGAGAGTATCAGGTGCAACATGGGCTTAAGGTGGACGGTATCGTTGGGGTTAAGACGTGGACATCTCTGGAAAAGTAGCGTATATTTATGGATAAAATAATGGAGTAGTAAACAGCACATACAACCGAAAAATCCCCCTGCCCGCCCGAAAAGGCAGCTGCCGTCGAACCAAAGTCAATGCTCTGATCGATGGAGAGATCGGCGGCGGGATCGATGCCGTTTTTCTTTAAGATATACTCAAACACCATTTCCGGCATACCGCCGGCGCGCCCACCGAGGACTTTTTTGCCCTTGAGCATATCCCATGTAAAGTTTTCGATCGGTTCTCGGGAGACCAGGAAATTACCTGCCCGCTGGGTAAGCTGAGCAAAGTTGACCGCATAGTCGGAGGCGCCTTCCTTGTAGGTGTAGATGGTGCTTTCGCTTCCCATAAAACCGATGTCGGCTTCTCCCGTTAAAAGCGCGGTCATGGTTTTATCGGCGCCAAAGCCTGTGACCAGAGTCAGATCGATCCCTTCATCGGCAAAGTATCCTTCCTCGATAGCCACGTACATAGGCGCGTAGAAAATGGAATGCGCCACCTCGTTCAAGACGACGGGCGTTTTATCGGAAGCGGATGGAGCTTTTCCGGCGCTGTCATCTTTCGCGCCGCAGCCCGCAAGGGCGCCTGCCAATACAAGCGCCGCCAGTAAGTAACTGCCTGCTTTTTTCATGTTCCTCCTCGGACTGCCGAAGGTGAGACAGTCCCTAAAAGAAATATTTATTATAACCTATGCGGGAGAGAAAAAAATGCTTTTCTTTTTGGGAAGAAGATGGTATACTGGATTAGTCGTAAGCATGCAGGCGTAGTTCATCGGTAGAATACAAGCTTCCCAAGCTTGGGAGGGGGGTTCGATTCCCCTCGCCTGCTCTTATATTTGATGAGGAAAGCCCGTGAATGCAGGGTTTTCCTTTTTTTCGCGCATAAGCAGAGTCAGAAGACGGCACAGGCAGGCAGTATGCCTGCATGAAAGACTGACTGAGACAGCTTATGCGCATCAGGGAAAGGATACAAAAGAATGTGGATCTGGCTGGTACTGCTGTACGGCGTGTTGAAAGGCATACGAGAGATCGTAAAGAAAAAAGCGCTCGGGCAAAACTCCACCATAGAGGTACTGTTTATGTATACTTTCCTCTCTTTTGCGATGGTTTTGCCGACTGCAAAGCAGGCAATGGGGGTGGAACCGCGCTTTTATTTCTACATTGCCATGAAGTCTTTTTTCATTTTTCTGGCCTGGATGTGCAGCTTTCGTGCCATCAAGCGGATGCCCATCAGCCTCTACGGTGTGCTCGACCTCTCCCGTGTGCTCTTTGCGACGCTGTTGGGGGTGATCGTGCTGCAGGAGGTACTGGGATTTCCACAGATGATCGGTTTGCTCCTCGTGTCGGCAGGGCTGCTTTTTTTGAAATATAAGCCCAAAAGTCTGCGGGAGGCGGGGACGCTTGCGGGGGAGACCGTGGAGGCAAAGTTTGTCGTGATGGCGTTCCTTTCCTGTCTCCTCAATGCGCTCTCGGGACTGCTTGACAAACTTTTGATGCGGGACATCACAAGTTCCCAGCTCCAGTTTTGGTATCTGCTGTTTCTTACCCTGTTTTATCTGGCGTTTATTCTAATCTCCCGCATGCCTGTGAACTGGAAACGAGCGGTCTGCAATAAGTGGGTCTGGCTGCTGAGTCTTCTGATTGTGATTGCGGACCGCGCCCTCTTTGTGGCGAATGGCATGGAAGGAAGCAAAGTTACGGTGATGACTCTCTTAAAACAGGCGGGGTGTGTGGTGACGATCCTGGCGGGGAGGTTTCTGTTTCAGGAGAAAAACACGGGGCATAAGCTGGTCTGCGCCGCGGTTATCATTGGCGGTATCGTGATAGGGGTGATGTGAAGTGTTCATCCATTCATGCGGGAAGCTTTAACAGCCCCTTGTCGATGCGGCATAAAGTATGCTATACTAACTTGAAGATTTTGCAGCAGAGGAGGACGGGATACATGAACAAAGAGCAAGCGTTTGACGGCGCGAAGGCGATGAACAGGGTAGCGATCGTGTGCCATGCGGTGACTGTGGCCGTGTTGGAGGGAGCCTATCTTTTGGAGGTGGTCAAAGGAGACAGGACGATTCCGTACTACCTGATTTTTTCCCTGTTTGCGCTTGTGCCGCTGGTAGCTGAGTTTATCTGTTATTATAAAGAGCCTGCAGCTGAGAAACTGAAATATCTGATCGGTGCGGGGTATACGATTTTTTACATATTCGTAGTGGTCACTACGACCAATGTGATCGCGTTTACCTATATCATACCGATCCTGTCGGTGATCGTCCTTTACTCGGATGTCAAGCTCTGTGCTTTTGTGTCGGGTGCGGGTGTGGTCATCAATATATTCTTTGTCGGGTATCAGGCCATTTCAGGTAATATCAAGGCGGAAGAAATGGCAACTTACGAGATCCGGGTGTTTTTGCTGCTGTTGGTTGCAATCTTTTTATGCCGGGCGACGGCGACGCTTGATAAGATCAATCAGGCCAAACTTGCGGAGCTTGATCAGGAGAAAGACAATGTTTCCGAGCTCCTTGACAGGGTGATGGTGGTTTCGGGCCAAATGTCAACAGGCATTTTAGATGTAGCAGAACAGATGCGGCAGCTGGGTGAGGCTGTGAGTGAGACGAGAAATGCCATGCAGGAGGTGTCTTCGGGCACCAACGACACGGCGGAATCCATGCAGAATCAGCTCGGGAAGACGGAGGAGATCCAGAATCACATCGTACAGATGGGGGATGTGATGTCGGCCATCGGACGGAGTATGTCGGATGCTAAGGACAGCGTGCGTCTGGGCAGGGAAAATCTTGACGAGCTGAGCAGGCAGATGGGAAATACTGAGCGGGCAGGCAAACAGGTGGTGGAGGATATGAAGGAACTGGAATCCTACACAGCCAATATGCAGACCATTATCGATATGATCACCAGCGTTGCCAGTCAGACGAGTCTGCTTGCGTTAAATGCGAGCATCGAGGCAGCCAGAGCCGGAGAAGCCGGTAAAGGTTTTGCGGTGGTGGCAACAGAGATCTCTAATCTGGCGAATCAGACGCAGAGCGCAACCGTCAATATCACAGATGTGATCCACAGCGTTTCGGAGAAATTGAAAGTAGCCGTGGATGCGGTCGAGGAACTGATGGTGAGCAATCAGAAACAGAGCGAATCTGCGGTGCAGGCATCGGATAGTTTTGAAAAGATTGCCGCAGGCACGGATCAGGTAGATGAGCAGAGCAGGCGTCTGGATCAGGCAGTTAAGCAGCTTGCAGACGCAAATCGCGTGATCGTGGAGAGCATTCAGACGATTTCGGCCATCATGCAGGAGGTATCGGCGCACTCGCAGGAGACTTATAATGTAAGTGAGAACAACACGAAGATCGTCACTGAGGTAAACAGGTTAGTGGATAAACTCAGTGAGCAGGCGCAGAAGTTGAATCAAGGATAAAAATGCTTGGGAATGGAGGGAAATATGGGATTTATCAAAAATCAGTTTTTAAGCGTTATTGAATGGCAGGAGACTGGGGAAGGTGTATTATTTTACAAGTTTCAGAATCAGGAGATCAAGAAGGGGTCTAAGCTGATCATCCGTCCCGGACAGGATGCGATCTTTTTATACAACGGCAGAGTCGAGGGTATTTTTCAGGAGGATGGAGAATACGATATCGAATCGGATATCATTCCTTTCCTTACGACTTTAAAGAGCTTTAAGTTTGCGTTCAACTCGCCGTTGAAGGCGGAGGTGCTCTTTATCAATACCAAGGAGATCCTGGTGAAGTGGGGCACGAAGAACGCCATCAATCTGCCGGCGCCCGGACTGCCTGGCGGCATGCCGATCCGTGCGTTTGGGACGTTTAACTGCCGGGTGGCGGCACATGATGTGGTGATCGATAAACTTGCCGGTATCAGGCAGACCTATACGGTAGGAGATGTGAAGGAGCGTATCGTTGCGAGCCTTGACCAGCTTCTGATGAGCTGGATCAGCAAAGAAGGCCACGATATGTTCAACCTGCAGACGGATGCCAGAAACATTGCCAAGGGCATCGAGGGCGAACTCAACGCGGATATGCAGACGATCGGTATCGGCATCTCCGGTTTTACGATCGAGAGCTTTTCTTACCCCGAAGAAATTCGCAAGATGCAGGAGAAGGCGGCAGCACAGTCCATGGTGGGCGATATGAATAAGTACACCCAGATGGCGGCGGCTGATTCCATGGGCAAAGGCGGCAGCGGCGGTTCCGGTATGGCGGCTGACATGGTCAATCTGCAGATGGGTATGGCAATTGGACAACAGATGGTAAATCAAATGAATGCGAACGGTCAGGCGAACAGTTTCGGACCGGTACAGCCTGCGCCACAGGGTGGACAGGGACCGAAATTCTGCCCCAACTGCGGCACACCGACCACAGGCAGCAAATTCTGCGGCAACTGCGGCAATAAACTATACTAAAGTAATCTTAAGGGAAAACATATGAGCATATACGATACTTTGAACGAAAGACAGAAACAGGCCGTCATGCAGACTGACGGCCCTGTTTTGATTCTGGCGGGCGCGGGTTCCGGCAAGACCAGAGTTTTGACGCACAGGGTGGCATACCTGATCGATAAGGCGGGTGTGGCGCCCTATCACATTCTGGCCATTACTTTCACCAATAAGGCGGCGGGTGAGATGCGTGAGCGTGTGGACAAGATCGTGGGCTTCGGCGCAGAGCAGATCTGGGTCTCCACCTTTCATTCCACCTGCGTGCGTATTCTGCGGCGCTACATAGACAGGCTGGGATATGATAATCATTTTACGATCTACGATACCGACGATCAGAAAGGCATTATGAAAGAGGTCTGCAAGAAGCTGCAGATCGACACAAAAATGCTTAAGGAGCGCATGATCATGAGCGCCATTTCTTCCGCCAAGGATGCGTTGATCGATCCGCAGGAATATGAGATGCAGAATGGGTATGACTATAACGGCGGCAAGATCGCCAAAGCGTATCGGGAGTATCAGGCGACTTTAAAGAAGAATAACGCCCTGGATTTTGATGATCTGATCATGAAGACGGTGGAGCTGTTCAAGGCGGATGCCGAAGTGCTTGCGGCTTATCAGGACAGGTTTCGCTATATTATGGTGGACGAGTATCAGGATACCAATACCGCGCAGTTTGAGCTGATCCGATTGCTGGCGGCCAAGAATCGGAACCTGTGCGTGGTGGGCGATGATGACCAGTCTATTTATAAATTTAGAGGAGCAAATATCCGCAATATTTTGGATTTTGAGAACGTCTATCCGGAAGCCTGTGTCATCAAACTGGAGCAGAATTACCGCTCGACGCAGATCGTTCTGGATGCCGCCAATGCGGTGATCAAGAATAACGTCGGCCGTAAGGACAAGGCCCTGTGGACGGAGAAGACAGAAGGCGAGCGCATTCACTTTCATCAGTTTGATACCGCTTACGAGGAGGCAGAATATATTGCCGGGGATGTGGCGAAAAAGAATAAAAAGGGAGAGGTTTCTTACGGGGACTGCGCCGTGCTCTACCGCACGAACGCACAGGCCCGCCTTTTGGAAGAACGCTTTATCATGGAAGGGATTCCCTATGATGTGGTCGGCGGTACGAACTTCTATTCCAGACGCGAGATCAAGGATGTGCTTGCCTATCTGAAAACCATTGACAACGGCAGGGACGACGTGGCGGTCAAACGTATCATCAATGTGCCCAGACGCGGCATTGGCATGGCTACCATTGTGCGGGTGCAGGAATATGCCGACGAGAGAAATATCAGCTTCTTTGACGCCCTGACGGAGGCGGATCAGATCATGACCATCGGCAGGAGTGCGTCTAAGCTGAAACCGTTTGTGACCATGATCCAGAGCTTTCGCAGCAAGCAGGAATTTTACAGTCTGGAGGAGCTTGTGAGGGATGTGCTGGACCTTACGGGCTATCTCAAGGAATTGGAGGAGTCCGACGAGGAAGATGCGGCGGACCGTATTGAAAATATCGAAGAATTAGTAAACAAGGTGGTGGCTTACGAGGAAGAAAATGACGAGCCGACCTTGAGTGAGTTTTTGGAGGAAGTGGCGCTGGTAGCGGACATTGACCGGGTGGACGGTGGCGACCGGGTGCTTTTGATGACGCTTCACAGTGCCAAGGGCCTGGAATTTCCGCACGTTTATCTGGCGGGTATGGAGGATGGTGTGTTCCCAAGCTATATGACCATCACCGCGGACGATCCCATGGAGATCGAGGAGGAGCGACGCCTTGCCTATGTGGGCATTACCAGGGCGAAGGACGAATTGACCCTCACCTGTGCGAAACAACGCATGATCAGAGGAGAGACGCAGTACAATCCCGTCAGTCGCTTTGTGCGGGAGATCCCGCCCCTGCTGATGGACGCTGCGCCCGCGCCTTCGAAACGGAAGGTTTCTTTTGAAGGCGGGGAGAACTATGGGCAGGATTCGCATGAAAGAAGCGTCCTGCGTGCAAAACCGTTTTCACCCGGGGAGACCGTGGCGGCGAGACCGAGAGCCACAGTGCGGCCCAAACGGACAGCGGAGGAAAATCGTCCTTTTATCATGAAGTCGCTCGCGGCAGCCAAGCCCTCACCGAAAACGACGGGTTCGGAGGCGGAGGCATTTTCAGCGGGCGGAATGTCGGCTGTGGCTTCGGAAACGAGTTCTGCGGGGCGGCTTGGCTATGAGGCGGGCGACCGTGTGCGTCACGCCCGTTACGGGGAGGGAACCGTTTTAAAAATAGAGCCCGGTCCCAGAGACAGTCAGGTGACGGTGGTCTTTGACGAGATGGGGCAGAAGATCATGTACGCGGGCTTTGCCAAACTGCAAAAAATATAATTTGGGACATATTGGGATAAATTTGCAAATTTTTCATAAAATAAAAGTGTAAGATATGGAAAAATCCTATAGGACGTGATATACTAGACGCAGACTCAGCAGTCTGCGTCACAAGAATTACTTCGTAATTCTTCTGGTATTGCCAAAGATTACAGCTTTTGAGAATGTGATATACTAGACGCAGACTCAGTATCCAAAATGAAGGGAAAGAGAGGGTTACAGGATGAGTAAGAAAGAGATTTTGAATAAATTGGACGAGATCATGGACAACACGGGCGTAGGTGAACTGCTCGGCAGAAAGCATGAGGAGGAGAAAAAGGCGAACACTCTGCTGTGGGTGCTGGCAATCATTGGTGCGGTCGCGGCAGTGGCAGCTATCGCCTATGCGGTATACCGTTATCTGACACCCGATTATCTGGAGGATTTCGACGACGATTTCGATGATGACTTTGATGATGATTTCTTCGAGGATGAGGATGACGAGGAGACGGGGAAATAGAATCGTCTGATCATAATGAGGCAGAAATACAGGGAGCCGGCGGGAGAGATATGCCTTTTCCGCCGGTTCGTTCGCATGGAGGAAAGATTGAGAAATCACCTTCGCGAATTTCTCATCGCGGTGTCATCTCAACAAGTTGCGATGACTGGGAGATAAACATGAAAAAAGGACAGATCATAGAGGGCGTTGTGGAGCGCTTTGACTTTCCCAATAAAGGGATCGTCGTTTGCGAGGAGGGCGTCTGCACGGTTAAAAACGCCTTGCCGGGGCAAAAGGTGCGGGCATCCGTCAATAAGGCGAGAAACGGCAGATACGAGGGGCGTCTCTTGGAGGTGCTTGCGCCTTCTCCTCTGGAACAGCAAGTGCCCTGCCCCCATTTTGGGAGCTGCGGCGGCTGTACCCACCTTTCTTTCCCTTATGAGGAGAGCCTGGCAATCAAGGAAGGGCAGGTGCGGCGGCTCCTTGACCCCGTGCTGGCGGCGCAGGAAAGGATGTGTCGGTTTGAGCAGATCAAGGGCAGTCCTGAGATCTTTGGCTACCGCAATAAGATGGAGTTTACCTTTGGGGATGAAGTAAAGGAGGGGCCTCTTGCGCTGGGGATGCACAGGCGGGGGAGTTTTTACGATATCGTGTCGGTGACGGACTGTCAGATCGTGGATGAAGACTATCGAAAGATCCTGCGTTTGGTGCTGGATTATTTTACTGCTCTCAAAGAGCAGGGAGTGGCAGTCTCCTTTTATCACAGACTGCGCCACACCGGGTATCTGCGGCACCTTGTGGTGCGTAAGGCGAAGGCGACAGGTGAGATTTTAGTAGCGCTGGTGACGACGACACAGTGGCCTGAGAAGACAGACAGGGATGCGGAGGAAGGGCGGCGAACAGAGAAGGATGGCATGTTCGGACAGAAAACGGCAGATGTGCGGGACATGCTGGATGGATTGAAAGAGCGCCTGCTGTCCCTGTCGCTTGACGGGGAAATCGTCGGCATCCTGCACGTAAAAAACGATTCTCTGGCGGACGTGGTGCAAAGCGACGAGACGGTGGTCCTGTACGGACGGGATCATTTTTTTGAGGAGCTTTTAGGACTCAAGTTTCGGGTCTCGCTGTTTTCCTTTTTCCAGACGAACAGTTTGGGGGCGGAGCTGCTTTACCAAACGGCGCGGGAGTATATTTCGGAGATGGCGGCGGAACAAGTGCAGGGCAGGGTCGTCTACGACCTTTACAGCGGCACGGGCACCATTGCGCAGATGCTTGCACCTGCGGCGAAAAAGGTGATCGGCGTGGAGATCGTGGAGGAGGCGGTGCTGTCTGCACAGGAAAATGCGGCGTTAAATGGTTTGCATAACTGCGAATTTATTGCCGGGGATGTCCTCAAGGTACTGGATGAGATCACGGAAAAGCCGGATGTGATCGTCCTGGACCCGCCCCGTGACGGCGTGCATCCGAAGGCTTTGCAGAAGATCATTGCCTATGGTGTAGAGTACATCCTCTATATTTCCTGCAAGGCGAGCAGTCTGGCCAGAGACCTGGCGGTTTTTATCGAGCGGGGCTATGAAGCGGTGCGGTGTGTGCCCATCGACCAGTTTCCGTGGACGACGGGGGTGGAGACGATCTGCCTTCTAAAGAAGAAAGATGGCGGATACTCATGATGGCCAATAAACGATGAAAGCGGATCAAACACTTCATACAGATAGAAAAGAGGAAAATGTGTCATGAAATCACTAACAACACCAAAAATCTGGCTCTTTGCCACGGGGCAGTTCGGCTGGTCTCTGCTTTCCGGCCTGATTTCCAATTGGCTGGTCTACTTTTACCAGCCTGACGAGGCGGCAGTCTCGCAGGGGCAGACGCTGTTCATCCCGCAGGGACTGGTGGTATTCGGTATCTTTACGGTGATCGGCGGCATCACGGCTTTCGGCAGGCTCTTTGACGCGGTCACGGATCCCTGGATCGCCTCGCTGTCCGACCGCTGCACCTCGAAGCAGGGAAGGCGCATTCCCTTCTTAAAATGGGCGTCCCTGCCGCTGGCACTGTCCACGTTGCTGGTATTCTGGTCGCCGGTCAATCAGACCAGTATGGTCAATGCCTGCTTCCTGTTTGTCATGGTGATGGCTTATTATCTGTCGATCACGGCCTACTGTACGCCCTACAACGCGTTGATCCCGGAGTTGGGACATGATCAGAAAGAGCGACTGAATATTTCCACCGTCATTTCCTTTACTTTTATCGCGGGAACGGCAGTCGCTTATCTGGCGCCTGTCATCTGGGGCGGACTGATCCCGGCCTTCGGGCGTGTCGGAGCGATTCGCGTCACCTTTGCGGTGATGGCGGTCATTGCCTTTATCTGTATGCAGGTGCCTGTCTGGACAATCCGTGAAAAGGAGTATGTGACAGCGGTTCCTTCTCAGGATACGGCCTTTTCTTCTCTGGCTGCGACCTTTAAGAATGGGGAATTTTGTAAGTTTGTGGCTTCGGACATCCTGTACTGGATCGCCATTACCATGTTCCAGACAGGGCTGCCCTTCTTTGTCACAAGTCTTTTGAAACTTCCGGAGACGATGACGACCATCTATTTTGTGGGCATGACGGCGCTTTCGCTGGTGTTTTATGTGCCGATCAACAAACTGACACCCAAATTCGGCAAAAAGAAGCTGATCCTCATGGCCTTTGCTGTCTTTGCGCTGTCTTATCTCTACACGGCATTTTTGGGAAGGTATACCGTGATACCCGCCAAAGTGCAGGGGTATCTTTTGATGGTGACGGCTTCTCTGCCGATGGCGGTGTTTGGCATTCTGCCGCAGGCTGTGGTGGCGGACATTGCCCAGAGCGACGCGAAGCGCACAGGCAGCAACAGGGAGGGGATGTTCTATGCGGCAAGAACCTTTGCCTTTAAGCTGGGGCAGAGCCTTTCCATGCTGTTGTTTACGGCAGTCTCAACGATTGGAGGCGGCACGGGAACGGGCTACCGCATGGCAGCGTTTGGAGCGGCACTCTTTTGCCTGCTCGGCGGCATTGTTTTTATTTTCTATAATGAACGCAAGATCAACGAGAGCATCAATTGACGGGAGTAAGCGATGGACAGAAAGCAGTTACGGGAGATTTTGTTATCCGAAGACGGCTACGCGCAGGTGATGGACGAAGTCGTGATGCCTTATCTGGAAAAAAGGATGGAAGCGGCGTACTGTGAGCGTGAGGCGGGGAAAAAGATGTATTTCGTGCGTGCGCTCTCGGACGAGCCGCAGGGAATCGTCGTTTTGTCACACGGTTACACAGAGACGATCGAGAAGCATCGGGAGGCGATCTATTATTTCCTAAAGAGCGGTTATCATGTCTTTATGCACGAACACTGCGGGCACGGGCGCAGTTATCGGCTGTGCAGTGACAGGGAAGACCTTTCGCTCGTGTTTGTGGACGACTACATAAGATACGTGGAGGATCTGCTCTTTGTGTGCCGTATGGCGGCGCGGGAGTTTCCCCGCCTGCCTTTGTACCTCTACGGACATTCCATGGGCGGCGGCATTGCGGCGGCAGCGGCAGCGAAGGCGCCGGAACTGTTTTCAGGCATCGTTTTATCTTCCCCCATGTTTCGTCCAAGCAGCGCTCCGCTCCCTTGGGGGCTGGCAGCTTTGATGGCGGGTGCCGTTTGCCTGACAGGGAAACGGGAGCGCTATCTGAGTGGTCACCATTCCTATGACGGGCAGGAACGGTTCGCGGACAGCGCCGGTATCAGCGAGGCGCGGTTTCAATATTATCAGCAGCAGAAAAGGAAGGAGCCGCTTTTTCAGATGAGCGCGGGCTCTTACGGGTGGCTGTGGCAGGCAGTGCGTCTGCATCGCTTTTTGATGGACAGGGCATGGCGGGACATTGCCTGTCCTGTGCTGGTCTTTCAGGCGGAACAGGAAACGTATGTCTCGAACAAGGCGCAGGAGCAGTTTGTAAGGAAGCTTGGCAGGAGAAAGGAAGGCTGCGCGGAAATCGTCAGGGTAGCGGGCGTGAAGCATGAGATTTTTAGCTCCGGCATGGAAGTATTGGAAGATTATTGGACACGTATCTTTGCGTTTTTGATTGCAAACCGCTCTGACTTACAGTAAGATAAAAGGGAAGTGTTAGGAGGGAGTGCAGTGAAAAAGCTTCTGTGGCGTCTGCTTGCGGCCAAAGAGCCACAGGGCAGATCGCGAGGGAGAGTCTATGGCCCGGGCGAGCGGGATGCGCTCACGGGGGCTGCGAACAGAAAGACTTTTTTGCGGATCGTGGAGAAAGCATTGGCAGGCAGCGGAGAGCATGGCTGCCTTGTTTTGGTAGACGTAGATCATATGCGGGAGATCAACGAGCAATTTGGAAGCGAGACGGGAGACTGCGTCCTGAGGGCGGTGGCAGCCGCCCTGCGTGAAAATTTCAGGGCTGTTGACGCGATCGGAAGATTGGAGGAGGATCTCTTTGCACTCTGGATCGAGGGGATGTCGGCCGAATATGTGGGCGGCATCCGCAGAAGGATCACCGTGATCAATGACAGGCTGCTGCACACGGGCGGAGAACTGCCCAATGTCACTTTAAGCGCAGGCGCAGCGTTTGGGGAGCCCGGAGAGAGCTTTCAGGAACTGTATATACAGGCCGGGAAAGTGCTGCACAGAGTGAAAGAGGGCGGCAGGTGCGGCTGCGAGATCAGTACAGGGGAACAGAAAACATACACAGGTTAAAAAGGAGAATAAGGGATGGGCGGCTTTTTTGGAGTGGCATCGAAGGAAAATTGTATCTTTGACTTGTTTTTTGGGACGGACTATCATTCTCATCTGGGCACCAGACGGGCGGGTATGGCGCTGTATGATAAGGAGGCGGGGTTTAACCGCGCCATCCACAACATCGAGAACACGCCTTTCCGCACAAAGTTTGATAAGGACGTAAACCAGATGCACGGTACGGTCGGCATCGGCTGTATCTCGGATTACGAGCCGCAGCCGCTGATCATCCGTTCCCACCATGGGACCTATGCGATCACCACGGTTGGCAGGATCAATAATAAGGATGAGATCGTAACGGAGATCTTTCAGCACGGGAAAGGGCATTTCTTGGAGATGAGCGGCGGCGATATCAATGCCACGGAGCTGGTGGCGGCCATCATCAACCAGCGGGAGAATCTGATCGAGGGCATTCAGTATGCGCAGGAGCTGATTGACGGTTCCATGACGATCCTGCTGATGACACCGAAGGGGATCCTTGCGGCCAGAGACAGGCTGGGACGGACGCCTGTCACCATCGGCAGAAAGGAGGAGGCGTACTGCGTTTCCTTTGAAAGTTTTGCCTATCTGAATCTGGGTTATGTGCCGGAACGGGAACTTGGCCCGGGGGAGATCGTCATTGTGACGCCGGAGGGCGTAAAGACCCTTGCCGCGCCGGGAAAGGACATGAAAATCTGTACCTTCCTGTGGATCTACTATGGTTATCCGTCTTCTTCCTACGAGGGCGTCAGCGTGGAGGAGATGCGTTATCGCTGCGGGGCAATGCTGGCCAAACGCGACGATGTGAAACCGGATATCGTTGCCGGAGTGCCGGATTCGGGGACGGCCCATGCCATCGGCTATGCCAACGAGTCGGGGATTCCCTTTTCCAGGCCGTTTATCAAGTATACACCGACCTGGCCGCGCTCTTTTATGCCGACGATCCAGAGCAAGCGCGACCTGATTGCCAAGATGAAACTGCTTCCGGTGCACGATCTGATCATGGACAGGAGCCTGCTTTTGATCGACGATTCCATCGTGCGGGGCACGCAGCTGCGGGAGACTACGGAGTTTCTCTATCAGAGCGGCGCGAAGGAGGTGCATATCAGGCCTGCTTGTCCGCCTCTGCTTTTTGGCTGTAAATATCTGAATTTCTCCCGCTCCACTTCGGAACTGGAGCTGATTGCCCGTCGGGTGATCCAGGAGCTGGAGGGGGAGAACAAATATCCCAACCTGTCGGTGTATGCGGATCCTGACAGCACGGAATACGGGGAGATGCTGGAAAAGATTCGGGAGAAGCTGAATTTCACCACACTGCGCTATCATCGTCTGGATGATATGATCGCCTCTGTGGGGATTGATAAGTGTAAACTTTGTACCTACTGTTGGGATGGCAAGAAATAAAGTTGTGCTAGGGTCATAAAAAACATGACCCAAGAACAACTAAGTTATTTCTAAGAGGATGCCGGAAATGCGGCATCCTCTGCATTGACGAAAGGAACATATATTATATGATATTTAAATGTAAAAACTGCGGCGGCAATGCCGTTTACGCGCCGGATAAGGGCAAAATGTACTGCCCGCACTGCGAGAGCGAGGACAGCGAGGATCAGATCATGGACGATTCCATGGAACGTTGCGTCAACTGCGGCGCGCCTCTTACGATCACGGATTATACTTCGGCGTGCAGATGTGAGCACTGCGGCATGTACCTGATCTTTAACGAGCGCGTGGAGGGCGGCTATGAACCGCATCTGGTCCTGCCTTTTCGGGTGAGCAGGCATTTGGCGGCAGCGGCGATGGATCAGGAATTTAAGAACCGCCTCTTTGCACCCTCTGATTTTATGTCCGCAAAGAGCCTTCAAAAGATGGAAGGGACTTATGTACCTTTTTGGCTCTATGACTATGACGCTGACTATGATTATGCCGGAGAGGGGACAAAAGTAAGGACCTGGCGCAGCGGCAATACGGAGTACACGGAAACGTCCTATTATGAGGTGCAGCGCAGGATGAATGTGGACTTTGACCGGATTCCCGTGGATGCTTCCTATGCCATGGAAGACGGAACCATGGATCTGATGGAACCCTATGACTATAAGGCGCTGAAAGACTTTGAGCCCAAGTATCTGTCAGGCTTTTATGGTGAGGTCTATAACCAGAAGGCGGGGGAGCTTGAGGAGCGGGCTTTACAGAAGGCAAGAACGGCGTCGGAGCAGTTGATGCAGGCGTCCCTTAACGGTTATGTCACGATGCGGCCTTATCGCAGGAATCTGAATCTGAAAAACAGGGGAGAGCATTACGCGCTGCTTCCGGTATGGCAGTATTTTTACCGCTATAGAGATCAGGTCTACGAATATCATGTCAATGGGCAGACGGGAAAAGTGGTGGGGGTCACACCTGTTTCCAAGGGAAAGCTGCTGCTCTATGCCGCTTCTGTGTTTGCGGTGGTGACGGCAGCCTGTCAGATTGCCGTACAGGTAATGGAGATCTTGTAGGAGGGTAGGATTTTGAAAGAGTATTTTCGCTATTTTAAGTGGCTTTATATCATACTGGCGGCGTTAGTTTGTCTGTTTTTTCTGTTTCAGGCCGGACATTGGGGTACTGCCAAGGCAGTGAATTATCAGCGCACGAATACACAGTGTACGGTCACGGAGCGCGTGTTTGACAAAGCGGATGTGCTGACGGACAAACAGGAAAAGAAGCTGCGTGAGCTGATTGCGAAGCGCGAGAAGCAGACGGGCTGCGATATCGTGCTCATTACCCTGAACGAGCCGCTGAAGGAGTTTGCCAAAACCTATGAGTCGAACGTGATTTCAAGTGAGTATGTGCGGGTCTATGCGGAACAGTTTTGGGAACAGAACGGCATGGGTTATGATATGCCCGACGGGGATGGAGTAGTGCTGGTGGATAATTATTCCAGAGAGGATGATGGGATGATCCATACCTGGTTCTGTACCACCGGCAGAGCGAGGGATACTTACTATACGGAGGACATTGAACACCTGTTAGACAATGTATACAGTTGTGTGGAACGTGATCCTTACCGCGCTTACAAACTCTACATCAATACGTTTTACCATGATATGCTGGGCTGGCGGGTATTTCATTTTACCGTGCCGGGAATTGTGCCTTGGGCGATTGGATTAATAACGGCGGCTATCTTTATAATCTGCAATTGGAGTTCTAAAAAAGGGAAAAAGACGACGACGGCAACTACCTATGTGGCAGGGGGACAGCCTGTCTTCCATGTGCAGACGGACAGATTTTTAAGAAAAACGGTGACACAGAGAAAGATCGAGACGAGCAGCAGCGGTGGGCATGGAGGCGGCCGCAGTCACGGAGGCGGAGGCGGTCATCACGGAGGCGGAGGCCGCAGCAGGTAAAGAGGAGCGCATAAGCAGAAAGGCGGGTGCATCAGCACCCGCCTTCGTCGGTTTTTTCATAAACGATTGTCCGCGGAAAACCTTATGCCATCTTGTTTACGGCAAGAGTCATGCGGGACACCTTCCTTGCGGAAGTGTTCTTGTGGTATACACCCTTCTTGGTGGCTTTGTCGATGGCAGAGGTAGCAGCCAGAAGCGCGCTCTGTGCAGCCGCCTTGTCCTTTGCTTCGATGGCAGCGTATACTTTCTTGATCGCTGTCTTAACGCTGGACTTGATGGACTTATTTCTCTCAGCCTTTGTCCTGTTCACCAAGATTCTCTTTTTTGCAGATTTGATATTAGCCATAACATCCTCCATTTCAATTGCAATCAACTGCAGAAACTTATTGTGACGTGCCCTGTGAAAGCCAGACACGGATCTTTCGTCCGCGAGCAATGTATCAAGCGGAAACATACGCATATTATTGTAGATTATGGGAATGGGGATGTCAATACATATTTTGTTTATTTTTGCAAAAAATAGAAAAGAAAATGGGCAGGCGGCAGGAATTCGCATAAAATATAATAGCTCAGAAAGGAAAGGAAATCGTTATGGAAAGCTGGTCAAATGTCAGGACGGACTTGGCGTTGGAAGCCAGAGAGAGCATAGGAGAAAAAGAATCCGGACTGCACGGGGTCGTGGTGGAAGAATACTATGACGAGCAGAGCGATGTGCATATCACACGAGTGGTCATAGAGACGAAAAATGGCGCCAAGGCCTTGGGAAAACCCATGGGTACCTATATCACGCTGGAAGCTCCCGCCATGACGGAGCCGGAGGAGGATTATCATCAGGAAATCTCACAGATTTTGGCAGAGCAGCTGCGGGGTATCTTGCCAAACCCTGAAAAGGAGCAGTCGATCCTGGTGGTTGGGCTCGGAAACAGGGAAGTGACGGCGGATTCCTTGGGGCCAAATGTGGTGGATAATCTTTTTGTCAACAGGCACATCGTGATGGAATATGGGAAAGTCGCCTATAATCGAACCAAAATGCACCTGGTCAGCAGTTTGGTGCCGGGTGTTATGGCCAAAACGGGGATGGAATCCGCGGAAATCATCAAAGGAGTCATCGGTGAGACGAAGCCTGATTTGGTGATTGTCATCGACGCTCTTGCTGCCCGTTCGACCAAACGCCTGAATCGTACGATCCAGATCACAAACACGGGGATCCATCCGGGTTCCGGGGTCGGCAATCACAGGAATGCGATCACGCAGGAGACATTGCATGTGCCTGTACTGGCGCTGGGCGTGCCGACCGTGGTGGATGCGGCGACCATCGTGGGGGATGCTATGGGAGAACGACCGGCTACTTTGAAGGAACTGAATAATATGTACGTTACCACAAAGGACGTGGATCAGCAGATTCGTCAGATCAGCCACATCATTTGCGACGGGATCAACAGTGCCCTGAATTTTTAAGCATACAAGTCCTGGTATGAACTTCCATTGAAACTGCATATATCTTAATATGCGACTCAATGGTAAGTGGATGGGAAGAATTTTAATAGCGATCGTTATTTTATCGTTAATCCTGGGAGCAATGGAGTTTGTGCGGGAGCGGGAAAAGAAAGAGCCGGTTAGTCTGTTTTCCCAAATGACCGGATTTTTGATGGAACCTTACCTGCCGGGGATTCGCAGAATGTGTGAGGGAGATTTTGTGCCGGCGGGGGGAGATTTTTTGGAGAGAGGGGTTCTTGCACGGTATCCGGCGCTGCTCTTTTTGACGGAAAACGGGCATGGAAACGTGACGGAGAGTGATTATGCCAGGCTGCTGTTGCCGGAGGGAAGCGATGAGGACAGGAAGGGCGTGCCCGACGAGGCTCTTGATTATGAAGAAGATGCCATGCACCTGGAAGGAAGCATGGAGTCTGCCTTCAGAGAAGAAAACGAGCGTTATTTAACTGCGCAGGAGGAAGAAACGCAGATAGAAACGCAGATAGAAACGGAAGAGGAGGCTAAGAGTGAGACGGAGAGAAGCTTTGTGCAGGCGGCGGGAAAAAGCTACCGTTATCAGTGGGAGGAGCTGGCTGATTATCAGTCGTTGATCAAAGCCTTTTACGCGGTGGACTCTACGACGGTGGCAGGGGAGGAGCTTTTGCAGGCGAAAACGCTCCTGGAAAAGGATATGAGCATCCGTGGCAGCGCGGATGCGCCGCAGATCCTGATCTATCATACGCACTCAAAGGAAAGCTTTGTCGATTCGATTCCGGGGGATCCAAACAGCGGTATTTTGGGGGCGGGAGAATATCTGGCGGCGCTTCTGCGGGAGCAGTACGGTTACAATGTGATACATAACAGCGGGTGTTATGATGAGGATAGGGACTATGCTTACAGCAATTCTCTGCCGGAGATCGAACGTATTTTGGCAGAAAATCCTTCAATTGAAGCAGTGATCGACCTGCACAGGGACGAGATGCCAAAGGACAGGCGGCTGGTGCTGGATCTGCAGGGACGTCCCACTGCGCAGTTCATGTTTTTTAACGGTCTGTGCCGCACGAAGAAAGGACCGATCGAACAGTTGGAAAATCCTTATCTGGAGGACAATCTTTCCCTGTCCTTTCAGATGCAGGCGGCGTGCAACGAATACTATCCGGGAATCGCCCGCAGGATCTACCTGAAAGCCTATCGTTACAATATGCATCTTTGCCCAAAGTCCCTGCTGATCGAGCTGGGCGCCCAGAATAACACAGAGGAGGAAATACATAACGCATGTGATGCTTTGGCGCATGTGCTGGATCTGGTCTTTTCCGGAAGGGAGCCTGAGCGGGAATAAAGTGGACATTCCGTGAGCCGTTTGATATACTAGGTTAGATAATCGTGTTTCTATAGTAAGGAGAAGACCGTAATGGACCAGAGCAAAATTAGAAATTTTTGTATCGTAGCCCACATCGACCACGGCAAGTCCACGCTTGCCGACCGTATCATCGAGCAGACGGGTCTTTTGACCAGCAGGGAGATGCAGGCGCAGATATTGGATAATATGGACTTGGAACGGGAACGGGGCATTACCATCAAGGCCCAGACCGTACGCATCGTCTATCAGGCGAAGGATGGGAACGAATATATTTTTAATCTCATTGACACGCCGGGACATGTGGATTTCAACTATGAGGTGAGCCGTTCGCTGGCTGCCTGTGACGGGGCGATCCTGGTAGTGGATGCGGCGCAGGGTATTGAGGCACAGACCTTAGCAAATGTCTATCTGGCGCTCGATCACGATCTGGACGTCTTTCCTGTCATCAATAAGATCGATTTGCCCAGCGCGGATCCGGAGCGGGTGAAGAACGAGATCGAGGATGTGATTGGCATTGAGGCGCAGGATGCGCCGCTTATATCCGCCAAGAACGGCATTGGCATCGAGGATGTACTGGAGGCTATTGTGGAGAAGATTCCAGCTCCCGGCGGCAGCCCGGACAACCCCTTGCAGGCGCTTATTTTTGATTCGGTCTACGATTCTTACAAGGGTGTGATCGTGTTCTGCCGTATCAAGGAAGGCAGGGTCAAAAAGGGCACGAAAATCAGGATGATGGCCACGGGAGCGACCGCTGAGGTGGTGGAGGTCGGATATTTTGGTGCCGGACAGTTTATCCCCTGTGATGAGTTGACGGCAGGAATGGTGGGATATCTGACAGCCTCCATCAAGAACGTAAAGGATACCGCCGTGGGCGATACGGTCACGGATGTGGACAACCCCTGTAAAGAGCCGCTTCCCGGTTACAAGAAAGTCAATTCCATGGTCTACTGCGGCATGTACCCGGCGGACGGGGCAAAGTATCCGGATCTGCGGGACGCGCTGGAGAAACTGAAATTGAATGACGCTTCCCTAAATTATGAGCCGGAGACTTCGATTGCTCTGGGCTTTGGGTTTCGCTGTGGTTTTTTGGGGCTTTTGCATCTGGAAATCATTCAGGAGCGGCTGGAGCGGGAGTACAATCTTGATCTGGTGACCACCGCGCCGGGCGTTATTTACAGAGTCTATAAGACCAACGGGGAGATGATCGAGCTGACCAATCCCTCCAATCTGCCCGATCCTTCTGAAATCGACTACATGGAGGAACCTGTGGTCAGCGCGGAGATCATGGTGACTTCGGAATTTATTGGTTCCATCATGCAGCTTTGCCAGGAAAGGCGGGGCCGCTATATCAGTACCGAGTATATTGAAGCATCACGGGCGTTATTAAAATATGAGCTGCCTTTAAATGAGATCATCTATGATTTTTTTGACGCGTTAAAGTCCAGATCGCGTGGTTACGCTTCCTTTGATTATGAAATGAAAGGGTACGAACAGTCGAAACTGGTGAAGCTGGATATCCTCATCAATCACGACGAGGTGGACGCGCTCTCCTTCATTGTTCACGCGGACAGCGCTTACGAGCGCGGCAGAAAGATGTGTGAGAAGTTAAAGGACGAGATCCCGAGGCATCTCTTTGAGATCCCCATCCAGGCGGCGGTGGGCGGCAAGATCATTGCCAGAGAGACCGTGAAAGCCATGAGAAAGGATGTCCTCGCCAAGTGCTACGGCGGTGACATCACCCGTAAAAAGAAACTGTTGGAGAAGCAGAAGGAGGGCAAGAAGCGGATGCGCCAGGTCGGCAGCGTGGAGATTCCGCAGAGCGCCTTTATGAGCGTGCTGAAATTAGACGACGACTGATAGGAGCGCGCGATGAGAGAGTTGAGCCTGTATATCCACATCCCATTTTGTGTGAGGAAATGCCTTTACTGCGACTTTTTGTCCTTTTCTGCTGATGATATAAGTTATGTAAACCAAGAACGGGCACGAGAAAAAGAGGGGATACAGAGCGGAAGTTATGTAAACCAACGACGCACAGGCGACGGCGGCACAGCGGGGACTATAGGCATGCAAGATTATGTAAATCTACTCTGCGCCGAGATTGCCCTCCGCACGCAGTATTATAAAAAATATCAGGTGATATCTGTCTTCTTCGGCGGCGGCACGCCTTCTCTGCTTCCCGCGGAGGAGATGGGTCAGATCATGGACGCTGTCAGGGCGTCCTTTGTTTTGGCGGAGGATGCGGAGATCACCGTGGAGTGCAACCCCGGCACCGTGGACCGCGAGAAACTGGCATATTACATAACACGTGGTATCAATCGCCTCAGTATCGGTTTACAATCGGCAGATGACGACGAGCTTGCACGAATCGGGCGCATTCACGACTATGAAACGTTTTTGAAGACCTATCGGGCAGCGCGGGAAGCAGGCTTTTCCAATATCAATGTCGATCTGATGACGGCGCTTCCGGGGCAGACGGCGGCTTCCTATCAAAAGACGCTTGCGCAGGTGTGCGCCCTTTCTCCGGAACACATCTCCGCTTACAGCCTGATTTTGGAAGAAGGAACTCCGCTTTATGTAAACCAAAAGAATTATGTTTTTCCCGACGAGGATGAAGAACGGGAACTCTATTATATGACAGAACGGGTGTTATCAAAAGCAGGATATCACCGCTATGAGATTTCCAACTACGCGCGGGAAGGCAGAGAATGCCGCCATAATAAGGTCTATTGGCAGCACGGCGACTATCTGGGGCTGGGGCTGGGAGCTTCCTCCATGGTCAGCAATGTGAGATGGAAAAATCCGGAGGAGATGGCGGCTTACCGTGCCTGCGTGGAGAAACTGAGGCAGATTGAAAAAAAGCTGCGTGTGCCGGAAACAGCCGTCGGAATGGAAGACTTTGCCGAATGCCTGCGAAGATCAGGAAGCCGGGAGGTACAGCCTCTCACGCTACAGGAGCAGATGGAGGAATTTATGTTTCTGGGACTGCGCCTGATAGAGGGCGTTTCAGAAGCGGTGTTTCGGGAAACTTTCGGCATTTCAGTGAATGAGGTCTACGGGGAGACGGTTGAGCGCCTTTTGGAACAGGGCCTGCTTGTGCGCATGGATGGAAGACTTTTTCTGACGCCTCTTGGGATCGACGTGAGCAATGTGGTATTTGCGGCATTCCTTCTTTGAGTTCTCGTTTGCTCCGTGGATTCTATTGAATTTATCGAAATAACATACTATAATATAAAATAAAGGAAAAGCCTGATTAGAATTGGGACAGATGGAAAGGCACTCAGGGAGCCGCCTGCTCATAGAATAGAGTAAATGGTCTTTGGAGGCTCCCCTTTGAAAACATTCAGCCAGCCACTTTCTGCAAAGGAGGAGGCCGTCTGTTTAGGGCGGCTTAAAACGGGCAGCGAAAGAGAACGCGGGGAAGCAAAAAGGATCCTGATAGAACGCAATCTCCGCCTGGTGGCACACATTGCCAGAAAATACCAGAACGTGGATGAGGATATGGAAGATCTGATTTCCATTGGAACGATCGGACTGATCAAGGCAATCGATTCTTTTGATGCGGGCAAGGGAAAACTTAGCACATACGCTTCGCGATGTATTGACAATGAACTTTTGATGCTTCTTCGGGCAAAGAAAAAGACTTCCAGAGAGATATCCCTTTATGAGCCGATCGGTACGGACAGGGAGGGTAACGAGATCAACCTCTTAGACGTCATTGAACAGGAACAGACAGACGTGGTTGACAGGATGGAAGTGCAAGACAGACTGGCGCGCCTTAAAGGATTGATCGGTGAACGGCTCACAGACAGAGAGCGGGAGATCATTACCCTGCGTTACGGACTTGGCGGCCGCCGTGAGATCACTCAGCGGGAAATCGGCCACAGACTCGGCATATCCAGAAGTTATGTGTCACGGATCGAGAAACGGGCGTTAGAAAAGCTGCGGGAAGGATATAGCTGAAGAAAATTCTTTTAGAATTTTCTTCGCGAGATTCACTTCGTGAACTCGAGTATTAGGAACGGATATGAGATAGAGGAGGTGGGACAATGCGTTTTATCAAGAGCGAGGATTTGAAGACAGGCATGAGACTGGCGCGTCCTATTTACAATAAGAATGGTGTTCTGCTCTACGAGAGAAACTCCAAACTGACTGCGCAGGGCATCAATAGTGTGAAAAATTTTGGCTTATTGGGGATTTTCATTCTGGAGCCTGCGGAGCCTGTGCCGCCCATGACCAGAGCGGACGTGGAATTTGAGCGTTTTCAGACAATGGCAGTGTTTTCGATTATGGAGGAACTCAATGCCATCGTGGAGAGCGGGCGTCCGCAGCGAACGGAGATGATTGCTTCCAATATCATTAAAAACTACGGGCATTTGGATGCAAAGATCAACTTCATGCAGAATCTGCGCAGCAAGGAAGATTACATATATAAGCACTCGCTGAATGTCGCGATTCTCTGCGCGATGATAACACATGTTATGAATATAAGGGTGGAGGAGCAGATGGAGACCGTGCAGGCGGCCATTGTTCACGACATTGGCAAGATGATGCGTTTTGAGGCGGAGGAGGCTGCGGGCGGCGCTCTTATTGATATGCCGCCGGAGGTCAGGGAGCAGGCGGGGCATGAGCTTCTGGATACCGCCTTTTCCACCAAACCCAATATCAAACGTATCTGTGCGCAGTCCCAGAAGATGCTGTACGGTTTTCGCAGAGGAGAGGATATTTCGGCAATCAGACTGGTGAACGGTGCGCGGGTGCTTGCCGTGGCGGAGACCTATGACAAGATGACAGCCATGAAAATGGATGCGGACCCGGCATCGGAAGTTGAGGCGCTCAAATATCTGTTGGACAACCCCGAGATCTTTCATCCCAAGGTCGTGGAAGCGCTTATTCAATCTATCAATATCCTGGCGCCCGGTGTCAGCGTGGAACTGAACACAGGGGAGAAAGCGCTTGTCCTTGCGGCAAATGAGGCGGATATCTTAAGACCGATGCTTTTGATGTTTCGCGATAACAGCATCGTGGATCTGGCGGATGAGCTTTACGAAGATCTGAAAGTTAAGGATATCATGAAGACGTTAGATAATCGCCACGTGATGGATGTGGAGTTGTTGAAGAAAAACGGGATTATGATAGAGGAGGCGGAATACGTGGAGGTTCCGATCATCTAATGATACGCCAATAAGTTACGGTATGGAGGGGGAAGATAAAAATGCCAACGATACAGGAGATCATGCAGTCGGCAAATAAAGCCGGTGCATCGGATGTGCACATCACGGTGGGAATACCGCCTAAGATGCGTGTAAACGGGAACCTGATTACCATGGACTATGAGAGGATGGCACCTCAGGATACGCTGGAGGTCGCCTATTCAATCATGAACGATGTACAGAAAGAACGCTTCGAGGAGCGGGGAGAGTATGATATGTCTTTTTCCATACCCGAGCTTGGGCGTTACCGTGTCAATGTCTACAAGCAGAGAGGCTCAGCCGCTCTGGCGCTTCGTCTGGTGGGTACGCAGGTGCCCGCGCCGGAGAAATTGGGCGTGCCGGAATCTGTTATCAATCTCTACGAGCGCAAAAGAGGACTGATCCTGGTGACGGGACCTACCGGAAGCGGTAAATCCACAACGCTTGCCGCCGTTATTGATAAGATCAACAATAACAGGGATGCCCATGTGATCACACTGGAGGACCCGATCGAGTATCTGCATCAGCATAAGATGGCGATGGTAAATCAGAGAGAGATCGGGCTGGATTCTCAGAGTTATGCCAATGCGCTGCGGGCGGCCCTGCGTGAAGATCCGGATGTGATTCTGGTCGGTGAGATGCGTGATTTCGAGACCATAAGCGTCGCAATCACGGCGGCAGAGACAGGGCATCTCGTGCTTTCCACCCTGCACACCATCGGTGCGGCAAGCACTGTGGATCGTGTGATCGACGTGTTTCCGCCCTTTCAGCAGCAGCAGATCAGGGTACAGCTTGCAAACGTTTTGGAGGCCGTGATCTCCCAGCAGCTCATCCCGACAATGGACGGCATGGGCCGTGTGGCGGCCTTTGAAGTCATGCACGCAAACCATGCGGTAAGAAATCTGATTCGGGAAGGAAAGTCGCATCAGCTGGCAACCGTCATGCAGACCAACCGTAAAATGGGAATGATCACCATGGACGATGCCATTATTCAGCTGTTTTATGAAGGAAAGATCGACAGGGATATGGCGATTCAGTTTGCCCAGGATCCGGACGGGATGCAGAATAAGGTTTTGTAAAGGCGACGTTGCAGGTTATTGCTTTGACATGGAGGTAAGATTGAAAAATAAGTCTGATGACCTTATTTTTCAATCGCGAGTTTGTGTCGGAGCCACAAACTCGGAAGCGCAGAGCAAAATTTGAGATTTTGCTCGCGTGCCGTCGCAAAAAGATGCTCCGACATGGAGGTAACTATGGATTATAACAGAAAAAAGGTGCGTCTGGGAGACGTGCTCGTGCAAAACGGCGTTATCACGGAGGAAGATCTGCAAAGAGGTCTGGAACGGCAGAAAGGCAGCGGACGCAAGCTGGGTGAGACGTTGGTTGATGAAGGCATCACCACCGAGGAAAATATCGCCAGAGCGCTGAGTAAACAGTTCCATTATGACATGGTGGATCTGCAGAACACCGAGATTCCACAGGAAATTCTGGAGCTTGTGCCTGCGAACGTCTTAAAGAAGCATCGGGCGATTCCCTTTGAGTATTCGCCGGACAACATGAACGTGCTCCGTGTGGCAATGTCCGATCCTATGGATATCGGAGCAATGGATGATATCAATATCATAACCAATCTGCAGGTGGAGCCTGTCGTTGCCACCACGGGCAGCGTCATGCTGGCAATCGATCAGTATTACGGGCAGGCGGAGGTGAATTCCGCACTGGAGGAGTATACCAGAGAAAAAGAGAGCCAGATGATCGAGCAGGAGGATATGTACAGTGAGGATGTCAACAACTCCCCCATTGTACAGCTTGTCAAGGGCATGATCGACCAGGCTGTCAGACAGCGTGCCTCCGATATCCATATCGAACCGATGGAGAAGCAGGTGCGGATCCGTTACCGTATCGACGGCGCCCTCTATGAAAAGGCAGTCTACAGCATCAGACTTCTGCCGGCGATCGTGGCGCGTATCAAGATCATCGGCGGCATGGATATCTCTGAGAAAAGAAAACCGCAGGACGGCCGTATCACTCAGGTTGTGGACAGGAAGGAGTTTGATATCCGTGTGTCCATCCTGCCGACCGTTTACGGGGAAAAGATTGTTATGCGTCTTACCTCCAAGAATGCGCTGACCAGGGAAAAGAGCCAGCTCGGCTTTAAGCCTGACGAGCTGAAAAAATTCGACCATATCCTCAAGCACCCGCACGGAATCCTGTTGGTGACGGGACCTACGGGAAGCGGTAAGTCCACCACCCTCTACACGGCGCTCAGTGAGTTGAATAAAGAAGATGTGAATATCATTACCGTTGAGGACCCGGTGGAGGCAAATATCGACGGTATCAATCAGGTGCAGACCAATGTCAAGGCGAACCTGACCTTTGCGTCCGCCCTGCGTTCTATTCTGCGTCAGGACCCGGATATCATCATGATCGGTGAGATTCGAGATCAGGAGACAGCTTCCATCGCTGTGCAGGCTTCCATCACGGGACACCTGGTGGTTTCGACCCTGCATACGAACTCTGCGGCCAGCACCATTACCCGTTTGGCGGATATGGGAATCGAGCCTTATCTGATTGCGGACGCTACCATCGGCGTCATTGCCCAGCGACTCGTGCGCAGACTCTGCCCCGAGTGCAAACGACAGAAAAAGGCGGATGCGGAAGAACTGGAGATGTTAATGCTGGAACCGGATGAGGATGTGACAATCTACGAGCCCTGCGGCTGTCCAAGATGCGAGGGCACGGGCTTTAAGGGTCGTATCGGTGTTTATGAGATCATGGAGGTGACACAGCCTTTAAAGACCATTATCGGTAAGGGCGCAACGGCGGAGGATATCAAGAATAAGGCACTGGAGGAGGGGATGAATACCCTGCGTATGAGTGCCACCAAGTACGTGTTGGAGGGAATTACCTCCGTGCAGGAGATGATGAGGGTATCATTTGATCTGTAGTTAAGAAACACGTGATATACTAAAAAGTGTTTATAAATTTTGCAAAAAAGCTTGACAAATCCTTCTGCAGGATATATTCTTATAGCAAAGTAGCCGGTCATCATGGCGCATGAGACCGGCTGATTCTATCGGCGGGTGTCGTATCCGCATCAGGTATTCTGGCAGATTCTGCCATAATTTCACAGACAAAGGCAGAGTTTGCAGGGCGATAAACAGGAAAGGGAAAGTCCCGATGACTCTGTGTACTGAAAGGAGAAGTCAATGGGACAGAAAGATTTGGCGGCCAAACAGTTTGAGGGCAGCCCGGAAGTTTTTGCAGACATCATCAATGCCTTTATTTTTGAGGGAGAGCAAGTGATTTTGCCGAAAGATTTGCAGTCTGCGCCGACAGAGTCATTGTATCCTGCTGCGCAGGGAATGCTGCATAATCAGTATAATGATGTGAGTAAGTATGAAATGAGAAACGGCAGGATTGTGTTGCAGTATACGCTGGAAAATCAGTCCAAACCGGATTATAGGATACTGCTCCGCAAGGCGGGATATGAAGGAGCGATTTACAGGCAGCAGTATGATGGAAAGGATACCTATCCGGCGATCACGCTGGTGCTGTATTGGGGAGAGACGGCATGGAACGCCAGCCTTGATTTGCTTAGGTTCTTTCGCAGAAAAAAGATTCATCGTAAGGCAAAAAGATATATCAATAACGTCTGTCTGCATATGTATTCGATGAGGTGTCTGCCTTTGGAAATCAGACAGAGATTTCTGAGTGATATGAGGGTGGTGGTTGATTATCTGGCGGAAGGTAAGGCGTATGAGCCTACAGATCAGGAAATTACAGATGTAGAGGGGACAATGCGTATGTTGTGTGCATTGACGGGAGATGTAGATTTTATCAATAATATTGGGATGATGCAGGAATATCAAAAGAAAGGAGGCAGAGTGACAATGTGTGAAGTGGTTGATAAATTTGTGCAGAGAGGAAGAGAACAGGGAATAAAAGAGGGAATGGAGAAAGGGATGCAGGAGGAAAAAATCCGCAGCGCGACTGCATTTGTGAAAGAGACTATCATGCAGAAGCAGTCCAAAGAATATATCATAGGTATGCTGCAGAATTGCTTCCGACTGAAAGAGGAGGAGGCTGACCACCTGTACCGGGAAGGATATGAAAGAGAGCATGAAGCAGAAATACCCGCTTTTACATAAAATAGGGGTTACCCTGTTTGCGGCAGCAGACAGGATGGCGGCTTTTGCACATAAGGTCGAAATGATCCCGGGGAAAATCCCTGAAATCATCGTGCTCTTTGTGTATGCGGCTGCGCATCTGGGGATGGCGCTCGTACACGAGCCTTTCTTTGACGAGGCGGAGGCATGGCAGATTGCCCGCTCTGTTTCTTTGCGGACACTGTTTTTGGAAACGACTCATTACGAGGGGCATCCGCCGCTGTGGCATCTGATCCTGATGCCGCTTGCGAAGGCGGGAGCGCCCTATGAGCTGTCCCTGACGCTTGTGAGCCTTTTGTTTATGGGAACAGCGGTGTTTCTGATCCTGCGGTGTGCGCCCTTTCCCAGGCTGGTACGGCTTTTGCTTCCGTTTACCTACTTTTTCTTTTATCAATACGGCGTGATCTCCAGAGTGTACTGCGTGATGACGCTTGCGTTTGTGCTGGTGGCGATGTCTTATCGGCACAGGAACGAGCGGCCCGGCAGATATGTGGCGGCGTTGATTCTTTTGTGCATGACCATGGCTTACGGGCTTGTCCTTGCGGGCGGCCTGGCAATTGTCTGGCTGTGGGAGATTTGGAAGGAGGGCACGCAGAAACAGAGCTGGCAGGTGAGAGCGGGTGTTGACAAGCGGTCGATTTGGACCACGGTGCGTGGATACGTTGCGGACAGGCGAATTTGGGGGCTGGCGGCGCTCCTGGCAGCAGCACTCGGTGTGATTTGGATGATCATGCCGAGGGCGGATACCTATGCTGTGGCGGAGGCTAAGCTCGAAACGGTAAGCAATTCCCTCCCGGTAAGGCTGATTTATACGTTTCTGGTCTTGCCGGCGGATACGGTTTTGACGGATATTTATTGTGACTATGCGATTCTTCCACGGGCATCACTGCCGTTTTCTGCATTGGCAAGCGGAGCGGTTGTTGGACTGCTGATTTGGAGCCTGTTTCTGTATTATGGCAGAAAGCGGCACACAACGCTTCTGCTGGTTCTTCCCTACAGTCTGTTTGCGCTCTTTTCCGCCGTGGTATATATGTCGATTCATCATATTGGAATCGCCCTACTCTATTTTGTCTTTTGGTGCTGGGTATCCGCGCAGATGACTTCGAAAGCAGAAGGAGGAGAGGAGCCGTGCCCGCAGGAGGCGAGTATAGAGGATGGTAAGCGGGATATGCCTGTGGATCGGGAACGTGTGGTCCGCTGTGCGGCGCTCCTTCTTGGCACACTGGCAATGGCGGTCTCCCTGTTTTGGACGGGGGCAGCCTGTGTGCTGGATATTTGTAAGAACTATGCGGCAGGGCGCAATGAAGCGGCGTTTATCAGGGAACATCATCTGGAACGCTACAGGATGATGACAGGCTGGTTGATCGAGTATGATGAAACGGGAAATACGATTTACGCTGATATCAATGAGTGCGATTTGGCGGTCAATCTGTCACCTTATTTTGAGCATAATCTCTTCTTTAATTTCAATGACGGAAAGGATAACAGCAACTATGTTACCCATATTCGTCTCTCAGAAGAAGAAACGCAGTGGCAATATGAGAGCTGGAGTAAAGAGGAGCCGCCTCAGGTGCTCTGGATGTCACCGAATCTTTCATTGGTCTATGGCGATGCGGTGAAATGGCAGGATTACGTACTGGTTTATCAGAAAGATGCGCAGCAGGTCTGGAAGGCAGGCGCCGGTTATCTGATGAGTACCATCTGGGTACGGCGGGATCTGATGGAGGAGACGGGGCTTTGTCCGTTAAATGGGAGAAAGGAAAATGAAAGAGAGATGGATTCTGGGCATTAGCTATTCGTATGTGCTCCTTCCGACAGCGTTGTTTTTTCTCGGCTGGGTAAAGCCCTGGATTGCCGTGCCGGTATGCTTTTTGCTGATTTGGTTTTTGAAAAGGGCACTGGAGGAAGAAATCGGTTTATTTTTGCCGACGTGGAACCGTAAGAATATCATACGGGGCGTTGTCATGGTGATGATGATTGCGCTATGGGTATATTTTTCGGGAATAGGGAATCTGGTTTGGCAGAACAGTGACCATATGGCCAGAAACGCACTTTATGAAGTGCTGGTTTACGATGAGTGGCCGGTGGTCAGGAATATTGTCTGCGAAGAAGGGACTCAATGCAGAGGGCTTATTTACTATATTGGTTATTGGCTTCCGGCGGCGGTCGTGGGGAAAATATTCGGCATGACAGCCGGATATCTTTTTCAGTATCTGTGGGCTGTTATCGGCCTTTGCGCCTGCGCGGTTCTTTTAAATGCCTTTATGAGGAAATGGGCAATATGGCCGATTGCATTGTTTATGATATTCAGCGGTTTGGATGCGCTGGGATGTATCCTGACGGGTAATGCCAATCAGGTGTTATCTTTTGTGCATTTGGAAAGATGGAGTGGTATTCAGTTTTCCAGCTTTACGACACAACTTTATTGGGTGTTTAATCAGGCTGTTTACGCATGGATTTTGTTTGCATTGATTATGTTGCAGAAAACGAACAAACATATGATATGGTTGTGGATCATGGGAATGATTACCTGTACGTTTCCCTTTGTAGGCATGATGCCGTTTGTTGTTTATGTCATTGGAAGAAATGGAAAGGCGACCCGTGCGGACTTGGCTGCTAAAAAAGACGGTATTCTGAATGGGTTGTTTTCGATGGAAAATCTTCTTGGGGGAGGGATTGGCGTTGTATGCCTGGTTTATCTGGCGGGGAATCTGTCTGTTCATAACAGCACGGTGCCTGTCACAGATATATCTTATATTTATATACAGGATACGGAGAATGCAATGTATCATCTGATCAGGTATAGTGTATTTATATTTGTGGAAATAGGTGTATATTATATTTATGTATACCGCTGGCAAAAGAAGAGCGGGTTGTTCTATATTTCTTTGGTATGGCTTTTACTTTGTCCCTTTGTTAAGGTGGGGGCAGGCGGCGATTTTTGTATGCGTGCATCTATCCCGGCTCTTTTGGTCTTATTTTATATGGTTGCAGATAGTATGCAAAAGGATTTACAAAAAAGGAATATGCAGGCTTTCTTTATCATCATGCTCCTGACGGTTGGCAGCGTCAACGTGATTCATGAAATAGGACGGAGCGTAGACATTACGATACAATGCTATCAAGACTGCAGTGAGATAGACAATCCGACTTCTTCCGGAGAGAAGCTCCTTTTGAGTAATAATTTTTCGGGGAGTGTTGAGGATAATTTCTTTTTTCAATATTTGGCAAAGTGAATATTTACATTTTAAGTGATTTGATAGGTGTCGGCGGCTTGCATTTATAGGAAAAAAGTGCTATAGTGATAGCTATAAGACGGATTAGTACCGAAAGATAGAAATCGGCGCTAGTATCTCTGACATTTGTCAGGGGGTCGCGGGCAAACTCTTGTATCTGGGTATATAAGGGGAAATACGGAGGAGATGCTATGGCGGTCTGGGGATATGTTGCGATCGATAAAAGCGGAAAAGAAGTAAAAGGCAGTAGAGACGCTGATAATAAGGATCTCGCGCTCAGGGATCTGAAAAATCAGGGTCTTATTGTGTTGGAATTGACAGAACAGAATATGCTGACCAAGGATATCAGCTTTGATTTTGGCAGCAAACCGACGCCCCGTGATATGGCAGTGTTCTGCAGACAGTTCGCCAGCATCACCAGGGCAGGTGTCACGATTATTGAGACCCTGAATATGCTGGCGGATTCCACGGAAAATAAAAAGATGCAAAAAGCCCTCTACGCGGTGCGTGCCGACGTGGAAAAAGGTGAGAGTTTCGCGGATTCGCTGGCGGAGCACCCGGCGGTGTTCCCGGAGCTTCTGGTACAGATGGCCAGAGCGGGCGAAGCGTCAGGTAGTCTGGATACGGCGATGGAGCGCATGGCGATCCAGTTTGAAAAATCCGCCAAGACGCAGGCGCTGGTTAAGAAGGCGATGATCTACCCGATCGTGGTAGCTTTGATCGCGGTGGTGGTCGTGATCGTTATGCTGGTGTTTGTTATCCCGCGCTATATGGATATGTTTGAGCAGTTAGATACGGAGCTCCCGGCGATTACGCTGGCAGTGGTGGGATTAAGTAATTTCATTCAGAATAATTGGTACATAATCATTCCCGTGGTCGTAGCTGCCGTATTTGTGATCAAAGCTTATGCAAAGACCAATTCCGGCAAACATGTTTTCGGGAAATTGCAGATGAAGATTCCCGCGGTCAAGAATCTGGTGGTAAAAACAGCCAGTGCGCAGATGGCACGCACGCTCAGCACTCTGCTGACGGCAGGTGTGCCCCTGATCGAGGCGGTAGATATTGTATCGGACACCATGGGAAATATCTGGTTTAAGGAAGCCTTAAAGTCGGCGCTTGAGCAGATCATGGTCGGTGTGCCCTTGTCTCAGCCCGTACAGACCTGCGGCCTGTTCCCGCCGATGGTCTATCATATGATGCGCATCGGTGAGGAGGCCGGTTCCACTGAGGAGATGCTCAACAAACTGGCGGACTATTATGAAGAAGAAGTGGAGATGGCAGTGCAGTCCCTGATGGCGGCGATGGAGCCCATGATCATCATCGTGCTGGCAGGTATCGTCGGTATCCTGATCGCGGCGGTGATGGCGCCTATGGTGACGATGTACGCGGCACTGGATAACCTGTAAGTCGTCTACAGTTTATGTCAGTTTATGTATAGAGGTAATTGATTATGCTGATTCTTACAGAAAGAATTGTGAAAGAGAAGTTGAATGGGCTGGAAAGTCTCGGCGAAAAGGAATCCTTTTTTGAAGATATGATAAAAGGTGTCGTTGATATTAAAAGAGGAGTGTTAGCAATCAATGCGGAATTACATTCTGACTTAGAAAAGTATTTATTAGATAATGGTTCGGATAACAGAGATTTGTATGGGATTAACATTTTGTTAGATGATTATGAAATAGAATTTGATTCTCTGATCAATCCGCCGAGGAACAGAGAGGCTGGATTTCCGCGCGCAGGAAGAGATGTGGCGGACCCGGTGGCAAGGGAAAAGATTGTGGAGGTCGTAAATAAGTGGATAGAACTCTGAGATGGTTTGAGATGGGAATCGGAGAACAGATTTCCAATATTGGCAGTGAGGTCAACCGGGCAATCAAATACAAAAATAAAAATGAAGAGGATAAGAAGAAACGCTTTTATGAAAAGGCAGTAGAACTGCTTGAGTTGACATGTGCAGACCCTAAAAACAAATTCCGATTAGGGGAATTACGCTTTTGTATTGAGGAGTTGACGGACTATTTTGCAGGAGAGAATTTTTACAATACAACGGACGAGATGTTAAGGAAATATTATGATGCGTTTCTTGTATAATATAGCAGTAATGTCAGACGAATTAAGCGCGCCTGAGTAGGGAACAGCCGCGTTTAAGATAGAGTAACCAAAAACGAAACAACCAAGAATCATAAGGAAAAGGAGAAGGAAACAATGAAGAAAGAGAACATGAACAACAAAGGTTTCTCCCTCGTCGAGCTGATCATCGTTATCGCGATCATGGCGATCCTGATCGTGGTACTGGCTCCTCAGTACCTGAAGTATGTGGAGAAATCAAGACTTGCAGCAGATCAGGCAAGCATTCAGGGCTACATTGACGCAATGCAGGTAATTGCGGCGGATCCCGATGTATCGCTGACTGGAACATTAACAATGACAAAGGGTGCCGGTGGCACGGATGTTGCAATTTCCACTGACCTTCAGAAATTCATCAACACTACTGATGGAGAAGGTCTTATGGACGACGATTCTGCAAAAGGTTGCAAGATTACGTCCACGGGATATAAGGCAGCGAGTATTAATATTGCATTAGAATATGATAGTGCTAAAAAAGTATGGCATGTAGTGAGTACTGGTGACGTTGGGGTTGACGGAAAGCTTCCTAGCACTCCTAGCACTCCCTGATAAAAAGCAAGCGGACACAGAAAAAGATAACATACTTAAGGCATAAGCAACACAACGTAACCCCTCGCCCCCTGCGCACAAATGCGAACTTCAAAAAACGCATTTTTGCATGGGGGGGGGGTAATACGTTACCAACAAATTTTCCCGCAAAGGACAGCACATGGCACCGGATATCATATTACTCAGCATCATATTTCTCTTTGGCATTGTGATCGGCAGCTTCCTAAACGTCTGCATCTATCGCATCCCGGAGAAAGAGGATATCGTAAAGACCTCCTCCCACTGTATGAGCTGCGGCTATCATCTCAAATGGTACGATATGATGCCACTGTTGAGCTTTTTGGCCCTGCGGGGGAAATGTCGCAAATGCGGCGCGAAACTTTCTGTCCAGTATCCTCTGATTGAGGCGGCGAACGGAATCTTGTACGTTTGTATTGTATGGACAGGCGGCCTTGGCATAGAATCCCTACTCTACTGCCTGATGGCTTCTGCGCTCCTTGTGTTGAGCGTGATCGATTTTAGGACTTATGAGATTCCTTTTGGGATCAATCTGTTTATACTGGCATTGGGGCTGATCCGGGCGGCGACGGACTTCTCCAACATCCTTACCTACTTGATCGGCTCCCTTTCTGTCAGTATTGTGTTAGCGATTTTGTACTATGCCACCGGCGGCAGAGCGATCGGCGGCGGCGATGTGAAGCTGATGGCAGCCTGCGGACTGCTGCTCGGCTGGAAATTGATTATCTTGGCTTTTCTGCTCGGCTGTGTTTTGGGTGCAGTCATCCATGTGATCCGCATGAAAGTAAGCGGTGAGGGGCATGTATTGGCGATGGGACCCTACTTATCGATGGGCGTCATGATAGCGGCGCTGTGGGGCGAGCGGTTGATAAACTGGTACCTCGGAAGTTTTATATAAGATGTGCTGCGCGGCGTGCGGACAGACAAATAGATGAATAAACTTAGGAAATACACCTGCGGGAATCCCCGGCAGGTTTATTGTCACTTTATAGATGAGAATATCGGCAGGCGCTTTTGAGCGTTTGGCGAAATGAGGGAGGAAATGGCACATGGCTTCCAGAGCGATCACGATAGAGATCGGCTATTCGCTGACTAAGGTCTGCGAGGTAGACTACAAGGCGAAGACACACAGGATCTATAAGAGCTTTACGGTGGCAAACGGCGCGGAGATCATCAATGACGGTGCGCTGAACGCGACCCCCGAATATGTAGCGAATTTACAGCGCGCTCTCGCGGTGAATCATGTAAAGACCAAACAGGTGGTGTTTACGATTACTTCCTCGAAAATCGCCAGTCGTGAAGTCATGATCCCCTTTGTAAAGGAAAACAGGATCGCGGACGTGGTCAACGCCAACGCTTCGGATTATTTCCCGGTGGACTTGAGCCAGTATCAGCTTTCTTATACGATCTTGGGAACGGTCGGTGAAAAGAACTCGCAGCAGTATAAACTGATGGTGATCGCGGTGCCGGCGCAGCTTCTGTCGGGTTATTACGAGCTGGCAAAGGCGCTGAAGCTGGAGGTTGCCGCCATCGACTATGCCAGCAACAGTATTTATCAGGTGATGAAGGAGGAATGTGCGAAAGGCAAGCACATGATCGTTAAAATAGACGAGAGGTCTTCCCTGGTGATGGCGGTGGAGGATTCCGTGATGACCTTTACCAGAAACGTCTCCTACGGCGTGGAGGAGGTCATGGAGGCGGTAATGAGCACGCTCTGCTGGGGCGAAGTCACTTCCGTGGAACAGGCGATCCGCGTGCTGCAGCGAAACGAGTGTATCACGCTGGAGGATAAATCAAAGACAGAGCATACCGAGACAGAGGAAGCACATATTGGCAGACCGGAGCCCCAGCCGACGGTAAGGACGGCCAAAACCAAGGCGTTAGAAGATGTGATGGATGCCATCGTGCCGCTGGTCAACGGTATTTCCCGAGTCATTGACTACTATGCGTCCAGGACTTCGGGCGAGGGCATCGAAAGGATTCTCATTACGGGTCTCGGCGCAGACTTTAAGGGCATGAGCGAGCTGCTTGCGCAGGAAGTCAATATGCCGGTGTCGGTCTTAAAGGAAGCGGCAGGCTGGAACCTGATGCGTAACTTTAAGAATGAGTGTTTCAGTGAGTACATAGCCTGTGTGGGCGCCGCTGTTGCGCCGCTTGATTTTAAGCAGGAGGCGGAGAAGCGCGGTAAGGAGAAAAAGGGAAAAGCAGGCAGCAGCGCTGAAAAAGGGACAAACTGGGCGCCCCTTGCTTACAGTATCTTTGGCGTTGGTCTGGCGGCAGCAGCCGCTCTGGCGGCGATTCCAATGGTCGGTTATGCAAAGCTGACGAAGACGAATATGGAGCTAAAGACGCAGGCGGGCAGCCTGGAGGATATTATCCCCATTTATAATGAATATGTCGCAGTGCAGACGCAGCGTGCCATGGTAGGCGCCATGTACGATGCAACGGAGAGCAGGAACGAGGAGCTGGAAGAATTTTTGGGAGAGCTCGAGGATAAGCTGCCTTCCAATGTAAATGTCATTTCGTTTTCCAGCAATACTTTCGAGATTAGCATCAATATGAAGGTGCAGACGAAAGATGATGTGGGTGAGACGGTGGAGCAGATGCGTACCTTCCACTCCCTGGTACCGGATAAGGTGACGGTGACCTCCATCGTCGAGGAGGAGAATGAGGAGAGCGGCGAGCATGCAGTCAACTTTACGGTGACGGCGCCTTATCAGGCAGTGGGCTATGAGCCGCCCGAGGAGACAGAAGATACAGAAGACGGCGGAACAGACGCGGATGCGGCTGCAGCAGCGGAATAGGAGGCATAGAAAATGAAGGTATCAAAGAGAGATATATTATTGTTGCTTGGTTTTCTGGGGATCCTGGCTGCCGTTTGTTCCTATTTGTTTGTATTTCAGCCGACGATGGAAAAAACGGAGGCGTTGGCGGAGGAGAATAAGCAGTTGGAGGAGCGGATCGTGGATCTGCAGAAAAAGTCCGACAACCGTGACACCTACGAGAGCGAGACGGCGCGGATGCGTCGGGAGATGGAAGAAATCTACCAGCTTTTCCCGGTGGATGTGCGCGAGGAAAACGCAATCCTTTTGGCAATCAATCAGGAATTGCTTTCTCCGATGAAGGTGGAGTCCGTCACCATAGACGCCCTTCTGGAGGTGCCCATAGTGGAGGCGCAGCAGCAGGATATGCCTGACGCTACCTATGAGATCGAACAGGTGGAAGAAATCGAGGATGCTACGGGGACGCAGGATCCCACGACGGTCGAAGCGGATGTGACGCACGATGCGTCCGGCGCGAATCCTTTTAATTTGATGTACCGCAGAGCAACCATCAATTACGAAGTATCTTATGAGGGCTTAAAGCGAAGTGTGAAAAATATCTGTATGCAGACTGACCGCATGGTCATTAACAACCTGACGGTGGTTTACGATGATCAAACGGGGCTTTTGAAGGGTTCCACGGCAGTGGATCTGTTCTGTGTACCCGGACAGGAGGGCAAGGAGTACGAGGAGCCTGATTTTGGCGGCGTGCTTCTTGGCACCAACAACATCTTTGGCACGAGAGTGGTTCGCAGCGAGGAAAGTCTTCCTGATCTGGAGGAAGGCGCGGAGGCGCAGTAAATATGACGACAGCAGCAGAAAGCCGAAAACTGAATAAAGATGCAGGCTTTTCCCTGCTGGAACTATTAATAGCGGTTGTTATTCTTTCCATCATTGTGATTCCGCTTCTGAACCTGTTTTTATCTTCCAACAGGCTCAACATCAAGTCCAGGCAGACCCTGCGGGCGACTACGGCGGCGCAGGATATCATGGAGGGACTCAAAGCATACGATATCAATGAGATCAAGGAACAGTTTGATAAGCCTGCGAACGGTTTCTATGTGATCGACAGCAGGATGATTAAGGGCGGCGTGGCGGAGGAGCCCACGTTGGAGGTGGACGGTGCGGGGAATGCTGCGCCGGGGCTCTATGTGTTCAGCATGAAAGAGCTAAATATGCAGGGCAGTAAGTTCGACGCCAAGATCGTGGTGGATGCCAGGGGGTATATGGACCCTGCACGTTTCGCTTCCCATAGCCATATCTACGAACAGACTTTTTTCGACGGTGAAAAGTGTACGATGTGTGGTGCGTTTAAAAATATCCGCAAACACGACGGTATATTTAACGACGCAGCTTTAGCGGACGCCAGAAGCATCGATAAAGAAAACGGTACTTTTGCAGAGTCAACGAAGATTAGGCGGGCGGTGCTGGACAGTGTCTTTAAGGATACGAATATGAAGTCGGCTGTCAAGGCGAAACTCAAGGCATCCGGGGTTGCGGATGCGGATCTTGACGATGCGTATGAGAGCCTATGGAAGAAAAATACGCCGCTTTCGGCGAACTATGTCTGCTATAAGAATGCCCCCGCTTTTTTTGACCAGATCAGTCGAGAAATCATCGTAGATCTCTCGGTCAGCGGTGAGGTCGATGAAAACGGAGATCCTAAGGCGGATATGGCGGTCACGCAGAAATATATGTTTCATTATAAAGACATCAACGGGATAAATGTGCCTGTACCAACCTATGGGGATATTGACGACGGGATCGTTGTGAATAAGATGCCGCGCGGCAGCATTGCCAGGACAAAGGACGGAAAGCTCAACGTCAACATTTTTTACTATCCGCTCTACGGCGCGTCTGCACCCGATAAGATTATCATAAACAACGACTCGGGCCTGGATTTAAATCTCCTGATTGCGAAGCAGCGGTATGAGAAACTGATAGACGATCCGGCAAATCCCGGGCAGAAGATTCCCGATCTGAGCGATCCGGAGTATCTGAGCGATCCGCAGCTGTTGTCGGCGGAGCAGTTCTATCACGTTGACGTCGAGGTCAATGAGCCGCATTTTGACAAGGATAAGTTTATCTTAAAGACCAATCTGGGTCTGAATTTGGTGGGAGAGAAGTATCTTGCCGGTGCGCCCGGCACGAATCTGGAGCTTCCGGCACAGTTTACCGTAAACGGAACACACATGGATTTAAGTGGCACAAGCGGCATGAATATCTTTACGTTGGACGGCGTGCGCAGTCCCATGGGCAAAGATCCGGACCCCGGCGAGATTACAGAGCTGATTTACGATGTGGAGGTCAGCGTTTACGAAGAAGGGGCGGCGGCGAGCGGTTTTCCGCTTGATAAACGGATGGTCGTGATAGGAGGAAGTACAACGAATTGACAAAAAAATGCAGTCGTAATGATTGGATAATTAGCATGCGTTATAAAATTGTATCGACAGACGCAGGAAATGGTATGAGCGGGAAATAATGGGGTATGGGTATGAAAAGAACGGGCGGTAAGTTTGCACAGCTTTATCAGTGGGCAAAGAAGAAACGGGACGACAGAGGTTCCGCCATTGTCATTGTGATTATCGCGATGGCAATGATCGGGATTTTGGCTACTACCCTGCTCTGGATGGCCTACATGAACTATATGATCAAGGTGGCGGATATCCGCAACAAGAACAGCTTTTACACCGCCGAGGAGGTGGTGGAGCAGATCATGTCGGGACTACGCAGGGAATCCGCTGGGGCGGTGGGCGTTGCTTACCGGGATGTGCTGGCAAACTGGGATAATCTGGACTCTGAGGCGGCGCGTTCCAACCTCTTTATGACTACTTATATGGATACCCTGATTGATAAGTTCAAGGACCCCTCCTATGGCGCGATCCGCTATAACAGGTCGATTCTGGAGGCTTATGTGGACATTGCGGACTTCTCCGGAGGGACTGCGGGCGTGGATGTGGCGGCATGGAATCATGGCAACGCGCTGAGTGAGGCCGAAGGCGCGCCAGAGATGGAAGTGGTAAACAACAACAGCATTATCCTGAAAAATATCTATGTCTCCTGCACGGATGCCGATGACAGACTGTCCATCGTAAAGACGGATATCCGTCTGGATGTGCCAAAGCTGGTCTTTGAGAATACGGGTTCCATTGACGGACTCTACCAGTATAGCCTCATCGGTAATCAGGGGGTCGAGCTGCAGGGTCCCGGCATTACCCAGGTGGAGGGCAGTATCTACGCGGGCGCGGATAAGAACGGCATTGGCGGGCTTACGCTTGGCTTAAAGACGGAGACGGACGGAAGCATAACCAAGACCTACAATACGAGTCTGGTGTTGGAGGACGCCCTGCGCGTGATCTCGAAAGGGGATATTACGGTGGAGGGACCTTCTTCCGCCCTGACCGTCCGGGATGTGCCGGGCGAGGATAACCGCCTATATGCAAAAAATATCAACTTAAACAGCGGAACGGCAAGTCTTGACAGCAAAGTGTATGTGGCGAACGATCTGACACTTGACGGTGTGGGCAGCAGAGTCGCGCTCACGAAAGAGTATTACGGTTACGGCAATTCCGCCTTCAACGGGCTGCCGGGAGAGCCGGTTGCTGATCCTGCGGTCAGCAGCGCCATCATCATAAACGGCAGGGATTCCACGGTCGATATGTCGGCGGTGACGAGACTGCTGCTTGCGGGACGTTCCTATATCAGTCCACGCCTTGGCAATACGGCGGGGCATATGGGGAGCGATAAGGCGGACCTTACGTCGTCGAGCCCGCCGGTGATGATGGGAGAGTCCATCGCCGTCAAAGGCGGTCAGGTGGCATATCTGGTACCTGCGGAGTGCATCGGCACACTGAATGGGGAGAGCGTGATTGGTCAGAACCCCGTCTACGCGAGCAAGATAGACGACAAGACGGAAGAGAATGAAAAAACCTACGGAGTGGGCTTTAAGGAAGTGGATTTTGACAGGGCAGTCTATCGTCTCGGCGGCAAAACATTGCGGGAAATGGGTGTGGGCTCAAGTGTGCCGGGCCATACGGCAGCGGACGACATGAAATACATCCGCAAGGTCTATGCGCCTTATCGGGGCGATACGCTCCTCTACTATTATCTGGTCATGGATAAGGACACTGCGGAAAAATATTTTGTGCAGTACTATGATTTCCATGCGAACAGGGAAGAAATCGATAACTATTTCAACAGATATCTTTCCGGTGGTATTCAGCTCGGCGATTTTGCGGACCCCATGACAGAGTATACGATCCTCGGTAACAGCCTGGTGAGCAGCGCCCTTACGGACAGCGGCGTGACTTTACTGACCGGCGTGGATCAGTCGACCTTAAATCTGGCAGGAACGGGCGGCACGGGAACGCCGGGAGAAGGCGGCGGGGGCACAGACCCGGCGGCGCCCGTTGACCCGAATGCCTACACGGAGACCGGTGAAAATGCGGAGGAAGTGAAAAACGAAGCGATAGCCGGCAGTGCGACCGTGGATGAGCTCATCGCGCAGATCAGGAAAGACTATACCAGCTTAACCTATAACCTGAAGGACGGGGGAGGGGTTCCGGGCTTTGCCGACCCTAATCTGCCGAGTGTTTATGAGCCGGAGAAGGCGGCGGAGTATGTGTTTAAGAGCATTATCAAATGCAAGGAGCCGGGTGGCACGGCGGACAACGTGGAAGATTATCTGGCAGGTCTTCCGGGAAACCCGAGCCATGTGAAATACGAGACCTCGTCCGGGCAGCTGGCATATCTAACGAGAAACGACGCAACGCTGTCATCAATTGGCGGACCCGGCGAAGTAAGACTGGTTATCAGCCTCGGCAATGTGACGGTGGATCAGGATTTTACCGGTCTGATCATCGCTAAGGGCAGGATTATCGTGACCGGCGCGCATAAGATCAAACGCGGCGCTACCGAACTGGCGAACGTGTTGGAGGCGAACAGCGAGTTTTGGAAGAACGACGGCACCGGCGACAATCAGAAGCCGATCGATCTGTTTATGAACGGCGGCGGCAGTCTGTTAAACGGGGCGGTGACACCGAATATGGACGCTGAGGGCAATCTGGCGCTCGACTACAGCGAGATCGTGCGCTATATGAACTGGATCAAGAAATAGAAAAAAGGAAGGACACGGAAGTTTGGGCGCAGCGAAGCATAACAGAGGCAAACTTCATAGAAGAAGCGGACAGGAAAATAATAACAGCCGTTTTAATAACAACGGTTATTCATTGATCGAACTGGTCATTGTTCTTGCCATCATAGCAGCTATCATGGGCACGGTCTTTTACTCGATTATTTTGATCTTCAGCGCCAATGCGAAAAGTACCGCGAACGATATCCAGCGTGCCATCGGGGATTGCAAGGTGGCTACGATGGGCAGGGCATCGGCATACATGGAGCTTTATCGGGATGCCGGGAATGAAAATGTGTACACCCGAATGTATGTGATGGACAGCAGCGGTTCTTATGTGCCGTCGGAGCCGCAGAAGGTCGGTCCGCGGCGGGTGACGGTGGCATACAGTCAGGACGGCACCAGCGAGACGGAACTTGCGGCGGGAGATAAAATAGCGATATTTTTTGACCGCGCGAACGGTGGTTTTATAACGGGAACAGCGGATGATGGAACGACTTATCCAATTTACAAGGCGATTTTTGTACAGGGTGGAAGCAAACATTATAAGATTGAATTGACGAAGCTTACGGGTAAGTCCGAGGTAAAAGTGGTGCCGTAACCCGTGGCGGATTTATGACAGTAAAGACTGGCAGCAGGTGCAGATGCGGCAAAGACGATGCGCGAAAAGCGTAGTGGGGGAAGAATTGGGTATGAAAAGAGATCAGAAAGGCTTCACCATAGTGGAATTATTGATTGCGGTGGCGATCCTGTCCATCGTCGTTGCGTCTGTGTGCGGATTTATCCTGGTCGGCTCCAGAAGCTATGCGGCGGGAAACAGTGATATCAGCGTGCAGCAGGAGGCGCAGCTGGCCCTGAATCAGATGTCGGATGTGGTGATCGATACCACCCGGAGTGTGAATTATGCGGGCTATGACGCGAGCGGGAGCCCGGTATACGCGCTGAAAGACGCTGAGTTTGCCTTTACCCCCGAGGACAAGAGCCTGGTGATGTATAATGGCGTGTTAGTCAAGAATCCCAGCGGCGGTCCGGATATCATAGAGGATGGAAACGGCAACAAGAACTATCATTTTTATTGGGATAAGAGTGAGGAGACTCTTTTTTATGCGGAAGTGGATGCGACGACGGGAACGGCGCCGATTTTCGGCGACCCCGGTTACGAGTGGGTTACGCTGGCAAGTCATGTGACGGATTTTTCGGTGGATTTGAGTCAGGTCGAGGAGAAGCGCGTGGTCATGCTTGCCTTGACCTTTGAGGACGGCGTCAAGGAGTATGTCACCTCCAATAACGTCACCATCCGTAATAAGGTAGGGGTCAACGACGCCGAACTTGATCCGCTCAACAGGAAAAAGACCATCTCCGTCGCGGCCAGGGATTCGGGCGTGATCATTGAACCCGGCGAAACCTATCATTTTTCCACGCCCAGAGTGACGGGTGAGAACGTAACGGACAGGAGCGTGGTGTGGTCTGTCGAAGAATCGCACAGCGCTTCGGGCGGCACGAGGTTTACGGATAAGGACAACGGTATTTTGCAGATAGCGACGGATGAGCCGGCGGGGGATGTCAAACTGAAGATCACGACCAATGCGGTGGGAGATGACGGTCAACCGGCCACCTGCTCCGTGACGGTGCATATCAAGAGGGTCAGAGCGGTGAACCTTTCCGCAACTGCGGACGGGACAGAAACGGATGCTGCGGGAAATACCGTGTATTTGGTATCGCCGGGCGGCACCTATACGATTACTGCGGATGTGACGGGATATAAGTTGGAAGAGGTCTGCAGCGCGTGCGGCGACGATACCACGATCGACAAACAGGTGGTGTACGAGGGAAATCCGCAAGGCAGGAGTGAGGTATGGATAATTCATCAGCCGGGCGTTTATGATGTATCCTATGCGAAGCTCAAAGACCAGAAACCGAACAGCGTAACGCTTACAATTGACAAGGGTGCGCCGACTTCGGACGAAAATGTCACGCACAGCTTTGTGGTGCAGGCGCTTTCCATGCTCTCCGTGTGCGACAACGCCTACGGCAGAAAGTACGACTGGTGGGTGCCGGGAGCCATTAGCTTTAAGGTGGTGGAGGGCAATAAAAATATCGACTTAAACGGTGAGCTGCTATGGGGGGCGTCGGCGGATCTTACGGCCTCTTTTGATAATCCGAAGTTTCATTATTATATGCTCTTTGCACGTATCAGGGAGTACGGCACTACAGGCAACGATAAGATCATGGTTTTCCTCTCGGAAGGTAAAACTACGCGGGTGACGCCGGATATGTTCGGTGTGGAAACAATCAATAAGCCGTGGCAGCTTTCCCTGCAGGCGTTGGAACCCAAAGCCGATCTGCCTGCCGGCGTCGGATGGTCTGCCCTGAGTTCGGGCAAGACCGGGTATCTGGTCGATCACCCGGAAGTGAAGGCGATGATAGAGGATTATCTGGCTCCGGGGCACTGCGATGCGTCCGGTACCTATATCGGCACGGCGTATGAACATACGGGCAAGCTTGAGACGATGATCTATCCCCCGGAGATCCTTTACCAATATAATGGACAGAAAAATCTGGAGGGCGAGTTGAAACTGCAGACGGTGACGACGTTAGCAGGGCCGTTTACCACAAACTTCGGTGTGGATAAGGTAAAGAATACCAGAGATATGTCGCTTGGGGGATTTGCCGAGCAGAATGTAAAATTCAGTGTGTATCGGGAGACGGAAGGCGGTCTGGAAAAGCTTTACGGGTATAACGGCGAAACGAAACAATATGAGGGGGAAAGCGAACCTTATGACCAGGCGCTGAAACTGAGTGAGATCGGCAATGTAAAAAATATGTACATCAAGCTGGATACCAACAAAAGGGATAAGTTCTCCCAGGTAGCGGGTAAATACCGGGTGATACCGACCATCACATATACACAGGGCTCGGGAGCAGACCACTATAGCGGGAGCGGTATCTACTATACGAGTTATACGCCGAAATATGAGCAGGAACAATACTACGAGGATAAGCGGAGTACGGTTTACTATGAGGTGATAGAGGGCGGTAATCTGGAACTGTGGAGTTATGCCAACAATCAGTTTACATTGGGCGAAATCTATTTCCCCGCGCCCTCAGAACCGGACTTTACACAGTATTTTAACAAAGAGGAGTCAAATTGGCAGAACGCGAAGAAAGGGGGATACTTTGCGAAGACCGTTAAGGGGAGAACGGACACAACGAGCTACCAGCCTTCCGCGGCGCAGATGCAGTGTCAGTATGTGAACGGCCGTTATGAATTGAAGCTCTTCTATACTTATCATGACGACAACTGGGACCGTGATATGGAAGCCTCGGCGGGGCTGTTCTGCTACGATGAGACGCAAAAGAGATGGATACAGAGAGATAAGGGCACGTTTGACACACAGCTTAAAAATATGGGGCAGACACAGGTGCCGGGCAATGCGATAAAGCTGGACAACAGCACGGCGGATGTGGATTTTACAATGTGGAATAATACATACAAAGGGAAGATGTATATTCCATTGCCTTCGGAGAGTGCCTTTACAGATAAGCTTGGGTTTGCTCGGGAACGGAATGAGTGGCAGGAAAATAATGGTTATAATTTTAAAATACAAAAAAAAGACAAGCAGGAAACGGAGACTGTGTGGATTCACAAAGTGAAATGTTACTATGATCCGTCGGCGAAAGAATATACCATACAGTTCTTTAATTCAAATGGGAATTTTGTAGCAGCATTTCTGTGTAAGAGCAATGAGAATCAATGGAGGCAGTGGGGAAGGTAAGAAACCGCCTGATGAGAGAGGGTATTGCGTATGGGCAGAGAAAAGAAAAATGCCATGATACGGCAGCATACGGAGAAAAAGCAGATCAGCCCGCTGATTGTCCTTTTGACGTTTCTTATGGGAGCGGCAGCAGCTTTTGCGGCGTTTTTGGGTATACGGGCGTCGAAGGATAAAAAGAATGCCGGGAGAGCAGGCAGCGTTGGGGCAGCCGGTCGTGACAGCATGCAGGAGGGCCGGGAACTGAATGATCTGCTCAGACAGCTGCGCAGTGAATATGAGCGCAGGGACAGTCTGGAGCGTGACATCGCGCGTTCGGACTTGAAAGTGTACAGTGTGCAGACCCAGAAGATCAAGCCCTACAGACCACGCAAGCGTGTGTCTGTAAAGAAGGTCATCGGGCGTTCGGTGGCAGTAGCGGTAGCGGTAGCGCTTGTGGTGACGGGACTTTATGTGATGCCGTATGACAGCAAAATGCTTGGGTCTACCGTGCAGGCAAAGTCGTCCTTTGGCGGCATTAAGCAGGTCGTGGACGAACACAACGAGAAGAATCCCTTTGTCATCCTGGATATTGTGCCGGGAAAGGCATATTCAGCAGATAAGAAATATGAGTTTTCATTGGGGACCATCGGTTATCTCGCGCCGGGGCAGTCACCGATCCAGCAGGATCTGGTCCGTATTTTTACAGGGGAAGATAAGGCGAATTTCTATGCCTTTTCGGCAAGAAAAGCATTGACTGATTCGGTCATGGGAAGTGGTTACGAAGGAATCAGTTACCAGGAAGCTTACGGCGGAATGGGAGAGGATCTGCGGAGCAGTATGTGGAGTCAGATTTATGATCCGGCGGAAATCGCATCAGGCGGAGACGGACAGCCGCCTGCGACTTATTCGACAGGAGAACTCTACGCTTATGTACAGAGGAGACCGGATGCCGAGGGAGCGGATGCAGGCAGCCTTCCCTCTCTTGCGGGATATAACTATGATTTGATCTGGCCGTCAAACGGTTCGATTTTTGGTAATGCGGTCATGTCGTCCGCTGCAGCAGTGGGAGATGTCTTTACCTTTGCGCCGGATGGTGAGGGAAAATATCAGGTATTCTTTGAAGGCCCGACCATGGGGACCAGTGGCTACCGCCCGGAATTGCTTATGAGCGGCAGCTATGACGAGGTGATCCTCGGTGGAAATTATTCTGATGCTACGGGTGTGTATGTCGTTGAGAACGGCGTATATCGCTATGCCAGCACGATTGGCGAGATGAAAGGGATTCCGCGCCCGGAGCCGGAACAGCCGACTGATCCGACACCGATCGATCCGGAGCCGACTGATCCAACACCGACCGATCCGGAGCCAACCGACCCGGAACCGACTGATCCGGAGCCAACCGACCCGACACCTACTGATCCGGAGCCAACAGACCCGACACCGATCGATCCGGAACCGACTAATCCGGAGCCGACCGATCCGACACCGACCAACCCGGAACAGCCACAACCTGAGCAACCTCAGCCTGAGCAGCCGCAGGTACAGTCGGAACAGCAGGTGCAATTTGCATCTCAGACGGCAGGGAAATGGCACTATTATGTAGAAATCATGCAGCCCATGAATGAAGGAGAGCCGCAGCCGGAACAGCCCGCACCTGAGCCGCCGCAGCCTGAGCAGCCGGAACCGGAACAACCACAGCCTGAGCCGTCCGCTCCTGAGCCGCCGCAGCCGGAACAACCACAGCCTGAGCCGCCAGAACCTGAGCAGCCCGATTCGGAACAGCCACAGCCGGAACAACCGCAACCTGAGCCGGAACAGCCCGAGCAGCAGCCAGCGCTCGACTTGGAGGAAGGGACTTATTGTATCATAAAGTTTACCTATGTTGAGACACAGCAGGAGGAGCTTCTTTATCAGGTGAAAGAGAGCAGCAAGTTCTATTCGACGGAGGGGCAGCCTCGCCCTTACGACACCTATCACTTGGAAAGAGGAGTGTCCCAAAACGGTTTCAATGCTGCTTTGGACACGGAACTTAATGCCGTGAATCCTGCTGTTGTTGGAAGTTTTCGATATGTCGGCGACGGGAAGGGGATGTATAAGCTTACCAAGGCAGGCAGTACCCAAAAAGTTACGGAATTGACAGGCTTACAGCCGATAGAGCGGGAAATAGAATATGTAAATACGCAGGGAGCGCAGGAATATTATGAGATCGCAGCTGCGGGCACATCTTCATATTATATTGAGGTGCAGAATGCACCCGTGTATATACGGTGTACCAGCGGAAAAGATTATCTCAGAAAACATGTGTTCAATTCCTTGAAGGCGCAGGACAATGCTTCCGATGATTTTGCGATCAGGGTGAATACGGTGCTTGCCGGTGACGTGACCTATGAGATGGTGCAGGAGGCAAACCTTGTTTATCTCGAGGATGGTATGGGTCTCTATTTTGACCAGAATACGCCCAAAGGCTATATCTATACAGAGGAAAAAGGAAATGCCGATGACGGTGTGGGGGATATTTCTGATACGGTCATCATGAGTCTGCTGTATGGAGCTGTGGAGGAGTCAAAGCCCGTCATTGTGGACTACGGCATCGTGACGAACGAAAACGATTATGCGGATACCAAGTATCAGAAATTGGCAAAGGTCTTTCTGAAACAGGATCTGGCTGCCTTCTACAACGCGATGGCAAAGTCAGATGATCTGGCAAACAGCGCGTTGATGAATGCAGACAAAGAATCCACGGAGTATCCGAATAAGAAGGATAATGATTATCATTATGTAAACCGCAATATCTACATCGTGAATGGATCGACACCGCTGGTGGCGGACGACTTCCCGGATGCAATAGATAAGACTGCCGCGACTGCGGGCTTTACCGAAGTGTTGGCGGCGATTCGGGCGGAGAATGTCATGCTGTCGGATGACGAAAAAATAGCCGAAGAAGTCAGCAAGGCGATGGCAGTGCAGTACATCATTAATTTTTCCCGGGGATTAGTCGGGGAGTACAAGGATCTCTCCATTCTGGAGCTGCAGCCGACGGCGAATATAGAGTACGATTTGCACTATGATGCGTCGGCGGATAAAGAAAGAGTCGTCCTCTACTGGCGGAGGCAGGATCAGAGCGGGGAAGGACAGCAGATCCTCAGAAGCTCCAGAAAGATACAGATCGACAGGGAACTGTGTTCAGTGGCGGCGTTCAACACCAGTTATGAGGATATCAACGAGGCTTACAACATGATCTTCATCGGACTGGACGGGCAGCGCCTCTACAGAGAGCTTGATAAGGACAACATGCTGCAGACAGTTTACAACGATCCTGACTTAAACGGCAAAGTCTACCACAGGGGAGACCGCGTGGCGGGCATCGATGTCAGATATGATGAGAACGATATCACGGTGGAGAAGAAGAACGCTTTGCTCGACTATCTGCGGGCAGGCTATCCGATCGTGGTGGAGAATGACTGCTTTACGGGTGGGAGCGCCAGGAAAGCCGAAGCGAAAGATATCAATACCAAATACATTGCCAAAGACACGCAGATGTATGCGTTCTTTGAGGAAGCGATTGCTATGAGAGCGGATCAAAAGGACGGTGAGGAGTCGGATGTCGGACTCTACACCATCGAGGACGTGCACAGCAGCGCTATGTTTGCGATGCAGTTGAAAGCTCTGCGGCCAAAGGTGGAACTGCAGAGGGAAAACGATGCTGCGCCGGATGGCGGCGAAAATGGGGACGAGGAACAGAATGAGCAGATCGGTATGATTCCTGCGGAGCCGGTGGAGGATCAGCCGGGTGTCATCCGCGGTACATTTGCCTACCGTATTTCAAGCGACAAGACGGGAGACGACAGGGCCTATGGGAGGGAGTTAGACAGACATCTGTATCTCGACCTGAATTACGACGGTATCTTTGCGCCGGAAGAGGAGATTGCCGGGTATCAGCATGAGCAGACGGCGGACGGCGGTACGATCAGCGTTGATTTCAATGAGATCAACTCCGGCATCGTGCCTTGGAAGCTGGAGGTGGCGGATCATGGCAACCAATACCGGCGTGCCGCGACGCAGGGCTATTTTACGATCACAGGCAATGATAAGACGAAGATCAGGGTTTTGCAGATTCTTGATGATAAGAAGAATGATTATGCCAATTTTGAGGAGCAGTATAAAAGGGTAGAAAATTCTATGCTGGCCTACTATCTGAAGGCGGCGGAGGGAAGAGCGAATATTGCGTGGGACATCAAGACAGTTGAGCCGAGTAATGGTAAGGATGGGCTGAAGGAACTGCTTGATAAGAATCCGAATTACCTTTCCCTCTGGGATGTGGTGGTGTTGGGCTTTGGCGAGAGCCGGAATCCGGGAGAAATGGTGACTACAGCAGTCAATGATTTCGTTGCCGCAGGCGGTAGCGTGCTGCTCTCCTCTGCTGGCGCCGCTGAGGAGACGGGAAGGTTTGGGCTTTCTACAGCGGTTCTGGGACAGAAGGATGGAAAGACTTACGGAAAACTAGGTCTGCACAGTCCTTCCCAATACCGATACAAAGGCATTGACGCGTATATGTTCAACAAGACGCCGAGTCTGTTTTTGGACTGCATCAATGAAGGGGTGATTGCACAATGGCCGCTGCAAGTCAACACGCGGGCGCAGCTTGGCAGCGCTACAAAGGTCTCGATGCCTGATTATCTGTTGGATATCGGAGAGGAAGGCGGGACGGGGCAGCCCCGTACTACGGCGTGGTTTACTCTGCTCGATACCGGTGCTTCAAGTGACGGCAGTACAGCAGGCGGCTACAGTGTTTCTCCCCGTGACGGCAGAAACAACTACTATGTCTACAGCAAAGGGAACGTGGTGTATGTGGGGCAGTCACAGTATCCCTACATATATGACAAGGAAAGCGGAAAAGGGCCGGAAGGAGACGGTTTGGACGAGTGCAAGATTTTTGTGAATGCGTTGATGGCGGCCTATAACGGCGGTGTGCACAGAGCCAATGTCTCCATTGTGGCGGGCTTTAACGGGGTGAATAAGGTGGAGAGTGTCACCATCCCTTATGATGTGGCCTTCAAGGAGGGCGAACAGAGCGGAGACGCAAAAGGCGGTATCCTCGGCGATACGGTGGATGTATACTTCCGCTTTACGGATAACAACATTGCCGTCGATAAGACGACCAGAGCGACCTTTTATTATAAGAATGCGGGCGCAGCCGAAAACGCGACGCTCCTGCTGCCGGATGGCGGGATCAACGGGACCGATTACACAGACTTTACCGCCAGGACCCCCATCTGGACGGTGGAAAACAATCGCCTCGTGGAAGTGACGGATGGCAGCGTGGTTCCGGGCAAAGTGTATCGGATCAAGGCGCCGTTGGAAGCTATGCAGGCGGGAGAAGAAGAACAATCACAGATCTGCGTGCTGCTCACGAACAGCTACACGAGGGCGGGACAGATTGTGGAGGCGTTCAGTTTGGACAGCGTATCTCTAAACCGTGCGCAAATGTTCCTATTAGAATAGGGATTAAATAAAATAAAAAATACGGAATTGTTAAAGTGTAAAAGCAAGGAGGGCCTGCGCGTGAGCGCGGGCTCTTTTGTGCTTGACAAAAGCACACCCCTTGCCGCATAATAATCCTATCGGAACTTTCTGAGTATTCTAATATTCCATTTTAGTTTTCAGGCGTATCGCCGCAGGATTTCCGAACAGGTATTGAGAAGGGCACTATTAACAGAGTGAATGAGAAAGTGTGCTTTTTGTGGTGCTTTTCTGTAAATTATGATAAAATAGAAAGGAGAAAAGCAGCATGATGGAAGTTGATGTATTGATTGACAGGATTACAGACTGTCTGATCGACACCGGAACCGGGGAGGAGGTGGAACCGGAATACCGAAAGCGTGAAACGCCGATTAGACCGAAAGACTATAGGGGATGGATATTTAACTGGAGTATCACGGAAGAAAACGGGTATGATATATATGAGTTGTTCATAAAAGACGATGATACCGTGCAGGGCAGGATCTCCGTCAAGATTGTCGGCGGGGTAGCGGATGTTGAGATTGTTGAAGCGGCACTGCATAACTATAGTCACAAAGGAAGATATGCAGGCGTTGGCGCGCATCTGTTTGCAATCGCCTGTCAGGTAAGCTTGGATGCCGGGTGTGACGGTGTGGTAGCTTTTACTTCAAAAAGCGATTTAGTAGAGTATTATATGGAAAGATTAAATGCGGCGGAGATTACACCGAGAAGAATGGTTATCTTTGAAAGCGCCGCACAGATATTGTTAGACAAATATATGAGAAAGTAGGTGGAGGTTATGTTGGCTATGCAGAAAAAATTGGCGGATGTTGAGCATGATATTACCTATTACGCAAAGGATGGCAGATTAACAGGGGAACCGGACGGTAAGAGATATCGATGGAGAGATATGATAGATAGATGTAAGCAGTTGGGCAGACCCCTTACAGAGGAGGAAGCGGAGGAATTTAGGGTAGAGTAGCACAAGCTTAGAGGCATGCGGGGCGATTGATGCTTGACTAAATCGCGCCGTTTGCTACATAATAATCCTATCGGAACTTTCTGAGTATTCTAATATTCCATTTCAATAAGTATCAGGCGTATCGCCGCAGGATTTCCGAACGAAGCATTAGCAGTAGAACAGAGAGCGGTAAAAGCAATTGCAGCAGCAACAAATGTTTTATCATAACGTAAAAAGGAGGTAATGTCTTTGCTCAGTAAAACAATATCAGGGGCCGTTTACGGTGTCTGCAGCCATCTGATCGAGGTGGAGGCGGATGTTTCCTGGGGGCTGCCCTGCTTTCAAATCGTGGGCCTGCCGGGAAGCGAGGTGCGGGAGGCCAGAGAGCGGGTGAAGGTGGCGTTAAAAAATGTGGGCATCAAACTGCCGCCAGTGTGCATCAATATCAATCTCTCCCCGGCTGACCTGCCCAAAAACGGTACCATGTTCGATTTGCCCGTAGCGGTGGGCATCATGATCGCGCTGGGGGAACTTTCTCAGGAGGCAGTGCAGGATACGCTGCTGTTGGGAGAACTGGGGCTTTCAGGGGAATTGAAGCCGGTAAAGGGCGTGCTTCCCATCGTGCGGGAGGCGGCAAAGCGGGGGATCAAGCGCTGCCTTCTGCCGGAAAAGAACGCCTGGGAGGGAGCGCTGATCAGGGAGATGGAGAGCGTCGGTATGAACGATGTGAAGGAAGCCGTGGACTTTCTTGCGGGAAAGATCGAGAAAGCGGGCGTCGGACGCGAAGGCGAAGACAGACTGGCGCGAATGCTCTCGGGGGAGGCGGAGGCAGGGCAGCCGGACTTTGCCGACATCAACGGACAGCAGGGTCTGAAACGGGCGGCGGAGGTCGCGGCAGCAGGCTTTCACAATCTGCTCATCATCGGTGCACCCGGTTCCGGGAAGACCATGCTTGCCAGGCGGATCCCGTCGATCCTGCCTCCGCTGTCTTTGGAAGAAGGACTGGAAGTCTCCGCCATCTACAGCATCTCCGGTATGCTGCAGTCGGCCGATTCCCTGAAAATGACGAGACCCTTCTTAAATCCCCATCACACGATCACGGGCAGGGCGCTTGCGGGCGGCGGGCGGATCCCGTCACCGGGGGTCATCAGTCTGGCGCACAGGGGAGTGCTTTTTCTGGACGAGCTGCCGGAATTTAAGCGCGAGACATTGGATATCTTACGGCAGCCGCTCGAAGATAAGCAGGTGCAGATCGCCAGAAGCAGCGGTTCCTATGTCTATCCGGCGGATTTTATGCTGGTGGGTGCGATGAATCCCTGCCCCTGCGGCTTTTATCCCGACAGAAAAAGGTGTCGCTGTAC
>CAJTKA010000024.1 GCA_910576815.1 uncultured Lachnospiraceae bacterium
ACGACCAACAAGGTTAGGGGCGTTGTTATAATTTTTTCCGGGAGTTTAGGATATAGCTTTCCTACACTATTCGCTGCTATTAAGCCATTGCCTAAGCAAAGCGTTCCATCCCCACCACTTGAAATATCTATACTTTTCTCATTCAGACGAAGCATATTTCCCTCCTTTGTATCCAAATGTCTGCTTTTACGATTCCATTGACTTTTCATAGAATTTGGCAGACTGTGCATGACAAAACCCTCTCGCCCCTCTCTCTCTCCAAAGCACAAAACTGCACGGGTTCCGGGCTCTGGCATGGCATAAAGACCATTCCCGGTTTCCGGATACCAATGATAAAAATACTGTCCTGTTTCCCGACCTTCATCGATATCCAGCACAATCCTCACTTGTTCGTTTCGAACTTCGGCAATCGTTCCTTTCAGCCCTAATCCCATAAAACGATCCAAAAAAATGATCTCTACGATTTCTTCCTGTTTCAACAAATACCGAAAAATAAGCTCTCCTTTCTGAAAAACCGCCTTTACTCCGCAAACTTTCCATTCCGTACCATTCAGAATCGTCCTATCACCGATTTTATAAAAATCCCTGCTTATGACTTTATAAACAGTAGATATTTTCCCTCCATTCCTCTCACGACAGATATCCACAGTATATTCCTCTCCTTCTAACAAGGGAATGCTTTCTCCTTTCCGCATCCCGAACCAGAAATCCCGCTCCCCTGTCACAATATCCGGAACAATGCAGATTCCCAAGCCACTGGCAAGGCGTTTAATAAATTGCCATGCAGTTTCCTGATACCGAATAACCGGCTTTCCGATAGATATTCTGGTTCCTTCCGTACAGATAACACGAGCCCTGGCGTCTTTTGCCGTCTTTTGGGCTATCTCAGCATAAGTCTCTTTCGGATTCTGAAAAGACTCCGATTCCAACTTCCCGTCTATTCTGAAAGATCCAGATGCTGCCTTAAGCTTAATCTCTCTGGTATTTCCTACATGATCTACTCTTATATCTACTATATATCCATGAAAAAGTATAACTCCACCCTTTTCAAGTTTCAGTTTGATTTTATCGCCATATGCTTCTACCAAATGATTTTTTTCTTTTTCATTCAGGTATCCCCTCATGGTCAGGAATGCGTGTTCATTCGGGTTCCATTCAAACTCAAAACTCTCGACTCCTAAAAATGGAAGATTACTTTCCATAAAAATCCCATTCGCTATTTTTATCTCCATATTTATTTCCATACCTTTCCAAAGCTGCTACAGCTTAATCTGCGCCCCGCTCAAATTTAAATCGCCTCCAAGCTCCATCATCGTATCCCCCTGTGTCAGTTTGACCCTTTTTGCTGCACTGAACTCAATTGTTGAATTCCTACTGGAAATGCTCAGCATCCCTCCTGCAGATAGGGTAACCGATCCGTTACTCACAATCTCCACACCATTTGCGTCCGACAGTTCAATATAGGTTCCATTATTATTTGTTAACAGTATTTTATCTGGTGCAAGCTGAATTTCTTTCCCTTCTTTGTTTCTCCAAAATTTCCTTTCTGGCATATTCCGTAGGCCTGCCCCGCCCTCATGATAAGCGCTGGCAGCATAAGCATCCTGTTCCTTCTCTGTAGGAAAATAGAGCCTGATCTTATCATCTATTTCCGGCATACAGTACCATCCGGTTCCGTCTTGTGTGGAATACACCGTAGCATAGGGAAACCAGTACACTCCGGCATCTTGCTTGTTTTCATCCTCAAGAATCTCCATCTGCACCTTTTCTTCTTTGACTCCCCGGACAACAGCCGACAATGATGCTCCGGAAACACCTGTATTGTACCATACCGGAACCTGAAATCCAGACTTAGGACGCATATAGTAAGTATGGTACAGCTCGCTTCCTTTCATTTTCGTTTCAATTTTCCAGATAAACAGTTGTTGCCCGTCTACCACCCCGCATTTTCCCAGATGGTATATCTCCCTGCTTTTCCATATATAAGATATAGTATCCGAAGGCGTAACATCCAGCCCACAATCCTTTTTATACCAGTATTCCTCCATGTCACAGCAGGCAGAGTATTCCATGGAGTCCCCTGAAATCTTATTATCCATCTCTGGTAGTCCAAAATAATATTTTTCTCCATGAATACGGCAGTCTGGCACTACAACTGTATGGTTCATACTGGCCAGTCTTTTTATAAAATTCCAATCAGTCTCCCGATACTGCATGATAAACCGGCCCGTGCTCTCCCCTTTTGCTGCCGTCATGATCCTTGCCGCCGCATCATATTGTCTATCACAAACATCTAATATATCACTATACAAAAAACTCGTATTTTGAAAACTACGTGTCTTTCTCTCACAGTCCATCAAAACCGTACCAGAGGCAATCTCCAGTTTCATCCTACAGGTTCTGCCAATTATCTGCATCTCTATTCTTTCCACAACGCCATTCATCAAAATAGTTTCTGCTCTTTCCGACGTAACAGCTGCCACCCGAGCCCACATTTCCTGTCCCAGATTCAGCATATAATCCTCTTTTTTTTCATATGGAATCTGTCCGGAAATCTTTACGGTTGTATGCTCATTTATCTGCTGAAATCCCTGATATTCTTCAACCTTCAGTTCTTCGAATGGATGAACCACTATACGTTCTTCTCTCATTTCGATGCCTCCTCCTTATTCATTCATAAATAGTTCGACTTCTCTGATGCCAAAACCGGTTACTCCCCTCCTAATCAGACTTTCCGCTAAATCCAGAGAGATAATGGTATGACGTTTCAGGGAATCACGAACCCAGAAAATGTGTTTATCAACATATATCTCTTTCCCCGATTTGATTTCCTGCTTTTCTTTAACAAAAAGCTTGTCTGTTTCATCAAAGACTGGCAGATGATATAGTTCTGATCTCCCACTAATCTGATCCAACAAAATTACATCTCTGTAAAAACAAATCTCCCTATACATCTTTATCACATTTATCACTTTAAAAGACAGCAACAGAAACGGAAACAAAATAAAATCTGTATATATTGTCTTTTCAGATGGTTCAATTATAAAAAGCTGTCTTTTTGGCAGTTTCGGAAATGTTCTGATTCCAATATCCCGTACATCAAATTTGCCATACCATTGTTCCAATCTTGGTGCATATTTCAATTCCGGTGCATCTACTATTTCAAAATATTTCATCTATGCCTCCTGCTTTCTTCTATCAAAATCATCTGTCCTTTCTATAACAGTATCATCTGTCCTCTGCCGCCTTCCGGCTGTTTCCATCCTGTCCCGCCTCTCTTTCGAATCTTCAGGATATTTAGCAATTTCCTATAATACTCCCCATTAGACATCTGTTCTTTCGCCTCATCCCCAGACCGTATCAAATACCATCTGATGCATCCGAGCGATACCTTTCCTTCAGCTGCCAACACCGTCATCGCGAAGCTGACATCATGTATATCCTTCGTCCCTGTTTCCAATAGCTCCTGTACATATACTTTAAGAAGCTGCGGCCACAGTCCCGCCCCTCCCGGCCCGGCATAGGGCACATGAATACGGTTTACCGTATCGTACTCCGTCTGATAGTCCTCGAAGTTCTCATATACCGTTCGGAGTCTGGCGCCCTCCTGCAGGCGAAAACGCCCCAATTCCATTTCGCCGCTCTCAACCGGCTCCGCATTTAACATGATCTCGCCGATACCGTTTCTCCATCCTCTCTTATAATCCGTGTCGGCAAAACGCACCTTAAGATAAGTCAACTGATCCGTAGGCGGGCATTTCAAATGACAGATTTCTTCCATACGATAGATATTGCCCTGATACCAGATGAGTCCAGTTCCCAGATACAGCACATCCTTCTCCCAGCTTAATCCGCATCCTTCTAAAATACCGTCTCCGTATCCCGCAAAGTGCATTTGGCTCAAACTTAAGGGGTAATCCCTCAATTCGTCCAACATATCCTTTTTTAGTAGGTTTTTATGTTCAAAGACTGGATAGCCATATTGAAACATTTTCTTCCTCCCGTTAACAGATTGCAATCTCTCCCACCTGCATCGTCTCTTCCATTCCGATGATTCCGAAGTGATACACATAATACACTTCTGGCTGATATCGGATATTTAGGAACTGCTCTATGACAAACTGCACCTTTTTCTCCAGCCTTTCCGTCTGTTTTGCACCCACATAAATCAGAATTTCATAAGGAGAGTCGTTACTTGCATATACGATACACCTGGGGACTAAAACCGTCATAACACGGCGAAACAGCTCTATGCTGTCTCCTTCCCGGTACAGGGTCATCATACCCTCCAACAATACCTCTCTGTCCGCTCCCCGGAAGAGTGAATAAGCCTCTTTTTTGTCCGTTCCATAATCTCCTGCAGCAAAAGCACGCCCCAACAGCTTCTTATAGTATTCTTCCTTTGTCATCCCCGCACGGATATCGTTCTCCCCAATTTGATGAATCAAAAGCTGAAATAATCCTTTGCGCAATTCCTGAAAGTCCGTCACTTCCGGATGAAACAGTTCTTGAAACACTTTTTGAAATCGATAATTGGGATTCAGTTCCACATAACAGGGTTCTTCCAGTCTTTTGATATTCAGGTACTCCGCTGCCAACTCTATATAAGGGCTGTAGGAGCGTGCCTGTCGAAAATGGATGCCCTTTTCTTCTATTCCCTGTGCTCTCGCCTGCAACAGTATTTCCCACAGATAATTCATAAGAGCCTTCCCTCGCACATATATTCACCATACATAAGCTGTACCTCCGATACTAAAAAACTCATAATATCTCTGAGCAGGAAATCCAGTATGCTCTTCTTTCTAAACTGAAGGATCAGCCGCTTCTTATATTCATCTTCCCGTATCTCATCCAAAATGAAACTGTTCATGGAATAGGTCTCTGAATGTTCTACACCGCTTTTGCGATCCAAAATTTCAAATCCCTCGTAGGATACATATTCATCCATTCCATACCCTTGTATGAATCTGGCCAGTTCGCCCTCTGTCCTGACCCGCTTTCCTTGTCGGTAGCTGAATCTCTCCAGAAAATCATCTTTTCGCCGGTTAGTCATAAGAGGATAAGTAAAGTGCTCAAATCGTCGATTTGATCCATTCTTTATCATATATACCAGCCATTTGCGCGCCTCCGCCTCCTCCCCCATAATGAGCAGTCTGTTCTCTCGCTGACGGATGCTGTAAATATGCGCCGCATCGTCGATCAGATACACGTGCTCATTCCCGTACTCCCTGATGGAAATGGTATGCTCATAGCTCTTATGATCCTCGCAGGGAACGGGAAAACCCACGCTGTCCATCTTAAGCCTGCGGATATTCCATATGGGGATCAGATCGTCATGCACCCAATTTGCAAATTCCTCAAAATCCGGCTCGATCTTCAGGATCTTTTCCGCCGCCGTGATCTCCTCGGGCATCTTTAACAGATACACATCGATAAATTTATACAGATAGGGAGCGTTGACGGTCTGCCATGGTACGCCGTTACTGACAAACACCTCGTATAAATGACTGATTTCCCTAAGATATTTTGGCGTTTGGCTGATGACAAATTCTGCGGGATACTCCCCCTGATCGGTGTAGATCCTTCCCCCGATCCGCTCCTTTGCCAGAAGTTTTTGAATGCCCAGGTAGTCATATTCGAGGAAACAGGTCCTGACGAGGCTTCGTCCCTCCTCGGCAAGCTGCCGCATCATTTCCGTGATCTCATACTCCGGAAGTGTCATATCTTCGTCTCTGATGGGCGAAAGCAGATGATGCGACGGGTCCAGATACGCTTTTTCCACGATCCCCACAGTGATCCGATAGCGGTTTAGATCAAAGACCAGATCATCCATGATGCGGCTTTCCAGTTCGCGGTACATCTCCTGGTTCGTCTCATACAGAGACAGGAAAAGCCGTTCGATGATATCCTTGAATACGACCCGTTCCTGCAGACCGTTGATCCTGCTGATTTCTTCCTTGATCATTTCCTCCATATCCGACATAAGCTATTTCCTTCCGTCAAAGAAATTCTCTTCCCAGGTATCATCCTCAAAAGCAAAGAAGGTCTCCTCGCCCCGCTTGAGCAGTTCGTTCTCACGCAGTACCGGCAGTACGACAAAGCCCCATTGATCCCTGGCCGGCCAGACGAAGAACTTGATCTCTCCTTCCACGATGATGTCTGTCTCCTCCTGAATGACCGCACCGGTATACTGTTCGTTAAAATTCTCCTGCGTCACATGGACGAACGTGGACACGTCATAGCCGAAGTGATAGGCCCGCAGACGATTCCCTGTCTCGTCTCTCAGATAGAGGTCTAGCTGTTCCCCAATCCTGAACCGTGAAATACAGCCGATATCCTGTTCCTTTCGCAGACTGTGGATCAGTATTTTCTCACGATTCTCATGTGTATATGCAGTCACCTCGTAGGGAAGTGCATTCACCCTGTATTTCTGGTTGACCTTCATATAGCCAAGTTTCAGGTTCTTAAAATAGCTGATCGCTCCCTCCAGGCAGCACATCTTCAGCTCGCTTCCGTGTTCCAGATCCCGCTCATTTCGAATCAGCCGCCCCGGAACAAATTCCTTGAGCGCCTCGGTAAAAAGGCTGGATTTACAGGACTGTCCCGTCAGTTTCAGCATCCCGTACTCCGAAAGTTCCCCGCTCACGAAGGGTTTTTCCAGAAAGCGGGTCATCAATTGATAGATATCGATCCGTAGCAGATTCTCGATCTCATAGAGGTAAAACAGCAGCGAAAAATCTTTTTTGCAGGATACCAGCCTCCCGTTTTCCCGAACGGAAAGCCGCCACTTATCTAACGGCACTTCCTCCCCGCAGCCCGTTTTCAGTTCATAGCGCAATGACTTCTGGAAAAAACTTTCCTTGATCGTCTCCGCGATACCAAACAAATAATAGTAGTTATTTTTCACCCGGAAATATTCTTCCCTGCCCCTGCGCTCATACTCCGCGAAGCGGGTGGGCAAAAAGCTTTCCGCCGTCTCATACATTTGATTCAGCCGCTCTTTCGCCTCCCTGTCCTTTAGGGAAAACGCCGCTTCGAAGTGGAATCCATCCTCTCCGAGTGCCTCCAGAAGTTTCAGTTTCAAAAGCTGCAGGATCCGAAATGTCAGATTGTTTCCGCCGAAATTCGTATTCCCGTTTTCATAGCCCGTCTCCAGATCCACCTCGTAGGAAACGCGGTTATTACGGATGCAAAACCTCCCGGCGGTCAGATCGGTCGTCCCGCCGCCGCAGTCTACGATGAGCGCCTGATACCACACGCCTTCCGCGTATTTTCCCGCCCGGATCAATTCATGGATGCTGTGAAAGAGCACCGCCATCCCTTCATCCAATACGCATTCCACCCGATAGTCCGGCAGAAGCTCCCGAAACAGTTCCTCAAACCGCGCTCTCTGCCTGACCGGCGTAAGAAGCTGAATACAGGTGAAACGACACTTAAACTGCTGCTGCGCCGTATGGATCAGATAGGCGAGAAAAGCCGCGAGCATCTCTTTGCGCCTGAGCTTTAGCTTGATGCCGTCCCCGGTGATCACTTCCTGCTCCCTATCCGGCGCGCTCACCCAGCGTTTGATATCGTAAAACACAGGACAGTCTTCATCGTGGTAGGAGAGCGCCGCCAGGTGTCTTGCCGCATAGCCGAAACGGTAAACCGGTTTGCCATCTTCCACACCGGCTACGCCGATCACGCTGGGAATCATTTCGCTTTCCCGATACTGCTCCCCTTCCGTATCCGCAACGCGTACGATCCGCACGCTGCCGTCGTCTTCATAGGTCCCCATTGTGGTGTTGGAGCTACCGAAATCTATGATGAGCGGCAGCGCCGTCTCTTCCGTCGGCTGCAGATCTACCGAAAGAAGGGGTGTCCTGACGCAGACCGCCTGTCCCGGAATGGTACTCTGTTTTCCGTAATACAGGTCATACAAAAGCTCCGAGACTTCCTCCCGCTTAAAATACAGCAGTGAAAACTTATGATTTTGGGTTTCACGTACAGGAATCGTATCCCCCTTTAGCAGACAAAAATTTCCACCCGCTCCCTGTTTCAGATACAGGCAACTATAGATACAGTCCTGTTCATCCACCAACAGAAGATTCCCTTCATATAGAGGAAAATTGGCTGAAACTTCATAGTGGTCCGTCAGCTCGATCCCTTCCTCCTCGTAGAGGATCAGGTGTGCCGGATATGCAATCCGCGCTTTCTCCTCCTCTGACAGTTTCACTTTATCCAAAAAGTGCTGCAGCCGTTCCATCCCATCTTCGGCGCCGCCCGTAATATGTCTGTGTTCACGGATCCCCCGATAACGCATGATAAAGCGGATCAATTCTTCCCGCTCCATCCTGCTGCCCATGGGAACCACCAGCCGTTCTCTTTGACAGATCTCCCGTAACTGATAGGTCGTCATTCCGTTCAGCTGTTCCAGATGATAGACAGCCGTCTCTTTCGTTTTTTCTCCCGCATGCTCGGATAATCTGTAGGTATATCCCATTTATTCTTCCTTTTCCTTCTCTTTTTCCTCTTCTTTCTTGTCTTCTTCCTTTTTATCTTCTTTCTTATCCTCTTCTTTTTTGTTCTCCTCTGCGGCTTTCTTCGCTTCCTCCGCCGCTTTCTTTGCCTCTTCTGCGGCTTTTTTCGCCTCCTCCAGCGCTTTATCCTTCTCAGCGTCCTTTAAATCCTGCGCCGCCTTCCTTGCTTCCTCGGCTGCCGCCTTTGCATCTTCCGCCGCCTTATCCTCTTTTGACTGTTTCTCTGCTTCTTCCGCTGCCTTGCGCTTGGCCTCCTCCGCCAGTTTTTTGCAGGCTTCGATCTGCTCCTTTAAGACTGCCGCCCTCTCATCCATCCCCAGATTCTCATACATACTCGCAGCCGTCTCAAAATAAGGAATGGCGCTGACATAATCCTCCTGATTCATCAGCTCATTGCCCTTGCTCTCCAGTTCCAGCGCATTCTTCTTATCATTCATCAGCTCCTGATCCGCCAATTCCTGCGCAACCTTCTCATCCTCGATGGATTTCTGGATCTTCTCCTCCAATTCCGCCATCTGCTCCTGCCGCAGTTTTTCCAGTGTCTCCTCCGCGGCCCGCTGCTTGTCAAGCGCTTCCTTCCTCACATCCTGATCGTAGAGTCCGGAAGCGATTCCCTTGGCCTTTTTGTACAGTTCGGCCGCGCCCGCATAATCACCGTAATTTTCCTTGTCTTCAGCACTTTCCAAAAGTTCATACAATTCCTGATAGCTGCCAATCTTATCAAGCTGCTCTTTGATATGCGCTGCGCCGACGCCGCCGCATTGGTTGGAAAGTTCCTGCGCCTTTTCGTACAGCTCAAGCGCCTTGTTGTAATCACCATCCTCCATGGCCTGATCCGCCAGCAGGATCTGCTCCGCCAAAAGGCGCCTGTTTTCTGCCTCCTCCTGACTTTCCTGATCTTTCAGTTTCTTAGCCAATTCCGCACATTGTTTATATTCCTCCGCCGCCGAAACATAATTGTCATAAGCCGTATACTGATCCGCAGCCTCGCGGTGCTGCTGCATATCCTTTTCCCGCCCGGAACGAATACGGAAGCGCACAAACAGCGTAATGCCAAGGACGAGTAACACGGTCATAACAGGGATCGCGATCGCCAGGACTTTCTTAAGCGTCCAGCGCTTCTTGGGATTCAGATATACTTTGTCAACAAAGGTGACCGCCAGCGTATAATTGTCGATCTCTTCCTTCTGCCCGCACAGGATCAGTTCTTCCAGATTGTCCGCCATCTCCTGCGGCGTGCTCACCTCTTTTGCCGCATCTTTCAGATCTACGCGGTCGCAGTTCTCCCAGATGCCCCTTGTATAGAGAAGCAGAATGTCCCCGTTCATCAGTTTTCGTTTCCCGGAAACCTGAATCTGCATCCTGCTGTTTATCTGTCCCAGATAGGAGTACAGATTATTGCGCTCCTCATGGATGGCCGCTTTGTCCCGTGGAATCGTATCTCTCTCCACCAGATTTTCCGTCAGCGACTGATCCTTGCTCTCGTATAAGAGTCTGTCATTGCGAAGCAGGGCAAAACGGGCATTTCCCACGGTCAAATATCTGCACTTTACATAGTTTGTTGCCACCATCGACACACAGGCCCGCAGCCGCAGTCCTTTCGGATTCCCAAGCAATTCCCTGTGCGCCTTTTTGATCATTCTCTTTAAGGAGGCAGCATTCACGGTCGGATGCTCCGTAAATTCCCTCAAAATGCACTCTACGGCGATCTTAGCGCTATTTTCTTCCGTCTCACCGTCCAGGCTGTCCGCCGCCACATAACAGGCGTAGTCGTCCATTTCGACATATGCAAAATAATCCCGGTTGAGCAGCTTCGTTCCCTCTTCTGACACGAATGCCGTTCGGAATCCCGCATTCTCTCTTCTCATCGCATTGCTCCATCCGTCAAAAGCACCATAATGCTCCCGTTTTCTCTATCCTGCACCAAAGACTGCTCCGCACACTGTACAATTCTGTCCGCCTTTCCCTGCGCCGTCAGCATCTTGTCCGCCAAAGTCCCCTCGATCTGTGCGAAAGGCACTTCCTCATATATGCCTTTCGTCATCATGATCACCAGATCACCCTTCCTTAATTGCACCGGCACCTCACACAATTCCATCTGACAAAAGCCATCCTTCCCCACATAGTTCCATAGGTTTTTATCCTGTAATGACCAGATCGTTTCCTGCCGCCCCAGTTTCCCTTTCTGATAGGCCCGCTGCGCCAGAACATTTACGGTCTGGCATTCACACAAAGGAATCAGTTCTCCGCCGCGAAAAAGAGCGATCCTGATTTGTCCCGCCATCGCATAATAGAGTGTCTCCTCCGCCAGAAATACGACACCTACGCTCGCACCGCCCTGTCTTTCTTCCAATACTTTTTGAATGCTCCTGTGAAGCCCATACATTGTCCGTTCAAAAAAATAGTCCGGATGATGCAGTGATCTGTAAAGCGCATAAGCATCCATAAACTCCTTTACCGCCAAAGCAGCACACACTTTTCCCGTATTTTCCCTGCCGATGCCGTCCGCCAGCACCGCCAATTTTCCCGCAGTGCTGATTTTGACACCCATCTCATCCGCCTGTATCTCTTTATTTCCGGTAGTCTGCGCTATCCCGTCTTTTGCGTCGCCTTCCGGCCTGTCCTGCAAGAGCTGCAAGACCCCCCTGATCACACAACACAGGATCAGCACTGTCAAAATGATCCGCACTGTCATTTCTTCACATCATTCCATTCAAAATGTTCGCCGCAGAAAGGCACAAATACAAATTTACTCCTGCCGAGTTCAATCGTGTCATAGGGCATAAGCTCTGTAGGAACGTAGACCGCTTCCTGATTCAGATAAGCGATACCCGCCGCATCTCCGGGAAGAATCACCGTGTTTTTCTTCTTGGCGTCGTATACGATGATCGTGTGATTTTTACGGGAGATATCATTGTCCCCCAAAATCTGGATGTCCATATCATCGCCTCTGCCCACAAAATTCTTGCCGTCCTTGATCTTATAATCTCTGCCGATCCTCGCCCCTTCAATACAAACCAGCCAGCCGCAGACAGGCGCGACTTCTTCCTCCAAAAGTTCCATCGGCGTCTCATATCCTTCCGGGGCTTTGGCCTCCTCCACAGCGGCGGTCTCCATGTTGCAATAAGGGCATATGCTGCCGTGCTTTCTCGTGTTAAACATATGCCCGTTGGGACATCTCATCAAACTCATTGTGTATCCGCTCCTTTCATGTGATCAGCAGTTTTGTATTTGCAATAAACAAAAGATCCCCGGACTCTAAGCGGCAGGGTCTGTTCTTTGTCACCCGATAGCACAATCCGTCGCTTATCTTACGGACGCGGATCCCGTTCAGGGAATTTAAGTCCTCCACATACCATGCGTCCATACAGTAATTGAGCACCGCATGCTGCTCGTCGATCAGCGCGCTGTATTCGCATTCCTCCAGATCCACATCCACCGGCTCTGTCGGATTATCCCTGCCGATCAAAAGCGACACCTTTCCCGCCAGATCCCACGCCTTGACCGGCTTTTCATTCTCATCTAAAAGGATCAGCTCCCGCACGCTGTGATCCGATTCCTCAAAGTTTCCGTATTTTTCTTCCCGCTCATGGGGCGTAAACTGATCTATCAGATTATTCAGGGCAATCAGGGCCAGTGCCAGCAGGAATACAAACAGCGGCCATCTCCACACATTTGTTATTTCTACTGCCGCATAGACCGCAAGCGCCGCCGCACACAGCACAATCCCCGTATCTGTTATTTTTTTCCACATTCCGGATTCTCCCGTCAATTACATTTGAAATAAGATTCAAATAAGGCATCCGTATTCATCGGCCTTGCGCCGCTTTCCTGTTTCGCCTGTTTTTGCATGCCTTTCTTAAAAAATTGTTCAAAGCTGATTTGATACGCCCCGGCGTAAAACGCTGCCATATCCTTGTAAGCCGCTTCCTGTCCGCCCGGCTGTCCCGCCTTGCTTTCCCGGCCTTCTTTTGTCTCAGGTCCGTTGCCTGCCGTGTCGCCGCGCCTTCTTACGTCATAAGCAGCCCGTTTTTCCTCGTCTCCCAGTACGCCGTAGGCTTCCTGCACTTTGTCAAACTGTTCTCTGGCCTGTTCTCCCGCATTATCGGGATGATACTTTACCGCCAGTTTTCGATAGGCTTTCCTGATCTCCTCCTGCGAGGCTCTTTCGCTTACATGCAAGATCTGATAATAATCCATACTGCCTCCCAATGGACAAATCGACAACGCCTTTGAAATCTATGGCGCGGGATATCCCCGCGCCGCAGACGCATTTCAAATCTTATACCGCATAACCGCCTTCTACCGCGATGTTTGCCATCTTATCCTTTTTCTGCTTGATCACGAGACGGAAGGTTCCCACGCCCTCCACATCCCCATAGTCTTCTCTGTAATCCACCACAAAAGCGTTTGGATAAGTATATTTACGTACTTCCTGAGACGCCGCGATCACCTCGATCGTTACTTTTCTGTAGCAGTCCGCTTTCTCCGCGGGCACGAGCGCCCACTTGCCGATTTCCTTAGTCGCATCAAAAGGCTCCCCGTCCACCGCCGTCAGGATCTTACCTGTGATCTCCACCGTAGAGCCCAGATCCGTGGAACGGGCATTGGAGTCCTGCGGAATATCCGTCCTGAATCTGACAGAGGTAATGCTCTGCTCCTTTAACTCGATCGCTGCGCCGCCTTCAATCTTTAATCTGAATCCCATAGCCAATCTCCTTTCTATTCGCCTGCGAACCCGCCCTCAAACGCGAGTCCCGCCATCTTGTCCTTCTTCTGTTTTACGAGCAGGGTAAACGTGCCTACGCCGGACTCATCAGCAAAATCCTCCTCGTACCCGATCACAAACGCATTGGGAAGCGTTACCTGTCTGACGACCTGTGATGCGCTGACCACGTCGATCGTGAGCTTCCGGTAGCAGTCTGCGTTCTCCGCCGGCACGAGCGCCCACTTTGCCATCTTCATCGTGTCGTCCGCCGCCTCGCCGCCCACCGCCGCAAGGATCTTACCCGTGATTTGAATCGTGGATCCCAAATCCGTGGAGCGCGCGTTAGAGTCCTTCGGAATGTCCGCGCCGTACTTGACCCCGGTAACGATGGTCTCGTCCAGCTGAATGCTCTCATTCCCTTCAATCTTCAATCTTAATCCCATATTTTTTCCCTCCTTTATATGTAATCTGGAATTAACTTGTCTTTCTGCCCATCTCCACCTTCAGATTCTTCGTATTGTTGTTGAAGGTGATCAGGATATTACAGATACCCGCCTTGTCGTCGATCTCGTAGGAAAGCTCATCCCCCTCCTGCAAAATGGAATTGACATAGTCTCTGTCCGCGCCCCATCTGCTCTTCTGGCTGTCCGGATTATTGCTGAAAAAGCTCAAGATGTTATCCTTCTTAAAATCATTGCTGTAGAACCGTAAAAGCCGCTCGATATAGGTGCTGACTAACGTCTTGTAGATCGGTTCAAACTCATTCTCATTCATCAGCAGATTCCTGGCCTTATACACCATGATGTTGCGGATATCCTTGCCCTTATGCTGTGCATTTTCGGAGGAGAACACAAAACCGAAGCCGCTGCTGTTGATGGCATTTTTGATGGTATTGGTAAAGCCGGATATCTCCTTAGTCATAGTCGTGGTCGCGCACAGGGCATGATTGCCTGCCTCAATGTCAAACCGCACGCCCGGATAGCTTCTGTTGGTCTTCGGAAAACGCTCCCTTAAGTATTCCGGGCACTGCCATGCCGCCACCAGCCCCGCCGCTTCATAGGCCGCGCCGATATATACGCCCTCGATCCAGAGCTTCATGATATCCTCTTTTTCCTTGGAAAGCGTCGCTGCGCCCTCCTCGCTAAGTATCATCTTCTTGTCCAGAATCAGACCGGACTTGTCCTTCGGGATCACCGTCACATTGGGAATGCAGGGCACCACATACTCGCTGTATTCCCGCTTCATCAACATGGCGCACTTTTCTTTGTACTTTTCCACGCCTGTCGAAGCCATCGCGCTGAACGTGGTTTCCTCTCCCGACTGAAAACTGAAGAACGTGGTTACCTTATAGGGGTAGATTGCATTCATCAGATTGGCAAGACTCTCCATGGTATTCTGATCCGTTTTTTCCACCTTCTCATTTCCGGCGAAACGGGTTCTCGTCAGCTTCATCCCTTTGCTCTGCTCCAGTTCCAGATTGGGGACTATGGCAAACCATATGGTGTTTTCAAATTCATTCTTGTCATTCACCGTATTCAGGTACGTTACCAGACGGGGCAGGTTATGCGCCTTGACCTGCTGTTCCAGCCTAGTATTTGTCACCAAAAGCGCGGGCCGCATCCCCTCTTCCTTGACCTTGTACTGATCGAAAAAGGTTTTGACACCCAGCATCTTTTCAATCAGAGGTTTCACCACTTTTACAAAGTCATCTTTTGTCTGTTTATAGAAGTCCAGATAGTTGTTGTAGTTGGCTATCTCGTGGGGGATATCCACTTCGCTTTCCATCGTCGAAGTCAGCGGGCAAAACGTCCTCACGACCAGGTCCCGCACATATTCGGAATGGTTCTCGTTCAGGGCCTCGTAATCCTCTTTGAAGGCCGTGATCAGTCCCGTGTTGGCACTGTCATCCACCACCGCAAGCCGGGTATCCTCCTCCTTGCTTGCTTCCAGAATCTTTAACTCGCCGTCGTCGCCCATACTCAAAAGTCCGGCGGTAAACTTCTGTCCGCCTTCCGCGTTCTCCCTGTCGCCCATCAAAAGCCTGGTCTTGATATCCTCGATGGCCAGGGGGAGCATCGCCATGACGTTATTGTAATTCTGGCTCGCCTGCTCAAACATATAGTTCAGTTTGTCGCCTACATCCAGTTTCTTGGGGTCGCCGTCATCGAGCGCCTCGTACTGCCCGTAGACATACTGGATTTCCTTTCGGGACTGCCTGATATCATCCATGATCTTTTTGGGCGAGATCATGTCCAGTATCTTGTCAAACTTAAAATCCACGTTGGCGATTCCCATCGCGCCCTTAGTACTGATCAGGGTCAACAGCATCTTCAAAAAATCGTTCTCCATGTTTAACGGGATCTCCGTGATGCAGTTCTCCGGTATGTTTTCCGGCTTCTTCAGGCTGTACATCACCTTCTGGTTGTTTGCGTTGAAAAAGGAATACACCACCGGCGCAAACTTATCCAGAAATTCATCGAAACTCTTTACCAGCAGATTCTCGTTGATCTCTTTCACCTTGTCGTCATCCAGACTGCTTTGGCCCTTCACGTCCCCGATCAGGGTCAACAGATCATTTTTTTCGGGATTGATCTCCTCAAACAGGATCGTTCTGTTTGTCTGTGTGATTACGTCCATTGTTTCTTCCTCGCTTTCTTTTTTATGATTTAGCTTTATTTCCGGTTGCTAATTGGTCGCCACATAATGTATCTCCATCTCGCAGCTTCCGTCCGGCGCCGTGACATAAATCACGCTTCCATAGGAGAGGGCGTACTGCATCCTGCGACACACGATGGAATTTCCTATCATCACGGACGCTTTGGAATTATGGTAAAAAATAATCTTCCGATTCTCCGTCGGGTATAAAAACATGTGATCCAGTTCCAGCAGGGCAGATAATTCCCCATAATTTTTCAACATATCCCCGACAACGATTTTACCTTCCCTGATCGGATGCAACATAAAGGTAAGTGGGGGAATCTCCTCCATTCCGTCCGGAATCAGCGTAAAATAAACATTCGCCTTACCCGTGAAATAGCATCGGTTTTTCTCTTCCACCGGTTCCGGAACCGTAATGACCGTTTTCTTTCTGCGGTATAATTTGCATACGGCAAACAGAAGCAGGCATATGATCAAAAACGGCACTGCCGGATAAACCTCCGGCCACGATCTCACCCTTACCGTAATACGGCCTGCCAGACTGCTCTCCCCGTCTGATACCAGAAGGACGATATCGCCCGATCCTCTGCCCAGCGGAGCAATATGAAGATACCGTCCCTCCACACTCGCCGACACGACCTCCTGCGGCAATTCCTGTATTTCAAACGTAAGCGTATCCCCGTCTTCGTCCGCAAAATATTCCCCCAGATCAAGCATCTGTGCATCCGAATGCGTCAGCATCTCGATCCGTTCGTTTTTAAGACTGACTGGCAGCGTATTCAATACCGTGATCTGCGAAACTTCATAGATATGTTCCGCATTCCTGCCTGCCGTAAGATATAATGTGTAATTTCCTGCTTCCGCAAATGCCGCTTTTCCGCAAAGTCCCGACTCATCCGCCTCAAGCGGTAAAGGCAGGGATACGCCGCCCGCCGTTTTTTGAAACGCCGCCGTCCAGGGAATCCCTGTATAAGACGAAAGCTGCTCTCCCTTCTCATCCGCAAACCAAATAACAAATTCCGTTTCCTGATTTTTGTATATATCGCCGTCCCATTTAAGCATCGGCGTTATATTTCGTCTGCCGATCAAAAAAACCGACATCCTCTGCTTTTGCTGCGTTTCGAATGAGATTGCCAATTCATCTGCGACTTCTGAGAGCTTCACTACCGCATAGTGACCCTCTCTCTCCGCTAAAACCCTGTTACCGCCGCTTATGACTCCCGCTTCTGAAATTTCCTGATCGGAAAAAAATAGTACGGTCAGCTCATCATAAATTATGCCGTCCATACCACAGTTGATCCGTTGGCTGCCGTCTTCATATACGCTGTCCGTTATCTCCCTGACACTGTAGCTGAAATCCGTGTGAAACAGATCGTAGAGGATCGAGATCAATTCTTCCGGCCTGTCTGCCTCGTAGCTCTCGCCTCCCGTCTGCTCCGAGATCTTCTTTAGTACTGCCTCTTCCCCCTCATATTCTTTTCCAAACGCTACCGTAACGACAGGCGTCCCCTCCGCCCGGCAAAGCTTTATGACTTCTTCGATATCCTGCTCGGAATCCTGCTCGGTCCTTCCCGTATGAGAACGTGCCAAATCCGTCTCGCCGTCAGAGATCAGCACCACCATCTTTTTCCCCTCACAGCCCGCAAGCAGCTGACAAGCTTCTTTCAATCCGAGACCGATATCCGTCTCACCCCGGTTTTCCGCCCCCGAGATCGTCTGTTTTAACAGCCTGCGCTGCTCCTCCACATCTACCGCTACCGGGGCCCTTTGTGTTATGATCGTATCGTTATAGGCCAGATAACCGATCTTTATATGTTCTCCACGCATTGTATCCGTAAAGATTTGTAACACCTTCGGTATCATCTGTCCCGCATCCTGCTCATTCATGGATCCGCTGTGATCCACGGCAAAGACGATATTTAAGTCTTCCTTTGCCATCACAATTTCTTCCGCTTGGCAATGAATGGAACTCACGCAAAACAGTAACAACGACATGACTGTTGCACATATCATTCTTTTGCACATTTTTTTCTCCACTTGTCTACCAGAAATTATCTTTTTTGACATATTACACCAAAAAATATCTCATAAATTTACTTTGTATTTATTACGTCTCGCCATGTAATTATTTCCTGAGCCCCAAAATTTCGAGTTACAATCGCGTATCATCAAAAAAGCGGCCGGCGCTTCCTACGCCGACCACTTTTCATTATTTGCTATAGTACAATCCGTCAGACACAACATTCTTTCACATATCTGCCCGCGGCTTCTTTTGTCATTTCATATTTCTCCGCACACTTTTCTATAATGATATCCTGAGACAGTCCCAACTCCTGATACGCCTCAATCAGCACGCGGATTCCTTTTTCTATTCCTTTTTCTATTCCTTTTTCTATTCCTTTTTCTATTCCCTTACTGATCCCTTCCTCGTATCCCTCAAGCTTCATTTGTTCAAACGCGTTGCACATATCGTACCTCTCCTTTCCTTTTTCTCCCACATTGCACCTCTCGGGTATCCTAACATTTGCCACCACTTCCAGCATATCTCTGGTCTCACTGTCTATCCTGCTGTACGCTTCTTTGTTTTCATCCATGATCTGCTGTAGTTTTGCCTTATCTTTCACGTAACGGGCTGTCTCAAACACCTGCCTTAACAAAAGATCGACAGCGTTTTTTGATTTTAAATCTAAAACTGCCGTCGATCAATTTGCCTTTACGATATGTTTTACGATTGCTGCACTTCTCTCAGGTGATCGGGATGCTCAGCGCTCCTGCTGCGGATATCGATGATCGGTCCTCCGTTGCCCTCGATGTATTCTCTGGTAATGGTCACACGGCCGATGTTATCATCCTTTGGCACCTCGTACATGATATCCAGCATAAAGTCCTCGATGATCGCCCGCAGCGCTCTGGCTCCGGTCTCCTTCTCCATTGCTTTGTCCGCAATCGCTTCAAGCGCTCCCTGATCAAAGATCAACTCTACCTCGTCAAGCTCCAAAAGCTTCTGATATTGCTTTAAGATGGCATTTCTGGGTTCTCCTAAAATCTTTACCAGCATATCACGGCTCAAGCCCTCCAGCGTAAAGATCACGGGCAGACGGCCGATAAACTCCGGAATCATCCCAAATTTCCTGATATCCTCCACCGTCACCCGGTTTAAGATATTCTTTTCTTTATCATACTTATCCTTAAGCTCGGCGCTATAGCCGATGGAGGTCTTTTTCTTGAGACGCTGCTTGATGATCTCATCGAGATCAGGGAAGGCGCCGCCACAGATAAAGAGAATATTGCGGGTGTTCACTGTCGCAAGAGGCACCATGGCGTTTTTGGAATTCGCGCCCACAGGTACCTCCACCTCCGCGCCCTCTAAAAGCTTTAACATCCCCTGCTGCACGGATTCGCCGCTCACGTCTCTGGCGTTGGTGTTCTTTTTCTTGGCAATCTTATCGATCTCATCAATAAAGATAATGCCGCGCTCCGCCCGCTCCACATCGTTGTCCGCAGCAGCCAGCAGTTTGGAGACCACGCTTTCGATATCGTCTCCAATGTAGCCCGCCTCCGTCAGCGAAGTAGCATCCGCAATGGCAAGCGGCACATCCAAAAGCCTGGCCAACGTCTTTACCAGATAGGTCTTGCCACAGCCCGTAGGCCCGATCATCAGCATATTGGACTTTTCAATCTCGATCTCGTCCATGGTGCCGGTGGCCACCCTTTTATAATGATTATAAACGGCAACGGACATTACCTTCTTGGCATGATCCTGTCCCACCACATACTCGTCCAATTTTTGCTTGATCTTGTGGGGCGGCATGATGTCACGGATATCGATCTCGGCTTTGGTCTCTTTTTTCTTTTTCTTCGGCTTCTGCTTATTGGGAATGCCGCCGTCGCCCCTTAAATCCGCCAGATTCACAAAACTGATGTTTGGAAAGCCTTTGCCGGAATTTAAGTCGCTCATATTCGGATTATTCAAAAGCCCCTGATAATCAAACTGGCTGACCGTATCCATTGTCTTATGCATACAGTCGTCGCAGACGCAGATATGGTTGGGCAGGCGGAACATCTTGCCCGCTTTGCTCTCCGGCCTGCGACAGATAAAGCAGACGTCCTCGTAATCGCCTGAGGAATCGTCCTTTTTCTCCTCCGTCTCGCCGGGGTCTGTGTTCTTTTGCTCTTCTAACTCGGTCTCTTCGTATTGATCGTCTCTGTGATCGTCCATACTATTTGTCATTCCTCCATCTTAACCCATAAGCATTGGTCTGCTCATAGTATAGCATACGAAAGACGGATTATCTATACTTGAATTTACTTTGACGATCTCTTACTGCACAAGCTCTTACCGCTTGTTATAATGTCGGTTCCTTGTTTTCCACTGTTTATACATCTCTCCAAATTTTTCATCCGCCTATATCTTAGGACAAAAAAAGAAAGCCGAAAACCATTTTCAGATTTCCGGCTTTTTCGTTATTTATTTTCTCAGATGTTTTGCGCCTTTGCGCGCCAGTATTCCTCAACAGTCACATCCAGTCCGGCGCACGCCTTTTCCAGACTGATGCCGAAATTCTTCATGGCTGCCTCAATATTACGTACCAGCGTCTGACCGAAGCCTTCTGCTTTTCCTTCTGCTTTTCCCTCCGCCTTACCTCTTTCGTAACCGGCGATCTCTCCCTCTTCATAGGTCACCCGCATCGCATACTCTTCGTTGTACTCATAGATCGACATCGCAACCACCTCATTCCTCTGCTCTGTAAAAAACTCTGTCAGAATATCCTGCCTGATACACTCTGTCACCGCAGCTTCCACCGCCTGCGTAAGACTCATACTTGCCAGATTTTCCCTGACTTTAGCCACAAATTGCGCATACCCGTTTAGTGTCGGGCTTTTCTCCAGCAGCTCTCTGTTGTGCCCGTAATTAATGTTGATCGTTTTCACAGTTACTTCCATGCAGCCGCCTTCATCCAAAAAAGACTCCGACAGATACTGTACAAACTCTTCTTCTTTTCTTTCCGTTCCATTGTAAAAGACTATGTAACGGGGTGTCGGCAGCATGATACGGCGACCGGTACTCAACTCTGTATCTCCCAGATACTTCTTATACAGATCTGCAAAATATAAAAACCCCCTGAGCGGCATATTCGGACAATAACTCGACTGATGCTCATACAGACACATATCACAGCCGAGGATCAGGGAAATATCATTTTTCATCTTCATATAGATGACATTTTCCAGCGTATTGACCGTCAGGTCTCCCTCGTCTGCATAATCCGTACCGTTTAATGCATTGTACAGTTCCAATAGCCGCCTCTTTTCCCGAAACAGCATTCGGAATACCCGATCCTTATACGTCGGATAGACCGGCGTATGCGCATTCTCTGCCTGCATTGTTACGTTTTCCATTTCCATATTTTCTCCTTTCGTCCGGGGCAGCAGAGAAGTTCCCCTTAAGTCAATTACATAGTAATTTCCTAAAGACAAAAGCCTGTTTCTTTCCCCGCTTACCCGATTATTAAATTGTAAGCAAGGATTCTAAAACAGATAAAATACCAAAGTTGGTATCTCATAGAAAAATAGATTGTTTGAACGTTTTTCCGTTAGAATTTCATTGCTTTGAAACAATCATAACAAGTAAATAGACTATTGTCAAGTTATAAGCCGAAAAAATCCCCGGCAGCCGTATCCTTGCGATACCGGACTGCCGGGGATATTGTTTCTCTATATTCCTTCCGCAATTTATTCAGCAACTTTATTGCCCAGCGTAAGCTGCACGGTGATCTCCTCGTAGCCCGCCACCGTCATGGTCATCACCTTGACCTCAACGGTACTGCCTTTGGCATAAAACTCGAGTTCTTTTTGCAGTTCTTCCATGGAAGCGATCTTATCACCGCCAAACTCTGTGATGATATCCCCCTGCTTTAAGCCTGCTGCCGCCGCTGCCGTATCGGGATACACCTGTGCGATATAGACGCCCTCCGGCATACCGTATGCCTGGGAAACCTCCTGCGTGACGCTGATGCCGGAAATCCCCAAATAACCTCTCTCATCTTCCGCCACCTTACTCTTAGTCTCTTTAAGCATCAATTCGGCGATGATGGGGCTTGCCGCGGAAATCGGAATCGCATAACCCATGCCCTCCACCGCGCTGCCGCCGATCTTATTGGAGTTGATACCGATCACTTCGCCCTTGATATTCAAGAGTGCGCCGCCGGAGTTACCGGGGTTGATCGCCGCATCGGTCTGGATAAACGTGCCTTCGACATTGTCACCACCGTAACCGTTACTTGCTGACAGGTTGATGCTCCTGTCGAGCGCGCTGATCACACCCGTGGTGACAGACTGACCGTAACCCAGAGAATTGCCGATGGCGATAGCCGGCTCGCCGACCTCTAAATCATCGGAATTGCCCAGCGTAGCCACTTCGATCGCCTGCAAAGTAGAATCTGACATCTCTGTCACCGGCACTGCGATCACTGCCAGATCCATCTTGGAATCCTGCCCCTTAATAAACGCTTCCGCCTCGCTGCCCTCGTTAAACTGCACCGTCAGTTTATCGGTGTCTTCCACAACATGGTAGTTGGTCACGATCAGAAGTTCCGAATCGTTCAATCCTACGATAATACCCGAGCCGCTGGCATCCGCTTCGCTGTCCATGGACTGCCCGAACCAGGACATGGTCTCCGTATAATGATTGTTCACCGCAACGATGGAGGGCATTACATTCTTAACCACCTCCGTCACATCGGTGACCACCGTCGTTGCCGTGTCCGACTGTTTGATGGAAGCGCTGTCAGCCTTTGACTGCGTCCCTTCGTCAGCCGCCGTTTCTACATTTTTCTTCCCTGTCTCTGCTGTTTTCGCGGCCTCGTCCACCGCCTCCGTCTTATTGTCGAGCATCCCCGTCGCATACTCTACCGTATAGAGTCCCAGCCCCGCAAATACTCCGAAGAACAGCCCCAGCGATACCATCACCAAAGCCTTCTTGAAATAGCCACCGCCCTGCTTCTTTTCCTTTTTCTTCTTTTCAGGCTTCTGCATGGTCTGCGCATAGTTATTGGGATATACATTTCCGTAATGATAATTCCCCGCGCTGCCGTAGCTGCCCTGCGCCGCACTCTGACCGCCGTAATTGCTCTGCGCTGCGTCCTGGCTGCCATAACGATTCTGTGTCGTTTCCTGACTGCCGTAACCGCTCTGTGCCGTACTCCGACTGCCGTAACTGCTCTGTGTCGTTTCCTGCACACCATAGCCTCTCTGCAACGCACCCTGGCTGCCGTAACGGCCCTGTGCCGTCTCCTGCGCGCCGTAGCTGCCCTGTCCCGTTTCCTGCATACCGTAGCGGCTCTGTGCCTCGCCCCGGCTGCCGTAACCATTCTGTGCCTCGCTCGGCCCTGAACCCGTTTGATTGGAATAATCGTTCGGATAATTGTTGTCGTACATGATGCTTTCGCTCCTTTCTCTATCAAAAACATCGCCTCACGGTCTATGCCGCTGTGGTTCTTCGTTGATCATGTACTCAGTATAGTCGGCAATTGTGTTTATTTTGTGTTCTATTTTTATATAAATTGTGTTTTTTTGATGTTTACTTTTTGTCCATGCAGAGAATGCCGCTTTTGGCATTCTCTTGAATGAAACATAGAAGTTCTTGGCATCGCGTCCAATGGCGCGATGTCTTTAGAGCTTCTTTTCATTCACTCGACTGTCACGGACTTTGCCAAGTTCCTCGGCTTATCCACATCGCATCCCTTCCCGACCGACACATAATAGCCAAACAACTGCAGCGGAATGATCGCCAACGAATTGGCAAAATAAGGATTCGTCTCCGGAATATAGATCACGTAATCCGCCGCCTTCTCGATCTCCTTATTCTCCTCGCAGGTCACCGCCAGCACAAAGGCGCCTCTTGCCTTTACTTCCACCATGTTACTGATGGTCTTGGCGTAAAGAGCAGGCTGCGTGGAGACAGCCGCCACCAGCGTCCCCTCCTCTATGAGAGAGATGGTGCCATGTTTGAGCTCGCCCGCCGCATAGGCTTCGGAGTGAATATAGGAGATCTCCTTTAATTTCAGGGAACCTTCCAGAGAAATCGCATAGTCGATGCCCCTGCCGATAAAAAAGACATCCTTCGCACCGATGTAACGGTTGGCGAATCTTTGAATTTTATTCTTATTATTTAGCAGCAGCTCGATCTGATCCGGCAGACAGCGCAGATCACCTAAAAGTGACGCACATGTCACATCATCTATTTTGCCCCTCACCCTGCCGAATTTCATGGCAAGCAGATAGAGCGCGATCAGCTGGGCACTGTAGGCCTTGGTCGTCGCCACCGCAATTTCCGGTCCCGCCCAGGTATACATCACGTTATCCGCCTCCCTGGCGATGGAACTTCCCACGACGTTGACAATACCAAGCACCGGGAAGCCTCTCTTCTTAGACTCACGAAGCGCTGCCAGCGTATCCGCCGTTTCCCCGGACTGGCTGATCACGATCACCATCGCCCCTTCCTCCAGAATGGGATCGCGATAGCGGAACTCGGAAGCAAGGTCCACCTCTACGGGAATGCGCGCCAGGCCTTCGATCACATACTTTCCCGTAACGCCCGCATGATAAGCTGATCCGCAGGCCACAATGTGGATCTTTTTCACCGCGCAGATATCCTCGTCGCTCATGTTAAGCTCCTCGATTACGATGTCATTATCCTTGATGCGGGGCATTAACGTATCCGTCACGGTTTTGGGCTGCTCATACATCTCCTTTAACATGAAATGCTCGTAGCCCGCCTTCTCTGCGGCACTGGCATCCCACTCGATGGTAACGGGTGTTTTCTGCGTCTCCTCCTCGTCCACCGTGTAAAAGTGCATATGATCCGCCCGCAGACGCACGACTTCCTGATTATCCACATAGTACACTTTCCTGGTGTACTTTAAGATGGCGGGTACATCCGAGGCGATGAAGCAGCCATCCTCGTTCTGGCCCACGATCAGAGGCGAATCCTTTCTGGCTGCAAAAATCTGATCGGGGCAGTCCGCAAAAAGGATCCCCAGCGCATAGGAACCCTCCACGCGGTGCAGTACTTTCGTGACTGCTTCCAACGGATTGCCCTTATAATAATAGTCCAAAAGATGCGCCAGCACTTCCGTGTCCGTCTCCGACACAAAATGATATCCCCGTTCAGTCAGCATCTTGCGAAGCTGTAAGTAATTTTCGATGATACCGTTATGTACCACCGTGATCGTCTCCGCTTCATTAAAGTGCGGATGCGCATTGGTGTCACTGGGCGCGCCGTGGGTCGCCCAGCGGGTATGACCGATGCCGCACAATCCGGGCATCGTCTCACCGCCATGCGTCATATTTTCCAGTACCTTGAGCCTGCCCACCGATTTCGTGATATTGATCTTTCCCTCGCCGTCATAGACCGCCATGCCCGCCGAGTCATATCCGCGGTACTCTAACTTCGCCAGACCGTCCAAAATAATAGGCGCCGCCTGCTTCGTTCCAATGTACCCTACAATTCCACACATATCGCTTACCTCCGCCTAACTATCTAAAATATTCCTTATTTGATGCCATTGCCACCACCAGCCGCCTCGGCAGTCTGCGATAGTGTTTCCCGCACAAATAACCCGCATACTTAAAGGCACTCTGTATAATAACATATGGTATCTTATTCTTCCTGCCATTTTTTTTCAGATATGCCACCAGTCCCTTCACCATACGGATGCCTTCCGATTCGGAGGGGTACTTCGCAAACACCTCCGGGTGCTCGGCCTGGGAGACGCCCAGATCGAAATTGCGGTGAAACTGCTGCCTGTGGGTATAATCATGCGAATGATACACGCAGGCATCCGCCGCATATGCGATCTGACAGTCCGCCTCCACCGCCTTCGCCGCATAGATCATATCTTCATTAAAAATGGTATGATTCACAAAGCCGCCCAGCCTGTCAAAGGTTTCCCTGTCGTACGCCGCACAGACATTGGAACAGAAAAAAGTCTTGATCCCCAGCTTCGGCAGGTCTTCCTTGGCCTTGACACAGGACTTTGCGGGATAATTAAACGCCCTGGTGTAACGCTCGATTTCACCGCTGTCCTTTGTCGGAAGCTGTCTGGCGTAAGCTACTGCCACGTTCTCCTGCCGCAGATGGGCAAGCAGCCGCTCGATCAAATATTCGTTCGCCGGGATGGCGTCCTGCGTCATCATCATAAACACATCCGCCTTTGACAGTTTTACCCCATGATTTCTGGTCCTGCCATGGTCAAATTCCCGCTTTGACAGATGCTTCACTGTTATATTATGAGCCCGCCGTTCCAGTGTAGTACCATAGAGCAGTCTGTCCCAGTATTTTTGCTCCGTATTCATGAGGATGATCTGATTGACAGGCACCGTCTGTGCCAGCAGTCTCTCCATTAACGTCAAAAAGCCGCTATCAGGCTTGTAGACCGGGATGATCACATCTACCGTCTCCACGTTTCCCTCCATATTACAAGAAAGGGGTCTGTCAACCAGACCCCTTTGTACTTATTTCAGATATCCGTTGGTGTCCTGATAAATCTTATCGCTGCATTCCTTTACGGTCGAAGAAGGGTCGTAATTGTCTGCATTGAACAGGAACTTATGCAGCCACTTGACATTGTCCTCCAAACTCGTGGGAATAACGCAGGAACCCTTGGAACCGATGGTGCCCGTTTTGCGGTACGCCTCCTGCGGGAAACCCTCCGTCTCCGAAATGTAGTAGGCACCGACATCGCTGAGCATATCCACGATCTCCGACAGATCCAGAGAGGTATATACCTCGTCAAACACGGCGGTTGCCGTCTCCGTCAGTTTGGGGATCGACGCTTTCTTAGCCTGATCCGCCACTGCCATCAGCACCTCGCGCTGTCTCTCGGCACGCTTGAAATCATCGCCTGCCGTATAACGGATTCGGCAGTAGCCTGTCGCCTGCAGACCGTCTAAGAGTTGATAGCCCGTACTCTGCACCGGCGTATAGGTACGCTTGAGATTTTCGGCGATACAGAGCTGATAGTTGTTCAGATGGCTGATCTCCGAATCATCCACATCAATGTAGACACCGCCCACCGCATCGATGGCATCCGTCAGTCCCGTAAAGCCCACCGTAACGAAATCCGTGATGTTCATATCAAGATTCATGTTCAGCATATTGATGGCCTGCTCAGGACCACCCTTTGCGTAAGCTGTATTACATTTATTGTAAGAATCATTGCTCAGGTTCAGGTAAGTGTCACGGTATACGGAAACCAGTTTACACTCTCCGGTGTCCTGATTGATGGAAGCGATCATGATCGTATCGCTTCTGGTATTTTTTGTCAGCGCTCCCGTAGTGGAATCCACACCGAACAGGGCAATGTTCCGATAGCCCTTCATCGTGGTCTCCTCTGCCTCCTGCACGGTCTCGTTGATGATGATATCCTTTTCTTTTAACTCCACTTTACCGCTGCCCGTTCCGGCAAGTACTGCATAGAGCACTACCACTGCCAAAAGCAAAATAATGATTTCTGCAATAAAGAGAATGATCCTTCTGCGCTGCTTTTTCGCCTGTTCTCTTTTCCCTGACTTCTTACGTTTTTTTGCCATATCCTGTACTCCTTAAACTGCAATGTAATCTCTCAACGTCCATCTTTCATTTTGTCATATGTTGTCCAAAAAAGCAAGCTTTTGTGGCAACTCTGATAAGATTATACTACATCTTGATATATTTGCAACCTCAATTCCCGATTCTTCCGAAAGTCTTTCACTTTTCTTAAGTTTTTAGTATTTCTTTTAATAGGCATTTTTATTGATAAAGCCTCTGAAAATCGTTAAAAACATAATTTTTACATCAAAAGACATCGTCCAGTTCTCAATATAAAAAATATCATACTCGATCCTCTTTTTGATCGAAGTATCGCCGCGGTAACCGTTGATCTGCGCCCAGCCGGTCAATCCCGGTCTGACCTGATGCTTGACCATGTAGCGGGGGATCTCCTCCTTAAACTGCTCCACAAACTGCGGCCGCTCGGGTCTGGGTCCCACCACGCTCATATCGCCCTTTAAGATATTGAAAAGCTGGGGCAGCTCGTCTATGCTCGTTCTTCTCAAGAATTTCCCCACCTTAGTCACTCTGGGGTCATCCTTCGTCGTCCAGCCCTTCTGCTCCGCGGAGGGCATCTGCACCCTCATGGTGCGGAATTTATACATACGGAACGGCTTATTGTGCAGCCCGATCCGCTCCTGTTTGAAAATGATCGGCCCTCTGGAAGTACAGCCTACGGCAATAGCCGCCGCCAGCATGATCGGCGAAGCCACAACCAGCCCCACCAGCGAAACCACGATGTCCACGATCCGCTTCATCCACCAGTTTAGGGTGTTGGTCAGCGGCACATAACGGATGTTGATCACCGGCAGCCCCATCAGGTCCTCCGTGTATGGACGGCTCGGGAACAGACTGTTATAATCCGGGATAAACTTCGTGTGCACGCCGGATTTCTCGCAAAGATCCACGATATGTTCCAGATTATCATAATCTTTCAGGGAAAGAGTTATCGCTATTTCGTCTAATTTATTCTGGGGAAGAATGTAGAGCAGATTTTCAATGGTTCCCACCACCTTAACGCCCTTATAGACTGTGCCTGCCGGCACATGGTCATCCAGAATGCCGCGCACCACATAGCCCCACTGGGGATTGGCATTGATACGCTTGATGTACTCCTCCGTCGCGCGGGAATACCCAACGAGCAGAATGTATTTCAGATTGTAGCCCTTCTCGCGAAAATACTGCAATATCGTACGAATCAGGGAACGAGTCAGCGTGGTGAGGATAATGTTGATGACATAAAACATCGCCATCATGGTACGGGAGAAGTGGATCTGTGACACCATGTACCATCCCGCCATCAGCACCACCATGCCCACAGTGTTTGCCTGAAAAATATTCAAAATCTCGTAGCGGTGGACGGTCGCCCGCTTGGGCGTGTAGAGATTAAAGGCGTAATACAAAATGAGATAGCCCGGCACGATAAAATAGAGCATTTCAAAATAAGTTTGCACGTCATAAGCACCGACGTTCGGGTCGGTGACTGAAAAAGGACCGGCAAACTTCAGATACCAGGCCAGCATATAGGATACCACCACGATCACGGCATCCAGCACGACGTGCAGTCTGTTGAAATACTTCTGATTATCTTTTATCATAATAGATATTATTTTACAATAATCAGCACAAAAATTCAACCGCCACGATTATCTTTCAGTTCCCTGCAGAGCCTATCACAGTCATACTTGATATCCTCTGCGAAAAATACCTGATAAAGCGCCTCCTCCTGCTCCTCATTGATTTCCACACGACAATTCTCTCTCATCCACACGATCTGCTCACGCAAGGTGCGCAGAGGCCAAAACTCCCTGTTTTTCTTTGCCGCCGCCTTTTGCAGCCTCCCGTACTCCAGTTTCACGCGTTCCCTGCCGGGCAGCCGTCTCTCTTTTTCTTTTCTGACCACCCAAACTGCCATAAGCACGATCGCCGCAATGACAACGGCAGCAATCACCACATACAGTAAGACACTCAATGCACTTTCCAAATAACCCCCAAGGACATCTTCCCCCAGCGTACGCGCGGTTTCTCCGTCTTCGCTCTGCATAAAGATATCCCAAAAGGAAGCTGTTTCCTCCTCTGTCGAAGACGGCGTAGGATCGACAACCAGCCATCCCCTCTCGTGGTCATAGATTTCCACCCACGCATGAGCATATGCTTCCGGTATCTCTATTTGGATCAGCGCCGTCCTGCCGATCTGTGAAAATCCCTTGTAATAGTCGTCATAATCGGCACCTTCCACCAATTCGCCTCTCTCTGCGACCTCCGCGTAGGAAAACGCATATCCCTCCACATAACGGGCAGGAATACCCATCTGTCGAAACAGCATGGCTGCCGACGATGCAAAGTGCGCACAATACCCCTTTTTACTCTCCAGCAGAAAATGCGAGATATAATCGGGATCGCCATAATAAAAACCCGGTCGTAAGGTGTACTTATAGTTTTCCTCAAAATAGTTGACGATCTGAGCCTCGATCTCCTGCTCGCTTCCGCCAAAACCCGCTTCTTCACATACCCGGGCAACCGCCGCCTCACAGCTTTCCGGCACATCCAGATACCGCTCATACGGCGCTTTCCCCAACACCGAACCGGGATTTTCATTGTCAGGATAATAGGGATAGATCAGCACGTTTCCCCGTTCTTCTATCTTGCAGTAATCCGTATAATACGGCCTGTACTCATACGAATCTCCCGCCTTGGCTCTTTCCACCTCCATAATGCCAAAGCCCTGTATGGCATCACCGCCAATCTCCTCAAATCGGCGCTGTCTGGCATACAGAGACATCTCCATATCGGCATCCCCCGGCCATTCCGGGTCTGCCTGCGTCCATGCGGTCCCGATATAATCAAGCCCCGTATATGCCTTCAAATAAACGGGTTCATAGCTGTATGGCGTATATCTGACGATCAGGGCCGTCTCATAGCTTGGCATGACAGCAGAACCTCTGCTCAGTCTGCCGCCGCCGATGCCGGAACCCGTCATATCCCGCGGAAACATGGCAGACATCCCGTACTGCGCAAAGAGCTCCATCCCCTGTTCTGACGCTTCCTTAGCCGCGCTTTGCGGCACGATGCGGGCATATCTGATCTCAGGCAGGAGAAACACCGCCGCCCTCACCAACAATACGGCAGCAAGCGAAACGGGCAGTAAATAGCGCATCTGCACGGAAACTCGCCCCCTGCCATAAGAGAGCATCAGCACTATCGCATACCCCATCAGCAGCAGCAGAACATACGACAGCGGCGGGGAACAGGCAAAATACAGGGGAATGACATACGGTGTCAGCGTCAGGAACATGACCCCCAGCGGCGTACTCCTGTTTTGCAGTTGAATATTCATTAGAATGATGCCCACCATGCCCAAAAATATGGCAAAGGTCGTGACTGCCAGATACGCATCCTCAACTGCCAGAGAATATTCCATGCCCGCGGATATGTCAAAATAATCCCTCGCCACCTCAAAAATGCGGTTTAGGATATAATAGTAGCCGCTGTTGATCTCCCAATAATTTTTCAGGGCAATTCCTAAATACAGAAAAAAGACGAGCAGACTCACCACATTGGTCAGCCACTTTTTCCCCGTCTCATAGACCGCACTCAGCAAAAATGCCAGCAGGGAAAATACGAGCACGCAGAAACTGGCATGAAATTTGATTTCGTATGCCGCCAAAAAACCGCCGATCGCTCCGTAGACGAGAGAAACCAGAATAAATGCCTTGGCAAGCGCCGCCAGCCAATCATAACCGCTGTTATTATTTGCTTTTACCAAAGAGACATCCGCCGTATCCAGGGACCGTCCCCGCACCTGTCCGCTTTCCTGCCGACATGACAGATACTGCTGTGCAGGGTGCTCTATCGCCATCTGCTCCTCGATGCAGGCTGCCTTGCGGATCCCGTTAGTGCTCAGGATCTCTCCCAACGCATTCTCCAGCTCTCCAAGTTCCGTGAGATAACGGCTGCACAGGTTAAAGCCCGCATCCTGCCAGAATAATCGAATCGGATGATCCCTAGCCAGCAGGAGTCTGCATAAGCCATACAAGAACTCCATCCGCGCGTCATTTTCGCCCGCATCCTCTCCCAAAGGCAGCAGCACGTTCACCGTTTCCCTGCCGGCTGCCAGGCGCTCCCGCACCATCATCTTCCCCTGTTTTGCCGACAACTTCCAATGAATGCTTTTCAGCTCATCCCCTGCGATATACTCTCTGATCTCATAATCAGGATTGTACTCCGTTCCCCGCCTTTTACTCTCATCTTCCTTGGGAAATCCTTCCATGCACTCATAGCGCTCTATCGCATCTTGCTCATCCGAAAATGAGCACCACACCATGACCTGAGACTCTTTGTCTTCCTGATATGACAGATAGAACAGGTGCAGCAGATCATACACCCGATAGGTTTTCACACAGACCCTGACCCCGCCTGCATAATGGCTGTTCAGCAAAAACCGCAGACTTCCACCTTTTCGGGGAGCTGCCCACAGCTTTTCCTTTTTCTCCTCCGTGCTGCCCGTAAAAAGATTTCCAAACTGATAGGTCACGTCGATCGAAAACCCGGCAAAGCGCAGAGGATTGATAAAACGGATCTCACACAATACATCCGTATGCTTTCCCACACGGCGATAAGGCAGTCCGATCTCCGCCCGGATACCGTCGCGGGCAGCCCACAAAGCGGCAGAAGATAAAATAGCGCACATTATCATTAGCAGCAGTATCAGAAAAAGCAGATAACTTCTGAAAAACTGCCACATCCACAATAACACGGCAAATACAGCGAGAAATCTGATCGCTCCCTTTACACTCAGCCGCAGCTTCTTTTCCATCAAACTGCATGTATCCTTTCCGTGATCCTTGCAATCATATCCGACACATCCATGCCCTCCGCCTTTGCGCGGGCATTCAGGCGGATACGGTGTTTCCACACATCGTCTATCACCGCCAGAACGTCTTCCGGGACCACATACTCACCGCCCCGCATCATCGCCATGGCCCTTGCCATTTTAAGCAGCGCAATGCTGCCGCGCGGGCTGACCCCCAGCGCAATGTGCGGCTCCCTCCTCGTTTCCTCCGTGAGATTGATGATATACTCATGGATCTTGTCATCCACATACAGATGCTCTGTCTGCGCGCGCAGCTCCAGCAAACGCTCGGCTGTCATCACGCTCCTGACCTGATCGAGCCCCTGCCCCGCGCTGCCTTTGAGGATATCGATCGCCGCCGCATGAGAGGGATAGCCCATACTTAAACAGATCATAAACCGATCCAACTGCGATTCCGGCAAAAGCTGGGTACCCGACGAGCCAAAGGGGTTCTCCGTTGCAATGACCGTGAAGGGATCCGCGAGCGGATAGGAGACGCCGTCCACTGTCACTTTTGCCTCCTCCATAACCTCTAACAGCGCAGACTGCGTCTTTGAGGAAGTTCGGTTCAGCTCGTCCGCCAAAAAAAGGTTGCTAAAGACCGCGCCCTTTTTATATTCAAACGCTCCCGTCGCACTGTTATACATGGTAAACCCGACGATGTCGCTCGGAAGCACATCGGGCGTAAACTGCATCCTTTTATAGGAAAGATCCATGGCTTTGCCCAGCGCCATCGCCAGCGTGGTCTTGCCCACACCCGGGATATCCTCAAGCAGCACATGCCCGCCCGCAAGGATGGCGGCCAGTGACTTGCGGATCACCCAGTCTTTCCCTTTTACGACCTTATTCACTTCGCTGACGATCTGTTCCAATTCCTGATTCATGTTTTCTCCTATATCATCAGACTTATTTTTCAATCCGTCCTCCATATCAGAGCCGCCTACAAACGGACGCGATACCACAGATTCCGCCACAGCTCCCACTGGATCCAGCAATAGGCGGGAAAGTGCGAACACGCAAAGCGCACCCGCTTCTTTCTGCCTTTCTCCGAGCAGGCAAGGCGAAACCCTTCCACCGTTCCCTGAAACCAGCTTTTTGCCAGTTTCTTTTTCACAAAGAAGACGGTCTTACCCAAAAATCCCGCCAGCAGAAAGGGGAGATTCAAAAGAATCTGCAAAGGCGGCATATTTTTGTAGATCAGATAGACATTGTTTCTGGCGGAGAGCTTTACCTTAAAGGCATTATGACGGGAACCCGAGACGCCGCTCCCCGCATGGCGCACTACGGCCTGCGGTACATAGAGATTGCGATAACCGTATATCCTCGCGCGGTATCCGATATCCACATCCTCCAGGTACGCGAAATGGTTCTCGTCCAGCAGGCCGATCTTTTCAAGGACGCTCCTGCGGTAAATGCAGGCGCCGCCGCAGGCGGAAAAGATCTGTCTCGGCTGATCATACGTTTCCCTCGGTTTATCCTTTCCCGCCGCGAACGCCCAGCCCAGCGCACAGTAATAATCCCCCGCATCGTCGATCCGCTGCGGATGATAGAGGTTCACCATCTGCGCGGCGGCGGAAAAAACTGTTTCATCCCGATCAAGCGCTTTCTCCAGCGCACGAACGAAGCCCGTCTCCACTACGGTATCATTGTTTAATAAAATAACATACGTTGTTCCATCTCTTTCACTCTCCCGAATGCCTCTGTTTACCGCCGTGCAAAAGCCGTAGTTTTTGTCAAGCGCCAACAGTCGGACCGTCGGAAACTTCTCCTGTACCAACTCCCTGCTCCCGTCAGTCGAGCCGTTGTCCACCACGATCACCGATGCGGGCTCCCCCGCCAATGAAGTCAGACAGTTCTCTATATATTTGATGCCATTATAGTTCGGAATGATAATTGTTGAGCGGATTCTCCCGCCCTTCTTTTCTTCCTGCGGCATAATGACCTCCCTCATAAATGAATCGTGATCCCCGGATCCCAGACGACGAGATAGCCCTTCCGCCGCACCGCCTCGCCCAGCGCCATACTCAGTCTCCGATAGCCTGCCTCGTCACAGGTCAGCCCCGACACGTCTGCGATCCGCACTTCCTTCTGCTCCCGCCCCTCTTTTACCCGCAGGTGCTTCTCACGATAGGGCAGCCCCGTGATCTCAGAATATAACGGCTGTAATTCCTTCCGCAGCCGCATACAGCGGATATCCACGGAGGCGCAGTCCTGCCGCAGCACGGCAAGGTGCGTACTCCCCCCTGTGAAATGGGCGGGAAGTCCCTCATAAAGGCAGTTCCCTTCTTCGTCATAACCACCCGCAAACATACGCCTCTTTCCGTCAAGGATCCGTCCGCCCACTATGCCCACATCCTGCCTTGCATCCAGCAGATCCGACTCATAGACGATGCGGTAAAAGCCCAGATGCAGGCTGTGCTCCACCTGTACCCGCAGGCCTCTCCCCGCACAGAAATCCGCAAGCGCCCGCCGTCCCGCCTCGTAAGCGTAGGTTTTGCTCCCTGTATTTTGCGCCGTGGAATCCCTGTGGGAACGCCAATGATAAAGCACTTTGGGAATATGACAAATGCGCGCCGCCTGCGGAGTAAGAGCCCCTTCCTGCCAAAGGCTGTCCACCACCCGCAGTACCAGATCATAATCCTGTGCACCGTCATAGTCCGACCGCAGTTTCAAGCGTTTCATCAAGCCTGCTTCCACCGCCATCAAATGACAGATATAGTTATTGGATAAAATTAAATCTAAATTAAATTTTTTCTTTTTATTAGGAAATACAAAGGTTTGCGCGCCCTCGTCGTACTTGTCCTCGTCGGAGTACAGGAGCACGGGAGGCCGGCCTTCCCGCCTGCCTTTCTGCACGGCAAGCGCCATCTCGTATAACGCATCAGGTGTTATGAAATCATCATGATCGAGAAGGGCTATGTACTCTCCCTTCGCCAACGCAATCCCCGCATTGGTATTCTCCGCGATCCCTCTGTTTTCGGAAAGGCGGCTGTAGCGGATCCGCAGATCTCCTGTCTTATGGATCAGCTGCCGCACCGTGCGCTCCACACGATCATCCGCACTCGCATCCGCGATCACCAGCTCCCAGCGGGCATAGCTTTGTGCCTGCACGGAGGCAATCATCTCCCGCAGATGCGCCTCCTTCGTCTCAAACGCGGGCACCACAACACTGAACAGGCAGGGGGCATCCGCCGTCTCCTGCCGCTGCTTTGCAAGCGTCTCCGCATCGGGGGCCAAATAGCGGTAATCCGCCTTTTTCTCCTCCTGCATACGCTCCGCCGCCGCGTAAAATGTGCCCGCCAGGCCGTTCTTTTTTAGATAGTTTATGGTTTTTCTCACATTATCGATTCGCAGTATCCGATTTTTCATGACGATTCACCTCAGCAGATGCCCTGTAAAGCACCGATACCCGACAAGTTCCTTTCGTGCACGATACTTCTTTCTAAAAAACCGCCCCGCGCTTTTATGCCGGGGCGGTCCTTTGATGTCTTAAATATTCTTCTTTACTTCCTCAGTCAGTCGATCAAGTCTCGCCTGCGCGTCCTCCAAACTCGTGCCTTTCACACCCATGTAGAACTTGATCTTCGGCTCCGTACCCGAAGGTCTCGCACAGCACCAGGAATCTTCCGTCAAATCAAAGTAGAGAACGTTCGACTTTGGCAGTCCCGTCTTTCCTTTTGCCCCGGTCTCCAAATTCAGCGTCTCTCCCGTATCGTAGTCCCTGAACTCTTTCACCGAAAGCTCCCCGAAGCTCTTAGGCGGATTCTGACGCAGTTTGTTCATCAGATCCTCGATCTCCTTCGCGCCCTCGACACCCTTCTTGGTGATGGAATACTGCCCCTCTTTGTAGTAGCCGTATTTCTCGTAAAGGTTGATCATCTGATCCCAAACGGTCCTGCCGTTTTTCTTACACCATGCCGCCATCTCGCACAGGCACATCACTGCCACGATCGCGTCCTTATCTCTCGCATGGGTACCTGCCAGACAGCCGTAGCTTTCCTCCAAACCGAACACATAGTTGTTGGAGCCGCTCTGCTCAAAGAGTTTGATCTGCTCGCCGATGAACTTAAAGCCTGTCAGCACCTCGATAAACCGTACCTTATAATCTTCCGAGATCGCCCGTGCCATGTTGGTGGTCACGATCGTGGTCACAAGGGCAGGATTCTCGGGCATCGTTCCTGTCGCTGTCCGCTCACGCAGAATGTACTCCGCAATCAGCATGCCGGACATATTCCCCGTGAAAGGCACATACTCGCCGGACTTCGTGTCAAGCGCATAGATACCGAGTCTGTCCGCATCGGGATCGGTCGCCAGCACGATATCGGCCTTTTTCTCCTTTGCCAGCTTCAATGCCAACGTAAATGCCTTGGGATCTTCCGGGTTGGGATACTCTAAGGTCGTAAAGTTGGGGTCAGGCATCTCCTGCTCAGGCACCACATACACATTCTTGAAGCCCAGCTCCGAAAGGATGCGTCTGACCGGCACATTGCCCGTACCGTTGAAAGGCGAGTAGACGATCTTCATATCCTCCGCCATCTCCTGTATCACTTCGGGATGAATGATCTGCTTCTTTAACTCAACCATATACTTGTCGTCGATTTCCTTACCGATCACCTCATAGAGTCCGGCCTTCTTTGCCTCCTCCTTATCCATGGTCTTCACGGTATGATAATCGGTCACATTGTTGACCTCGGTAATGATCTCCTGATCCTTGGGGGCCGTCACCTGCGCGCCGTCCTCCCAATAGCACTTGTAACCGTTGTACTCCGGCGGATTATGGCTGGCTGTGATCACGATACCGGAAATACAGCCAAGCTCTCTTAACGCAAAAGATAACTCAGGCGTAGGACGAAGCGCGTCGAACACATATGCCTTGATACCGTTCGCAGCCAGGCAGAGAGCCGCCTCATCCGCAAACTCGGGAGACATCCTTCTGGAATCGTAGGCGATCGCTACTCCTTTTTTCTCACCGCCCTGTTTCTTTATGTAGTTGGCAAGTCCCTGCGTCGCCTTACGCACCGTGTAAATGTTCATGCGGTTCGTACCCGCGCCGATCACACCGCGCAGTCCGCCCGTACCGAAGGCCAGCTCCTTGTAAAAGCGGTCCTCGATCTCCTTCTCGTCATTGCGGATCGCCAGAAGTTCCTGCTTCGTCGCCTCATCAAAGTAGGAATCCTCCAGCCAGAACTGAAACTGCTCTTTGTAGCCCATTTTGAAACCCTCCTTATTATTATATGATAACATATGCTATTCAATATATTGATGTTGCCCCTAAAAAGATTATAGTAAAAGCGAATGCTGCGGTCAAGGTATTTCACGCTTCTGCCTGTTCTGCTTTATTCGCGGAAATTCTCAGAGCAAAATCACTCCGATCCAGCGAAAAATTGGGATTGTAGTAGGGATCTCCTTTCTCCAAAAGCGTCTTCCACCGCTTCCGAAACAGCTCCGATTCTTTTTCATAGCGCGCAGCATTCTCTCCGCTGCCGTCAGACCCTCTGGATGCGGACTCGTAGTGATAGAGCTCCGCAAAGGGCGTAAACACATTCACAAATCCTGCTTTCCAGGCGCGGACACAGAGATCCACGTCATTTAGGGAAACCGCAAATGCCTGTTCCAAGCCTCCCAGCTTCACAAACAACGCCTTTTTCATCATCAGGCAGGCTCCCGTCACCGCCATCACATTCTGCGCGTAACAAAGTCTTCCCATATAGCCCAGATTCTGGCTTGCCACACGATAATGGCTGTGCCCTGCCGTCCTGTGCGCCCCCAGTCCCAGCACCACGCCCGCGTGCTGGATCGTCCTGTCCTCATAGTAGAGCTTTGCGCCCACGGCGCCCACGTCCTTTCGCTGGGCATACATCAACATTTCCTCGATCCAATCCGGTGTGATGACCTGAGTATCATTGTTCAAAAGAAGCACATATTCCCCCGTCGCCTGGGTAACGCCCAGATTATTGATCCGCGAATAGTTAAAGTCGCCTTTGTAGGTGATGACCTTAACAGCCGGATTTTCCTGTATTTTTTGATAGTACGCAAAGATTTCCTCCGTCGTGCTGTTGTTTTCCACCACGATGATCTCGATGTTGTCGTAAGTGCTGCGCTCAAGGATGGAGGTCACACAGCGGCTCAGGTCCTCCAGGTGGTCCCTGTTGGGAATGATAATGGACACCTTGGGATTTCCGAGAATCTCATACTTGATCTGGAAAATGGTCTCAAACGCCTTGGTGGAGGATATGGAAAAGTTCTTGAAGCCCTGCGCTTTCAAATGAGCCGCTACCGCTCCCTTCGCCGCGTCGATCGCGTAGGTTTTCGCGTTGATGTCGGAGGCCACGCTGCCTGCGTGTGACCGCCAGTAATACATCAACTTCGGTATATGCACCACACACTTTGCCCGGGCGGTGAGCCGCAGGATCATATCATGGTCCTGGCTGCCGTCAAACTCGGAGCGGAACAGCTCGGTGCCGTCCAAAAGGCGTCTGGCAAAGGCGCTGAAATGACAGATGTAATTGTTTGCCCGCAGATTATCCGGTGCAAAATCAGGCTTAAAATGCAGGGTGATCATATCGTCGATGGTACCGCTCCCCTTAAAGGTAGCTTCGTCGCAGTAAATATAGTCCGCCCCCTGCTCACAGACTGCCTTCGCATACTCATAAAGGACACTGGGATGCAGCACGTCGTCATGATCAAACAGGGCAATATAATTTCCTGAAGACATGGCCAGGCAGGCGTTGGTATTGCCTGAAATTCCTTCATTTTTTGGCAGCTTCTTATAGAGGATGCGGCAGTAAAGGCTGCTGCTGGGCCGCAGATAGAGCTTGTCATGCTCCATATATTCCTTGCAGATCTGCTCCACGTAAGCGTGCTCCTCATCCGAGCCGTCCGCCAGACACAGTTCCCAGTTCTCGTACGTCTGATCCGTCACAGACTCGATTGCCTGGCGTAAAAAATCTTCTGGCGTATTGTAAAGGGGCATGAGGATGCTGAACTTCACCTCTTTGTCAAATTTGGTCAGCCGCTGCTTCGCCGCCTCCTCCAGATTCGGAAAGCTGGCAGTCCCGTGCTGTACCCTGGCCTTTTTCTCGATGGACTTCGCATTGAGTTTTCTGAGGATCCCTTTCAGGCTGCCGTAATAACCAAGGCGCTCTTTCGTGCGCTGCACCTTATGCAGCAATGCGCGCAGCGGTTTGGAGAGCCGCCAAAACAGGCTGCCCTTGATCCGTTGCAGCTTTCCGATTGCCTCCGCCTCGTTTTGCTCCGCCACGGAAAGCTTCTCCGAGAGCGCACGGCCGCGCTTCTGTTCACGCCTATAGGCTTCCTTGTAGTAGCGAAGCGCTTCTGCTTCCGTCATGTCCTTTCGATCCATATGGAAAAATTCCTTTCTATCGCTGTTTGGCTGTTGGCACATAGTTTGCGGAGGGATTTGCGGGGGAAATTGCAAAATTTGTGCCTTATTATCTACGATACAGTCAATTTGTTATCCGACCACGCAATGTAATCTATCGCTGCTTTCTCCTCCGCGCTGCCTGCTTCATTGGTCGCAAGCATCCCCACTCGATACTCCCCCGGCTGGATTTCTTCTTTGCGCAGGCGCAGAACAAAGCCTGCCAGTCCAATATGTTTCTCCTCGGGAAGGATCTGCTCCACGTCCGTCCGATGCCAGTCCGCGGGATGGGCCAGATAGCCGGCGCCGTCCGCCCGCTGCAGCACGATCTGTCTCTGAAATGCCGCATTGTCCGCTCCCGGCAGATAACTCCACCCCATGATCCAAAGGATGTCGGGCTCCTCCCGATGGATCTTATGCTGCGGCTCGGCTCTGTCCACCGTCAGTTTCAGGCTGCCGCGCTTTGCCCGTTTCAGCTGTTTGCGGAAAGGCGCCTTCGGCACAAACCGCGCCTCCTGCGTGCAGAGCTGATCTTCATGGGCAAACTTATAATTACACGCGTAATGAGACGCATTATCGATCAATTCCTTATGGTAGAACGAGTCTTTCCCAAGGAACTTGGGATGCCTTTGGTAGAGCGCCTCCTTCTCCGTAAGAAGCCGCTCCCACTTACTCTCGTCCTCCTCATCCAAGCCCCGGCTCAGCGATTCATGATGGTAAAGAATGGCGTCGTTTCGCTGCACATTCAGATACCCTGCCTCCAGAAGCTTAAAGCACAGATCCACATCATTGTAAGAGATCGGCAGCCCTTCGTCCAAACCGCCCACTTCCTCATATTTCTTGCGCAGCACCATCAGGCAGGCCCCGGTCACGGCCGCCACATTATAGGTGACGCGATTTCTTCCATAGTAAAAATCCTCCTCGTCGGGAAAGGTGATCAGCTTATGGGAAGGGCCAATGTCAAGATTCGTCACGCCCGCATGCTGGATTTTCTCCGTGTCCGCATACCAGAGCTTCGCTCCCACCGCGCCCACATGAGGCTGCAGTGCCTGTCCCGCCATGCGCTCAAGCCAACTCCCCTCTATGATTTCCATATCGTCATTCATCAGCAGGAGCAAATCTCCCTTGGCATACTTCGCACCCAAATTGCACATCTTAGAAAAATGAAACGGCATCCGCGCATAGACATAGGTAAAACCATAGGTTTTCTGCAATGCCCGCATTTTTTCTCTGTTCTCGTCATTGCTGCCGTTATCGACCACGATCCACTCATAATAGCGATAAGAAGTCCTCTCTCTGAAAGAGCGCAGACATTTTTCCAGCACATCGGGATGATCCTTTGAGGGAATGATCACGGAGACCACGCGATGCGGCGCGATCGCCGTGTTTTCACTGCCCGATCTCGTGCAGCGCTCCCTGCCTGAAACGGAAGTATCGTAGAGCAGATGGTAGATATCCGGATCCGCCCCCTGTCGAAACTCCGCGCGGATCCCCCTGCGCATCAGCGCATCCTCTTTGACAGGCAGACAGCTTTTGGAGGCGCCCGTAAGATATTTGCCCTCCCCCAGCTCGTGCCGCAGCGCTTCCTGTGCCACCAGGAAGGCTTCTCTGCGGGACGGCGTCTGCGCCATCTTCCGCACCGTATCGCCTAACGGTTTGTAAACATTATGATACAGCACTGCTTTCAGATGCCCGATGGCAAGCCGCGTTTTTCGTAAATCGCCTTTTGCCAACTCCGCAACCTTTTCCTCAAGGCGCAGGCAGAGTTCATAAAAACCCGACTCAGGGTCCTTCATGCTCACCATTCGATAGCTCATGCTGTCAAGCAGGGATGTCCTCACTGCCAAAAAATGTCCAAAATATTGAAAGGCAAGCAGGGTGTCGGGTGAATAGTCCGGCTTAAACCAGGGCTCCATCCGCCTCGTTAAATCCTCCCAATAATAATCTTCGTCCGCATAAGCCAAGAGGCAGGTCGTGTTCTTTGCAAAGTAGGCTTTCACCGCCGCAAACGCAGAAAAGGAAATGAGCCCCTCTCCATAAGTCAGAATCACAACGTCCGTCTCCGGCACCGCGATTTCCCGAAATCCCTGGATTGCAATGGCTTCGCCCATTTCAATAACGACCGTATTTTTTTGTTCACACGACACGATCCACTGCTGATAAGGATTCGCCTGACGCCAAAGCTCATCCTCATAGTTGATCACCTGTTCTTTTCTAGCCTCGATTTTTGCCAGCTCCTCGTCCGGGCCCGGCGTCCCTTTCAGCCGATTGGCCAGATTTCTCACAGGAGATGCCGCTTTGCGCGCCAACCTGTAAAAAGAGCTGTTGCAGATGCGGTTCAAATTATCCTGCGCATCCGCCTGCCGCCGTTCCGCATCGGCGATCAGGCCCGCCAACACGGTATTTTGTTTGCGTTCCTCCTCGTATGCCGCCATATACCAAGCAGTCCAGTCATAGCGCTTTTTCTGTCCATTCATCAGCTAAACAATCCCCTTTTCTGCAAATGTTTGATCGTCTCCATCGGCATCCTTGTCACTTCCATGACCGCCTGCAGATGATTTTCCTCCTCACCGGGCAGCCCCCAGAGAGAGAGGGTGATATTTGGATCTTCCGTAGGAAAGGCATAGACATCCTCTCCGATTCGAAAACCGTTCATCTGCAAATGCTTTCCTTTCAGCGGTATCGTTTGCCCGTTCCAGACGATCTGTTTCACCCAGATCAGGCAGGCGCTGCTTCCGGGATCGATGCGCAGAGCGCTGCGTCCCCTCCCGATCTTTACGGAAAGCTCCACCAACCCCTCAGCGCTTCTGATCAGCTGCTCCCCATCTTCCTCCGGGAAGAAGGACTGTTCCTCCCGAAAACCGTTACCTGTGTCCTCGTAAATTTGGATACGGTCATTGTCGGACCGTTTCTTTAGTCCCTCGCAGATATCCGCCAATGAATAACACTGATTATTGATTGCTTCCCGCAGCTCTGCCATGGACAGTCGTTTTCCCGTCACATATTTTTGGAACTTCATCTCCTGCCCGCGGTACTGTTCCGCCTCTGTCTGCTCTATCCCCAGCTTGTTCATTATTAAATCTACATTTAGTTTATTTCTTTTGTCGTCTTCCAGGAGATAACAGTAAATGGCGCGAAAGGCAATTTCTTTTGTCTCGATCGCCCTTTCAAACGTCCATTCGCAGTCAATTAAATACCAGGTGTTATCTAATTTATAACATCCGTTATTATCCTGCTCAACCATGATATTTGCAAAGATTATGTCATAATCTGCGATTTCCTGTTCTTCTCCTACAGCAATCCTTTTCACATACTCGTCAAAGAGGTTTTGGAAGCCCTCCACATCCTCTTTTTCCAAGCGTTCATCGAGAATTTCCTCCAGCGTTTTTCCTTTCAAAAATTTAATCCTGATATAAGGTCTGCCTTCCACCGTCCGTTCCAGCTTCGCTTCATTGACTGCCAGAAGGCTGTCGTGATAGCGTTCGGATAGCTTTTCATACGCCTTTGCCGTGTCTTCGATATGTTTTTCGGCGTCTTTTGATAACGGATGTTTTTCTATGATCGGGCCAAAACCGGAGCTTTTTTGCAGGGTTTTGATCTGAAACGTTTCCTTCCTGTCATTGGAATATTTCACATATTCTTCGGCCAGCGAGGGGCCGAGAAGAAGCAGATAAGAATTGGAAAAAAGAGGGAACTGCCCCTCTCTGATCACGCTGTCAAACACCCGCTTTTCATCAAAAAGCCGTAATCTGTCCCTGTCAAAATTTCGATCGTTATCGGATAACTCCCCACGTCCGGGCAGCCGTCTGTCCGAATAAAGCGTCGTCATGAATTTATAGTCAGGATAAGGATAATACATCTGCGTCTCCGTAAAACCGCAGCGCTTTGCAATCGCAAGCAGCCCGTCTCTGGTAAACGTCCTGACCACACCGCCCTCGGGATAATCCTCGATCCCTGCAAAATAAGTGCCCAGATGATCCTCCCGACACCCCGCCCAATACTTTAAGCCAAATTTATTTTCGATGGCAATCACGATATGCCCGCTCGGTTTCAGATGTTTTTTGATGATCTTAAGGAAATCTTCGTAAGGTGTTTCAGAGCCGATGTATGCCTGCGCATACTCGAAGACCCCGATCAGACAGATATAATCATAGTCGCAGAGCAGATCAGGCTCCACATCCTGAAAATTCCCCACGTGAATGGTCACGTTGTCCGCATCCATATGACGGTAGGCATTGATCAGACTGCGCTTTTTGGAAAGCTCCACGCAGGTCACTTCTCCTGCTTTGCGCGAAAACGCCCCTGTGATCGCACCACAGCCAGAGCCGACTTCCAGCACCTTCATCTGACGACCAATCGGCAGCCACTCCACGATATTCTCCCTAAGCGGAGAAAAATGATAGAGAACCTCCCAGCTCTTTCTCTCCTCGATAATGCGCTGATACTCCACCGCAGAGCAGTCTCTGGCGATTGCCAGCAGCTCGTCCTCGATCTCACCGTCGCAGTAGAGGTCCTCGCCGGGGTAGTGCGTGAGGTCGAGCTTGATTTTTCCTATCTCTTCTATCATACTATCCGACATAATTCATTCCTTCCTGATTCTTGCATAGCACAGCCGTGACAGACAGATTTCCGACGGAGCCCCTCAAAATTCGCCGGCACTAAGCGAGGTCTTTCACGAGCATAGTGTCCGCTGCGTATTTTGCGGAGCGAGAGCGTGGCGACCCAGGATATCTGTCTGTCACGGCGTCCGCTATTACACACTCTATTTCACTGTAACCCTAGAGTTCATGTCGTAAAATCCCACCGTATCCTTATCCGAAATCACCGTCACATTCAGCACATCGTACAGCCTGTGATACACCGTAAACTCGTCCTCCTCATACCCGGTCACACCGAGAGACAGCAGATAATCGCCGCCCTGCAGGTTCATCTCCTGGGTAAAGGTGATCTCTTTGGTCTCCCCCGCTTCTACGGACTCTAAGAAGGCCTTCTCAAACATGGTATTTGTGCCCGTTATCTCTGTTCCCCGCACATTTTTAATCGTAAAAGCAAAGATTGGCGCATTGATTTTTTCCGTCATCTCCACTTTCATGTGAATCGTAAACTCGCTCCCCTTCAAAATAGCGGCGGTCTCGGTCCCCTTCTCGTCCGAAATATAGTATTCCGTAATCCTCGCCTTTTTAGAACCGTATTCCAGCAGTTCGGGATTTTCCGCCGCCGCGCTTCCCCGCGCCTTCAGCTTACTGCCATCCACACCTTTCGCCGCCATCTCCCGAAGCGTCTCATCCTCCAAAAGACGCTCCCCCTCAGATTCAGGCGGCACATACTGCCCCACCAACACCTGTTTGTAGGTGTCGATCATCTGCTTGGGCGCACCCTCCCCCAGCTTCACGCCTTGGTTTAAAAGCACTACGCGATCACAGTATTTACTGATGCTGCTCAAATCATGGCTGACAAAGACGATGGTCTTACCCATCTCCTTAAATTCCTCGAATTTATGATAGCATTTCGCCTGAAAAAAAACATCACCCACAGAGAGCGCCTCGTCCACGATCAGGATCTCGGGGTCGATATTGATGGCTACCGCGAATGCCAGCCGCACAAACATTCCGCTGGAATACGTTTTGGCCGGCTGGTACACATAGTCCCCGATATCCGCAAACGCCAGGATCTCCTCAAGCTTCTGATCGATCTCCTTTTGGGAAAATCCGATCATGGTGCCGTTTAAGTAGATATTTTCAATACCGTTGTATTCCATGTTAAAGCCCGCGCCCAGTTCTAAGAGCGCGGAAATACGACCATTCACCTGAACTTCACCCGACGTCGGAGAGAGAACACCCGTTATTATTTTAAGAATCGTGGATTTTCCTGAGCCGTTGGTGCCGATGATACCCACGCATTCTCCCTGCCTGATGGTCAGATCGACCCCTTTCAGGGCGCGATGCTCCGTATGGCGCTTGCCCCGTCCAAGGTGCAGCGCCTCCTTTAAGCGGTCCGAGGGCTTATCATAGAGCTTATACACTTTTTCAACATTTTTAACCTCGATTGCAATATTGTCCATACTTGCTTCCTTATATTATCCTCAGGTGCAGAGTTTTACGCTATCTCGCTTATTCTATTCTCAGGAGCAGATTTTGCCGCTATCATGATTATTCTTTTATCATGTGCAGAGTTTGAGGACAATCCCGGTGCTTCCCGAGCAACTGTCTGAGCGAAGCGAGTTTTGCGAGGGAACGAGGGATTTTCTCAAACTCTGCACCGATTAGAGAACATCCGCAAAATGACTCCGCATCCTCCGAAACACCAGCGTCCCCACACAAAACATACTGATCGTCACGATCCAAAAATAGGTCGACGAATAAAAATGCTCCCAAAACCATACTTCCTCAAAGATCGCGCTGCGGTAGCCGTTCACCACATAGACCAGCGGATTTAATTTGAATAACGTCTTCATATTATCGGTTGTGAGCATATTGATATTCCACATGATGGGTGTCACCCACATACCGATCTGAAGCGCAATACTGATCACCTGCTGCAAATCTCTGATAAAGACCACCAACGCGCTCGTCAGATAACTTAAGGCGAGTACAAATAGGAAAAGGCACAGGCTGTAATAGAGAAGCTGCACCGTATAGATCGTGGGCGTATAGCCGTAACCGATTGCCACCAGCAATAGGATCCCCACAAAGAAAACATGGATGAAGGTGGCCGCAATCACCTTGATGATAGGCAGGATACTGATGTTGAATACCACCTTCTTGACCAGATAGCTGTATTCCACCAGCGCCATTGTTCCCTGCGAAATAGCCTCAGAGAAGTAGAACCAGGGCACCAGCCCCGCCGTCAGATACAAAACGTAGGGCGGCGTCTCGCCGCCTGCCGTCACAAATTCCACTCTGGCATCAAATACCTTGTCAAACACGATCCAATACATCAGCACGGTAACTACCGGCTGTGCAAGTGCCCAAACAATACCCAGATAGGAGCCTGCATAGCGCTTCTTGAAGTCATTTTTAGACAGCTTCCATATAAGTCCGCGGCTCTGAAAAAGCTCCACAGGAATCGTCACGATCCTGTCATAGTAAATCGAAAACATGATACAGGTAAAGGAGATCAGCACGCATCCGCTCACCTTCTTCATTCGCTCCGTCACCTGATCGGCCAGCGGGTTGTGGTGGGCAATGAGCACCACCGCCAAAAGCAGTCCAAGCCCCCAGAATACTGCGATTGCTGCGGACTTCGGAATATTTTTTTTTCGCGCTTCCATTAACAATACCTCTCTGTATACGCAGCCAGGTCCTCCCAATTTTTGTCCCTGTCGACCATGATGGGCTCCATGCCATCGGGAAACGGCCACTTGATCCCAATCGCAGGGTCACTGTAGAGGATGCCGCCATCGTCACCCGGGTGATAATAGTCCGTGCACTTGTAAGCAAACTCCGCGTGATCCGAGAGTACCAGATAACCGTGCGCAAACCCCTTCGGAACAAAGAACTGTTTCTTATTCTCTGCGGAGAGCGTTACCCCGTACCACTTGCCGTAAGTAGCGGATCCCTTGCGCAGATCGACCGCCACATCAAAAACTTCTCCCGAAAGCACCCGCACCAGCTTATCCTGCGGATAATGGATCTGAAAATGCAGGCCCCGGAGCACGCCCTTGGTAGAGGAAGACTGATTATCCTGCACAAAAACCTGATCGATCCCTGCCGCCTTGTAATCCTCATAGTGGTAGGTCTCCATAAAATAACCCCTGTTATCTCCAAACACTGTGGGCGTGATCACTTTCAAGCCCTCAATTTCACATGTCTCCACTGTTATTTTGCCCATATTCGTTCTCCTTTTTTATTCTGAGATTGGTACGTTTCCCGTATCCCCGTTCACCACGCCGGAATACCCTGCGGCATTTTTGGAGTGATTGATCGAGGTATCAATATTCATGTAGCAGAGGTTCAAATCCACATTGGTGGAAATGCCGTTCACCGTACCCTTGGAGGTGTACTGCCACATATGATAATAATATTCGTCGTAGGTAGGCACATCCGCGTATTCAGCAAGCCAGATCCTATAATCTGACAGTTGTGTCATATCCAATCTGTCGTTCAGCCAGTTGCGGGAAGCGTAGACACCCGTCTCATAACCCGCCGCCTGTATGGTCTGTAAAAAGGCTCTGTGCGCTCTTGTCCGTTCATCACTGTCCAGACCGTCAGCCCGTCCTTTGCCGCCCGCACTCTCACTGTCTAAGAACACGGGATAGTCCACATCATAGTCCTCGATCAGACGGATCACCATGGATGCTTCCTCCACGGCTTCTATCTCGTCGCGCGCCTGTGTAAAGAAGTAGACGCCCACGGGAATACCCGCCTCGATAGCTCCCTCTATATTCTCCTCATATCGAGGATCGATAACGAGCGCCCCCGTTGACGCGCCGCGGTAGCCGCAGCGGATGATGGCAAACTCGATTCCCGCTTCCTTCACGGCCGCCCAGTCGATTTCCTCATTCCATTTGGACACATCGATCCCCAGCTTTGCACTGCCGTTGTCAAACTGCAACTCCATGTTCTCGGTGCCGTCCGCATCCTCTGCCGCACCGTTGACCGCCTTATCCTCTTTTTCCGGATCGATATCATCCTCTGTCAACATGAGATATTCAATATTATCCAGCACACGGTACTCGATCTCCTGTCGTACCTGTATGGTAATGATGGTGTTCGGCACGCGGAAACCGTCCTGCTCATTAAGGGAGACGCTGTATTCCCCGGAGCGCAGATCATCCACATAAATGATGCCGTCCATGTCGCGGTCCGTGTACTCGCCCACATCCTGGATCGTGATCGTAAATTCCGTCCCCGTCACCAGTCTTCCCACGCTGTCCACTATCATCACGCGCAAATCCTTGGCCACGGAGCTCATCACCAGAGACACGTTTCTGCCCGAATAGGATTCCAGGCTTTTAAACCTTACCTCCGGATCAAAAAAAGTCTCATCGCTCAGAAAAGCAGACAGATTGCTCCCGATCTGTCCACTCTCCGTCTCCTCTGTATCTGTATTCTCCTTTTGTTCCTCCTGTACCGGTGTCTCCTGCGCAAGCCCCAGTTTGCGTTTCACCGTGTCAAGATTCACGATGGCGATCGCCGCGATCACTGCCACAAATACAAGGATCATGGCAATCAATGCGCGTCTCATCCGTTTAGAGTCCATTTGCTACCTCTACCATATACTGTCCGTAAGCCGTCTTCATCAGTGGCTTGGCCAGCTCCAAAAGCTGCTCCTTGGTAATAAAACCTCTCTTATAGGCGATCTCCTCAATGCAGGAGATGAAAAGCCCCTGTCGCTTCTGGAAGGCAGCCACAAAATCCGCTGCATCCAAAAGGGCGTCATGATTTCCCGTATCCAGCCATGCAAAACCGCGTCCCAAGGTCTCGACACGCAGCGTCCCCCTGCGCAGATATTCATTGTTGATGCTGGTGATCTCGATTTCCCCCCTGGCGGAAGGCTTGACATTCTTCGCGATCTCCACCACGTCATTGTCATAAAAATACAATCCGGGCACCGCATAGTTGCTCTTTGGCTTTTCGGGCTTCTCCTCGATGGAAAGCGCCATGCCGTTCTCGTCAAATTCCACCACGCCATACTCCCGCGGGTCTCTCACATAGTAACCAAAAATCGTGGCGCCGCTCTCTCTGGCCGCCACTTCCTTAAGCACCTTAGAAAAGCTCTGTCCGTAAAAAATATTGTCGCCCAACACCAGGGCCACAGAATCGGTTCCGATAAAGTCCGCCCCGATGATAAAGGCGTCAGCCAGCCCTCGCGGATATTCCTGTACGGCGTATTCCATGCGCAGCCCCAGCTGCTGCCCCGTGCCGAAAAGCTCCTGAAATGCAGGAAGATCCCTGGGTGTAGAAATAATCAAAATATCTCTGATCCCCGCCAGCATCAAAATGGACAGCGGATAATAAATCATCGGTTTGTCGTAAATTGGCATCATCTGTTTTGAGATTGCCTTTGTTAGCGGGTAAAGCCTTGTGCCGGAACCTCCCGCAAGTATGATCCCTTTCATAAAACCTCCATTCCGCGTTTATCGTCCCGCGTACATTTCCTCATAATACTTTTGGTAGTCGCCGCTCGTTACGTGCTTCATCCAATCTTCATGAGCAAAATACCACTCTATCGTGCGGCGGATGCCGTCCTTAAACATGGTCTCCGGCTCCCAGCCGATTTCCGCCCTGATCTTATCGGGCGCGATCGCATAACGCCTGTCATGTCCCTTACGGTCTTCCACATAGGTGATCAGATCCTCCGTGATATGCGCCTTGCGGGGATCCGTGTCGGGAAGCATCTCCCGAAGCGTCTCGATGATGATTTTGATGATCTCAATATTCTGCTTCTCATTGTGGCCGCCTACGTTGTAGGTCTCGAACAGTCTGCCCTTCTCCTGCACCATATCGATCGCTTTCGCGTGATCTTCCACATAGAGCCAGTCGCGCACGTTTTTGCCGTCTCCGTAGACGGGAAGTTTCTTTCCCTGCAGGGCGTTGTTGATAATAAGAGGAATGAGCTTCTCCGGGAACTGATAGGGCCCGTAATTGTTGGAACAGTTCGTAATGTTAGCCGGGAAATGATAGGTGTCCATATAAGACTTCACCAGCATATCTGAGCTTGCCTTGCTGGCAGAATAAGGGCTATGAGGCGCGTAGGGCGTGGTCTCGTAGAAGTAACCGCCATCCTCCGGGAGCGAACCATAGACTTCGTCAGTAGACACGTGCAGAAACTTTTTGTCCGCCTGAAAACTGCCGTCAGGAAGCTCCCACGCCGCCTTCGCACAGTTTAGCATCACCGCCGTACCAAGCACGTTGGTCTGCACAAACACTTCGGGGTTCTTGATGCTCCTGTCCACATGGCTCTCCGCCGCGAAATGCACGACTCTGTCGATGTCGTTTTCCGCAAAGATCTTTGCGATCGCCTCCTTGTCGCAGATATCCGCCTTGACAAAGGTATAGTTCTCTCTGTCCTCCACCTCTTTCAGGTTTTCCGGATTGCCCGCATAAGTCAGCGCATCCACGTTGATGATGCGGATCGCATCGCCGTACTTGCGAAACATATAGTGAATGTAGTTGGAACCGATGAACCCGGCGCCGCCCGTTACCAAATAGGTTTTCATAGCTTTCTCCTTAATAATAGTTTACTTTGCAGAGGATCGAAGATCCTCTAAAGTTAATTGCGGAGCAATTTACTTTATTATCCCCGAAGCGGCGTCAAAATGCAAGCGCAATCTCCGCCGCCGCAAGTCCGTTTAGTAGTTTACATAACTTATATTCATATCTACATTGGTGCTGATACCGCTGACTCTCCCCTTAGAAGAATACTGCCACAGGTCAAAACGGGTGGCTGTGTAAGTCGGCGCGCTGGCATACTGTGCCAGCCACAGCTTGTAGTTTGTGAGACTACCCGTATTGATCTTCTCCGTAAACCAGGTCTTATTCGCATAAACGCCCGCCGAGATGCCGGAGTTCTGCACCGTCTGGCAGAAGGTCTTGCAGACTGCCGTCCGCATGTCGCGGCTGATGCCGTCCGCCCTGCCGCCGCTGGCTTCCACGTCCAGAAACAGCGGATAATTCAAGCCGTAGCCCTTCACCAGATCGATCGCCATGGAAGCCTCCTCCACGGCTTCTACTTCATTGACTGCCTGACTATAGAAGTAAGCGCCCACCTTAAGCCCCGCTGCCTTCGCGCCCTTAATGTTGCTGTGGAACTTCGGATCCTCCACCAGTACGCCCGTGGAATACCCGCGGTAGCCGCAGCGGATGATAACGTAGGAGACACCGGAATTTTTCACCGCGTTCCAGTCGATATTGCCGTTGTGCTTGGAAACGTCAATACCCATGGTGCCGGAGCTCTTGGCCAGTTTCCCATCATTGCCGAAAGTGTATCTCGCCCCCTGGATAACCTGTTCTCCTGTCACGTAATTGCCGTTTTTATCATAGTAATAGAGATGGCCGTCGATGGTCTGCCAGCCGGTATACTTAAAACCGGATGCGACCTTCACCTGCTTAAAGAATTTATCGCGCTCCTTATAGTCCTGATATGTCGCCTCACGGTACTCTCCATTAGCGTCCTTATAATAAAGCTGGTTGCCGTCCTTATCCTTGAGTTTTGTCTGCCCGTCTACCGCAGCAGCCGCCTTCAGTATTCTGATTTCATAAGACTCGCCGATTTCTTCCTTGCCCTTACAGCGCGCCCAAATTTTTACCGTACCCTCGCGAATGCCGCTCACCACGCCATTCTCGTCCACCTTCAAGAACCTGCTGTCTTCGCTAGTCCAGGTGATTTTTCCGCCTTTCGGCTCTGTCTGTGCCGTGAGCGTAATGGTCTTTCCCTCCACCACTTCATTTGGTCCGCTGATGGTTATTTTCTGATAAACAGTCTCATCCTGCTCTTTGTCTTTGTCCCCATCCTTGTCTTGATCCTTATCGTCTTTGTCTTTATCTTTATCCTTATCTTTGTCCTTGTCGTCTTTTTCCTTGTCGTCTTTGTCCTTATCCTTGTCCTTATCCTGATCCTTGTCGTCTTTGTCTTTATCGTCGCCAGTCCCATTCACTGTCACGGAACAACTGTGTTCCTGCACCTTGCTGCCGATCACCACGCGAGCCGTAACAGTCGTGGTACCCGGAGCCACCGCCGTCACCGTGCCATCGCTCACCGTAGCAACCGAAGGATCAGAAACATTCCACTCCACCGAGTAGCTGACGTCCTCGCTCACCGATATCTTTAACGTATCGCTGCTGCCTTTGTCCAGTGTCAGGCTATTCTTATCGAGAGAAGAAGTTGCCCTCTCATAGGGATCGTCTTCCCCTTCTCCATCCTCGACCATCCTGCGGAAATCCCCGCTCGCGGTCTTCCAGGGATCGGCTATCTTATCCTTTGACACTTCCTCATACGTAGTCTCCTCGCCGCCGATAGGGGTCTTTGTGGATTCCACCCACTCTACCGTGTCTTTCAGCGCGGATTCTTCCACCGTATTTTTCTGCGTTGCCTCCTCTTTGGCGACATTGACCTCCGCCTCGGTCTTTACTTCGTCTGCCACATCCACCTTCTGATAGGCAAGTTTATCCGTGACCTTGACACTGCTGCTCTTAGACGGGATCTTATATTTCCCCGCCGCTCCTTCGGGAAGGGGAAGAAGCTTTACCTCATAGCTGCCTGCGGCAATGCCCGTCTGATAGATCACGCCATCCTTATCTTCGTCCTTTAAACGGAAACTCTTGGGACCGGAAACGTCCACTTCAAAAGGTACACCGCCAATCAACTTTCCGGTCTTACTGTTTACCAGTTTGATCTTCATATCAGACATAATGGACGTCAGATGCAAGACCACTTCCACGTCGCCCTCCGTCTCTTCCGAAGACGTCGTCTCCTGCCCGTCGGTCTCCTGCCCATCCGTCTCCTCCACATGGATCATACTGCCGAGTCTTGCGGATTCTGTCACGGCAATCAAACCACTCTCTCCAATCACAGAGACGCCCTCAAGCTCCTCACCGACATTAGCAAAGGCCGCTACCTGTTTCTGGGTGGATCTGGCATGCAGATAAATACCGCCTGTTGCGACCGCACCCAAGAGCACCACGACCCCCATGACCGCTACTGCGATATCCAGACCACTCATCTCTCCCAAAAAGTATCTCAAACGGGCCACAAAACCATCGTCGTCCTCGTAATCTTCGTCTTCGTAGTCCTCATCTTCGTAATCTTCGTCTTCGTAGTCTTCGTCCTCGTAATCTTCGTCTTCGTAGTCCTCGTCCGCATAATCCTCGTCTTCGTAGTCCTCGTCCGCATAATCCTCGTCTTCGTAATCTTCGTCTTCGTACACTTCCACATAGCGGACAGGCGCTTTTGCTGCCTCCGGCGCCTTTTTTTCGGGGGCGTGTGTCTTCTGCCAGCTCTCGATCGCCTCGTCATCCAGACTTAAAAATTCCAGCGTATCTTCGGTGACGCTGTCAGCATCTTCATCATCAAAACGATCGTCCGCAAGCAGCTCCTCAAACCGCACCGCCCTGCGCCGTTCTTCTTTATGGTTTTTTATATTATTTTTATTTTGCATTTCGTTTCCATCCTATCTGTTGATTTGCCTGATTTTCACAGCGGCCCGTCACCGCGCATTTTTCTCTTATGTAAACCTCAATGCTTGAAACAATTTTGTAATATTGTAGCACAAAAGCGGGATAATGGCAAGGCATTTATGTCGGACGCCGTATATCATTTATGTAAATTGAAAAAATACGTCGTAAAGTTTAATTATGCGCGATAGATGCGCGATATTTTACAGTGTGTTTTGCGCCATTTTTCGCCAATATGCGCTTGACTTTGCCAGTTACAACTGACACAATAAAAGGGCAACCGGCAAACGTTTACATAACAACTTTGTGGAAAAGGGGAATTTTCATGATGTACATGCACTACTGTAAGCGTTGCCATCGGGTTCAAATGCTGAACGGGCACAAGCAGTTTTGTCCCTGCTGCCAAAGTATGATCACGGAATTGAAGCTCAGCTATCTGGACTATGTCTCTATGGACAAGCTTGCCAGAGAGTCTTTTCAGGATCGCTGTGCAGATGAGGAACAGCTGAAAAAGCTGGGAACTACATACCGTATGTACAAGTACAGCAAATGGTACAAAGAATTGCAGCGACAATTGATGCCTTCGATGATCCGTTCCGGCACATCGGTAGAGCGAACTCAGATGGAAAACGCCGTATCAATGGTTTGATGCGAAAATCTAAGAAAGAGAGCACGATTTGAAAGCACAGGCTTTTAGAACGCGCTCTTTTTCTTTCGAAAATATTAAGAAAATATACGGTGGAAGTGATTATTTTCAGTGGATTTTTGGGAAAAACCATAGTAGAATAGAAAAAAAACAAAACGACTGTAACGTATCAGAAAGGATATCAGGCATAACAACCATGGGAGAAAATCAAGAAAAAAACATATCAAAAACAGAAAAAGTGACAGAAGCGTCAGAATCAACTGTAAAAAACAAAAAGAGCGGTTTCCATGTAAACCTCCATCTGATCCTGCTGGCGGCCATTGTCGTGGTGATCGGATACTCCGCCTACCGCCTCTACAAATGGGACAAGGGAACCCCCTCTGACTATGACCCGAACTATCAGACAACAGACTTCGACATCGAGGTGATGGATAACATCATTCCCCTTGCGCCCGAAATGCGCGAAGGCTGGGTGGACGACGGCGTGACCACCATCCTCTGTCTGGGAGACGATCCCTTTTCCCTGGACCGGGGCGAAGGCGGTCTGTCGGAACAGATCGCCAAAAAGACCGGCGCAACCGTCTATAACGGCGCCTTTACGGGAACCACCATGGCTGCGCAGTTTGCTTCCTACAATGACGGCTACATCCTGGACGCTTTTTCCTTTTCCTACGTGGCAAACAGTCTGGCGAGCGGTAACTTTGACCTGATGAAGACGGCAGCGACCTACAGCTATGACGAGAGCTTTGCGCAGAATGTACAGATGCTTTCGGAACTTGACATGAATACCGTGGACATGCTCTGTATCATGTACGACGGCAGCGACTACATGAATAAGCGGCCCTGCGACGACCCCAACGCCCCCTACGATATCGTCACCTACACCGGCGCGCTGCGCGCGGGCGTAAAAGCCATTCAGGAGGCTTACCCCCACATTCGTATCGCCGTGATGTCCCATACCTTCTGCCACAGTATCAATGAAGAGGGCAATTTCCAGAACGGAGACCGCGCGGACTTAGGGCACGGCACTTTGAGCCATTACTGGCAAAAGGAACGGGATGCCGCCCTGGATGTCGGCGTCTCCTTTATCGATAATTTCTACGGCTCCATCAACGAGGATAATTATCTGGATTATATGACGGATTACATCCACTTTAATGATGCGGGGCGGGAGCTGTTGGCTCAAAGGTTTGTGGACTGTATGTTTCCGGACTCGGCAGGGCAGGCAGCGGAATAATATTTGCAATCGAGTAGGAGGAATTTCTCTCAATTGAGAAATTCCGACCTCTCACACCACC
>CAJTKA010000025.1 GCA_910576815.1 uncultured Lachnospiraceae bacterium
GAACTGCCAACCGAGTAAGGCTGTTGTTATAATTTTATCGGGATTTTAGGTTATAACTATAATCATAACTATAACTACAACTATAGCTTCTTTCGGTTTGAAAATATAGATTCACAAATGCAATTATTAGCACAACCATAAATATAACCATTATTGAAGTTTGTATTAGTTGTATAAACGGTTATTTTTATAAACCTATATTCTCAATCTGAAAAAAGTTATAGTTAATCTTGTATCTGAAGTGATTTTTACGTCCTGAGTCGTGTTTTTGACAGGTTACGATGCGTTGGGAAAGGAGGTTTAGACTAAAATAAAGTTGGGGGAATGGATTGATGGAAAAATTAGCTGCGAAGTTGGCGGGACTATTAGTAGAAAGACAGGTCATTGAGGGTTCCATGTATGACATATATCATTATGGGATGCTGCGTATGCTGGAAATTGGGGCAGCATTTTTTTCAAGTCTGTTGATTTGTCTGAGCATGGGAATGATTAAAGAAGGCTTGCTTTTTTGCCTTTTTTATTCCGCTTCGTTCTTATCTGGGTGGCGTGCATTGCAAAAAATACCGGCAATGTTATCTGGCGTCTTGTTTGACATTGTGTATCACGCTTACGATAACAAAATATGTGTTGATCGATCAGAAGTTGATAGGAATTGTGACTGTATTGGGAGTGCTTGGTACGGTTTTTGCTGCTTTTGCAGATTATAGAAAGCAAAAGAATAAAATATATCTTCTTATTATTTGTATTGTTTTGAGTCTGCTGATATTATTGGCAGGTTTATTTTATCTAAAAGAGAATCTATCCATGATGCTGTTGTTGGGTTGTACGATTTTATTAGTGCTTGGCAGTAAAATAATGGAGCAGCTGATAAAAAACGAAACACAGGCATTGGCGGTAAGAACTTTTGTCAAATAGAATGACGGGTAAGCGTACCTTCTCTCTATTTTGACATAGTATAATGATAAGCGACGTCAGGGTGGAAGGTCTGTTTATAACGAGCGTTATTAAATAGAAACACAGTAAAATGACCTGTAAAGAGCGTATTTTATCAGAAGACTATGTGGATCTCATCACGGACTACGAATTGATGAGACAGATTTTGGATATGTCAGGCGTGGACGCCTGTTATCGGGAACTGGACGCTGGCTATGGTCTTTCTTCGGTAAAAAGAGACGATGTTGCGCCACCTTCCATAGGATATTACGGTTATTTCAGCATTCCTAAGCTGTACGGACTGATGCGGTCAGAAAGGCAGATTTTTGATCCTTCCTGTCTGGCGGCCATGGGAAATATCAGAGTACAGGAGCCGCCGCTTGCCTTGCAGGGGAGCGGCGTTATCATCGGTTTTATCGACACGGGGATCCGATATCAGGAAAATGTGTTCAGGCGGGAGGATGGTAGCACCCGTATTGTTTCCATCTGGGATCAGACGATTCAGACGGGGGAGCCGCCGGAAGGATTTCTCTATGGAACGGAATATCGGCGCACGGATATTGACAGAGCGCTGGCATCGGAGACACCGTTGTCCATTGTGCCGACGACGGACACGGACGGTCACGGCACCAGCCTTGCTTCCGCAGCGGCAGGCAGTCTCTTGGATCAGGGGCTTGCCTTTCGGGGGGCTGCGCCGAGAGCCGACATTGCAGTGGTTAAATTAAAGGGCGCAAAGGCTTATCTGCGGGAGTATTATCTTATTGATGATCAGGCGGCAGCCTATCAGGAAAATGATATCATGGAGGCGGTCAAGTATTTGCAGCGGATGGCGGTGGCTTACAGCAGGCCCGTGGTGATCGTTTTGGGGATTGGTACGAATATGGGCAGCCATGATGGTACTTCTTCCCTGGATTCCTACCTGAATATCGTGGCGAGCCGCAGGAGCAGGGTGGTGGTGGTCTGCGGCGGCAATGAGGGCGATAAGGAACATCACTATGAGTCCTCCATGCCGGGGAGCGTGGAGATTCGTGTGGAGGAGGCAATGAAGGGGTTTTGCATGGAGCTGTGGGGGAGCCTGCCAGATGCCTATGCCATACAGGTTCGTTCTCCCGGGGGTGAGGTGTCGCCGATTATGGATTTTAGAAACGGGGTCAACAGGCAGATTTCCTTTATTTTTGAAAAGACTAGGATTCAGATCAACAGCGTACTGGTAGAGCGGGGGGCGGGGGAACCGCTGGTGTTCATGCGTTTTGCAGATCCGACGCCGGGTATCTGGACGGTGGATGTGACGCCTGCCGGCAGGGGTATGAACGGCAGTGGCATTTATCATATGTGGCTTCCCATCGAGGCTTTTTTGGAGCATTCCGTGACCTTTCTTTCACCCAGTCCGGATGTGACGCTGACGGAGCCGGCAAACGCTTCGCAGGTGATCACCATATCCGCCTACAACAGCCATGCAGACAGCTGGTATGCGCCCTCAGGCAGAGGATATACCAGAAACGGTTTCATTAAGCCCGAACTTTCAGCGCCCGGCGTGCGGGTACCTACGGTATTCGGTGAAGAAAGCGGTTCCAGCCTGGCGGCGGCTCTGGCAGCAGGCTGTGTGGCGCAGTTTCTGGAGTGGGCGGTGGTGGATGGAAATGCCTTTTCGGTGGACAGCCGGGGGACGAAAAGCTTCCTGATCCAGGGTGCGAGCCGCCCGGGGAATATCATTTATCCTGACAGACGCTGGGGCTACGGACGGATCAATATCAGCGGGACGTTTGAGACGTTGGCGAGGATTTAAGCCTTTTCAACGAAGCTATTCTATTGAGGAAAGAATAGAAATGTGATACAATATGTTCGATGCTGGATTTTGGCAGAAGGGTATTGTTGATACGATAATGAAAAAGGGTGAGAGGATATGAAAGAGCCGGTTCAGTTAACATTAGACTTTATGACTACAGTTTCGGTACGAGAGGAAGAAAATGTTACAGATTGCAATAAGGCCGCTCTTTCTTTTCCAATATTGCAGCCGTTTGATTTTAATAGTCTATTTACGGATAGGAATGGCTTTGAAGAAAAACATAGCCAGGATTCTATGGCTATTTTGGGTGACTGTTTAGAGGTATTGAAACGTCTGAAAAGCAAGTCGGTTAATCTTATATTTGCAGATGCGCCCTATAATATTGGCAAAGATTTTGGAAACAATAAAGACAAATGGGAAAACGTACAGATTTATATTGAATGGTGTAAAAAGTGGATTGATGAGTGCTTGCGCGTTCTGGCAGATGATGGAACGATGTATTTTATGACGGCAACGCAGCATATGCCATATTTGGATGTTTATGTTTCAGAAAAGTATAATGTCCTTTGTAGAATTGTTTGGGCATATGATAGTTCTGGTGTGCAGAGCAGAAAAATATATGGATCATTATATGAACCGATATTGATGATAAATAAAAGCGCGAAAGCAAAATATATTTTTAATCATGATGATATATTGGTGGAGGCGAAGACAGGCGCTAAACGTAAATTGATTGATTATAGAAAAAATCCACCGCAGCCTTATAATACTGAAAAGGTTCCCGGAAATGTTTGGGAATTTAACCGTGTGCGCTTTAAAATGGATGAATACGAAAATCATCCGACGCAAAAACCGGAGGCTTTGCTTGAAAGAATCATAAAGGCTTCGACTAATGTGGGAGATGTTGTGCTGGATCCGTTTTCAGGTTCTTTTACTACGTCAGCCGTGGCTGCTAAATTAGGCAGGATCAGTATCGGTATAGAGATGAACGAAGAATATTACGAAATAGGATTGCGTCGTACGGGTATTGCAAAAGAACATAATGGAAAAATACTCATTAAGCAAAAGACACGTAAGACAAAAGCTAAATCAAAATACGTAAGAGGGTAAAGGGGAATGAAAATAACAGAAGATTTTATCAGGGAAATATTGAAGGAAGATTTTCCGGAGGATTTTCAACAGATTTATGAAGAAAGTATGTTGTTACAGTATCTTGATAAAAAAATGAAGGCGGTACATGGAGATAGCAAAACGAGACGTAGTCTTGCAAATATCTATGCAATCTATTCAATTCTTTATCTTTACTGTGATGATTTCTTTAACAAGCCGGATAAATATAGAGAGTTTGGCGGTTATGACTATACGCGCCTTTTCAATTATTATCGTGGGCTGTATGGTGGCAGTAAACTCCAGAACCACGCATTAAATTCTCGTGTAAATGGTGAATTTAGAAACAAATTTCCAGAGATTACTAATGATTTGATTATTATAGATAATGGCAAATATCTATTACATATTGATTACTTATATGTCAGACAGAGAGATATTAGTAAAACCTGCTGTAAGGTGATTGAGAAATATGTGGAGCTGCTTATGGCTAAAGATCATGAGTTGCTTAATACCTTGCAGAAAATGAAAGAATTAACGGATTATACTGAGAAGAAAAAGCAGATAAACGATTTGCTCACTGAAAATGCGGAAGCGAGAATATTTGAAATAATAAGTTACGCGGTTCTTAAAAATCATTATAGAAATATAAAAGTATATTTTGGATATCGTCCTGATGCAATCAAGGAGGAAGAATTGTAGCTTTTCAAGACGGGACGTACGAATGCGAATGATGGTGGAATAGACTTTGTGATGCGCCCTGTCGGACGATTTTTTCAAGTGACAGAGGTGAATAACTATGATAAATATCTTCTTGATATTGATAAGGTGATGCACTTTCCGGTTACATTTGTTATCAAAACACGTTCATCTAGAGAGCAAATATTGAATGAACTCAAAAATTATATTGATGAACGTGCGAACGGTATGCGTGTCATAGAAGACAGATATAAAGCAGCGATTGAAGAAATCATTACAATCAATGAATTGCGGCAATGGGTTTATGATCTTGAGGAACAGGATATTGATGAAATTATTCGAGACATTGATATTTACTATAAACTCGAAATGAATATGGATGTTGCAAGTGATGAAGATGCCTAAGTAAATAGCAAGATTTGTGTGGTAAGCCGGGAACCGTAAAGGGATTTCCCGGTTTACTTTTATAAAAATATTTGAAGTAAGTTAGCGCGGCGGGCACAGAAACCTTGCCGATTTTCCTTACTTGTGGTATCTTGAAAGGAGTGGATATTTTTGACACTTTGAATGGGAGCATGAGATGATTGAGTGCGGGAAGCGTGGAATGACAATGTGCAGAATCAACAGCAGGACGGCAAGCATGATCCTGCTTGTTCTCCTTTTGCTCGGCGCACTGACAGCGTGTGGCACGCCTGCAAGTGAGACGGCGGCACCCGGTGAGACTGCGGCAGGGGAACCTGCACAGGAAAGCGGAACGCAGGGGCAGGATCGGGAAGATGACAGTGACGAGATGACCACCTGGCGGGAAGCGGTGGATAAGATGTTTGAGGATCCTTACGGGGATTACAGTGAGACGGGCGGAGAGATCGCGCTGCTGATGGACGGTGATGTGGAGGATGGCGGCTACAATGAGGCCGTTTACAATGGGGTGCGTATGTATGCATTGGGAGCAGGCGTTTCTTTTTCTTATTACAATGTAGATCCCGAGGCGCCTGAAAGTTACAGCGGACAGATGGAAAAAGCGATACAGGACGGCGCCGGGCTCATCGTATGCGCCGGCTATCAGTTTGGCGAAGCGGTGAGTCAGCTGGACACAATCTATCCGCAGACTTCCTTTCTGTTGGTGGATGCCGTGCCGCACAATGCGGCGGACGAAGAGGAGCCCATGCAGGAGAATGTGCACTGCATTTTGTTCCATGAGGAACAGGCAGGGTATCTGGCGGGCTATATGGCAGTTTGGGAGGGATATCGGAATCTGGGCTTTATAGGAGGCTCTTTTTTGGAACATGCTCTTTTGGAGTCGGAAGACGGGTATCGCAAGCAGGAGCCGTCCGTTCTTCGCTATGGTTATGGCTATCTGCAGGGAATCGATGCGGCGGCAAAAGATCTGTCGCTTACGGATGTAACGGTCCACTACTGGTATGCAGACAGTTATTCGGCTGATATCGCGGTGCGGGAGAAAGCGGCTTCCTGGTATGAGAACGGGGTTCAGATCATCTTTGCCTGCGGCGGCGGTCTGTATGAGTCTGTGCTGGAAGCAGCGGAAGATCAGGACGGCTTGATGATCGGTGTGGACGTGGATCAGAGCAGGATTTCGGACCGGGTTTTGACCAGTGCAGTTAAAAATATCGGTTCGGCGGTGACAGATGCTCTGGACGAATATTACGCGGCAGGTGGATGGTCCGAGGAAGATGCGGGGCAGGTGAAACGTTATGGGGTAGAGGATGGCTGTGCGGCAATCCCCGTAGTAGATACGGAATGGCGTTTTAAGGAGATACCCACTACCCACTTTTTTGAAATCTATAAGCAGATGAAGCGGGGCGACAGGACGGTGTCGGATGCGATCGACGCACCGCCCCAGGTAGCGATTACGGTAAATTATGAATGAGCGCGGGAGGTTCTAACATGGAAAGAGACCGAAATAAAAAACGGCGTCCCGCGTATTTTTGGTTCCTGGGATGTCTAGTCTTAGCGGCAATGTTTTCTGCCTGTGGGCGCGAAGAAGTGCCTGCGAGCACCGAGCCGGTGAGGGAGGAGACGGGAAAGACGTGGACGCTTGATGAGCACGCACAAGTCTTGGATGATTTGAAAGCAGGGGAGTCGATCCTGTCGGCAGAAGAACTGTTTGACTTTGCGATGGATGTTTCGCTGGTTTATGAGGCGGAGACAAAGAAACTGCGCTTTTCTCTCGATATGCCGCTGATTCCGGCAAGTGATGACGCTTATTTATATTTGTTTGCCGCAGAAGAATGGGAGGAGGACGCGGAAGCGCTCCGACAGGAACCTGTCACCAGAGCAAGGAAGGCCAGGGCGTGGGAGACAGCGTTCCCCTATCGGGAGACTTATTTGTTTTCCAGGTTCATTCCGGCTCTCAAGATAGATGAGAATTTTGTGCAGTTGGGAAAGAGTATTTATTTGTCTAATCCGGAAGCGCTTGCGGGGAATCAGGATGCTTATCCGGAGCTTGCCTCCAAAAAGGGGCTGCTCTTGGATCCCACCATGCTCGGCACTCCGGAATTGACGGATCTGGGTGTTAAGCATACGATCTACAATATTCCGCTGTCGCATATTATGGGGGAGACGGCAGACCCGACTTTCCCGACGATCACTTATACCTATCGGGGGAAGAATTATCAGTTTAACGGGGCGGCGATCAATGGCTATGACGGATTGTTCACCTACTTGACAGACATGGGGATGAGCGCTACGGCGGTGGTGCTGAATGATTGGAACGAGGAGCATTTGGAGCTGATTCACCCGGAGGCAAGGAAGCAGGTGGAAGGCGCCTATTATTATATGTTCAACACGGCGGAGGAGAATGGCGTAAGGACATTGGAGGCGGTCGCATCTTTCCTGGCGGAACGTTATTCGAGCGGGGCACATGGCATGGTACACAGCTGGGTGATCGCCAATGAGATCAACCAGAACCGGGTTTGGAATTACATGGATACGCGGGACATGGTGCATTATACGGAAACCTTTGAAAGATCCATGCGTATCTTTTATCAGGCGGTGAAAAGCCATTATGCGGGGGGACGGGTTTATTTCAGCATCGACCACGCCTGGAACAGCAATGAGGGAGACAACAAAAGCTTTTTCAATGGAAGGGATGTGCTGGAAGCCTTTAACACAGCGGCGCTTGCCCATGGCAACTATGACTGGGGCATTGCGATCCATCCTTATCCGGAGCCGCTGACCCGTGTCAATTATTGGTCTCAGGAGTATGATAAGACAAGGGAGGCGCCGCATTTGTCCGTGATGAACCTGAATGTGCTGACGGACATGTTGTCGGAAGAAGCTTATTTGGACCGCAGCGGAGAGGTGCGCAGCGTCACGATCACAGAGCTTGGTTTTTCTTCCGGCTCGGGTGAACGTTTGCAGGCGGCAGCCTTTGCCTACTGCTATTATATCGTGGAAGCGAATCCCTATGTGGACGCCTTTTTGATGAACCGACAGACAGATGCGCCTGAGGAGGTGAAGGCAGGGCTTTCCTTCGGTGTATATGAGTACGATCATACGGGAAAATATATCAAGGAAGTTTTCCGCAATATCGATACCAATCGGGCAAAGGAGTACACCGGTTTTATGCTGAAGATCCTGGGCGCGGACAGCTTGGAGGAGGCGCTTTCCTGGGCGGCTGCGCCGGAGGGAGGGGAATAGCATGAGAGTTTCCCTGTTGGTGACGGTCTACAATGTAAAAGAGACGCTGCCCATCACCCTGCAAAGCATCGAGGAGCAGGACTATCCGGATATCGAGGTGGTGGTCGTGGACGGCGGGTCGACAGACGGCACGGTGGAGTTGATCAAGGCGTTTGCCGCGCGGTCAAAAGGGCGGCAGGGCTTTTTGGTGCGCTGGGTCTCGGAGCCTGACGAGGGTCTTTATGATGCGATGAACAAAGCATTTCGTATGAGTACCGGAGACGTGATCGCTGTCTGCAATGATAGGTTATGTAAACCGAATGCGCTAACATGTTTCCTGTCCGCGATCGAACAGGGCAAAGAAGGCTGCGTCGGTGCGCACGCCGATCTGGTCTATGTGGAAGGAGAGCGTGTGGTCAGAGAGTGGCGCATGGGGCAGGGAAGGCTTGCAGAGGGTTGGATGCCCGGGCATCCAACCTTGTTTTTACGGCGCGAGGTTTACGAGAAGTACGGTCTCTATGACACTGCTTACCGCTGTGCGGCGGACTATGAGTTCATGGTGCGTTTTTTGAAAGATGAGAAAAATGAGCTGGCATATGTGCCGGATATCTTAGTGGCGATGTTTTATGGTGGAACGAGCAATGCCGGACTGAAAAATTATCTGGTCTCTTTTCGGGAGGGCTTTCTTGCACTCAAGAAAAATGGCGTGCCGCATCCGTTCCTCATTACCCTGCGCAGGAGCCTGCGGGTGCTCTCGCAGTTCCGAAAGCGTAAGAAGAACTTCTGACCACGTGCAGGTGAATGCTTAGAGAACGGCATTCCCCGCAGGGAGCGCATGGATATGAGATTTCGCGGGTGGGTATGGAGCGAGGAGGAAATGTATGGTCACAGTATTGTGTGCGATTTTAGCGGCAGGGATTTTTGTTTTGGACCTGCTCTTAAAAAATAGGATCGAAAGTAAGCTGGAGGAGGGAGAAATCAGGCTCCTCTGTGACGGCAGGCTTCTGCTCAAAAGATATCACAACAAAGGCGCCTTCCTTGATCTGGGCGAAAAAAAACAGGGAATGATAGCCGGCCTTTCCCTGCTTTTGACACTCTTTATGACGGCGGTTTTTCTTGCTACATTCACCTTTCGCGGCAGCGCGGCCCTAAAGGTAGGCTTAGGTTTTCTCCTTGGCGGCGCCTATAGCAACACCTATGACCGCCTTGTCCGAAAATACGTCGTCGATTATGTCAGTTTTCCTGTCAAGAATCCCCGCATCAGCCGCATCGTTTTCAACATTTCCGATTTCTGTATCCTAATCGGTGCGCTCCTGATTACAGTTGCTCACATACGAAACTCATGATCAATATCGATTCGACGGGTTTTGCTGACAAACCAGTGAGTTACATAACGGACTTCTGTATGCAGTCAATATCCATCCGACGGACTTTGTTGGCATACCAGTGAGTTGTGCAGCAGACTTCTAAATATGGTCTGCATCTATCTGACGGGTTTTGCTGGCATACCTGCAAGTTACGAAGCAACTGTCTGAGGGCAGAAATGCGTGAGCATATTCTGCACGAGTTTTGCTTCGTGACGGCAGGATGCCACAAAGCCCGTCCCATCACATCCCACAAAGCCCGCCCTATTTCTTATACCGTAATCACCGTCCCGCTCCTCCCTTTCAGCGCCTCCTTCACATCCCCCAGCGAAGTAATCAACACCTTTCCCTGCGGATTCGCCTCCAGATAAGTGATGGCAGCCTCGATCTTCGGGAGCATGGTGCCCTCCCCGAATTCGCCCTGCGCGCAAAGCTCTTTTGCCTGCCCTATGGTGAGGGAGGTAATGGCTTCCTGCCCGGGCTGCCCGAATTGTTTGTATACGCAGGGAACGCCGGTGAGGATGATCAATTCGTCGGAGCACAGCTCTGCCGCCAGCTTTCCGGCGATGGAATCCTTCTCGATCACGGCGGAAGCGCCCTTTAGGACGTGATTCTGTTCGATCACGGGAATACCGCCGCCGCCGCAGGCGATGACTACCTGGTCGGCCTTGGCCAGCGCGCGGATGGCATCGATCTCCACGATCTCGATCGGATGGGGCGCCGCTACCACACGGCGGAAGCCTTTGCCGGGTTCTTCCTGTACATAGTTTCCTTTCTTGATCTCGATTTGAGCATCCTCGGCGGACATATAGCGCCCAATTGCTTTGGTGGGCTCATAAAAGGCCTCGTCGTAAGGATCTACGGTGACCTGCGTCAAAATGGTGCTGACGGTTTTTACGATACCGCGGCCCAAAAGCTCGGCGCGGAGCGCATTCTGAATGTCGTATCCCACATACCCCTGACTCATGGCGGAACAAACGCACATAGGTGCGGGGGTGTAGTCAATATAGACCCTTCTAAGCTCCGTCATGGCTTTGTGGATCATGCTGACCTGAGGACCGTTTGAGTGGGTGATGGTTAGCTGGTAGTCGGCTTCCACCAGATCCGCCAGAGCTTTGGCGGTCACTTTGACGGCGTCCCACTGTTCCAATGTTGTATAACCAAGCGCCTCATGTCCGAGGGAGACGACTGCTTTTTTCCTGTTCATATGATTCACACTGATCCTTTCAAATGTCAGATTTTGGTTCCTGTTTTGATCCGAGCCATACATCTTTCACATCGTGTCGGATTGCCGATTACTGTATGCCGTTTCTATTGCCAGTATATCAAAATGGCAGGTTTTTGTATAGAATGGTTTTTTATAATCGGTGGCTAAGGCAGCAGATTTTCCCGGATCCGAATATCCACATCCACATAATTGTTTTCCGCTGCGGGCGATTCCCCGGTCGCCAAATAGGAAAAGAGGATGGAGAGGGGGAGAAAACCCTGTTGAAAAGGCTGCTGGCAGATGGTGGCGGCAATCAGCCCCTTTTGCAGGTATTCCCTCGTCGTGGGAACCAGATCGTTTGTTATGACACATATGTCATTTTTGCGTTCCGAAGATTCGATTGCCTGACAGCCGCCGTATACGCCGCCTGCGGTAAAATAAAAGGCGTTGATTTCGGGGTGGTCTGCAAGGAGTTTTTGGGTCAGTTCAAAGCTGACATGATCGTCATCGTTGTTGTTGACGGTATCCACGATGCGGATATCGGGGGATGCTTCGATGATATGAGCAAATCCTGCGATCCGTTCGGTATGGCAGAGAATATTCCTCGAGCCGGAGACGATGCCCACGCGCACCGTACCCTTTGTCATCAGACGCATCAAACCGCCGGCCGCTTCACCGGAACGGTAAAAGTGACTGCCGACATAAGCCAGGCGGCTGGAATTTTCGATATCGGTATTTAAGGTGACCACGGGAATCCCCGCAGCACAGAGAGAGTCGATTTTTTCGCGCACGCTGTTGTCGTTATAGGGAGAGATGGCCAGACCGCCTATGCCTTCCGCAAGCAGGGCGTCTATGGCGTCAAGCTGCTGTTTTAGGCTGTATTCCGTCTGCCTGATGAGAACGCTGCAGTTATAGCCTGCGAGCTCTGTGGCCTTTTCGTGCACGCCCATCAGGACATCGTCGAAGAAAGGAGTGCCTGCACCAAGAAGAACAACACCCAGTTTCAGATTTTTCTTCTGGGCAGCAAGGACGATGCCCGCTTTGTTTGGCTTATAATCGAGGGCACGTATGATCTGCATGATCTTTTCTTCTGTCTGGGGATTCACATCGCCGCGGTGATTTAAAACACGGTCTACCGTACCCCTTGATACGCCTGCCATAGCGGCGATTTCTTTGATGGTTGCCATAGCGGGATTTCCTTTTCTTGGTTTGTTGTCTCGCGCTTTCACTTTAGCATATCAAGTGGAAATAGACAATGCGTTCCGCCGTATTTTGTATAAAGTACCGAAAAAAATATACGGTATTGCTTTTATCGGTGGGACGGCTTATCATGGAAATAGAAGAATCGTGCACGGGCACGGGAAAATTGTCGGAAAAGTTGGGAGGGTTACTATGCTGTATATTGGAGTGGATCTGGGTACCAGCGCAGTCAAGCTTCTTTTGATGGAAGGAAGCGGAAAAATTGTCAACATTGTATCGAAGGAGTATCCGTTATATTTTCCGCATCCGGGCTGGTCTGAACAGAAGCCGGAGGACTGGTACGAGCAAGCAATCGCCGGCATCAAGGAACTGATCGCAGGTGTGGATAAGAGCCAGGTAGCAGGCATCAGCTTTGGTGGGCAGATGCACGGACTTGTCATTTTGGATGAAAAGGACGAAGTGATCCGTCCGGCGATCCTTTGGAATGACGGCAGGACCACGGAGGAATGCGATTACTTAAATAACGTGATCGGCAAGGATAAGCTGTCCGCATATACGGCGAATATCTCCTTCACCGGCTTTACCGCGCCGAAGGTGCTGTGGGTAAAGAATAAGGAGCCTGAGAATTTTGCCAGGATCAAAAAGATCATGCTCCCCAAGGACTACATTGCTTATAAACTGACAGGCGTGCACTGCACAGACGTTTCCGATGCTTCGGGAATGCTTCTGTTTGATGTAAAGAACCGCTGCTGGTCAAAGGAAATGTGCGAGATCTGCGGCGTAAAAGAAGAACAGCTGGCGAAGATCTACGAAAGTTACGAGACCGTGGGAACGGTGCTTCCTGAAATTGCCAAAGAGCTTGGCATTCCCGAGAATGTAAAGGTAGCTGCGGGCGGTGGCGACAATGCGGCGGCGGCTGTGGGCACGGGCACCGTGGGAGACGGTATGTGCAATATCTCCCTGGGTACCAGCGGCACCATCTTTATTTCTTCCAATAAATTCGGAGTGGATAAATTCAATGCCCTTCATGCCTTTGCTCATGCGGACGGGCACTATCATCTGATGGGCTGCATGCTCAGCGCGGCATCCTGTAATAAATGGTGGATGGACGATATCATCGGCACGGAAAAGTATGCCGACGAGCAGAAGGCGATCACCGACGATAAGCTGGGCGAGAATCATGTATACTTCCTGCCTTATTTGATGGGCGAGCGTTCTCCGCACAACGATCCCGACGCAAGAGGCACCTTTATCGGCATGACCATGGACAGCACAAGGGCGGATATGACGCAGGCAGTGCTGGAGGGTGTGGCCTTTGCCCTGCGCGATTCCCTGGAGGTAGCGAGGTCTCTGGGCATCCATATCGAGCGCACGAAGATTTGCGGCGGCGGCGCCAAGAGCCCGCTGTGGAAGCGGATGATTGCCAATATCATGAATCTGAAAGTGGACGTGATCGAGAGCGAAGAAGGTCCCGCTATGGGCGGCGCAATGCTGGCGGCGGTGGCCTGCGGCGAGTATGCAAGCGTCGAGGAGGCGGCATCCAAGATCGTAAAGATCGTGGATACGGTGGAGCCGGAACCCGCTCTGGTCGAGAAATACGAAAAGAGATATCAGCAGTTTAAGCAGATTTATCCGGCTTGCAAAGAATTATTTAAGAAGATTCATTGACAGCGTAAGAAGTGCGAAATCACATAGGGAAAGGAGTTTACGGTATGGAGATCAAAAAAGTGACAGACCCGTCATTTCGTAAGTATGGCAGGGTCGTGCAGGGGATCGATTTCACTGATTTGGTGGAGGCGATTAAAAAGGAAACGCCGCTGCCTGACGGGGTAGCTTACGAGCCTTCCATCAAGGCGCTGGAGGAGACGACGGCGGCGAAAGCGTTACAGCGCAGGACCTACGGCGAGCTGCCGATCGAGGTTGGCTACTGCAACGGTCATAACTATAAGCTGAATGCGATCGAGTACCACAGAAGTTCTGAGATCAATGTGGCAGCTACGGACGCGGTGCTGATCGTGGGGATGCAGCAGGATATCACTGACGATTTCAAGTATGAGACCGCAAAGATGGAGGCTTATCTGGTGGAAGCAGGCACGGCGGTGGAGCTCTACGCGACGACTCTGCACTATGCGCCCTGCAGCGCCAATGAGGGCGGCTTCAAGGTAGGCATCGTGCTTCCGGCGGGTACCAACTATCCGCTGGAGGAAAAGCATGAGGGCTGGGAAGATTCCCTGATCACCGCGCAGAACAAGTGGCTGATCGGTCATGCGGAGGGCGGCCTCGACGAAGGCGCGCATATCGGACTGGTAGGAAAGAATCTGGATATCCGCGAATAACTAAGCGAGAAGTGCTTCTAAAGATGTCCCGCCATTGGACGGGACGCCAAGAAGCACTAAATCTCGCTTGGGAGAATGCCAAAAGAGGCATTCTCCGTATCACAATAACTTGTATCACATACCGGCAGCCCCGGTTTAAATGAAAGGAGAATATAAGATATGAACAATTTACCCAAAGTAAAAATTGGTATCGTGGCAGTGAGCCGTGACTGTTTCCCGGCATCTCTGGCAGTCAACAGGAGAAAGGCTCTGGTGGAGGCTTACAAGAAAAAATATGACGCAGCTGATATTTATGAGTGCCCTGTCTGCATCATCGAGAGCGAGATCGACATGGTCAACGCGTTAAAGGACATCAAGGACAACGGCTGTAACGCACTCTGCGTATACCTTGGCAACTTTGGCCCGGAGATTTCCGAGACCCTGCTTGCAAAGCATTTTGAGGGTCCCAAGATGTTTGTGGCTGCCGCTGAGGAGTCTCAGGGCGACCTGATCCAGGGGCGTGGCGACGCATACTGCGGTATGCTCAATGCCAGCTACAACTTAAAGCTCAGAAACGTTAGAGCTTATATTCCCGAGTATCCTGTGGGCGACGCAGACGACTGCGCAGATATGATCCACGAGTTTGTGCCGATCGCACGCGCGATCGCAGCGCTTTCCAGCTTAAAGATCATATCCTTCGGTCCCAGACCGCTCAACTTCCTTGCCTGCAACGCACCCATCAAGCAGCTCTACAACCTGGGCGTTGAGATCGAGGAGAACTCTGAGCTCGATCTGTTCGAGGCATTTAACAAGCACGCGGGCGATTCCCGTATTCCTGAGGTGGTAAAGGATATGGAAGCAGAGCTTGGCGCAGGCAACAACAAGCCTGAGATCCTGCCTAAGCTTGCTCAGTACGAGCTGACCCTGCTCGACTGGATCGAGGAGCATAAGGGCTACCGTGAGTATGTGGCGATCGCAGGTAAGTGCTGGCCGGCATTCCAGACGCAGTTCGGTTTCGTACCCTGCTTTGTCAACAGCCGTCTGACCGGCAGAGGCATCCCGGTATCCTGTGAAGTGGATATCTACGGCTGCCTGAGCGAGTTCATCGGTGAGGCGGTCAGCGACGACATCGTGACCCTGCTCGACATCAACAATTCCGTGCCGAAGGATATGTACAAAGAGTCAATCGAGGGCAAGTTCGACTACAAGTTCACTGATACCTTCATGGGCTTCCACTGCGGCAATACCTGCTCCAAGAAGTTGTCCAAGTGCAGCATGGAGTACCAGATGATCATGGCAAGATCCCTGCCTGAGGAAGTGACGCAGGGTACGCTTGAGGGCGACATCGTTCCCGGCGACATCACCTTCTACCGTCTGCAGAGCACCGCTGACAACATCCTGCGCGCATACGTGGCAGAGGGCGAAGTTCTTCCCGTGGCGACCAGATCCTTCGGCGGTATCGGCGTATTCGCTATCCCCGAGATGGGCAGATTCTACCGTCACGTGCTGATTGAGAAGAATTACCCGCACCACGGCGCGGTTGCGTTCGGTCACTACGGCAAGGCTCTGTATGAAGTATTCAAGTACATCGGCGTGGATGTGAGCGAGATCGGTTACAACCAGCCTAAGAGCCTGCCTTACCCGACGGAGAATCCCTTCGCGTAAGACTCGGACAGGATAAAATCAAAATGTTTTCAGAGACGGTGTGGCTTGCGGGCCATGCCGTCTTTTGATAGAATGAAAAGAAATTCAGGAGATGTTATGGCGGATATTTTATTAGTAGAAGACGATGTGTCTTTATCGTCAGGGCTGACCTATGCTTTGGAAAAGGAAGGATATCGCGTGACGTCGTGTAAGACTGTCACGGCGGCGCTTGCGGAAACGGACGCGCGGCGGTTCGATCTGGCGCTGCTTGATATGCAGCTTCCCGATGGCACGGGCAGGGAGATCGCAGCGGCGCTGGGACCTCGGCAGACCCCGCTCATTTATCTGACGGTCGTGGATGACGAGGACGAGATCGTGCGCTCGCTTGAGGACGGCGCAGCCGATTATCTTACCAAGCCCTTTCGCATGCGGGAACTGATGGCGCGGATCAAAAAGGCGCTGCATGAGGATGCGGGAAGCGGCGGCCGAATCCGCATCGGGGAGGCGGTCATTGATGTGGAGGCAGGCAAAGTCTATATCGATGACCGGGAAATCGATCTGACGGCGCTGGAATATCGGCTGTTGCTGATGTTTGCGCAAAATCACTCCATTCTCCTGAAAAGGGAGCAGATCCTGGAGCGTATCTGGGATATCAGCGGCAATTTTGTCGAGGACAATACGCTGACCGTATATGTCAGACGTTTGCGTGAGAAATTGGGAGATGCCGTCAACATTACGACAGTCAGGGGGATCGGTTATCGTGTGGATCAGTAAAAAAGAACTGCAGTCGCTTTCCGAGGGGATCCGCATGGCGCTTGACGGACAGCCCTTTGACCCGCGCGATCATAAGGAAGGCGCACTCAGCATCTTAAAAAATGATATTTATATCCTGGCGCACGCCGAGCAGGAGCGGAAAAAGGTCCTTGCCAAAGAAAACGAGCATTTGGCGGAATATTTATCCGATATCTCTCATCAGTTAAAAACGCCGATCTCCTCGGTGCTGCTGATGACAGAGTTAATGACGGATGCCCCCGAAGAGAAACGGCAGGAATTTTTTCTTCATATTAAGAAGGAAGTCCGTCACATGGAGTGGTTGGTCACTGCCCTTTTAAAGATGGCGAAGCTGGACGCCTCCGCCGCGCATTTTAAAAAGGAAAAGATTTCGGTCAGCGACCTTTTGCGCGAGGCGCGCAAATCGGTGGAAATCCTATTGGATATCAGAAATCAGTCAGTGCGTCCGGCAAACGATTTATCGCTGTCCTGTGACCGAAAGTGGACGGCGGAAGCGCTCATCAACCTGTTGAAAAACGCTTCGGAATGTTCCCCTGAAAACAGCGAGATTTTAGTAGACTGCGGCGAAAATCCGCTCTATGACTGGATATCCGTCACAGATGCGGGTGAGGGCCTGAAAAAGGAGCAGCTATCCCGCCTGTTCCGCAAATTTGAAAACTCGCAGAAAGAAGACGGTTACGGGATCGGACTGCCGCTTGCACTCTCCATCATGCGTGCGCAAAACGGAGATATCGAGGTGATGCCCGGCGGAAACGGAGTCGGCGCAACATTTTTCTTAAAATTTTACAAATAGTCACCTGAGAGTCACTTTTCTTACTTATAGTAAGGGATGAGATAAGAAAAGAGAGGCAGATTGAAAAATCACACTGATGTGCTGATTTTTCAATCGCGAGTTTGTACAGGAGCCACAAACTCGGGATCGCAGATGCAAATTTGAGATTTGCATCGCGCCGTCGCGTAAACGCTCCGGAAAGAGGTGGCATATGAAAGTTTTAGAAGTAAAGGAGCTGACAAAGATCTATGGCAGCGGCGATAATCAGGTGACGGCTTTGGATCACGTCAGTTTTCAGGTCAAAAAGGGCGAGTTTGTCGCCATCGTGGGAGCGTCGGGTTCCGGGAAATCCACGCTTATGAATTTGATGGGCGGGATCGACTCGCCTACGTCGGGAAGTGTGATCGTCGACGGCGAGCCCATTTTTGAGATGAGCGAGAGCGAGCTGGCGATCTTTCGGCGCAGGAATATCGGCATAGTCTATCAGTTCTATAACCTGATTCCCAATCTGACGGTGGATGAGAATATCATGCTGCCCTGTCTGCTGGATAACCGAAAGCCCGATGCGCAGAAGCTGGCAAAGATCGTAGAAATGACAGGAGTGTCACATCGCAGAGATCATCTTCCGGGAGAACTTTCCGGCGGGCAGCAGCAGAGAGTGTCCGTGGGCAGGGCGCTCATCAATGACCCCGCATTTCTGTTAGCCGACGAGCCCACGGGAAATTTGGACAGCAAGGCGGGCAGGGAGATCATGGAGCTTTTGACGGCAGCTAACCGCAAGGAAAATCAGACGCTGATCCTGATCACACATGATGAAAAGATTGCGCTGCAGGCGGACAGGATCCTGACCATCAGCGATGGGAAGATCATCAGAGATGAGGTGATGCGCGCATGAACATCTTATTCTCATTTGCCTGTAAGCAGTTGAAAAGAAAGAAGGGCAGGAGCGTTATCACAGCCGCGGCGATTGCACTCTCCGCCGCTTTGCTGACGGCAGTTGTGAATTTCGTGGCCAGCGGCAGGGCGATGCTTGTGAATTTTCTCGGCAAAGATTACGGCTTGTACGGCGGCGCTTATATGATGATACTGCTTGTACCGGCTGTATTTCTGGCGGCACTGATCATTGCCATGTCCGTGATCGTGATCTCCAATGCGTTCCGCTTGAGCGCCAATGAACGGATCTCACAGTTTGGCACCTTAAAATGTGTGGGCGCCACCAAAAAGCAGATCTATCAGACGATCATGTATGAGTGCGTGCTGCTGTGCGCTGTTGCAATTCCCCTTGGCGTTCTAGCGGGCTATCTGCTCAGTTTTCTCGGCATCGGGATCGTAAATCTTTATATGGAAGAATTGAATGTGCTGGTGCGTTCGATGATGCGGCAGGTCAACTTTGCGCTTTCCTTTGTCTTTTCACCGATAGCCCTGCTTGTTTCCACCGTGATTTCTCTGGGGACGGCCCTGTTTGCCGCCATGCTGCCCGCAAGGAAGGCGATGCGCATCTCGGCCTTAGATTGTCTGCGAAACGGCGGCGAGACGGATACCTCGGGATATAAGCGTACCCGGATCACGATCGACGCAAAAGGGAAGGTCGAGTATCAGCTGGCGCGTAAGAACGTGTCCTCTTATCGCAAGCGTATGCACTCGGCAGTCACGGCATTTTCCATCAGTATCATGCTCTTTATCACGCTGGGCGGATTGCAGGAAATTGCAGGCGGCATCCAGGATTATATCACGATGGATTACGGATATTCCGTGATTGCGGATTATACCTCAAATTTTAAGAATACCGTCAATCCTAAGACGGGCCGCAGGCAGCAGGAATGTGCGTTTCCCATTACAGCCGAGACGGCGGAGGAGATCACGGCGAAGCTCAGGGAATACGAGGGAACGGATATTTATGGGGATGGGCAGGATTATACGACCTATGTCGCCCTGCTTGGCGAGCAGGACCTTACGGAAGAAATGCGGCAGGCGATAGCTGTCGATGAGGGACAAGTGGAAACCGTTCTGGAAGTGGAGAGGATCATTCTCGATGAGAAGCATTACGGCGAACTGTGCGAGCAGGCGGGCATTGCCTACGGCGGGACGATTTTGTTAAACGATTATCATTATAATGATAACGGAACCGAGCGGCATATCGTTCCCCTGACAGAGGCGGTCACTACGCTGGAATTGGAAAAGGCGGACGGAAGCCGGGATACGGTACAGATTGACAGTGTGCTGACTCTGGAGGAGATTCCCAAGCAGTTACTGTATCCGAATACCAATCCCATCCGCCTGATCGTGCCTTCCACAGGGATGACGGTGCGTGGCTATAACTGGCTGGCGAACCCTGCGGACGAGGACGGCTTCATGGCATATGCCAAAGATGTGCTGGAAGGCTATTTCCCGCAAAACGGTCTGGACTACGGCGAGGCGGGTTATACCAGCAGGGTGTTTGGTGCGCAGGACTTTGCAAGAATCATGAATATCGCCATTATACTTGCCGCAGTTTTCCTCTATGCCTTTGTGTTTTTGCTGGGATTGATCGGTGTGTTGAATGTAATCAGCACGGTCAGCTTTCAGATCAAATCAAGGGCCAGAGAGTTTGCGGTATTACAGAGCGTGGGAATGCCCTCCGAATCGGTACGGAAGATGCTTACCGTGGAAAGCGTCCTCTGCGCGGGGAAAGCACTGGTTGTCGGACTGCCGATCGGTACGGCGATCGTTCTTTTGATGGCACGCTGCGTCAAAATACTGTTCCCGATCCCTTTTCAGATGCCCTGGGCGGCGGTCGTGATAACGATTCTGTTATCCTTTTTGGTGATGTTGACGACCGTGCGGATTTCAGTGAGAGCGTTAAAAAAACAAAATATTATTGAAACAATCAGAAATTAAAAGAAGGTGCCGCATTTGGCAACGCCAGATAAGGAAGTTTTATTATGCTGCAAAGTACTTTTGACGTACAAGTTTGGAATAATGTCTGCATATAGTTGTTGCTATTTTTAAACTGTATGGTATAATAATTGTGTACATTATTTATTTTTTGTATGCGGGAAGTTGGTGCTTGCTTGGGTAAAAAAGAAATTTTAAAAACGGTAATTGAAAATAACGGCGGAATTGCAAAAACTTCAGATTTTGCCGTTAACGGGATAAATAAATACGAAGTAGCGGCTTTTTGTAAAGAAGGAGTCATTGAAAGAATTCGCAGAGGATTTTATCAGCTCCCCCAAAGTAAAAGTATTACAGAAGAACAGCTCATACGGGAGCTTCTTCCGCAAGGGGTTATTTGTGTGGAGTCCGCTTTGTTTCACTATGGATATAGTGATTTTTCTCCCCGTGAATGGTCGATTGCTGTGCCAAGAACAGCTTCCCGCACTGTAAAGAACACTGAAGAATTTCCGATGAAAGCTTACTATATTCAAAAGGAATTTTTAGAGATAGGTAAGTCCACAAGCAATTTTAACGGTATAATATTGCCTGTGTATGACCGTGAACGAACAGTATGCGATTGTTTTAAGTACCGTACAAAACTTGACAACGAAATTTTTAATAAGGCTGTCAATGCCTATGCTGCTGATGAAAAAAAGAACCTTGCAAATTTGTCTAAATACGCAAAGGAAATGAAGCTTTATACAAAGGTTATGAATGTAATGGAGGTGCTGCTTAATGGCTGATATAGCTGCGTCCGTGCTGGCACGCCTCAAAAACAAGGCAAAAGAAAGTGGAAGAAGCTATCAGCTTTGCCTGCAACTCTTCTGTCAAGAAGAATTTCTACGCCATTTGGAAAAGTCAAAGTATGCTGAAAACCTTGTGCTGAAAGGCGGTTTGTTCATCTATTCGCTTACTGACTTTGATAGCCGAGTAACGGTTGATGTGGATTTTTTGCTTCGGGAAATACCTAATACACCTGAACAGCTAAAGGGTATTCTTGAAGAAATTATTGCGGTTCAGACGGGTAATGATTTTGTGACCTTTGAGATAAAAGATGTTGCGCCTATTGCCGTTGCGAAGAAGTATGCAGGCATCGGAGCATCAATGGTTGCTCGTATTAAAAATACGTGCACACCGTTTGGCATTGATTTTGGTGTTGGCGATGTCATTGTGCCAAAGCAAGAAAAAAGGAAAATTCCCACTCAGCTTGATGATTTTGTTGCACCGATAGTGAATACTTATTCCATTGAAACGACTGTAGCTGAGAAAATTGACGCAATCCTCAGTTTGATGGAGTTTTCCAGTCGTATGAAAGACTATTACGATATTTTTTATCTTGCCAATAAGTTTGATTTTGACGGTAAAGTGCTGACCGAAGCACTCAGAAAAACCTTTGTGAACCGTGAACACAATTTCACGGCAGAGCAATTTGAACAGGTTATGGGCTTTGATGACGATGTTGCAATGCAGAAGAAATGGAAAGCTTTTGTCCGTAAAATCGAAACAAAAACGGATGATTACAGTACCATACTGAAAACACTAAAAGTCTTCTTGACAAAACCGTTTACAGCGGCGGTCGTAGGCAAAGAATTTACTGAAAAATGGTCTGCCACTAATAGCAAGTGGATATAAAGGAGAAAGGGAAATGGAATGTAAAGATATATTGAATTTAATCGCAATAATTGTAATTCCCATAGCTGCTGTCTTGATTGGACAGCACTTACAAAACAGAGCGGAAATAAGAAAAGATAAAATGCAGATTTTTAAGACACTTATGACCTCACGAATATATGGATGGACGCAGGAAGGCGTACATTGTCTTAATATAATTGATATTGTGTTTGTAGACGATAAAACAGTTCGTGATGCTTGGAAAGATTTATATGACAAGTATTGTGTTCAAAACCCGGACGAAGCACAACTTAAAAAAATCCAAAATGCACAATACAAATTGCTGGAAACAATGGCGAAATCTTTAGGATATAAGGACAAGGTTACTTGGGAAACAATTCAAAACCCATATGTTCCAAATGGAATGATTAAGCAATGGCAAGAGCAATCGGCATCACAGCAAGCATATAATACTTTGTTAAATACGATGGCTAATATTGTGCCAAAGGAGCAGAAAAATACGGAGGGGCAGGAATGAGTACAAATATATCAAAACAAAAGCGTGAAGATTTGCTTGCTAAAATCAAAGAGATTCGCAACTATATTGCTGCTGCTCCGCAGGATGAGAATACGGGAAATCTTTTGGTCTATCTTTCCGAACTTGAAAAAGATGTGAAAGGCAAGAAATACGGTCTTGTATTTGAGGAACACCATGAAGAAATTGACGAGGTGTTGAATACACATACGCCAGTACTAACCGAGGATAAAGATCTTTTCATTGACAATGGCGGACAGATGAATTTTCTCATTGAGGGAGATAATCTTGCCTCATTGCATCTACTAGAAAAGACACATAAAGGTCAAATTGATCTTATCTACATAGATCCGCCGTATAACACATTAAAAGAAGGATTCACGTATTCTGATGCCTTAGTAGATAAAAATGACACTTTCAGACACTCTAAATGGTTATCCTTTATGAAACAACGGATGACTATCGCTCATAATTTGCTCTGTAAAAATGGAGTTGTCTTTATCTCTTTGGATGACAACGAAGTAGCAACATTACGTATATTGTGCGATGAGATTTTTGGCTACCAAAATTTTGTTGCTAACGTAGTATGGGAAAAGAAATTTTCGCCTCAAAATGATGCAAAATGGCTTTCTGATAGCCATGACTATATTCTTGTATATGCAAAAAACAAAGAAGAATGGCATCCAAGATTACTGACTAGAACAGAAGAAATGGATAGCAGATATTCAAACCCTGATAATGATCCAAGAGGACCGTGGACATCCAGTGATTTTACAGTCAAAACTGCTTCTGAAGCATATATGTACCCTATTGAAACGCCATCAGGTCGCATAGTTATGCCTGCTGCTAGTAGAAGTTGGGTTACTTCTGAAGAAAACTATATAAAACTTAAAAACGATAATCGTATTTGGTTCGGGAAAAAAGGAAACAATGTACCACGAATTAAAACTTTTTTGTCTGAAGTTCAACAAGGAACAGTATGTAAAACACTTTGGTATCGTACGGAAGTCGGTGATACACAAGAAGGCACCAGAGATTTGAAAAATGTATTTGGTAAAGCAGGCGCATTTACTAATCCCAAACCTATTCGATTAATTGAACGAGTTTTAGATATTGCTTCTTCTGGCGACAGCATAATTCTTGATTTCTTTGCGGGTAGTGGTACAACGGGGCATACTGTTTTAAAATACAACGAAGAACATAAAAACAGCAATCGTCGTTTTATTCTCTGCACGAATAATGAGAACAATATTTGTCGAGATGTCACTTATGAACGTATTAAGCGTGTGATTGATAAAGAAGGGTACGCCGCAAGTCTTAAATATTATAAAGTTGACTATGTTTCGATTTCAGATCGCCTGTATTATGAATTCGCCGACGAACTTTTAAAACATATCCGTGAACTTGTGGAGCTTGAAAACTGTGTGAATTTCACGGGAAATGCTGAAATAGCTATTGTGTTGACAGAAGAAGAACTTGACGAGTTTATGGCGAATATCGAAGCCTATGGCAAGTGCCACAAATTGTATATGGGGCACGATCTGCTACCTAATGAGGAGCAGGAGCAGTCCCTTGCTGATCACGGCATTGAGATAAATATTATTCCCGATTACTACTATCAGGATTTACAGGAGGTGTAACTGTGCAACTGAAAAATTTTCAATTATCGGCTGTAAAATCGCTTTTTGAGGCAATGGACAAGCCTGCCCGTGACATTATCCTAAAAAGCCCTACGGGCAGCGGAAAGACGATTATTCTTACCCATTTTATGCACCAGTATGTGCAATCATACCGCAATACCGTGTTTGTATGGCTCACCCCCGGCAAGGGCAATTTAGAGGAACAGAGCAAGGAAAAGATGGATAAGTATATCCACGCTGCTCAGACAAAGTTGCTCTCTGATGTAATGACGGGAGGCTTTGAAGAAAACGATAACTGTTTCATTAACTGGGAAAAGCTTACAAAAAAGGGAAACAACGCCTTGAAAGACAGCGAACGCACCAATTTCTTGGAGCATATTGAGCACGCTCTGAACGCCAGTTTACATTTTATCGTCATTGTGGATGAAAGCCATCAGAACAACACGGTAAAGGCGGATGAAATCATCCAGTATTTCCATACGGACAAGATTATTCGTTGTTCTGCTACGCCTAAAGGCATCAAAAATGCGGAAATCATAGAAATTCCTGAAGCGGATGTTATTGCTGAAGGACTTATCAAGAAAATGCTCATCGTTAATGAGGATTTTCCACAGCGTGTGGAAATGGAGAACGCCACCAACTATCTATTGGAACAGGCGTATGCCAAGCAGTGTAAAATCCGTGCGGAGTTTCTTTCTACTGGAAAGGACATCAATCCTTTAATCGTGGTGCAGATTCCAAACAAATCGGAGAAATTGCAGGATGATGTGGAACGCTGGTTTGAAACGCAAGGCGTGACCTACGAAAACGGTCAGCTTGCGGTGTGGCTCTCTGATATGCACGAAAACTTGGAGGACATTGAAGAAATCAACGCTCCCTCTGTTGCTGTTATCATCAAGCAGGCTGTTGCCACAGGCTGGGATTGTCCAAGAGCAGCTATTTTGGTGAAGCTCCGTGACAATATGGATGAAACCTTTGAAATCCAGACCATAGGGCGTATTCGCCGTATGCCAGAGGCGCACCACTACGACAAAGATTTGCTGGATAACTGTTATCTCTACACTTTCGATGAAAAATTCACCGCAGGTGTCAAGTTGAGCCTCGGCAAAGGGGCTTTGGAAGCAACTACCCTGTTCCTTAAAGATGAATATAAAGGCATCACTCTGAAATCTGAACAGAGAACAATGGTGACAGATCACCGCAATCCGAAAAAAGCTCTGCTCTCTGTAGCAAAATATTTTGAAGAAAAATTCAAGACTGGATCGAATAAGGCGGAGAACAAGACACGCTTGCAGGCGGTGGGTTTTGAATTTAGCGCCGATATTCTGCGTCACACCCTTTCGGGTGAAACTATAACCTTGGATTTTGCTTCGGCAGATATGAATACGATCGTCATTACCGAAAAGCTGAATACCCACGATCACGGTCATATGTACCATCAGAAGGTGGGTAAAATTGGTATGGAGATTGGAATGGAATACAGCTATATGAATACGATTATTCGCAAGCTGTTTGATCGCAATTTTACATACGGCCGTAAAATACTCGCCATGGAGCCGAGAGAGGTCTACGCATTTGTTATCAACAATGCCGATCTGCTACGCCATACGGTGCGTGAAGCGATGGCGGCGGAACTTGAACAGCTTACTCTTGATATTAACCAAGTATCAAAGGTGACGTTCCATATTCCGCAATCTTGCCTGTTTACCTACGATGGTACAGCCAAAACGCAGTTGGAAATGAAGAAAAATGTATATCAGGGCTACCTTTCCTCTGCGGAAGTTCGCTCCTCTGCGGAACGCAAATTCGAGAAATTCTGCGAAAAGTGCGACGCCGTGGAATGGGTATATAAAAATGGTGATAAAGGCAATGAGTATTTGTCCATCGTATATGCAGATAATTCGGACAAGCAGAAGAATTTCTATCCTGACTATATAATCAGTGTAAATGGTGAAGTTTGGATTATGGAGACCAAGGGCGGCTTTGATCGCAGCGGCAATAGCCAAGATATTGACATTTTCACGCCGAAAAAATTCGCTGTACTGAAAGATTATTTGGAACGTTACGGCCTAAAGGGGGGCATTGTCCGCTATGACGAAAAAAGTGAAGAACTGTGCATTTGTATGGACAGCTATTCCGAGGATATTAACAGCGATAGCTGGGTTGTACTGAGTGATATTTTGAAGTGAGGTGAAAGTCTTGAAGATAACTGACCACAAGATGCTAACTGAGTTTTCTCCCGCAAAAGTTCAATTTTTCAGAATAGATCCTGAAAATATATCAACAACATTATCAGATATTTTACATACTCTTATGGATTTGTCTTGGCTCAGTAAATTCGACCAAGACTTTGAACAGAAAGCCTTTGCCTCCCGTGCAAAGAAAACTATTGATGATATTAGAGAAAAGTTTGACAAATGCGTTGATGACAGTATCAGCAAAGATGCCGGCGAGTATGTGGTATCTGAATTAGCCAGAGAAACTATGGTTTCTAAACTGGATTATTTAGATATTCCTCTTGATGAGCTTGTTGGTAAGAAGTGCTCTGGAAATCCTGGGTTCGATTTTCATTCACAGAATAAAATTACGGATACAGTTATTTTCGGTGAAGCAAAGTATGTTGCCGCTACATCGGCGTATTCATCGGCATTGCCACAAATTGTCAACTTTATCAAAGATGGAAAAGATGTTGAGGATCTTCCAGAATTAAAACCATTCTGCACGACTTTGGCTTTGCAAAGAGCTGCTGATGGGCAAAAAGGCTTTTCGGCCGCTTTTTCAGCAAAAACCACCAGTACAGACAGAATAATCGCTAATATTAAGAAACGTTCAGACTTTCAATCGTTACTTCAATACGAAGAAATCATTTTAGTGGCGGTGGACATATGAATACTGTTTTGGAAAAGGGCAATATCATTGCCAAAATCCGAAGAGGAGAAGATTTGAAGCAGATTATCGACTATGTCAAATCTGAGATTTATCAAAACGGTCCCAATAATTCTGTGGTTTTAGAAATAGTTTCATATTTCAAATTGTTCCAACCAGAGTTTTTCAAGAAGGACGAGCAAGAAATCATTGCCACGATGGGACTGTTTTTCAAACAACCCAAAATTGAAAGCCTTACAGGATCAGTTTTTGAGATGTATCATCAGCAACTCAAAGACGAATTTGGCAATGACTATACACCAATGCAAGCAGATATTCTTAAGAAGATACGAAATTTACAGTATTTCAGCTTTTCAGCACCAACAAGTACAGGGAAATCATTTGTATTTCGGCATCTTATTACCGATTGTTTTAATGATGTGGTTGTCATAGTTCCCTCAAGAGCACTCATTAACGAGTACTATGACCGATTGAACAGTCTTGTAAACAGAAAAGCTGTAAATGTCCTGACTTTTGTTGATAGGATTAATACAAAACACATTCACAGAAATATTTTCGTACTGACACCTGAGCGTGCAAAAGAGCTGTTCAAAAATAAAGATTGGCTAAATATTGATTTGATTCTGTTTGATGAAGCCCAACTCAGTGATGAACATTCAGTGCGAAGTCTCTATTTTGATAGTATTGTGCGGCGAGCACTAAAGTATTTTCCTGACGCAAAATTTGTTTTTGCACATCCGTTCATCGAAAATCCTGAAGCGCAATTACAGAAAAATGGCATTGAAATCATTGATACAACGGCAACATACAGCAATTATGAATTAAAAAATGTTGGACAGATTTTTTATACCCACGACACAACAAGCCAGAAATTCTATCATTTCGGTAGTGACCCTACAACGCTTGGGAAACGCAAGCTGGAAGCAAACTTTGATCCTATTGAGTCCACACTGAAAAAGGGTGGTAGTGTACTGATCTATGTGCCAAAGTCGCACATTTACAATAAGCAAATATATGGTCAATTTCAGAGGTATATTTCTATGTGCCAACCAATTCATGATCCTATTGCAATAAAAATGATAGATGAGCTAAAGGAGTATATTGGTGCTTCAACAACGGATAAGTTATTTTATAACTCTGATATGCTGGAAAAACTGAGATGCGGGATTGTTGTTCATCACGGTTCAATGCCATTGACAGCCCGTTTGATATTAGAGCATTTTACGCAACAGGGCTTCTGTAAAATCTGTTTTGCTACTTCTACACTGGAGCAGGGAATCAATATGCCCTTCGATGTGGTTTATCTTGACCGCTTCGAGGAAAGTAAAACACTTTCTGTTAAAAATCTGATTGGTAGAGCTGGCCGCTCTACTAACAAACCTGTATTTGATTTTGGTAGCGTTATTCTGCGACCAAATGCGATGAGTAGATTCCGAAAGGTGTACCGCAAGAAAAATACTCTTTCGTCAAAATCTCGATTAGATGCCACAGATGATAAAATGGACGAGAAATATGAGGAGTACAAAGAAGCAATCAAAACAGGGGAATTCTCTGACGAGTATAATCTTACGAATAAAGATCTTGAGAAATTAAAGTCAGATAGTGTTACTACGGTAGTCCCTACATTGTTGGATATGATGTTTACTGATGCAGGTTTTGTGTTGCCTAATGCAGTAGCAAAAGAGGTGTATGAGGATTTTCAGTGTTTATACAAACAGTACTTAGGCCGAGAACTAACCGCAGCAGAAAAATTCGTTTTTGATTCTGCCATCAAAATAATGATCTGGAAAGTGCATGGCAAAACATTTAGTAAGATTTGTCAAGAGAGATATGCTTATGTTTCCAATGTTGCCCAACGGCGACTATTGTCACGAGCAGGTCAACAAGATCGTGCTGATAGCCTGACAGTTCGATACATTGCAGGTTATAGTGATATTCCAGATAAAGAATTGCGTACTTACCCTTTATTTCCCGCTGAAACAAAGGGTAAAGATGTCGATTATGACCGTATTGTTTATGATACATATGATTTTCTAGATAAACTTATAGGGTTTAAGTTGAGCGATTTGTTCTACGCGATTTTCCATCAGTATTATCTTGCGTATCAAGACAATCGTGCTGAGAGGTTGGCAAAGTACATCAAATATGGAACGGAAGACTCGACTGAGATATGGATGTTACGATATGGGTTTTCTTTCGAAGAAATTAAATGGTTGAAGCCTTATGTTGAAGGCATTGATGAAACGGAAATTAAATTTAACGAAAAAATTGAAAATCTCAGCGATGCTCAGAAAAATAGTATTTCAAAATTTATTTTTTAGAATTGCATGAGTTTTGAGAACTTCTTACAATGTGTATTTGAAGCTTAACAAAATGGCGGCAAGGATTTTTTCCTGCCACCATTCTAAGTTGGTTGTAAATTATATCGTGATTCACGATTTCTGTTGCTTTGTGGTCAATATCAGCAAGATAGCTGTTGAGCCTTTCACGCTGTCTTTTTGCTTTTTCTTGGATCTACAGGATCGCGTCCACCATAGACCCCATGGTCGGCGCGCCCACGCCGCTGCCGCCGTTGTCGTAGGTCTTTTTGTTCAGGGTCTCACCCTGCGTTGCGTAGCGGTAAATGCTGTTGACCTTATCGGTCATTTTTTCTGCTACCGAGTACGCGCCGCTGTAGAGATTTTTGACAGCGCTCATATCCGCGTCCTTAAATTTCTTTTCATCCAAGGACAGGGTCTTGTCAGAATTGATCGTGACGCCCAGCTTGGAGAATGCGGAGCGGTTGTTGGAGACGATGCCCGTTAAGTAGTTTGCCTGGTTGACGACATTGGAGTTTTTACTCTTAGACGTATTGTTGACCAGCGCATTGTAGTCCTTGACAAAGTTGTTGAATGCCTTATAGAGCGCTTCCTTGTTGGAGTTTGACATATCCGTAGCGCCCAGGTTCTCAATGGACTTGTATAGGCTGTTTGCCGCTGCGGCACAGCTTGCATTCGTGGCCGTTTTATTCTCGTCTTCCTTTTTCGTAGCGGAAGTGCTTGTGGTCGATGCGTAGGAGCTTGTGCCCGCATACTTTGCCTTGGAGGAGGTGACGGACTCACCGTCTCCTGCCGTCCGATAGATCTGGCTGGCCTTGTTCATTGCCTTGTCCGCAAAGGAACCGATGCCGCCAAACAGGGTCTTTACCGTTGCGCCTTTGCCGTGCTCCGTGTCTTTCAGGGCGGTTTTCATGGTGTCCTGATCGAAGGAGAGCGTTCTGTCAGAGTTTAAGGTGATGCCAACCTTGGAAAAGAGCTTATAGTTTGTGTAGTAGGCATTGTAAAGGGATTCCGCCTGTTTCTGCACGGTGGTGTTTTTGCTCTTATCCGCGCTTTTCATCAGGTTATTATAATCCTTTACAAAGGCGGAGACGGCGTCCGTGATTTTGCCGATATTTTCCTCGCTGCGGTCGTCAAAGTTTAGGTTTTCGAGGGTCGAAGCGGACTTGTAGAGGGCTTTCGCCGCCGATGCGGAAGAAGCGTCCTTTACCTTTCCGGCTGTCTTCTGATCGGTCTTGCCGCTCTCCTCGGCTTCCTGTTTTTCCAGCTTGCTGTAGTATTTTTTAAGCATCTTGCCATAGCTGCCGTTCTTGATGGCAGCGTAGTCACCCAAGAGCGAACCCATCCCACCGGCATCATCGCCGCCGCTCATGCCGCCGAGCAGGGTAGAGTAGGTGTCCGCCATCCCTGAGTTTAATCCGGTCAAACTGATTCCCATATGAGATACCTCCTTGTCTCTCAATCGATTGATATATGGTGTTCCCTGTACTTTCTTATATTTATTATTTCGTCTTTTCGCGTGATTTGTAAAGGGGTTTTAGAGAAAGGAAATCAAATATGTGGCATTTGCACAAAAATCCTCAATAAATGCGTAACTTATATGGATAAAATGCGAATAAATGGCTGCCGAGGGACTTGACTTGCATGGTATCAATTGCTAAAATAACTGATAGATAAAAGCGCTGAGATGCGAAAAATGTAGAAAGCGGGAACAGGAGAGAAAGGAGCGCGCATGGGATTTTTAAAAGGTATTTTTGGAGGAAAAGGCGGCATCAAAATCTCGGCGCCTTGCGCGGGGCGGCTGAAAGCCTTGCAGGAGGTGAAAGATCCCACATTCAGCGCAGGGATTCTCGGGCAGGGGGTCGCCATTGTACCGTCTGACGGAATGTTTTATGCGCCGGCGGATGGGGTCGTGGCTACGCTCTTTCCCACGGGGCACGCTGCGGCGATCAAAACGACAGAGGATGCGGAGGTGCTTTTGCACATCGGATTGGACACGGTGAAGCTGAACGGCAAGTACTTTACGATCTATGTGGAGGAAGGGCAGCAGGTGAAGAAGGGCGATCTGCTTTTGGAAGCCGATCTGGAGGAAATCGCGAAGGCGGGCTATGATCTGGCGACGCCTATTGTCATCAGTAATTCGGATACCTTTGATAAAATTGAGACGACCGGAGAAGGAGAAGTGTCGGCGGGGGACGAGATACTCCGTCTGATTAGATAAGGACGTGGACTGGTCGGTGAGGATGAGATCAGGATGGAAACATATCGCGGAAAAAGTGTGATGCAGGGAATCGCTGTCGGCAGGCTGTACCTTCACAGGAGGGCGGACTATCATGCGGCGGTACAGACGGCGTCCGACCCGGAAGCGGAGCGGGCGCGTTTTCTTGCTGCGGTCGATGAGGCAAAGGCGGAACTTACGCATCTCTATGAAGAGGCGCTCGTTGATATAGGCGAGGAACACGCGCAGATTTTTGAGATTCATCGGATGCTTTTGGAGGATGAATTTTATTTGGGGACGGTAGCAGATATCCTTTTAGGGGGCTATCAGGCGGCGTATGCCATCGACGAGGCTGGCAAGCGGGTCGCGGGCATGTTTGCAGACATGGAAGACGAGTACATGAAAAGCCGGGCGGCGGATATTCGGGATGTATCGCAGCGCGTGCTGCGTGCGCTCTTAAAGCTGCCGGAGGAGGGAATACGATCGGAGGAGCCGGTGATTTTGGCGGCGGAAGATCTGACGCCCAGCGAAACCTTAAAGCTGGATAAGGAAAAGATCCTGGCGTTTGTGACGGTGAAAGGATCGGTGAACTCACACACGGCGATCCTGGCGAGGAGCATGGGCATACCGGCGCTGGTAAATACAGAATTTTCGCTTGCGGATTCTTTACAGGGAAAGACCTGTGTGGTGGACGGTTTTGCGGGGAATTTCATTGTGGAGCCGGAGGAGGCGCTCTTGACCCGTATTCTTTCCAGGAAGGAGGCATGGGAGGCGGATCTCCTTGCTCTGGAACAGCTCAAGGGGCGGGAAAACCGGACAAAGAGCGGAAAGAAGATCAATATCTATGCAAATATAGGAAATGTAGCGGATGCGGATGCGGCGCTTTTGGCGGATGCGGGCGGCATCGGGCTGTTTCGCAGTGAATTTCTCTACCTTGGGCGGGAGAGTGCGCCCACTGAGGAGGAACAGTTTGCGGCATACAGGGCGGTCCTTGAAAAGATGGAGGGGCGGGAGGTCGTAATCCGCACGCTGGATATCGGCGCGGATAAAAGAGCAGACTACTTTCAACTGGATGAGGAGGAGAACCCGGCCTTAGGCTATCGCGGCATCCGCATCTGTCTGGACAGAGAAGATATTTTTACCGTACAGCTGCGAGCACTATACCGTGCATCGGCATACGGCAGACTGGCCATTATGTTTCCGATGATCGTGTCCATGGAGGAGGTCGTGCAGATACGGCAGATCGCGGAGGGCGTCAGGAAACAGCTTTTGGAGGAGGGATATGTGCCGGGGGAGGTGGAATTGGGTATCATGGTCGAGACACCTGCTGCGGCGCTGCTTTCCGACAGGCTGGCGCGGGCAGTCGACTTTTTCAGTATCGGCACGAATGATCTGACGCAGTATACGCTGGCGGCGGATCGGGAGAATCGGAGGCTGGAGAAGATTTGTAACGCGCACCATGAGGCTGTTCTTAGGTTGATCGAGATGACTGTGAAAAATGCGCATGCAGCAGGTATCTGGGTGGGCATCTGCGGAGAACTGGCGGCGGATGAGACGCTTACGGAGCGCTTTCTGGAACTTGGGGTGGATGAGCTTAGCGTATCGCCCTCCGCGGTGCTTAAGCTGCGCAGGAAGGTGCGGGAACTGCCTTAGAAGGAGGTAATGGGAATGAAATATATGCAGAAACTGGGAAAGTCCCTGATGCTGCCGGTAGCCTGTCTGCCGATCTGCGGCATTTTGATGGGGATCGGTTACGCGCTGTGTCCCGCAACGATGCGGGGCGGAGATATCGCGGGTACGGGATTTTGGCATTTGCTTGGCTTTTTTCTGGTAAAGGCCGGCAGCGCGCTGATCGAAAATATGGCATGGCTCTTTGTGATTGGTGTGGGCGTCGGCATGGCGGATGATCATGACGGTACGGCGGGATTGGCGGCGCTGGCCTCCTGGCTGATGATAACAAATCTGCTCGCTGAGGGCACGGTTACGACGCTGATACCTTCCTTTTCGCAGGATACGGCAAAGCTGTTGGCGTTTTCAAAGATCGAGAATCCGTTTATCGGTATTCTCTCCGGATTGATAGGTGCGGAGTGCTTTAACCGCTTCAAATCAGTCAGTCTTCCGGAATGGCTTTCCTTTTTCAGCGGAAAACGCTGTGTGGCAATCGTTTCCGGCCTGGTTTCCGTTTTGGCAGCATTTGTGCTTTTGCTTGTCTGGCCGGTCCTGTTTGGTGTGTTGGTCGGTATCGGAAACAGCATTGTCGATCTGGGTGCGGTGGGCGCTGGCATCTACGCCTTTTTGAACCGCTTGCTGATCCCTGTGGGCCTGCATCACGCCTTGAATAATGTGTTCTGGTTTGACACCATTGGGCTGGGTGACCTTTCCCATTTCTGGGCGGGGGATACTTCTGCGGATGTTTCCTGGAGCCTGGGAATGTATATGTCGGGTTTCTTTCCCTGCATGATGTTCGGTGTTCCCGGGGCAGCGCTTGCCATGGTCCACACGGCGAAGAAGGGGCGGAAAAAGGAAGCGATTGGTCTGGTGGCGTCGGCGGCGCTCTGTTCTTTTGTCTGCGGAATTACGGAACTTTTTGAGTTTTCCTTTATGTTTCTGGCTCCCGGGCTGTATCTGATCTATGCGCTGCTCTACGGCATCTTTACGATGGTCGTTTCTTTTGTGAATTTTCGTGCGGGATTCAGCTTTTCCGCAGGCGCTACGGATCTGTTTTTTTCCTCGTTTATGCCGGGGGCGGCAAATACGTGGATGATCCTGCCGCTTGGCGTGGCGGCTTTTGCGGTATTTTACGCGGTCTTTCGCTTTGCCATTGTAAAATTTGATTTAAAGACGCCAGGCAGAGTGGAGGAGGATGAGGAGTCAAAACAGAAAGCTGGCGGAGCGGATGATTTTGCCCGTGTCGCAGCCTTGATTCTGGAGGGGCTTGGCGGCAGGGAGAATATCTGCTCGCTCGATAACTGTATTACGAGATTGCGATTAGAAGTGTATGATGTGGAAAAAATCAACGAAGAAAGGATCAGCTCAGCGGGCGTGGCGGGCGTGATGCGCCCCGGCGGGTCGGCGGTGCAGGTGGTGATTGGCACAAAAGTGCAGTTTGTGGCGGACGAGATGAAGAAACTGCTATAAAGGCGTATTTTCCCGTTTTGTGCATATATTGAACTAAAGCAACAGCGGGAGAAACCTATGGCAGAAACAGTAAAGTGGAATGATAAGCTTAAGCTTGCGGTGGGAGAATTGGAAGACAAGATACAGCGGGAACGCGCCGCGCGTGCAGGAAGCGGCGTCTGGCCGGAACCTGAGAAGGTGGAGGCGTGGAATGCTGAGAGGATGCGGCAGAGGGGGGGCGGGCAGTACTGCGGTTCCGTGAGCGCAGCAGAGAGAACGCAGACCAAGGAGGAACATAAGCGGGAGTTGTTTTGGAAGAATGTTGTCATACAGACGGCAAAATCGGCCGCCTTTTTTCTGGCAGCATTGGCTCTGATTCAGGGAATTGTGCGCTTTTTGCCGGATTCCATCACGGTGAGCAGCTCTGTAGGGGGCAGAGAGCTTCCCATCTACTGCGTGGAGACGGATAAGAAGCAGGTGGCCTTGAGCTTCGATGCGGCGTGGGGGAATGAGGACACGAGGCGGATTCTGGAAACGCTGAAAAAGCACAATGTAAAGGTGACCTTTTTTATGACGGGGGGCTGGGTAGAGTCTTACCCCGAGGATGTGCGGGCAATCCTGGCGGACGGCCATGATCTCGGCAACCACAGCGAGAACCATAAAAATATGTCGCAGCTTTCCGACGAACAGTGTCAGGAGGAGCTGATGAAAGTACATACTAAGGTGCAGGAGCTGACAGGGTATGAGATGTGCCTGTTTCGACCGCCTTACGGAGATTATGACAATCATGTCATAACCAATGCCCGGAAATGCGGATATTATCCGATCCAGTGGTCGATCGACTCCCTGGACTGGAAGGATTACGGCGTGGAAGATATCGTCAAGCGGGTAGTAGGTTCCGAAAAGCTGCAAAACGGCGCCATCATTCTTATGCACAATGGCGCGAAGTACACAGCGGACGCGTTGGAGTCAGTGATCACGGGCCTGCAGGATAAGGGTTATGAGCTAGTGCCGATCTCGCAGCTGATCTACAAGGATAAGTACCATATGAAAGCCGACGGGACGCAGGTGTCGGGGGAGTAACATAGAAATGCTGTGATAGTGTGAGAAGAACTTCTAACCGCTCACAGCAAAGGCTGTTTTGCGGAGAAGGTCTTCTCACACAGGAGAATGCCTAAATGCGGCATTCTCCGCATCGATTTGAGATTCCGCGATGCGGATTTTTGTAGGTATTGATCATGGGAAGCCGGTAGCGTTAATGCCCACGTAAATCCATTTGCGTAACAGCGTTGTAACACTGATAGATCACATAATATCCGTGTGCAGAATCATTTTCGTTAAGCGACTGAAAATGAATGTAATCCAGATATTTTAGGTCATCGGGCACGGTCAAAACTTCAAAATCTTCGAAATAGCTACATACTGTGTCTTTATCAAGGTCCGTATGGATAAAAATCCCGGCCAAGATTTCAACATGGTTGCCATTGCCAGTGTTGCCTACAAATGAGCTTACCTCCACAAGCTCCACATCGGCGGGGAGCGTCATGCCCGACAGGCTCTTTTCGATTCGATGTGCCTTTAAGTCATTTAAGATCTGACCCCCGAAGAAAAAATAGAAAAAGCCTAATAAGATGGAAATGATGAAACCATAAAAGATAATCTGGAACGTTCGGTTTTTCACTGTTTTCGCCCCGCCTTTTCTCTACCACATTTTATGTGTATTTGATTATAAATGAATTGTCTGTCGCCTGCAATGTAGTTATTGCCTCATTTCAGTCAGTGTTCAGTTGTTTGCTTAAAAAATGGCATTGTTAAAATGTAGTTTTTTGTATACTTAACATTGGATACAGTTATCCTTGAAGGAGACTTTGGGTGAGGATTTATTTGGACAATTGCCGTTATAATCGAATAATGGATGATCAAAGCAACTCACAGATTTATTATGAATGGAATTCTGTTATGCTTATTTTGGAATTGGCGGAAATGGCATCTGTGGAGTTGGTGAGCAGCGAAATGCTGATAAAGGAAATGAATGATTTGAATGATACTTATAAAAAATCAGTGATTCAAATGATGTATGAATTGTGCTCAGAAGAAGTCAGAGTGACGAAAGCTATTTTAGACAGGGCAGAAGAAATTCGACATTGTTCCTCTATTAAATATAAAGACAGGATACATTTGGCGTGTGCTGAGGCGGCAAAGGCAGACGCTTTGCTGACAGCAGACAAAAGTTTATAAGTAGCGCGAATAGAATTAAAATATTTACTAAGATTATGAATCCAAATCAATGGTTATCGGAGGTGTTATATTGATGATTTCGACGAAACTTAATATCATAAATACGGCGGAAATACAAAAAAGCGGCATTGCTGTTCCCTTTTCTCCTCACGCCCCCGTATCTCCAATAGATCAGTATTTCATAATGATATATCGCCTATACAGCAAAATACACAATTTTGAAAACTAAATCTGTATTTTTTGTATAAATTTTACTATTATTCTATAAAAATCCATCTACTTGTAATATAATTTCAGTATAGGAAGAAAAATAGGAGGAATGATTATGGCAAAAGAAATGATCGCAATGCTTCTTGCCGGCGGACAGGGCTCGCGCCTCTACGCGCTGACAGACAAGCTTGCAAAACCTGCAGTTCCTTTTGGCGGCAAGTATCGTATCATTGACTTTCCGCTCTCTAACTGCGTCAATTCCGGCATTGATACCGTGGGCATCCTCACGCAGTACCAGCCGCTGGAGCTGAATGAGTACATTGGAAACGGCCAGCCGTGGGATCTTGACCGACTTTACGGCGGTGTGCACGTCCTGCCGCCCTACCAGAAAGCGCACGGTTCCGACTGGTATAAGGGCACGGCAAATGCAATCTACCAGAACATTTCGTTTATCGAGCGGTATGATCCGAAGTATGTGATCATTCTCTCGGGCGATCAGATCTGCAAACAGGACTACAGTGATTTCCTGGAATTTCATAAGGAAAAGAACGCGGAATTCAGCGTTGCCGTGATGGAAGTGCCGTGGGAGGAGGCGCCGCGCTTCGGATTGATGGTGGCCGATGAGAATGATAAGATCACCGAGTTTCAGGAGAAACCGAAAAATCCCAAGTCCAATCTGGCCTCCATGGGTATCTATATCTTTAACTGGGATATCCTCAAACAGTATCTGGAAGAAGACGAGGCGGATCCGAACTCGGAGAATGACTTCGGAAACAACATCATTCCCAATCTGCTTCGCGATCATCGTCAGATGTATGCTTATCGGTTCAGCGGCTACTGGAAGGATGTGGGAACCATTTCTTCCCTGTGGGAAGCAAATATGGAGGTGCTCGATCCCGAACACAGCGGCATCAATCTCTTTGACGAAGGCTGGAAGATCTACAGCCGTAACACCGGTATGACGGGACACAAGATCAATGCGGGCGCGGTGGTGGAAAATGCCATGATCACCGACGGCTGCCGTATCAAAGGTACGGTGAAACACTCCATTCTGTTCGGCGGCGTTAAGGTAGAGCCCGGCGCAGTGGTGGAGGATGCCGTGGTCATGGGCGGCACGACCATCAAGTCAGGCGCGGTCGTAAAGCATTGCATTGTGGCGGAAAATGTGACGATCGGTGAAAATGCCGTGGTTGGCGCGATGCCTACGGAGGCAGAAAAGGGTGTGGCAACCATCGGTTCCGGTGTTATGATAGGCGAGGGCGTCGTGGTGGGGCCCAATGCCATGGTTAGAGAAAATGTGGAAGGTGGTGAGGTAGAATGATTAAGTCGAGCACAGATGTAATTGGTATTATTTTCCCTAACAGTTATGACAATCTGGTTCCGGAGCTGGTGGGCGTGCGGCTGATGGCTTCCATTCCTTTTGCCAGCCGTTACCGCATCATTGATTTTGTTCTCTCCAGTATGTCCCATTCCGGTATCGACAATATTTCCGTTGTCGTAAACAAGAACTACCATTCCCTGATGGATCATCTGGGGTCCGGGCGTGAGTGGGATCTGGTACGCAAGAACGGCGGCCTGCATATCTTCCCTCCTTTTGCGGAGAAGCAGGTGGGCGGTCCCTATGTGGGACGTGCCGGCGCACTGGCGAATCTGCTGGGCTTCTTAAAGGATCAGAAAGAAAAGTATGTGATCATGGCGGATACGAATATCGTGGTCAATTTTAATTTCAACGCCATGTTACAGGCGCATATGGACAGCGGCGCGGATTTGACCATCGCTTATAATGAGCAGGAGATACCTAAGGAGCTGCTGGATTATCAGACCAACGACAGGATCTTTTATTACACCTTTGAATTGGAACAGGGGCGTATTCGCAAGGTGAGTATCAATCCGAAGACGGCGGGCGTCCAGAATACTTCCATGAACATTTTCGTGATTGAGCGTGAAAAGCTGATCGAACTTGTCAGCAACGCCTACATGGAAGGACGGTCCTTCTTCATGCGCGATGTCATCATGCCCCAGCTTGGCAAGCTCAATGTGCAGGCTTATAAGTACACGGACTATGTGGCACGCATCAACGGCATGAAGAGCTACTTTGAAGAAAATATGAAGCTTCTGGACGATTACAATCTGGAGGCTCTGTTCTCGGCGGCTCCTATTTATACGAAGATCCGCGGGGATAACCCGACTCATTACAAGGATGGCGCAAAAGTGCAGAATGTGATGATGGCGGACGGCTGCGTGATCGAGGGCGAAGTGGAAAACAGTGTGATTTTCCGTGGCGTCAAGGTCGGCAAGGGAGCCAGGATCAAGAATTGCATCCTCATGCAGGATACCGTGGTGGAAGCCGGCGCGAGCGTCGAATACCTGATTACTGACAAGAATGTCACTATTTCGGCCGGCAAGGAGTTAAAGGGCACCGATACCTTCCCGGTTTATATTGAAAAATATAAGACGGTATAGGCGTGGTGGCGGGCCAAAATCGGAAAGAATTAAATTACATATGTTATAAAAAAACTGCATTGTTAAAATGCAGTTTTTTTTGTATACTTATTCTTGGCACAAGTAGATAAAATATAATTGCTCTGACATGGAGGAGAAAAATGCCACGCAGAAATGATATTCACAAAGTATTGATCATTGGTTCGGGCCCGATCATCATTGGACAGGCCTGCGAGTTTGACTATTCGGGGACACAGGCGTGTAAGGCGCTTAGAAAGCTGGGGTACGAGATCGTGCTGGTCAACTCCAACCCGGCGACCATCATGACGGACCCGGAGACGGCGGATGTGACTTATATCGAACCGCTCAATGTAGAGAGATTGGAACAGATCATCGCGAAGGAACGCCCCGACGCGCTGCTTCCCAATTTAGGCGGGCAGTCGGGCCTAAATCTTTGCGCGGAGCTGCACAAGGCGGGCATTTTGGAAAAATACGGCGTCAAGGTCATCGGCGTGCAGGTAGATGCCATCGAGCGCGGTGAAGACCGCATTGAATTTAAGAAGACCATGAACAAGCTGGGAATCGAGATGGCGCGCAGCGAAGTGGCTTACTCCGTGGAGGAGGCGCTTTCGATTGCAGACAAGCTTGGTTATCCGGTGGTGCTTCGTCCCGCTTACACCATGGGCGGCGCAGGAGGCGGCTTGGTCTACAACAGGGATGAGCTTAAGGTGGTCTGCGCCAGAGGCCTGCAGGCAAGCCTTGTCGGGCAGGTGTTGGTGGAGGAGTCGATTCTTGGCTGGGAGGAACTGGAGCTTGAGGTGGTAAGGGATGCGGACAATAACATCATCACCGTCTGCTTCATTGAAAATATCGACCCGCTGGGGGTCCACACGGGCGATTCTTTCTGTTCCGCGCCCATGCTGACCATCTCCGAGGAGTGCCAGAAAAAGTTACAGGAGCAGGCCTACAGGATCGTGGAATCGGTGCAGGTGATTGGCGGCACGAACGTGCAGTTTGCCCATGATCCCGTTACGGACCGCATCATTGTCATTGAAATCAATCCCCGTACGTCCCGTTCCTCCGCGCTGGCAAGTAAGGCCACGGGTTTCCCGATCGCGCTGGTGTCTTCCATGTTGGCGGCAGGACTTACCCTGAAAGACATTCCCTGCGGCAAGTATGGTACTTTAGACAAATACAAGCCAGACGGCGACTACGTGGTGATCAAGTTTGCGCGCTGGGCGTTCGAGAAATTCAAGGGCGTGGAAGACAAGCTGGGCACGCAGATGCGCGCCGTGGGCGAGGTCATGAGCATCGGTAAGACCTATAAGGAGGCGTTCCAGAAGGCCATCCGTTCTTTGGAGACGGGACGCTACGGGCTGGGGCACGCGAAAGATTTCGATACCCTGTCAAAGGAGGAGCTGCTTCGGAGGCTGGATACCCCTTCCAGTGAGCGGCATTTCCTGATGTACGAGGCGCTCAGAAAAGGCGCGACGGTGGAGGAAATATTTGAAATCACGAAGGTAAAAACCTATTTTATCGAGCAGATGAAGGAGTTGGTGGAGGAAGAAGAAGCCATTTTGCAGCAGAAAGGGAAGATGCTGCCCGACGAGATGCTGGTGACGGCCAAAAAGGACGGCTTTTCCGACAAGTATTTAAGCCAGCTGTTAGAGATTCCCGAGGCGGATATCAGAAACCGCCGTATCGCGCTCGGCGTGGAAGAAGCCTGGGAGGGCGTGCACGTCAGCGGTACGGAAAACAGCGCTTACTATTATTCCACCTACAATGCCCCGGACAAGAACCCGGTGAACGAAGAAAAACAGAAAATCATGATCCTTGGCGGCGGACCCAACCGCATCGGGCAGGGCATCGAGTTTGACTACTGCTGCGTGCACGCGGCGATGGCGCTGAAAAAGCTTGGCTTTGAGACCATCATTGTCAACTGCAACCCGGAAACTGTGTCGACAGACTACGATACATCGGACAAATTGTATTTTGAGCCGTTGACGCTTGAGGACGTGCTCAGTATTTACAACAAGGAAAAGCCTCTGGGCGTGATCGCGCAGTTTGGCGGGCAGACACCCTTAAATCTGGCTTCCGAGCTGGAGCAGAACGGGGTGCGCATCCTCGGCACTTCTCCGTCGGTCATCGATCTGGCGGAGGACCGTGATCAGTTCCGCGCGATGATGGAGAAACTGGAGATCCCCATGCCGGAGTCGGGGATGGCGACTACGGTGGAGGAAGCGATTGCGATTGCGTCAGGCATCGGTTATCCCGTGATGGTGCGCCCTTCTTATGTGCTGGGCGGCAGAGGGATGGAAGTGGTCTACGACGACGAGAGCATGACCGAGTATATGAACGCGGCAGTGGGCGTGACGCCCGACAGGCCGATTCTTATCGACCGTTTCCTGAATCATGCGTTAGAGTGCGAGGCGGACGCCATCAGCGATGGCTCTCATGCCTTTGTGCCCGCGGTGATGGAGCATATCGAGTTGGCGGGCATCCACTCGGGCGATTCGGCCTGCATCATTCCTTCCGTGCACATTCCGCCGGAGAGCGTGGAGACCATCAAGGAATACACGAGAAAGATCGCGGAGGAGATGCACGTCAAGGGCCTGATGAATATGCAGTACGCCATCGAAAACGGCAAAGTGTTCGTGCTGGAGGCCAATCCCAGAGCTTCCCGCACCGTGCCGCTTGTCTCCAAGGTCTGCAACATCCGCATGGTGCCGCTTGCCACAGATATCATTACTTCGGAGCTGACGGGGCGTCCGTCGCCGATCACGGGTTTAAAAGAGCAGGTGATACCGAATTACGGGGTGAAGGAAGCAGTCTTTCCCTTCAATATGTTCCCGGAAGTAGACCCGATTTTGGGGCCGGAAATGCGTTCTACAGGCGAGGTGCTGGGACTTTCCCGCTCCTACGGCGAAGCCTTCTTCAAGGCGCAGGAGGCGGTGCAGTCGAGGCTGCCGCTTGAGGGCACGGTGCTGATCTCCGTCAATAAAAAGGATAAGGACGAAGTGGTGGGCGTGGCGCGGAGCCTGGCGAATGACGGCTTTCAGATCGTGGCGACCGAGGGCACTTATAACCTGATCACGGCGGCAGGGGTTCCCGCTACGAAGGCGAAGAAGCTTTACGAGGGACGGCCTAACGTGGGTGATATGATCACCAACGGCGATTTCGACCTCATCATCAATTCTCCTGTGGGCAAGGACAGCATCCACGACGACAGCTACCTGCGCAAGGCAGCCATCAAGGCAAAGGCGCCTTATATCACGACGGTGGCGGCGGCGAAGGTGACGGCAGAGGGCATTCATTATCTGAAAACCCATAAGGGCAGCGAGGTGAAGTCCTTGCAGGAGCTGCACGGGGAGATACACGATAAAGGGTAACAGGGAAGCCAGAGGCTGAACGGTTACGTAACTTTGTGAAATGGGTAATCTGCTGGAACTACGTGTACTGTGCTAATATATAAGAAAGAAAAATTTGTGTGAAAGGATGGAAAGAAAATGAAATTGGATTTAGGTACGGTAGGAAAATGGGAAGAGTCTCTGAGAGAGGCGGGGTATATGAGCGAAGATGACCATATTATCGAACATACAAAAGGTGATTTATGGGAAATGATGTCACAGACCAGAGGAAATTTCTTCTTCACCAATGAGAAGTTTATCTTTACGGGTGGTCTGTTGGGCGTCAGCAATTTTGCCGTGAAGTACAGTGATATCAAGGAATTGAAGCTTGTCAATGTGGGCGGACTGATTCCGATCATTCCCACGGGGATCAAGGTGACGTGCCTGAATCCCGAAAACGGAAAGACCGTGAAGCATAAATGCTCTGTCATGAAGAGAAAAGAGTGGATCGAGTATCTTCGGGAAAAAGCGGGACTGCGCACACTTACCAGCGGGTGATCGCTCCGCTCAAGGCGGTTCGGGATCATTACCCCAAATATATCGTTACGATGGATGAAGTGCCGATGGAGGAGGATGGCATCAGGCAGATCAATGTGTCAGAGTTTCTTTTGCAGAGTAGAAGCACGGCGGCAAACGCGAATACAAGGTGATAAAGTTTTTGGCAAATTATTGGCTGATTATTGAAAATAATATTTGACAAATTTATCGGACTGTGCTATTCTATCTGAAAATTCAAAATGAATCAGAGAGGAAACCGAAAATGAAGAGGTTCCCCTGAGAATAACAGTTTAGACGGAGGCAAAACGATGTATCAAATTACCCGACCCCAATTTATGGTCATTATGGGCATTCAGCAGATTTTTCAAATTACGGTCACAGCCTGAAGGCGATAAAAAGCCGACAAACGCATGGCCGTAAGACGGAAAGTCTTATTTGGCTATGCGGGGATCGGAAATCAGGAATTTAGGATCAGATAGGAGAACCGCATGGGAAGTACACGAAGTGTACGGAACAGGCGGTTCTCTTGACGTTTAGAGATAAGACAGCAGGAAGGAGAAATCAGTCATGCAGACAATCAAGGTGGAAAATTTATCAAAAACGTTTCGCATCAAGCGAAAGGAAAAGGGGATGCGGGGCAGCGTCAAGGCGATCTTTCATCCGCAGACAGAGGAAATCCGTGCGGTGAAAGGGGTTTCCTTTGCGGTGGAGGAAGGGGAGATGCTGGCCTTTATCGGTCCCAACGGCGCGGGCAAGAGCACGACCATCAAGATGCTGACGGGTATCCTCTATCCTGACGACGGCTGTGTGGAGGTGCTGGGGATTGATCCGGCGAAGAAAAGAAAGCAGCTTGCCTATCAGATCGGCACGGTGTTCGGGCAGAAGGAACAGCTTTGGACGCATTTGACACCTTACGATAACTTTCGCTTCTTCGGGGCCATCTATGATCTTTCAAAACAGGAGACAGAGGAGCGCATCGCTGAACTGGCGGAGCGGTTTGCCTTGCAGGAGTTTATTGACACGCCTGTCAGAAATCTCTCGCTGGGACAGCGCATCCGCTGTGAGATCGTGGCGTCCCTGCTCCATAAGCCCAAGGTGCTGTTTTTGGATGAGCCGACGATCGGTCTGGACCCTGTGGTAAAAGAAAACGTCCGTGAGCTGATCCGACAGATGAATCGGGAGGAACACACCACCATTTTTCTGACCAGCCACGATGTGGGGGATATCGAGAAGCTTTGTCAGCGTATCATCATCGTGAATGACGGACAGATCGTGCTGGATGACTCGGTGGAACACTTGAAACATCATTATTTAGATCCCAAATCTGCAGGACATGGGCAGGAGGAAATGATATCTGTGTCGATGGAGAAGATGTCCGCCGTGGCAGAGAATGGGGATAGTTCGGACGTGTCGCTGGAGGATATCATTGTGGAGATCTACAAGGCGCAGGGGGAGGAATGACAGATGTTCGGGTCGAGAAGAAAACCTGTTGAAGGTGCATTATCGTTAGCGTATGGGCAGGGTGGGGGCGTACGAAATATGCCATGGCGTAAGTACGCGGTAATCTACAAATCGGTTTTGCTGGAAAACTTACAGTATGTGGCCAATGTGGCGCTGGGTTTTTTCACTTACTTCGTCTTTATCTATATTTATATCAGGCTCTGGGGCTATATGTACCGATCGCCTGAGGAACTGATCGCGGGCTATACGAAGGAGCAGATGATCTGGTATGTGATGATGACGGAGATGCTGTGTTTCGGTGCCAACGCCAACGTGGTGGCGGGGGAGGTCGCGAGGGATATCCGCGGTGGTAATATCGCGTACTTGATGAATAAGCCTTACCATTACACCCTGTATATCCTGGCGAGATACACCGGGGAGTGGAGCGTGAGGCTGCCCATATATGCGGCGTTTGCGGTGCTGATCGGCGCGGTGCTGGTCGGTCCTTTGCCGCATTTTCGGTGGATAACGCTTCCCGTGATGGCACTGTGCGCGGTTTTGGGGATCACCATCAATGCGGTGTTCAAACTGTGCATCAGTCTGTTTTCTTTTTGGATCGAGGATACAACGCCCTTCCAGTGGATTTACAATAAACTGATCCTGGTGGTGGGGATTGTGTTCCCGGTAGAGATTTTTCCGCAAACATTACAGCCGTTATTGAAATTGACACCGATTTATACCGTGTGTTACGGACCGGCCAAATTGGTGGTGGACTTTCGCTTGGAGAAGTGTGTGGAGATCCTGGCCGCGCAGGCGGTGTATCTGGCAGTCGGCTGCGGACTGATGTTTTTGATTTACAGAAAGGGGGTAAAGAGACTGTATGTTAACGGCGGCTAAGAATCAACTGCGGGTGTGTTTTCTTTCCATCAAATATAATATCATGCGGGAGATGGTGAACAAGGTGACGTTTCTCACCAACGTAGCGTTCATGGTGTTGAACGACGCCTCGATTCTGGTGCAGTGGTTCATCCTCTTTCGGCTGCGGGACGATGTGGGCGGCTATAGCCTGCGGGAGGTTTTGATGCTATGGGGACTGGTGGCGGCATCCTTCGGATTATCGAATCTCCTGTTTGCGAGGGTGCTTTCTCTGCCGAATCTCATCATCAATGGGAAGCTGGACGCTTTTTTGGTGCAGCCGAAGAATGTGCTGCTTGGCGTGCTGACCTCAGAAACCCGCATCTCTGCGATTGGTGATTTTCTGTACGGGGTGATCCTGGTGTGCGTCTGCAGACCCGGCGTGGGCGGCTTTTTCCTATTTTTGCTGTTTACGATCACGGGTGCGATCGCTTTTACGGCCTTTGCTCTGCTTCTGGGGAGCCTGTCCTTCTGGTTTGTGCGCATGGATATCCTGCAGAATCAGATGCTGATGGGGATGATCAACTTTGGCAGCTATCCGGACGGGATCTTTCAGGGCGCCGCGCGGGTTTTGCTGTATGTCCTGATCCCGGTGGGAATGGCGCTGTGGCTGCCGGCGCATGTGATGGCCCGCTTTGACGGAAAAATGCTTTTGGCGGTGCTGGGATATGTCTTTTTGCTGTCTGTGGCGGCGGTGGCGGTGTTTTACCGGGGACTGCGGCGGTATGCGTCGGGGAACCTGATGGAGGCGAGGTTGTGAGGGGGATACGAATTTAGTGTTTGGCAGTTGCATCCAAGAAGTATTTGATACCTCATATATTGTCGAGCGCGCTTCCCGTCGGCATTGTACTGATGGTGGCGGTACTGTTTGTGCTTCGCAATATGAATGGAACTGTACAAGATCAATAGACGGATTCCACGTTGGCGACGCCGTCCTGCGTGATGTCAAATTTCCAGACACCGTGTCCGGGGATGCGGTGCTCTGTTAAATAATAGCTGTTATCTATTTCGGTTATGTAGTAAGGCGTGCCGCCGCCGATGAAATTTTGATAGATATCTTCGTATTTTCCGTCGGCAAGGTCGTTCAGATCCTTTACACGGATGATGGTGGCGGCGTCCTGACTGCCTGCAAGATCCGTGGAGACGGTGATGTAGTAGTTTCCCTCCGCAATGGTGAGCTGTACCATGCCGGCGATTTCATCGGGAACGGGATAGATATCATCTGTCCCGATTGCAAAGGTGCGAAAATCCGCCCGCAGAATGGCAGGCGAGCCGGGGATGCCGGAGACAAAATAGATGTCGTCGCCGTCGATGGTGAAGGAGCGTACATAGGCGTCCCTCTCCGAGAGTGGGCGGACACTTATATGCTTGGTGAGATACATATGAGAATCTCCCGGGTCGTGGCGGCAGAGGAACATTTCGCCGCTCATGGAGCTCCATACATAAAAGGTGTCCGTCGGGGCATCATAGACAATATAGTGAGGGCGGTTTCCGACCATATCCAGCGTCTGGGTGTGGTAGAAAACCCCCTCTTTTTTTTCAAAGACAAGGATGCGGTTTCCTTCCGTGTCGTCCGCCAGATAGACTGATATTGTCAATATTGGTTGACACTTTTTCCGCAAGGATATCAATGCCTAAGCA
>CAJTKA010000026.1 GCA_910576815.1 uncultured Lachnospiraceae bacterium
CAAAAAAAGAAATATGAAGAATGGAGTGGGATTCCGCCGTAGTCGGCATTCGTGGGAATGTGTATAACTGGCTGTCTTATGGAATTGTGGGTAACTCTGTTTGCAGGACGTGGGAAAGCTGCACTTTAGCTTTTCCATGTGCTGTGAACAGGGTTATCCATGATTCCATAGCCAGTTATGCACATTTCCACAATGCTCCTTTTGTTGATTTCTCGTGTCCTCTGAAATGCCAAGAACATAGATCAAAGCCTTATGCTCGCAATCCTGATACCTTGCCTGCTCCAGTTTCTCATAATAAAATCTTTCGTGTTCATTGTTAGCAAAAACCATGTGTGTGTTGTCGGCGCTTAGCACCTCTGCTCTTAACGCTGTGTTGTTCATTCACATTTCCTCCTTATTGATTTGATGAAAAAGATGAGAAATGGTTTTAAGGAAGCGCTATAATTGAGTAAACTTCGCCGAAGATTGTGAATACTCATTTTACTCAACATCGCAATTGAGTAATACTCAACTTGAAGTGATTTTAGACGATTTCAGACGGTAAAAGACGATACTTTGCCTTTTATCCATTTAGGACCAAAAAAGGCTCTGAAATCTCATAATCACCTAAAGATGCGTGATTACAAGGCTTTCAGAGCCTTATATGATTACGTTGACTTGCTTAAAACTTCCGCTTATAAGCCGATCTGTTTTGCGAAATTCTTAGTTTTCGGCCATCTGCTTCGCCACTTCCTCCGCGAAGTTCTCTTCCTTTTTCTCCATACCCTCACCAACTTCAAAACGAACAATCTTTTCAATAACGATTGCTTTATTTACAGAAGCAAGGTATGCCGCAACAGTCTGCTTTCCATCCTCAGCCTTTACATAAGTCTGGTCAAGTAAGCATATTTCTTTTAAGTGCTTTGAAATACGTCCATCCACCAATCCGGTAAAAATCTTATTTCCGGAAATAGCTTCCTTATCCTCAAGTGCAAGACTTGCAAGTTGCGCTGCCGCTTCCTTAGAGAGGAAATTAGGCAAATAGTTCATGTTGCTCTTTTTCTCGTTATAAATTGCAACATCTTCCTCGCTCCATACGCCTGAAACAGCCTTCTCAAGAAGTCCCTGTAAAATAGGCTTAGGAAGTGAGAACGGGTCATTTAATGAACTTTCAAGTGTAATTTCTCTTAACTTGGCAAGTTCCTCTGCAGAAATATCATTTCTTGAGATATACTTGGGACTCATAGCTGCAATCTGCATAGCCAAATTTGTAAGCGCGGTTTTTGTTTCGTCAGATGCATCGCCATTAGCAGCTACAAGGACACCGATTTTTCCGCCGGCATGGATATAAGAAGCAACGCATTCTGCAGAAACGCTCTCAAATCTTCTGATAGAAAGCTTTTCACCAATTGTCAAAGTTTTTTCATTTAATTCTTCCTTCATTCCAAGAATCTCAGAAACATCCTCACCATCACCGGCCTTTTCAATGCCTGACGCAAGTGCCTTATCGGCAACTGCCTGTACAAATGTCTGGAACACTTCGTTCTTTGCAACAAAGTCTGTTTCAGAATTAACCTCTGCAACTGCAGCCCTATTTCCATTAATAGCAATACGGCAGATACCTTCAGCCGCAATACGGCTTGCTTTTTTCTCAGCCTTTGCTGCACCGCTTTTTCTTAATACTTCAACTGCTTCATCAATATTACCATCCGTTTCGGTAAGCGCTTTTTTACATTCCATCATGCCCGCGCCGGTCATTTCTCTCAACTCTTTTACCATTGCCGCTGTAATAGCCATCTATTTTTCCTCCTGAATCTTCATTCATTACGTTCAGTGCGCGTCTTCGCTGAACTGTTTATTCTGTCTCGTCGGTCTCCTCAACCTTTTCCGCTTCCGCCTCGGCCGCATAATCATCAGCCTCCGCACCCTGGTTTGCCTCAACCACCGCGTCAGCCATCTTGGATACGATCAGCTTCACCGCACGGATCGCGTCGTCGTTGCCGGGGATGATATAATCCAGTTCCTCGGGATCGCAGTTGGTATCGCCGATACCGATCAGAGTAATGCCCAGATTGTGCGCTTCCTGCACGCAGATACGCTCCTTCTTGGGGTCTACCACAAAGATACAGTCGGGAATCCGCTTCATTTCCTTGATGCCGCCCAGGTTCTTTTCCAGCTTCTCCCATTCCTTTTTGATCTGGATGACTTCCTTCTTGGGAAGTACCTCAAATGTGCCATCCTCGCTCATTCCCTCGATTGCTTTCAGTCTCTCGACACGAGATTGGATGGTCTTAAAGTTGGTGAGCATACCGCCCAACCATCTCTCATTGACATAGTACATACCGCAGCGCTCCGCTTCAGTCTTAACAGCGTCCTGCGCCTGCTTCTTAGTACCCACAAAGAGGATCGTGCCGCCTTGCGCCACCACATCGAAAACTGCCTTGTAAGCCTCATCCACCTTGCCCACGGACTTCTGCAGGTCAATGATGTGGATGCCGTTTCTCTCCGTGAAGATGTAGGGAGCCATCTTAGGGTTCCATCTTCTGGTCTGGTGTCCAAAGTGAACGCCTGCCTCCAGTAACTGCTTCATTGAAATAACGCTCATGTTCTTTCCCTCCATTTGGTTGTCTGCCATATGCCTTGCGCCTCCCTGCCACCCTGATCGGGCACCGGCATGGGCTGGACATATGTGATTATTGGGTTTCGTGCGGCTTGCGCACACTCAGATACTATACCACAAAAGAAGTCCCCATGCAAGAGGGGAAACGCAAAAAGTGCTTCTAACGCTCATGCCATAAGACATTTCGCGAAGAAGCACTATATTTTGCGAATTAATTCTGGAACATATCCACAATATTCTTTAACTTCACCACATTCTCCGAGTTGGTCTCCATCAAATCGGCATTGCCTTCCACAAGTCTGGATACATCCAGTGTCTTCTGGGCAATGCTGGTGATATTCTCAGCTGCCTCGCCCACCGTGATCGTAATGCTGCCTACGGAGTCAGCGATCTCCACGATCGCCGCAAGCAGCGTATCCACCTCTTTGCCGATGGCTTTCATATTTTCTTCAAAATTGGAGGCATCTTCGGTATATTTTTCCGCCACGCCCATAAAGTCGCTGTAATCCTTGAGCACCGTCTCCTCTAAGAAGGAAAGGGTCTCCTGCAGGCAAGACTCCATATTCTGCACCGCCTGATTGACTTCGGTGGTGATACCGTTGATATTGCCGACCGTAGAGGACGTCTGGGATGCCAGACCTCCGATCTCATCCGCCACCACTGCAAACCCTCTGCCGGCCTCGCCTGCTCTGGCGGCCTCGATAGAAGCGTTCAGGGCAAGCAGATTGGTCTGTCCGGATATATCCAAGATCGACTGGGTGAGCTGATTGATCTTCTGCACCGCCTGGGCCTGTTCCATGGCTGCCGCCGTCTTTTCCTGTACGCTCCTGTACATCTCCGTGGTCTTACTCTGTGCCTCGCCCGTGGTATTTTTCAGGTTGTCGGCACGCAGCTTGCTCTCCAGAGAAGCTCTCTCGCCTTCCTTGGAATTATCACGGATCGCCTGTGCGCGCTCCCTGATATGATTTACGGTAGCATTCACCGTTTCCATAGCCGCCGCCGTTTCTTCCATGGCTGCCGCCAGTCCCTGTGTCGTCTCCGTGTTTGCACCGCTCATATCCTGCACCTGATCGGTGGTTTCTGAAAGCTTATGCAGGGTGTCATCCAAATCGGAATACGTTCTCTGAATATCCGTCACCATGGAACGCAGGCTCGCCCGCATCTCTCTGAGGGAATTTGCCATGTTACCACTTTCATCCTGCCTCTTACAGAGCTTGTCACTATTCTCATTCTTTGAAAAATTAAAGTGTGCCGTCTTGTTTACAATATCATCGATCTGCGTGATCGGCCTGGTAATTGCCATGCCCATGACCGTACCGATCACTCCGGCAAAGGCCACCGCGATGAGAGCCCCCATCAGAATCAGCAGGGCCAGATGCCTGGCCGCGTCCTTCATCTCTTTTTCCGATGCCGTCAACACAAACCGCATCCCATTCGCCAGTGTCACATAACACATATCCTTATTTTGGCCCTGATAGCGGTAGGTAACTGCCGTTTGCTCCATGGAAGGATCCGCCAGCGCCGCCGTCATAGCCCCATTCTCCTCCAAGCCGGAGATCGCAGTGCCCGCCTCATGAGATCTATGGTAGGCAATATTGCCGTTTCCATCCTCCAAAAACGCATAACCGGTATCAAACGCGGTAATCTGATCCACATAGGTCTTAAACTTATCGAACTCAACATCCATACCAATAATGCCGACAGACTCACCGTCAACAAAAATCGGGATCACGTAAGAAATCATATCGACATCGATATTGGAATTATGATAGGGCGCCATCCACATCGGCTTCCCGTTGTTCACGGGTATGTAATACCAACCCACATGCTCCAAATCATCCGGATCGTACATGGTAAAGTCCGTACAAGGTTCGGGCGTAAAATCCTCCGCATCACTTTTACGGCTCCAGAACACGCCGCTCGTAGGATCCGTGAACTCCGGATTATAACGGATGTAAGCCGTCAATGCCCCCTCCGTATTGCGCCCGATCTCGTAAAGCAGTTGATTCATGGCCATTGTGACCTTGTTCACATAGGGCTTCGACGTCTTAAAAGCGTGCAGACTGTCGATCTGCTGCAGCGCCAGATTATAAGCCGAATTGACTGACTGCTCTACCCTTTGCATCTGCGCATTCAATCCTGCCGCCTGACTTGCGCAGATATACTGCATTTCCCTTTGGGAATCCGCATATACGGTTCCGCTGGAATTGAATACGCTGACGCCGCCGCAAATGAAAGATGACAAAAGCGCACAAATAACAACTGTTACTAAGATTCTGCCCTTGATTGATCTCATTTTCACACTCCTCCGACTGTAATAATATTTATATTATGGCTGACCTGTCACGATCCTGGCAATCTGCTCGTTGCCTGCACCCGCCGGAATCTGGAATGTTCCCGTTCTGAGGCGCTTGTCATAGCCATTTTGACAAAGATAATCATCATAGTCCGATGCGGATAAAACAGCGCCCGCATCTTCCAGCTTTTTTGCCACCGTGTAGGAACCGTCGCCGCTGACGATGGTAATGCTCACTGTAGATCCTGTTTGCTGCAAAGAATCATCTTCCGACTCCTCTACTGGCGGCATCCCCTGTCCCGTATCCTCATCCTGCTTCGTCATCTCGTTTGTTCCGGTTCCCGGATCTTTCTTCTGCGGCGTATTATTGGATGCCGCATCTTCCTGTGCCGCCGGCTTCTCCTGCTGCCCGCCCGGCGCCGGGTCGACAGGTTCTGCTTCCGAAGACACTTTCCCGTCTTTTGCGGGTTCCCCCGCATCGCCCTTTGGCTGTGCGACTGCCACATCCTTCTTCACAGGCTCCTCTGCCGTCTCCTTTTTGGCCGACGGCTCTGTTTCCTCCTGATTCTCAGCATCCTCAGCCGTTTCCGACGGTTCCAGTAACCTTGTATTTTCCGTCATGCCGAGTTCCTTCGCCCTGGCAATCACCTCTGCGTCCGTCATCTCTCTCTTTTCGCCACGCGAAAGTGCGATCCCCATGATGAGCGCCGTCACGATAATGCCAAGACCCAGCCCTCGAAAATAATACTTTTTTTCCATCCTGCTACGCCCCTATACGCCTTCAAACAAATCAATCACTAATTTTACTTCTCCAAGACCAAGACCGAGTTCCTTGGCAATCGCCATATTGGATTTCCCCGCCTTGTGAAGCTCCAGGATCCGTTCATTACTGTTATGCCCGTCGTTTTGTCCCTGCGCAAAGCGGATATCCACTCCGCGGGATTCTTCTTTCGCCATGCTCCTTCCGACTGCATTCCCAAAAATACCGAGTTCCGCAAAAGCTGCACTGGTTGAAATGTCAGGTTCCGGCGCCACATAATCCGCATCCGGCTCATGAATGATCTCCACGCGCTTGGCTTTGAGCGGTGAAAACGGAACCTCCTCAGGCTCGTTCATCTCCTCTGACAAAGGCTCGCTTTCCGGCTCTGAAAAAGCTTCCAGCTCTAAAAATCCCTGCGACTGCGAAAATCTGTCCGACTCCGAAAATTCCTCCACGTCCGGCTCTGTTAACGTTTCGACTTCTTCCACCACCTCGGGCGTATCGTTCTTCGCATTGTGAATTGACCAAAAATCTGTTCTGGTATCCTCCACTGCTCCCATAACGGAAACCACGGCTTCCTGTACCGCTTCCTGCGCTTCTTTCGCCGATGCTTCCGCATTTCGTATTCTCTGGAGCACTTCGTCCGCCGCTCCCTCAGCATTCTTCGCCTTCTTCATGGTCTCGTCAGCAGTGATCTCCGCGTCCCTTATGGTCTGTCTGATCTCATCCGCCGCCTGAGATGCCTGCCCGATGCTTGTCATCAGCACATCATGCTTATCATTTAACATATCATAAAGGAAGGTGACTTCTTTATGATTTTTGTTGATTTCTTCCAAAACCGTGTCCGAATACTCGTTCACCGCCATAATTTTTTCGTTGGCTACGCGCTCCATCGCACGCTCCGTCTTTTCAATGGAATATCCGATGGTCTCATCCACGATCTCGGATACCCGCTCTCTTACGGTCTCCGCCTCGCCTTCCACCAGCTTTCTGATCTCCGCCTCGCTGATCAGCTGTACCTCCTCGTCTGCGTCCCTCTTTCCTGCCGGCAGAAGATATCCCACGATCAAGATCACTACGCCAACGACGATCAGAACGATCTCTATCACGCTCATATCTGTCCCTTTCGCACTCCGACTGCCACTTTATAGAAACGCGTCAAATGTATTCACGCCTTTCAAAATCACCTTGCCGTCGGGTTCCTTTTTTTCCTGTTTTCTGTTGCGGCCGCCGTCTCCGTAGTACTCGTTGCTGCCCTTTTCTTTTGCATCGTGCTTTTTTTGGCGGTTTTCCGCTTTATCCCGCTCATTGACACGCTGTACCTGTTTTTCGACCTGCTTCGTCATCTGCTGGCCAAAGTTGGTTTGATCCACCATCCCCTTCGTGTCTTCATTATGCTTGATGGTGGTAAAATCCTGGGCTCTTGTGATCTGCCCCTGCATCTCCACAAAACCGATCGCCATTTTGATTCCCCCTATATTTTTATGCCCTAGAACGGCGCCATCTTCACATCGCCGCGCTCCCTGACAAAACGACAGTAATGGGTGGTCTTCTGCACGACCATGGAGACATCCCCGATGCAGATGCGTGTGCCCGGGTATACCTCTCCCTTTACGCGCACTACTGCCTCAGCCGGGTTTCCCGCATGTTTCTGCAGATTTTCAAGCTCCTTATTCGCTTCAGCCAGCGCCTGCGTCTTTTGCTGGTTCGTAGTCGCAAGCGTCTGGATATACTGAACCTGTTCCGGTTTCAGCTTCACGCCCTGCGCAAGCTTCTGCTTCGTGGAGAGCAAAATGGGCTGCACCGTCTGCAGCGTCTTGGTGTCCTCCATGATCTGCTTTTGCAGCTCGCTGATCCGCTCCTTGATCTTAGGGTCAGCGCCCACCTCCACGATCGTGTCCGCTCCCATCTCAGAGCCGAGGGTTTTCACATTGATGGTGCCCGTAGCGGTCACTTTTCCCCCTGTGATAAATCCCCTTCTGCCGTCCACATTGATCTCGCCGCCGGCGGTCACTCTGCTGTGCAGAATGGATTCGGAGGCCACATAGCCTTCTGCCTGTGCCGTAACATTCTCCAAAAATTTGGAAACGATATTACCGCCGGCCTGCAGGGTGCCCCTGCCCATACCGTTCATGCCTCTGGCAATGATGATGTTGCCGTCAGCAATCAGTTTCGCGCCCTCGACAACGCCCTTCACAACAATATCGCCCTTTGCTTTCACCTCAAAGTTGGTCGCAACATTACCGTTGACCTGAACATTTCCCTCATATTTGATATTGCCCGTGGCGGTATCCACGTTTTCCACCACCAGCTCGTCGGAGACAAACACCGAACCCTCCACCAGCTCCACATGACCGTCTACCATGGCCGTCAGCATGGTCTTATCCTTTGAGAGCTCAATATTATGTCCAAATTTAAGAGTCTCTCCCCGCACTTCCGCAGGTGCGATCCTCTCTCCCAAGACATTCTCGCCCGGCACACCCGGCTGCTGCGGATGCAGGACGGCAAGCACATCTCCTTTATTACAATGATTTAGTATATTCAAATGAAAAAAATCTACGCTTCCATCTTCATTCAAGGTCGGTTTTGCCGACTTGTCAGTGTTAAATCGATATTCAATATAAGCGTTCTTTCCCTGGGCAGGTTCCTTTCCCTCCGCCACAAGGATCTCCTCGCAGTATTCCCGTTTCCGAAAAAAAGCCTCGATCACATCCTGTTTGATGCCGCACTTGACGCCCCGATGCTCCAGATCTTCGAGCATTTCCTTGACTGTCATATCCTCGCCACCCACAGAAGCCGCAAAAAACTTTGCATAGGCCTGCATCTTATCGGGCTTGACCGTAAGCTTATAGCACTCACGCTCCGGAAGTCTTGTCTCGTTTCCGAGCGAAATTTCCTGCTCCGCACTCTGCGCAGCATCGACTACCCGCTTTAAGGTTGGTAAATCGCAGGCGTAATCCTTCATGGTCAAATACTCAATCACATCGGTAACATCGACAGGCTTTCCTTCCCCGGTCGGCGGAAATAACTTAAGTGACGATTTCCCCTGCTGATTCACCAATCTGAAATATCCGTTCATATAATACCCCTATTTACTTTCTCCTGTCCGTATCTGTGAGGATCCCAATATAATCTCCCAGCTTTCCTCTCATCTTCTGCAGGGCTCTGGTGTGGAGCTGAGAAATCCTCGACTCTGACACCTCCAGTATGTTGCTGATCTCTTTCAGAGTCAGCTCCTCATAATAATAGAGCAAAATGACCTTTTGTTCCTTTTCTGTCAAAGTTTCCAGCGACTGCGCCAGCATCTTTTTCAGTTCATCCTTCTCAAGGATCTCCTCCGGCGAATCAAAAGCTGCACTCTTTGCGGGCGCAGCGTCATTTGAAACTTCACTCCCCTGCTCCAAAAATTCATTCAAAGACACCACGTTTGTGATCTTCATCTGGGACTGCCACTCGATGTACTCCTCATCCGTGATGCCTAAGATCTGCGCGATTTCCTCATCCGTGGCACTTTTTCCGCTCGTCGTCTCGATCTCCCGAATCGCCGCTTCGATCTTCTTCTGCTTCTGTCTGATGGTCCGCGGGATCCAGTCCATCTTACGAATCTGGTCTAAAATCGCGCCTCTGATCCGCAGACTCGCATATGTCTCAAACTTGACGTCTTTTAAGCAGTCGAATTTATCGATGGCATCGATCAATCCGAATATCCCATAACTGACAAGATCCTCGTACTCCACATTATAGCCAAGGTACATACTCAGACGTCCCGCCACGACCTTCACCAGGGGGGCGTACTCCAATATGATTTTTTCCCGTATCTCGGGGGACTTTGTTTTCTCGTAGTCCTCCCAGAGCTTCTTTTTTCCTGCATCATCCATATAGAGTCCCTACCTGCCTTTTTACCGCAGATACGCCGCATCACTGTATTTCTATTCCGAAGGCTCCTTTTCAATGACCTCGCCTTCTTCCAGCTGCGCCTCATGTATCTGAATTTCAAATCTGTCAAGCATGATCTGCAAAATTCGTCCCACAAAATAAAATCCCACGAGCACACACACAAGAACGATCAACATCGTCTGCAGCTTATAATGCAGAATCCGCATGGTGATGCTGACGATCGCTGCAGCAAGCAGCGTAACAAAAGCAGGGATCAGTCTGCGCTTTTTCTCTTTCTCCTGTCTCTCCGCTTCCTCCCGCTTCTCCCTTGCCTCCCGCTCGGCGGCAGTCTCAAGCTCCTCACCGGGTTCCAAATCAAACTCTGCCACTTCTCCCTCAGCTTCCGGCTGCTGCTTAGCATTCAAGTCTACATCTGTCTGTTCCCCGTTTGTTTTTTCCCAGTCCACTTGCTAACCCTTTCGTCCTTCTCCTGTTTGAAGATCAAATCTTATACTCCTGCTTTCCAACCGCCCGAATCACAAAATCTCCCGTTTCAGGATAAAATATGACCGTTCTTCCGAAATTTTTCCCCGTATCTTCTGCCAAGATCGGTATACGCATCTGCGCGAGTTTCTTTTTTGTCGCTTCCACATTTCGCTCTCCCACCCGGACAGTCTCACTTTGACTGCCAAAGCCGAACATCTGCGCACCACCTGCGATCTTAGCTACCAGACGCGCTCTGCTTGCGCCCTTTAAGGTCACCTGCCTTACCAGCTCCTCAATCCCCGTATCCGCAAATTTCGGGATGTTAGAGTTGTTGCGGATCATGGTGGAATCCGGCAGCATGATATGTGCCAAACCACCGATCTTTGTGATCGGATCTCGAAGCGCAATACCTACACAAGACCCCAGTCCCAACGTGGTGATACTGTCGGGACTGACGCATACTTTTAAGTCGGCCATTCCGACTTTTATCTCTACTCCCATAATACCGCTATCTCCCGTTTACAAATTCTTAATCCATACTCCCGTCAGTAGTCTTTACAGACTGATACCTAACGCCGCCAACATTCGTCCATATGAATCCAGATCCGGAATCAGGATAAAAAATCCGTCTAATACCATCTCATCAAAAAACTGTGTCTGAATCATCAGCATTCGGTCTCCCAAGGCGGCAAATTCAATCGCAGGCACACTTATGATCGCTCCTGCCATATCTACCGTCAAATCCGGCACGGAAGGCTGTATCATCAGGTTCGTAATGCTGGAAAGAGAGTTTAAGTAAGCTCCCGTAATGATGTTCCCCACCTCTTTTAAGGCCGAAAACTCCATTTCCGAAAAATCGTCTCCCTCTGATTCCATGCCCATCAGCTTCGCAACCAAATGTTTGGCAGCCTTCTTTTCCAAAAGAAACATGATACTGCCATTGATGTCTCCCTCTATGGCCAGATAAATTCCCGCCATGACCAGTTCCTCACCGCCCATGGCCTCCCCCAGATCCTTAAATTCCAAGAGCTGTACTCTGGGAACCGACATATCCACCTTTGTCTGCATGAGCTGCGCAAGGGCGGTGGTTGCATTTCCGGCGCCAATATTGCCAAGTTCCTTCAAAACGTCAAAATATTCATTTGACATTTCATCCAGGTTAATCTCACTCACGATGGCTCCTCCTATATCTCATCACTCGTCACATCATTGTCGGATCTAAAACTACTGCATTTAAATCAAGCAGGGAAATCAATCCGCCATCACTCTTTCCCACGCCGCTTAAGAAACTTGCTCTCTCGTCCTTGGAATCGTACGCCATCTTCTCGATCCTGTCATTCTCCAAGGTCACGACCTCTTTGACCTCATCAACGATCACGCCGATCATACCCTGCTGTTCCAGCTTCAGGATGATGATCCTGCTGGACTTGGTTTCCACGTCAGGCTCAAGCCCCATCTTGATCCGGATGCTCATAACGGGAATGACCTCGCCTCTTAAATTGATCACGCCCTTCAAGTAGTCATCTACCTTTGGCACTCTGGTGATATGCTGCATCCTCACGATATTGTCGATGTACTTGATATCAATGCCGTACTGTTCTTCTCCCAGCTTGATCACAATAAACTGCGTCGTTTCGCCGATGGGTCTCAATTCTTCTATTTCATTCGTCGCTACTGTATCACTCACGTTTTTTCCTCCTCTTTCCGGCAATCAGCCTCCTATATTCGTATCAAAGCAGCGCGTTGGCATCCAGTATGAGCGCCACCTCGCCGTCGCCAAGAACGGTTGCTCCGCTGATGATCTTGCATCTGCTGATATACTTGCCAAGGGACTTGATAACGATCTCCTGCTGGCCGATCAGTTCGTCTACCACAAGGCCTGCCATCTTGTCGCCCTTCTTGACCACCACGACCACCAGATTGTCCTCGGGATCCTTTTTGCTGGGAATATCCAGGATCTCGTTCAAACGGATCAGCGGGATCACCAAATCACGCAGCTGGATCACTTCCTTTGCCTGCACCAGTTTCACATCGCTGGGAAGGATATCCTCGATGGTCTGGATCGATCCGAGGGCGATCGCGTACTTTTCATCGCCGATCTCCACCATCAGGGCCTGAATGATCGCCAGTGTCAGAGGCAGCCTGATCGTCCATGTGCTTCCCTCACCCAGTTTGGATTTTACTTCCACCTCACCGCTCAGAGATTCGATCATGGACTTCACGACGTCAAGTCCCACGCCTCGTCCCGACACATCCGACACCACCTTGGCTGTGGAGAAACCTGCGTTGAAAAGAAGGTCGATGATTTCCTTCTCGCTCATGGCTTCCCCTTGCTCCGGGGTTATGACGCCTCTCTCGATGGCTTTATTCTTAACTGCCTTCGTGTCGATACCGTTACCGTCATCCCTGACCTCGATCACGACGTTATTACCGTCCTGATAAGCGTCCAGGAAGATGGAACCGACTTCCGGCTTTCCTCTCTCCTTACGCACCGCAGCGGACTCCAGTCCGTGGTCTGCGGAATTTCTGAGCAGATGCATCAGGGGATCGCCGATCTGATCGACCACGGTACGATCCAGCTCTGTCTCCTCACCGCTCATGTACAGCTCCATCTTCTTGCCCAGCTTCTTCTGTAAGTCGCGGACCATACGGGGAAACTTGTTGACCGTGCTCTCGATAGGCACCATTCGCACCTTCATCACGGATTCATGGAGCGAGGTCGTTACACTCTCCAAATACTCGATCTGCTCATTCACCGCCTGACTCGAATTACCCGACATAGCGGAAGCTGACACCAGGGAATTCTTGGCAATGATCAGCTCGCTGACCAGATTCATCAGGGTATCTAATTTCTCGATATCGACTCTGACAGTCCTGTTTACTACGGGCTTGTTGGTTGTATTCTTCTTTGCCGCAGGCGCAGTCTGCGCTGCAGGCGCCTGTGTCTGCGCCGGCTGTGCCTCTGCCGTCTCCGGAGCTGCTGCAGGCGCTTCACCTGACTGTGCCGGAGACGCTACGGTCTCAGCGGGAACCTCCGCCGCGCCGGACGGTTCTTCCGAAGATCCCGCCCCAGTGATATCCTCTAACTTCAAAACGCTGCCTGAGACATCCTCGATCTCAGACACGCTCTTAGCTGCATTTACGACCACGTCCAGATCCGCTTCCGAAACAATGATCAGATTAAACTCCTGATCAAATCTCTCATCCTCGATATCCTGGGATGAAGGATCGGAAACGATGATCTCACTGGTCTCCTCGATCGCCTTAAATACCAGAAAGGCTCTCGCCGCCTTTAAGATACAGGATTCCTGCACCTTGACGGTCAACCCGTACACCTTCTTTTCCTGTCTGATGGCATCGCTCAATACAGTCTTCTGATTTTCATCCAGCTTGACTCCCTGGAAACCATCGCCTGCCGCTGCCGCAGACTCCTGTGCCGCAGGCGCCGCCGCCTCCTTCGCCGCAGGCTCCCCTGCCTCCGCGCCGGAACCGCCATTCATAATATCATTCAGACGCTTGATCAGGGCACCGTTGTCATTCGTGCCCTCGTCGGAGCTCTCTCTGATATTGGTGTTGTACTCCTCCAACGCATCAAGGCATTGGAACAGCACATCGATCATATCCGCCTTCACTTTGATATTGCCGTTTCTCACTTCAGAAAAAACGTTCTCCATATCATGGGTCAGCGTCTGCATCCGCTTATAGCCCATGGTTCCCGCCATGCCCTTTAAGGAGTGCGCTGCCCGGAAGATCTCGTTGATCGTGTCCATGTTTTCGGGATCCTGCTCCAAAGAGAGGATCTGCGTGTTGAGATTTTGCAGATGTTCATTGGTTTCATCAAGGAAAATCTCGAGATACTGACTTACATCCATAATTATTTTACCCCCACGTTTGTTATGATTTCCTGTGCAATCTGCTCAAGCGGTACTGTCTGATCTGCAAGTCCCGCGTTCACCGCGCTCTTTGGCATCCCGTACACCGCGCATGTGCTCGCCTCCTGGACGATCACATGGATCTTCTTTTTCAGTTTCAGGTTACGGATCCCCTGCGTGCCATCCGCTCCCATCCCCGTCATCACTACGCACAATACCCTGTCGAACTTACTCTCCATCAGGGATTCGTACATGTAGTTCGCGCAAGGTTTCACGCCCTCTCTGGTCGGTTCGTCCGAATAGTGGATCGTGTACTTACCGGGCGATACATACAGAACGTTCAGATGCTTGCCCCCCATGGCTATGTAGACATTGCCGGGAGTGACCAAGTCCCCCTCCGCCGCCTCCTTCACATTGAGTGCACTCAAGGAGTTCAATCGTTCTGCCAGCGAAGCCGTAAAACCGGGCGGCATATGCTGAACCACCACAACAGGTGCGTTCAAGTTTGCCGGAAGTTTGGGAATCACCGCCTGCAACGCCTTCGGTCCGCCTGTCGAGCTGGCGATCGCCACGATCTGAACACCCGCATCGTAAACCGCTTTGCCTGAGGAAGCAGGCTCCGCAGGAGCCTTCCTCTCTGCCGCCGCTGAAGTGATACCTACCGGTCCCATCCTGCCGCCGGGTGCCACTGTCCTTCCCGCTCCGGTGGACGTTGGCACGTTCATCTCCGAGACCGCCGAAAGGATCCGCAGCAGCTCCTCGCCAAAGTCGCCGCCTCTGCAATCTATGGCATTATTCGGCTTATGGATGAAATCAAGCGCTCCCAGCTCCAGCGCATCCAATGTGACCTTTGCGCCGTCACGGGTGTCAGTGCTCGCCATGATGATCTTTGCCTGAATCCCTCTTTTCTGTAGCTGCTTAAGAAGTTCCAGCCCGTTCATCTGCGGCATATTGACATCCAAAATCACAGCATCATAAGTTTTTCTGCTGAGCAGATTCAATGCATCCAGACCATTTACCGCACGGTCCTGTACATGGAATCGTTTGTCAGATTCTATTATATCACAGAGCACCCTTCTCATGAGTGCAGAGTCGTCGACAAGCAGTATATTTTTCATTTCTTTTACCCTGCACCTCCTCTACCTTTGCATTTACCTGCTCTGTACGCCATGTTCTATCTCGTTTTTTGTTCCGATTTTATTACTTATGTACTTTTCTTGCTTCGTCAAAAATATATTGGATGATTTCTTCTCTCTCCTGAGGATCCACATTGACGTATTGCACGCGGTGGTCGAAAACGCCGGGACGATGTTCCAGTTCGTTCACCGCCAGCACCTTGCCTACCAGACGATATTCCTTATCCCTGCCTTCCACCCGCAGATGATACTTACACAGGATCAAGCTGTTTACTTCGTAAGCGTAATAGGCTACAAAGCGCAGCCCTCCGCCGCTGATATCCACAATTACACTGCTCTTTAAGGGAAGGGACGGCAGAAGCTCCTCCTGCGAAGCGACGGCGATCTCCTCCTCCTCGGCAAGCTGCCTGGAATCCATCTCCAGAGCACAGCTGAAACGATAATATTCCCTTCTCTGATAATTGCGCAAATTGCTGGTCATATCCATCACCAGCACATATTGACCGTTATATCGATATCTGTCCACCACTCTGGCATTGCACTGGTAGACCACATTGTCCCCATAAAAATACATATCGTACTCGCCGTCCACCGGAAGTAGGATCAGTTTACCGTTCTCGATGGGCATGGCGATTTCCATACGATCTTCCGACAAGACTTTCAGGACTCGGCTGCGATGGAGTTTTTCCTCTTTTTCCGCCTCCTGCCCAATACCTCTCTCAATGGCCCGCAGCTCCACTTCGCCTCCCGGCACCACATATTTTGACAACAATTCCGCCATACGCTCCCCCTTATCACAATAACGCTGTATGCGGAGAATGCCTCATTTTAGGCATTCTCCCAGATGAAACTTAGAAGTTCTCCGCGAAACAGCCTCTGCTGTGAGCGGCTAGAACTTCTTTTCATCCTATCTTCCGGAAATGATGTGGGAAAAAAATGCTGCCATCCCACGTCTCTTTACATTCTGATCCAGATCACGATTCATCAGCTTCGCCGCCACCGCCTCGTACGCCATGGCCGAACGCGCCTTGGGGTTTTCTAACGACACCGGCATCTGCTGCATCACAGCCTTGGCAAGCTGCTGATCCTGCGGGATCATCCCCAGATAGGAGATCGGCACTCCCAGATACCGCTCCACCACTGTCTCCAGCTTCGCATAGAGCGCCTGCGCCTCGCCCTCTCCCATCACCTTATTCGCCAACACCCTGATCTGTGTCGTCTCCGGCGAATACCGGGGGTGACGGCTCAGCGCCTTTAGCAGGGAGTAAGAGTCCGTGATCGAAGTCGGTTCCGGCGTCGTCACCAGAAGGATCTCCCCACTTGCCACCAAAAATTCCAGCACTGCATCGGCAATGCCTGCCCCAGTGTCCACGATGATGGTGTCCGCCATCTTGTCAAGTTCCGCCAAATCTGCAATGATCGTGCTCAGATGATCCCTGTCTAAATTCGACATACCGGTGATCCCGGATCCGCCCGAGATAAACCCGACTTCCATGGGGCCCCAGGTGATGATATCCGTAATGCTTTTTCCCTGATAAATAAAATCACACAAGTTATGTTTTGGCACCGCGCCAAACATGATCTCAATATTGGCAAGTCCGAAATCCGCATCGAGGATAACCACCTTCTGTCCCATCCTGCGAAACTGTATGGCAAGATTGATTGCCGTATTGGACTTTCCCACGCCGCCCTTTCCGCTGGTCACTGTGATGATCCTTGCCAGAGGACGTTTCGGCGGAGCGCTGCCCTTTATTATCCTTCTCAGTTGTTCAGCCTGATCCATCCGGGCCTCCTCCTTAGTTCTTCCGCCGATCAGCTCTCCTTGATCAGCTCTTTCCTCCGAGCAGTCTCTTGACCGTCTTTTGCGGATTAAAGTCTTCGATGTCATCCGGAACATTTTGCCCGTAGGTCACATAGGACAGGGAAGCCCCTGTATAGAGCCGCAGGTTCAGGAGATTTCCGAGCGTCGTTGTCTCATCCAGCTTCGTAAAGATCAACTTATAATCCGCCATCTCCTTATAAGAGTCCGCTATGCTGATCAAATCGCGGTACTTGGTGGTAGCGCTTAAGACCAGATGCACTTCCTTCTCTACCTTATCGTCAACAGAGTGTATAATATTACACATGTTATCTTTCTGGGTACTATTTTGATGGGAATGTCCCGCCGTATCGATCATGATATAGTCATAATCCCTGAAATCTTCCAGCGCCTTGCTGATTTCCTCCACTGTATAGATCACGCGGAACGGTACCTCCAGAATATTGGCATAGGTGCGCAGCTGCTCCGCCGCCGCGATACGATAAGTGTCCGCCGTCAGCAGAGCCACTTTTTTCTTTTCGTCCACCCGGAACTTGGAGGCGATCTTAGCGATGGTGGTGGTCTTGCCGACGCCCGTCGGTCCGATAAAAAACACCAGTTTGATGCCGTTTGCCGCCGGTTCGATGCCGCTTGGCTTACCAAATTTCAGGATCATCTTTTGGTAGATATTTGCCAGCGCATAGTCAAAGGGGATATTGGGCTTATTGACAAGCTCAATCTCCTCGATGATCTCCTGCGCGTATTTCTCGTCTACTTCATTTTCCAGCATAGTGTCATGGAGCAGCCGCATGAATTTATCGGTCTCAGACTCCTCCTTCGGAGGGGCTGCCGCTTCTTCCTTTTCTTCTTTTTCCTCCCCCGGTTTCTGGAGCTGCTGTTCCAAAAGAGACTGCAGGCTGTCCAACTTTTCCTCGATGGCGCTGTTGGTATCCCGCTTCTCAGGCGTTTCCATAACAGGCGTTTCGGTAACGGGTGTATTTTTACTGGAAGCGATCACATTGTTGATTGCCGACACAGCAGCCGTGTACTTTTCGCTCTCCTCCTCCAGCGCCACCGTCACTTCCACCATGGGAGCTTTTAAGAACGCGAAAAGGCTCTTGTTTTTCACGGGCTTCACATTCATGACGACAACGCCTTCTCCCAATTCTTTTCTGGCGTTCTCGACTGCTTCCTTTTCGGTTTTCGCAATAAACTTCTTGATTATCATTATGTTGTCACCATCCCAACAGACTGTAATTCAATATTGGATTCCACCTCATTGTAAGACACAACGACCAGATCCCGGTAATAATCCTCCGTCAGCTTCTTAAAGTAAGCACGGACGATAGGCGAAGTAATGATGATCGGCATCTTGCCCAGATCTTCCAGTTTCTTGACCTCCGTTCCCACATTTTCCATGATCTCTTTGGTCTTGGCGGGATCTAACGTCAGGTATGCACCCTGCTCCGTCTGCTTGACGCTTGCCATGATCTCCTGCTCCAGCTTGGGATCGAGCGTCACTACGCTGGAAGTCTCGTTTGCCGGGAAGAACTTGCCGGAGATCGCGCGCTTCAAACTCTGTCTGACATACTCCGTCAGGATATCCGTATCTCTGGTGGTGGTCGCATAGTCTGCCAGGGTCTCGAAGATGGTGAGCAGATCCCTGATGGAAATACCCTCCTTTAAGAGATTCTGCAGAACCTTCTGAATCTCGCCAAGTCCCAGAAGCTTGGGCACCAGCTCCTCCACGAGAGAGGGATTCGTCTCCTTTAAGTTGTCCACAAGACTCTGTACATCCTGCCTCGTAAGAAGCTCGGATATGTACTGTCTGATGATCTCCGTCAAATGCGTTGCAATGATGGACGGCGGATCCACGACCGTGTAGCCCATGCTCTCCGCACGCTCTCTCTGTCCTTCCGTGATCCAAATGGCAGGCAGATGGAAGGAAGGCTCAAAGGTAGGAATACCCGTGATTTCTTCTTCGACATAGCCGGGATTCATGGCCATATAGTGGTCAAACAAAATCTCACCTTCGCTGACCTGTACACCCTTTATCTTAATAATATATTGATTCGGATTCAACTGTATGTTATCCCGCAGACGGATGATCGGCACCACAGTACCAAGCTCCAACGCGATCTGCCTTCTGATCATGACCACGCGGTCTAAGAGGTCTCCACCCTGATTCACATCGGCAAGCGGAATGATACCGTAACCAAATTCCAATTCGATCGGATCCACCTGCAAAAGGGAGGTGACATTCTCCGGCTGCCTGATCTCCTCTGCCGCCGCTTCTTCCTCGTCCGCCTCGTGTTCGATCACCGCCGTTTCGATGGTCCCTGCCATGATCCTGCCGACTACGATAAAGACCAGTCCCAGTCCTACGAAGACCACCGCATTCAGCGGCGTTACGATACCCAGAAAAGCAAGGACCGCGCCCACCAGATAGAGGACCTTCGGCGTTCCAAAGAGCTGGCTGATCAGCACCATGCCGAAATCTGCCTCCTTGGAGCCCTTCGTCACCAGGATACCTGTGGCCAGAGAGATCAAAAGAGACGGGATCTGGCTCACCAGACCGTCACCGATGGTAAGGATCGTATATTTGTTCAGCGCATCCGTCATCTCCATCCCCTGGCGGAACACACCGAAACCGATACCGCCCACGATATTGATGAACGTGATCACCAGACCTGCGGTCGCATCTCCCTTTACGTACTTCACGGCACCGTCCATGGAACCGAAGAAGGTCGCTTCTTCCTGTATCTTTTCGCGGCGTTTTTTCGCTTCCTCGTCCGTGATTGCGCCGGTATTTAAGTCCGCGTCGATCGCCATCTGCTTACCGGGCATCGCATCCAGCGTAAATCTTGCCGTTACCTCAGCCACACGCTCGGAACCTTTGTTGATGATCATAAACTGCACGATGATCAGGATCAGGAACACCAGGACACCGATCAAAAGATCGCCGCCGCCCACATATTCGCCGAAGGTCTGCACCACGTTACCGGCATCACCCTTTGAGAGGATCAGCCTGGTGGAGGAAACGTTCAGCGCGATCCTGAACACGGTCGTAAACAGCAGGATCGTCGGATAAAACGACATATTCAGCACTTCGTTGGCAAACATACAGCCAAACATAATGGTAAAGGCAACCGCGATATTGCAGGCAAGGAGCACATCCAGAAGCCCGGACGAAATCGGCACGATCAGCATGATAAATGCTGCCAACAGATAGAGTGCAACGCCAACGTCTCCAATCTTTAATTTCTGCATCACGGTTCACCTCCTTTTTCGTAACATTTGTTATTTATTCTTAGACCTTCCCTTGTAAGTGGTAGACGAAAGCCAGTACCTCCGCCACCGCCTGATAGAGTTCCGGCGGCACCACACTGCCTACGTCCACATTCGCGTAGAGCATTCTTGCCAGGGGCTTGTTTTCTACGATCTCGATATGGTTTTCCTTCGCCACATCCTTTATCTTCTGCGCCAGATAATCAGCGCCTTTTGCCACCACATAAGGGGCGTCATAAACCTCAGGTTCATACTTGATCGCCACCGCAAAGTGGGTCGGGTTGGTGATGACCACGTCCGCCTCAGGCAGCTGCTGCATCATACGGCGTCTGGACGCCTCCATCATTCTCTGCCGCTGCTTGCCCTTGATCTGCGGATCTCCTTCCTGGTTCTTGTACTCGTCCTTGACCTCCTGCTTGGTCATCTTCATGTCATTCTTGAATTTGATCTTCTGATAGGCAAAGTCCGCAGCCGCGATCAGCATATAAAACAGGGATATCCTGATCCCCAGATTGATCACCAGGCTGCCCGCCAGCGCAATGCCCTGATTTAAGGACAAATCGTAAATCTGCAAAATGGGCGGCATATTCTTTTTCAGATAATCATACACCACATACCCGATCAATGTCAGCTTCAGGACCGATTTCAACAGCTCCACCAAAGAATTTTTGGAAAAGATCCGTTTGAAACCGCTGACCGGATTCAATTTATTGAATTTTGGCTTAAGCGGCTTGCCGGTGACCTTCCACTTCACCTGCAGCAGATTCGCCACAAAGGCTACCAAGAAACCCACAAGCAAAAACGGAAGGATCGTCAACAGGATCCTTAACAAAGCTTCGATAAAAAGCATCCGAAAGGTCGCCGCCTGAATGTGACCATCGTAGAGCTTTGTGTATTCCGGGATCTGAGCATACAGTTCCTGCATCTCTCCCACAAAGTTGACTCCGATATTCTCCACCCAAATGCGGAACAGGAAGAATGCCGCCAGCATCTCGAAAGCACTGGTCACTTCCTTACTCTTTGCCACCTGGCCTTCTTTTCTGGCATCCTCCAGCTTTTTGGCGGTAGGTTCTTCTGTTTTCTCTCCGCCGGGACCATCCTTGGCGAAGAACTGGAGCTCATATGCTAAACTCAAATCATGCCCTCCACAAAAGATACGATCATCCGCTTCATCAGGGTAAAAATATTGTCCGCCAGGGTCGGCAGCATCTGCATCGAAAAGAAGAGGATCCCCAGCCCAACAAGCACCTTAAACTGAATACCCACGGCGAACATGTTGAGCTGTGGAGATACCTTCGCCAACACACCAAGCACGCAGTTTAAGAAAATCATGGCACAAAAGATCGGCAGGATAATACGAAAACCGACCGCAACGTACTCCGCCAAAAACAAAAGGACTGACGAAAGCAGCGCCTCCGTCTTAAACACTGCGCCATTGATCGGAATCAAAGTAAAAGTTTCTGCCAGCGCCCGCAAAAGGTACTGATAGAGACCGGAAATAATCATAAACAAAGTAAACATATACTGGTAAAACACCCCGGTAAAAGTAGCCTGCTCCTTAGTTGCCGGATCGAGCAAAGAGACCATGGACAAACCGATCTCCATATCAGCGATGCTTCCCGCAAAAGAAGTCACCGAAGCGCAGATCTGCGCGCCCCAGCCGATCACAAACCCCGTCAGCGCCTCCTTCATCACAATCACCGCATACCCTAAAAGGCTGCTGTACACCACCTCGTTATGGTCCAACGCATGGTAGAGCAGGTAGGAGACAAAGACGGAAAAGCCTATTTTCACTGTTCTCGGCACATTTGACATGCTGAAAAACGGAGCAGCGTATACAAAACAGCTAATCCGCACCAGTATCAATAGAAAGTATTCCAAGTCTTCATAGGTAAAGCTAATATCTATCATAAAGCCACTTCCTAAAACGGAACGTAGTCATCAAACCCTTTGCAAAAGCAATCTAACGTAAATACTGGTTAAAATCAAGCCACAGACCGGTCATAAACTCTACCATCTGATTCATGATCCAATGTCCCATGAGAATCAGTGCCAGAAAAATCGCCAAAACCTTTGGTACAAAGGTAAGGGTCTGCTCCTGAATGGAGGTGACCGTCTGGAAAATACTGACGGCAAGCCCCACGCAAAGAGACACCAAAAGCATCGGCGCTGCACACTTTATGATGGTAAAGATCGCCTGTTCCGCAATCGCCGTGACATCATTGACTGTCATCGCTCACCTCTCCCTTTCTTTACCCTTTCCCTATAGATTAAAGCTTTCCACCACGCCCTTGATCACCAGATACCAGCCATCCGCAAGCACAAACAGCAAAATCTTAAAGGGCATGGATATCGTGGTCGGCGGCAGCATCATCATACCCATACTCATAAGGGTAGAAGCCACCACCATATCGATCACAATAAACGGAATATAAATCAGGAAACCAATGATAAACGCCTGCCTGAGCTCGTTGATGATAAATGCCGGCACCAAAACGCTCATTGGGATATCGTCAAGTTCACCGTTCCATTCCGTGCGGTTAATGTCCATGAAGAAGTAAACATCGTTCTTCTGGGTCTGCTTATACATAAACTCCCTGATCGGTCCGGCTGCCGCCGCAAAGGCTTCTTCCTGCGTCAGATCCCCCGCTTCATAGGGCACCAGCGCCTCCGTATAGACCGCCGTCATCGTGGGCTGCATGATAAAGAAGGTCAGAAACAGGGCAATACCGATCAGAACCGTGTTTGGCGGAGCTGTCTGCGTATTAAGCGCCTGCCTCGTAAAATGCAGAACGATGATGACCCGCGTAAAGGAGGTCAGCATAATGATCAGTGTCGGTGCGATCGCAATCAGCGTAAGGATCACCAGAATACGCAGAGCGCCGTTCACGTTTCCGTTTCCGCCTTCATAGGTCACCGTCACCGTATTCGCAATATTCAGTTCAGCCAGTTCTTCGGCAGTCTCTGACGCCCCGGGAGGATCCTGATTTGTCCTCTCCGCAGTCGTGCCGGTGAGATTAGAATCCCGGTAAGGGGTATCTGTCACCGCTGTTGTCGTATCCTCTGCGGCAAAAACGATATTCCCCTGACTAAGATACAATATGCCTGCCACCATCAGCAGGCATATATATTTTGCCAAATAATATCCGGAAAAATATTTCTTCATTCGTCTCGCCCGTCTTCTTTTTCCAGGATTTTTTCTCTCTGTATTTTCATGAACACATCCTTAAAGCTGGACACGCCACTGGTAGACCCCTCGGAAAACTGCAATTCCTCCTCGGGAATCTCTGATAACATTGTAACAGTATCTTTGCAAACTGCAAGCGCCAAATACTTCCTGCCGACTCTCACCAGTTGGATGTATTTGTTATTGGAAAGCCGAATCGCCTCCAAAAGCTCCATGTTCATGCCCGCAGACCTTCCCTTCTGGTAACCGCCGATCCATCTGGTCACCAGAGCCGTAACAGCCAGCACAAACACAAACAACAGTAATACTGTTATAAACTGTACATAGGAGTCAGTCCTGTCCGGCAATGCGAGAAGCATTATCCCACGACCTTCTTAACAGCCTCCAGTACGCGATCTGCCTGGAAAGGTTTCACAATAAAGTCCTTGGCCCCGGACTGAATGGACTCGATAACCATAGCCTGCTGTCCCATTGCAGAACACATGATAACCATTGCACCCGGATCGCCCTCCTTGATCTTTTTGAGAGCCTGGATGCCGTCCATCTCGGGCATGGTGATGTCCATCAGCACGAGATCCGGCTTAAGCTCATTGTATTTCTCAACCGCTTTTGCGCCGTTCTCCGCCTCTCCTGCCACGTTATAGCCATTCTTGGTCAGGATGTCCTTGATCATCATTCGCATAAACGCTGCATCATCACATACTAAAATATTTTTTGCCATCTCTCTTTCTCCTATCACATATTATTTGATGATTTCGGTTACCCGAATACCAAAGCTTTCCTCGATTACCATTACTTCGCCTTTTGCAACAAACTTACCGTTTACCAGCACATCGATCGGTTCGCCTGCGATCTTGTCAAGCTCTATGATCGTACCCGGCGCAAAATCCAAAATCTCCGCGATCGAACGAGAGGTCCTTCCAAGTTCTACTGTTACCTCAAGCGGCACATCCTTGATCAGCTCGATGTTCTCCTGACTCTGCATAGGATTGAAGTCTGTTGCAAAGCTTTGGAACTGCACCGGCTGTGCGTTTGCATTCTGCTGCGCATTCATACTCTGCTGCATCATCATCTGCATCATCATCTGCATCTGATTCATGTCCATCTGCGGTGCCGCTCCGGGTGCCGGAGCTGCTACCGACGCAGGCGCCGCCATCGGCATAGGTGCCGGTGCTGCCGCCGGTGCAGGTGCAGGTGTCGGTGCCGCTGCAGGTGCAGATGCGGGAGCTGCCACCGTACCGTCTGCTTCCTGGCTTATGATAAAGGTATGGTAAATCTCTTTTGCAAAATCCACCGGATACAACTGCATGATGGTGGAATCCACTAACTCGTCGATCTGCATTCTGAAAGAAATTTTGACGAAGGTTCCTTCCAGGAAGTCAGCGATATCGCCGCCTGACTTAAAGGCGGTCAAATCTACCAGACTTGCCTCCGGGGGGCTGATATCGATCATCTTGCCAAGCATCGTGGAGAGTGACGTTGCCGAAGATCCCATCATCTGATTCATCGCCTCGGAAATTGCCGAGAGATGAAGCTCACCCAGCTCACCGTCCGTGTTGGTGCCGTCGCCTCCCATCATCAAATCGGTGATGACCTTAACGTCATGTTCCTTCAAGATCAGGATATTCGATCCGTCTAATCCCTGTGTATACTTGATCAGAATAAATACGCAAGGCTTCTCATAATCTTCCAGCACGTTCTTCCAGGTCGCCATCTTAACGACAGGTGTCGTGATATTGACCTTTCGGTTTACAATGGAAAACAGAGTGGTCGCCGAAGCGCCCATGCTGATATTCGCGACTTCACCAATGGCGTCCTTCTCGCTATCCGTCAAGAGTGATTCATCGGCTTCCATCGCATCAATAGACGCTGTATCTGCCGCAGCATCGTCACCTGCCGGCTCATCCGTGCCGTTCAGCAATGCGTTTATTTCGTCCTGTGATAACATTCCGTCCATGCTTCTCTACTCCCCCTCTCTAATCACCGAAGTGATTCTCACAGCATTTTTCTCCCGACTGGTTCCCGGAAGCGCGGTAAATTTCTTGATATTACCCACATACACCGTAAGATCCTGCTCTACCTCGGTATCTAGTCTTATAATGTCCCCGCGTTGCAGATTCACAAAATCGGTAACTGATATGCTCGTCTTTCCCAGTACCGCCTTGACCGGAACATCCACTCTCTTGATAAGGGCCTCGACATACTCCTCGAAGTTCTCCGCGTCCCGTTCCTGCATATTGGCGTACCAGAACTTTGTATTGAGCTTATCCATGACGCTCTCCAACGTGAAGAAGGGGAGACATACATTCATAAATCCTTCAACGTCGCCTATTTTCATGTTTAAGGTGACGATTGCAATCATATCGCTGGGGGCGATGATCTGCGCAAACTGTGAGTTTGTCTCGATGCGCTCCATCATGGGGTTGATATCCACCACGTTCTTCCATGGTTCGCGCATGAGCTGCATACACACCACCATCATCTTCTCTATGATCGTCATCTCGATCTCGGTGAAATCCCTGGTCTTTTCCAGGGGATCTCCCGAACCGCCAAGCATCCTGTCTATCATTGCAAACCCCAGCTGGGAAGCTAACTCTATCAGGATCGTTCCCCCTAGCGGTTGGAAGTTGACCACGCCCAAGATCACCGGGTTTGACAGCGAATTTGAAAACTCTGAGAATATGACCGTCTCGGAACTTGTTACCGAGACCTGTATATTCTTTCTCAAATACACCGGCATACTCGTTGAGAGCAGCCGCCCGTAATGCTCGTATATGATTTCCAATGTCCGCAGATGCTCTTTGGAGAACTTTGCCGGACGTTTGAAGTCGTAAGTCTTTACTTTCTTGTCATCCGCGTTATTTAGTTCTTCGGTGTCCAGATCGCCGCTGCTCAAGGCGGCGAGCAGATTATCTATCTCACTCTGCGATAGTACCTCGCCCACGAAAGTTCACCTCCTGTGGTAATCATTTTATCTAAGTACTATCCAAACATGATGTCGCCGAAGGACACGTTATAGATAAACTTGGAATCAAACAGCTGTTGTATTCTGTCTATGATCTCTTTTTTGATCGTTTCCTGATTGTCGCGTGCTTCCTCCATCGTATACCGGGCAAACACGCCGTTGATCTCGTCTTTGATCAAACCTTCCCTCGTCGCCAGAACCTCTGCGGAGCCGTACTCCTTATAGCCCTCCGCTTTGGTGTTGATCGAAAGGGTGATCGAAACGATACAGTAGTGATCCTTTTCATCCCCCTCGCTCTTTTTCAAAGGGATCGTCATATTATCAGCAAAAGAATAGGTCTCGGTGTCCGCCATTGAGACAGCCGCTGCCGCTCCGCCCTCGCCGCTCGCCGAAAGTTCCAGATCCATGGCCGTGGCAATGTTGTCAACCAGCGCAGCAGTCTTCTTGGAAGCGCCGGTCACGCTAAACATCATAATCGCTGTCAAAACGATATTCACGATCATAAGCGCCAGAATAATAATGGAAATCAGATTCTTCTTCATAGCCTTTTGTTTCTCCTTCTATAGATATTCTGTGAAATATTCTATCTATGATTTCACATGACTGAAAGCTCCTAAAATCAATAAGCGCTCATAGAGTTGTAAATCTTGATCTCTACTCTCCTGTTCTTTGCCCGTCCCTCAGGCGTCGCATTGTCAGCGATTGGAAGATATTCTCCCCTGCCAGCATGTTTGATATTCGCCGGGTTCAAGTTTGTCACGGAAAGAATGTAATCGAACACCGAAAGCGCACGTCCGGAACTCAACTCATTGTTATTTGAGTATTTCGCTCCCGACATGGGTACGTTGTCCGTATGCCCCTCAATTTCAATGGTTCCCGTCGCGTACCGCTCCAAAATCAGACCTACCTGATCAAGTACCGGCTTCGCCTCTTCTTTTAAGACTGTCTGTCCCGAATCAAAGAGGATCGAACCTTTGAGTGTAAGCTGGACAAATTGTGAGGTAAACTGCACTTCCACCTCATCCTGCATATCGCTCTCATCCACGGCTTCCTGGATCATCTCCGCCATTTTCTCGGATTCTTCCATCTGCGCTTCCTCGAGCTGTTCTTTCGCAGCTTCGCTGGACGCGTCCCGCGCCATATCTTCATCTACGGTCTGTCCCTCATCGAGCTTACCCGTACTGTTTATAAAATCATCCAGCACATTGAGCTGGCTGACGCCGTTACTGATCAATTTTCCGTCGCCGATCGCCTGTGCGCCCCCGTCAAATATGGAAAACGCCTGGTTTAAGGATGCTACGATCGCCTCCTGCTTTGCCTCGTCCACACTGGACATCGCAAAGAGCAACACGAAGAAACAGAGCAGGAGATTCATCAGGTCACTGAATGTCGCCATCCACGCCGGTGAGCCTTTTGGCGGGTCTTCCTGCTTCTTTTTAGCCATTCTCTTCACCTCCGCCACCTTCACCGGAGGAACCTCTGTCCGCGGGTGCCAGGAAGGACTTCAGTTTCTCCTCGATGACACGAGGGTTCTCACCCGCCTGAATGGAAAGCAGACCTTCGATCTCGATCTCCTTCACCATCATCTCCTCGTCATTCTTACCTTTCAGTTTCGTCGCCACAGGTGCACAGATCCAGTTCGCAAGGACGGAACCATAGAAAGTTGTAATCAGGGCTGTCGCCATGTTCGGGCCGACTGCCGCCAAATCGGAAAGGTCTTTCAGCATAAGGATCAGTCCGATCAGGGTACCGATCATACCCCAGGCAGGACCCATGGCGCCGAGATTTTCCCAGAAGCCTATCTTTTCTTTGTGCCTGCCCTCCACACTGACAAGTTCTGTCTCCATGATGGCACGCACAAGCTCAGGGTCGGTACCGTCCACGATCAGCAGGATTCCCTTCTTCAAAAACTCGTCGTCGATATCGCTGGCCGCTTCCTCCAGAGAGAGCAGGCCTTCCTTACGTGCGACGTTCGATAAGTCTATGATCTTCTGAATGATTTCCGGAACGTTCATTACCGACGTTTTGAAAATCAGACCGATGCTCTTTAATCCGGCAACGAAACTCGGCATGGAGTAACTTGCCATGACACAGCACAAAGCGCCGCCGAACGTGATCAGCGCCGAGGGGGCGTGGAGGAAACTGGCAACGGTAGCGAATGTTTTTCCGAATACCATACCAAATATCATCAACGCCAAACATGCCAACAAACCGATAATTGAAGCTATATCCATATGTATGCACCTACTTTACACTAGTCTGCAAAAATATCCTTTCTATACGATTTTACTAAATTTTTCACTTCTTGTCTACTTTCTTTTACAATTATTTTCCGACCTGTCGTTAAAGTCAGCACCGTATCAGGCGTTTCCTCGACAAGCTCCAATAAATCGGGGTTAATCAGCACCTTGACGCCATTGATCTTCGTGACCTCTATCATACGATACCGTCCCCTTTCCGGAAAATCCCAACCGTAAAGCAAATTAGAAACAAGAGTCTGCAGCTCATTTATTTTACCACACATTTTCTCAAACTGCAAAAAAAATTTTTACCAAATCGCAAAAATGGGGCTCCCGCTAAGCGGAAGCCCCTAATGCTCTACTATCTCTTAAGATTTACCAATTCCTCCAGCATGGAGTCGGAGGTGGTGATGATACGGCTGTTTGCCTGGAAACCACGCTGTGTAGTGATCATCTCGGTAAACTCGCCTGCCAGATCGACGTTACTCATCTCCAGGACGCCGGATTCCATGGTACCCTTACCGTCCGAGGTGATATCGATACCGACACCGTCGAACTCACCGGAGTTCATGGTCGTGGAATAGAGGTTGTTGCCCATCTTAGCAAGACCTGAGGCGTTCGCAAACTTCGTCACCGCGATCTGTCCCAACACCTTCGTCAAGCCATTGTCGTAAGACGCTCTGATCTTACCGTCCTGGCTAATCTCCACACCGATCAGCGCACCTTCTTTACGACCTGCGCCGAGGTTATTGGAAGAACCGTCGCCGGAATCCATGGCTACGGTGGAGGTCTTACCGTTATTAACATTTCTCATCGTCGAAAAGTCGATGGAAGTGTCGTGGAAATGCCCTAAATCTACGTTCGCACCCGTCAGATCGGTAGCGGACGCCGCAAAGTCGAGGGTCGCTGCCACCTGATCGTTGGAACCGATGTACTTAAATTCACCGCTCTTGGTATCGAACACCAGCATATTGCCCTTATAGGACTCTTTGAGCGTGATGCTCGCCTGCCCGTCGTCAGGTGCAATGTAATTGATGGTGTATTTCATGGTCTCGCTTTCTTTCAGACCATAGACCCGCTCCAGGATCGTGGCGTTATTTGCCTCCGTCGCCTCAATGGTCTCGGAAAGCTTTCCGGTCTTTGCGTTATACAACAGTTCTTTTTCCGGTTCAAAGTCTGCCCGGAAGCTCACCGTCAACTCGCCGTTTTCATCCATCTCCACGCTGCTGACCGTCACCGCGCCGCTGGTCGCGGTTCCGCCGCCTGCGCCGGCGTCTCCGGTCAGTTTCTGCAGGACCTTTGCCCAATCCGCAGCAGCAGAGTTTTCATCCAAATAGACATCCGTCGGGGGATTCGTAGTCTTATCGCTATAATAATATTTTCCTTTATTGGTACCCTCTTTGATGCGTACCAATCCGTACTCCGTCTTAAGCACTTCCTCACTCAGTGCCGTAGTCCCCTCTACGGTCACATTGTTTCCTCCCGTTGCCGCTACCGTTCCGTCCGGGATCGGCGTGGTATCCGTCAGCTCCGCTGAACCAACCTTAACGATCTTGACGGAATCTCCTGCCAGACTCATCATCGGATTTGCGGCAAAGCCCTTGAGCGCATCCGCAAAGCTGTAGTCCACCTTAAAGTTTGCCGCCGTCGTACCGGATGCAGGCGTATAAGTCACGCCCTGCGGCACACTGTAAACTTTTGTAACATCAGGCATCGTGCCGCCGTTTCCGAAGGTTGCGATCTGGTTGATATTGCTCAGATTATAGTATTGCACCAGGGAAACACTGTCTTCGTTTAAAATATCGTCCAGCTCCACATAGTAATTGCCGTCCTCACTCATGGCATGGAAGCTGATTTTCGCGGTGTACTTGTAGCCCAACTGGTCAAAGAAACTAAAGGTCCTGACCAGACCGGCGGCACTGTGCACGTCGGTATCATTCTTATCGAGGATACCGGCTGAGATGCCCTTCGTGGTCGCCTCCGCAGGCGCCGTCATGTTCTTCTGGTTCATGACCTGCAGAGCGGATACCACGTCGGAGCGGATATCGCCTGTCTCCTCATCTACCTGCCAGCCCATCACGCGATAGCCGGTGCTCGCCATAACGAGGTTGCCCGCACCGTCAATGGTGAAGGAACCGTCTCTGGTGAAGAAATTCTGGGAACCGCTGCTTACGATGAAGAAAGCTTCGCCCGAAATCATCACGTCCCAGGGGTTGTTCGTAGACTGCGCATTACCCTGTCTGGTAATGGCGGTGTTGATCGCTGCCGACTTCGCACCCAGACCGATCTGTCTGGCGTTGATACCGCCGCGTCCGGTGTCCGCGTTCGCGCCGGAAGCTGCCTGTGTCTGCTGATAGAGCAGATCGCTGAATACCATGTTCTGCGCCTTATATGCGGTTGTGTTTACGTTTGCAATATTGTTACCAATAACATCCATCCGGGTCTGATGGGTTTTTAACCCCGACACCCCGGAAAAAAGTGATCTCATCATAGTGAAATGACCTCCTTATTTCTGGTAGAACCGTCGTCCCCTCAGTCAGTCGGGAACGCTAAGCCTCCTGTAAGGTCCGGCTTATCGTTATTCATTACATGATTACGGCTCCGTCTATGTTTGTAAATACATTTTCATCGGTCTCCGTCTGATCCATCGCCGTGATGACCGTTTGATTCGGCACGCTCACGATGAATGCGAGGGAATCCACAATGACCAACGATTCGTTTATCCCCTTCGCCGAAGCTTTTGCTGCACCCAGATTCAGGCGTTCCACCTGCTCCTCGGTCAACTCAATATTTCGGTCTGACAGGCGGTTTGCCGCGTGCTTGGAAAATCTTACCTCTCCGGATTCCTGGATGACGTCCGTCTTTTTCGTCAGGATATCCCGGAAGCTTAATGCTCCCTGAGCAAGCGCCGCGTCCTTCTTTCTGCCCGTTCCTAAATATTGATCCTGCAGCTGCGCTATGGAAGGAAATGAATTACCTTGTAGTTTCATCGTCTCTCCTCCTTGAGATAGCTGCCAGTGAGATAGCTGCCAGTTTCTACTCTTAAGCTTCCTCGCCCTTCTCAGCCTCTGAGACTGCCACCAGATCTTTCATCTTCTTCACATACTTCTTCATGGTGTCAACCTGCTCGTCGGTCAGGAAACTCCTTTGATACTCGTTCATGCCCTGATACATCTCGTCTAACTTCTCCACGTCTGCCCTGTCTTTCAAAGACAGATCCTCGAGCTTGGGAAGATCCTTGTAGATGTTTAAGAAATCCGCCGCCAATCTGTAGGCCTCCAGATACGTAGGGTCTGCCACCGTGTCCAGATCGTCCATGGAATACAGATCGCCGTTCACGGAGAGGTATGCCTTATTGCCCTCGTAAACCACATAGTCTACATTACCCTGTACCGTGGTCTCTCTGCCCTGCGAATCTTTCACCTTCAAAAGTACCGTCTCACCCACAAGACTCGATGCCCGGAAAAGATCCATCGAAGCGCTCATGTTCTGCATCTGCTCGAGCTCTGAGAATGTCGCATACTGCGAAATGTACTCGGTGTTTGACGTAGGCTCCAGCGGATCCTGATACTTCATCTGCGCCACCAAAAGCTGCAGGAAGGCATCCTTATCCAACGTGTTGGAACCCTTAAGCTTCTCTTTTTCTTTCGCCAGAGACGCTGCGGAATTAGATTCCACGAACTTGCCGTTCTCTACTTTCTGTACTACTCCCATACTTTCACTCCTTTTTGTTATGCCGTATAGTCTACCGTGCTGCCGTTTGCCTGCATCATCTCCACCGCGATCCGCTCTGAATCCTCGAGCGTATCCAGGTCTTCTTCTCCGATGTCATCCAGGTTGATCCTGCGCGTACCGTTCTTCTTTGCGCTCTCATTTCCCTGATCCGCCGCATCCTGTCCGTCGCTGTACTGCTCGCCGTAAGAATGATTTGCCACGGTGACCTCAACAGCCTCGACCTTGATGCCCTGCTCTTCGAACTGTTGTTTGAGCTGAATCATCTGGGTTTCCAGAACTGCCTTTACGGTTTCATTCTGTGCTGCAAACTGAGCCGTGATGACGCCGTCCTTCGCTGCGATCTGTACATGAACCGTGCCCAGGCTTGCGGGATGCAGCTGCATCTCCATCTCTTGTGTGTCCGGCTTGATGTTGAATTTCATGTACTCCACGATCTGATCCATGATCTGATTGGATTCAGGCTGCGTGTATACCGGCTGCTCCATCGGTGCCTCCACCTCTGCGGTCTGACCCGTAAGGTGCTGTAACAGGGCGCCTCCTGCGGACTGTTCTCCCGCATGGGAACCCTCCTGTCCCTGATGTCCCTCACCCATGCCGCTCTTTTTCGCGACAGGCTCGGTCCCAGGCGCTGCCTGCGTTACCTGCTCGCTCACGTGTTTCTCGCCGCTGGCATCGTCCACCGTCACCTTGATCTGCACCGTGCCGCCGTCCTTTGCCACGGATACCGCGTAATCCTTCATGCCTTCCACGCTCACCTCGGGTTCTTCACCCACAGGCATCTGCACATCAGGCTGCAAGTCCTGTGCGGATTCCTTCTGCATTTCGCTTAAGTCAGCCACCAGCTTTTCCAGTTCTTCCGGTGTCAGTCCCAGCTCCTCCTGCAAGGCTCCCAGAGTTTCCTGCACCGCTCCAAAAAGCTGCTGCAAGTTGCCATAGAGAGTCTCATCCGTTACCAGCGTCAACTCGTCCGTCCTCTCCGAAAGCTGCAATAACAGCTGTTTCAGATTTGCCGGATCAAAGAGATCCACTGCCGTAAGCCCCAGAATTTCCATGGCTTCCTCCACTTTTTCAAGCGGGATCTGCATCACGTCGACGATTTCGGCAACGAGCTCTTTTGCCGCTTCCTCCACAGTCTCCTGTGCTGCGGCGTCTACTTCCTTGCCATCTTCCTTCCCGGTGATCGCCTCGCCCTTTTCTCCTTCGGCTGCCTTATCCTGCGTGCCATCCGCCGCAGTCTTTGCATCTTCGGGATTTTGGGTCTCAGCGGTCTGCTCTGTGCCTTCCTGCTTTGCCGCATCCTTTGGCTGCGTGGTCTCCTGCGCCTTCTCTACAGTCGTCTGTGTCTTTTCCACAGTCACCTGCATCGCCTGTTTCGGCGCCTGCGCCGCCGCCTGGGATCTCTGCATTCCCGCAAGCTGATCGCCCATCTTGGTCATAAGCTTGTCGAAGCGTTCCTGCACGAGCTCATCCGTTTTGGCAGAAGTCTGGCTGCCCTGCACTGTGCCAAATGGCGACAGGGCCTTTACATTGTCTACCGTCATTCCTGCTCTTTCCTCCTTTCTGCAGTTTTCAAGGTACTGTAATGTTTATATATAACACGCGTTATTTCACGTGAAATATATCGAAGGTAACTCTCTTTCTTTATATCGGCTCTTTTGTGCCGACCGTGAAGCGATTTCCCTGAAATTCCAATAAATCATACATGTTATTTTATGTCATTATGCTTTACAGATCCGGATCCATGATTCTGGTCAGCCTGGCTGCTGTTTCCGCATCCATGGCACCGAGGATATTTCCTCTCTCCTTCGTACCCATCTGATTGAGGATCTTTGCCGCCAAATCCAGATCGTCCGTCATTGCTTCAAAGATCTTCGCCGCCTGCACGGGCTCCATCTCCGCATATGCCTGTGCGTAATTCTGAATCCTCTTATCCGTCTCTATCTGTTCGACCACCTGCTTATACAGATACTCCGCCGTGGTGGGATCCATGGTCTCGTAATACTTCTGATACTCCTCCACTCCCGGACCGTTCTCGGCGTAGACCACTTCCTCATAAAACTCTGTCTTGATGCGCTCAAACTCGATCTGCGCATCCTCAAAGGTCTGCAGTCTCTCGATCTCCGCGCGCAGCTCCGCCAGTTCCTCAGAGTCCACGGTGCTTGCCGCCTGAGCATCCTCAAGCTGCAGTTCCAGCTCCTTGATATAATCCACTGCCTCCCGCAGGCTCGTGTAACCGCCGTAAGATTCCCCGTCATCCGTGGTCACGGTCGTATCGGAGGGCAGGATCTTGTTGACTACCGGCACATCCTTTAAGACAGGCGCGAGCACCCCGGAACCGAATCCACCTACGTCCAACTTGATGAGCAGACAGAGGATCGCTACCCAGATCGCAACAATAACGATTGTTACTAAAAAGACGGAAACACCGCCGCCCTCGTCATCATCAAGCTGAGCTTCCTGCTCGGCGATCTCCTTCGCGCGCTGCTTTGCTTCCTTCTTTTGCGCCTTTCTATCGCTTTTGATCTTATTGCGTTCGTCCTTTAATCTCTTTTTTTCCGCGTTTTTGTCAATGGGCGGTTCCATCCCCATATTCATCGTTTCCGCTGCCATCTTCGTTTTCCTTTCCGCGCTGCCCGTATGTGTAGCTCGTAAGCTCATCTACGATCTTAGCTTCTTCCTTCTTCTCATCCTCCAAGAACTGAAGCAGGGCCTTTTCTTTTAACTTCTCGTGCATCTTGCGTTCCTGCATGATCTCCGTCAGTTTCGCCCGCGCAGCTTCCACTGCCTCTGCCGCCCGCATCACTTCGATCTGCTGCATGGCGATCAGGTCATCCATCACCATGAGGGCGTTGCGATTGTCCCGCAGATCTGTGACGCTTACCGACTTTTCCCGCAGCCGCCTGCCCTCCTCAAAGTATGCTTCCTTTCTGTCGAACAGGGTCTGCAGTTTTTCTTCCTCCTCCTGCAGCCGCATCTGTGCTCTGCCAACCTCGATCTTTGCCTGGGTCTCAAGCTGGTACTTGATATTCAGGATGCTCTGCATCCTGTACCGAAATCTCGCCATGGCCAGTCACTCCTCACTCCGCGTCCGCTTCCGCGAAAAGCTCCCGCAGCATATCAACGGCATCCGAATAATCATATTTAGAATCCACATCCTGCATCAAAAACTCGTTTACCGCCTCGATCTTCTCGATCGCATAGTCGATGTTTTTGTTGCTGCCGCTCTTGTAAGCGCCGATATTGATCAGGTCCTCCGCCTCATTGTAAGTGGCAAGGACATTTTTTAGCTTACCTGAAAGCACTTTGTGCTCCTTATCCACGATCTGGCTCATACATCTGGAGATGCTCTGCAATACATCGATCGCCGGATAATGGTTTTGGTGCGCCAGCTTTCTGTTTAACATGATATGGCCGTCCAGGATACTTCTGGCGGTGTCCGTGATCGGCTCATTCATGTCGTCACCGTCCACAAGCACCGTGTAGAGGCCGGTAATGGAACCCACCGCCGCACATCCTGCCCGTTCCAAAAGACGCGGCATCTCCGAATACACGCTGGGGGGATAGCCTCTTGACACCGGCGGTTCTCCGCTGGCTAAGCCGATCTCCCTTTGTGCCATGGAAAAACGGGTCAGAGAGTCCATCATCAAAAGGACGTCCTTGCCCTGATCCCTAAAATACTCCGCGATCGCACAGGCAGTCTTTGCCGCCTTGTTTCTCTCGAGAGCCGATTTGTCCGAAGTGGCAACCACCACCACGGAACGGCGCATCCCCTCCTCGCCCAAGTCTCTCTCCACGAACTCGCGCACCTCACGGCCGCGCTCGCCGATGAGGGCAATGACATTGATATCCGCCTTTGTATTTCTCGCAAACATACCCATCAGCGTAGATTTTCCCACGCCGGAACCTGCAAAAATACCGATACGCTGCCCCTTCCCCACGGTCATCAGACCGTCAATGGCTTTTACGCCCAGGGGAAGCACCTCGTCTATGATCTTACGGCTCATGGCATCCGGCGGCTGTGCTTCCACACTGTAGGGCACGCCCGGCATATACGCGCCGTCGATCCTGCCAAGACCGTCGAGCACCTTACCCAAAAGATCCTCGCTGACAGGCACCGTCAAAGGATTTCCCGTATTCTCCACGATACATCCCAGTCCAATCCCGTCGGTCTTATCGCAGGGCATCAGAAGCGTTCGTTTGTCCTTGAAGCCGACCACCTCCGCCGTGATCGGCGGAAAGTCACTCCCGACCGGATAAATCACACACAGATCGCCAAGTTTGGCCTCAGGACCCGCGGACTCAATAGTGAGCCCCACGACATTCTCTACCCTGCCCTTTTTCTTAAAAAAGGTGTCATCCATTATGCTGCTGTATTTATAGTAATTGATCGCCGGATTCATCCTCAACCCTTCTCGATACGAAACTTGATACGCTATAGTATATTACACTTTTTCATAAGATAACACTTGTAATTTCTTCGTCAGTTCTTCCAACTGCGTGCCTACGCCGCAGTCAAAGATTCCGCCGTCCGTCTCGATCAAACAGTCTCCCTTGGAAAGGGCGATGTCCTCTATGATCTCGATCAGGCCGCGGCCGGCAACGGCACCCTCCATCAGGGTCTGCTTCTGCATATTGACATGAGGATAATCGTCCGCCGATACATGCACGATGAAGGTCCTGCTGCTCTCCACCTTACGCAGGGTGGAATCGATCAGGTGTACCAAAATATCCCTGTTATCCATAAGATCCACGCCAAAAATATGGCTGTAGACATCCGTTATCGTCTCAATAAAACGAGGCTCCAGATTTTCCAGCATCTCGTCATACTCGGCTTCCAGCGCCCGCCGTCTCTCAGCCAGCTCCTGTTTTAAGCCGTCCGCCTCTGCCATGCCTTTCCGGTAGCCTTCATCGAATCCCTGCCTGGTGCCTTCCTCAACAGCATCCGCACGCATGGACATGCTCTGACTGCGCGCTTCCTCCAAAATCCGTCCCGCCTCAGCCTTCGCTTCCTCTATAATAGCCTGCGCCTCCTCCTCGATCTCCTCGAGACTCGGACCCGCAACCTCCCCTGCCTTGATGACGTTAGAGGTACCCTCCCCATCATCAAAAAGCGCGTCGATTTCTTCTCCGGCAATACCGCTAGTAAACTCCTCGCCGCCTTCTGACTCCTCTTCTTCAAAGGAAGGCAGGGCGGACGCGTTGGCTCTGCGAAGATTCTCCCACTTCTCGATCCGATCCGCAACAAGAGAGTTGGAATCGATGACGCATTTTTCCTCACCGTCCACTTTGACCCAACCGGCTTTATATAATGTTCTTGGCTTCGTCTTAAACAATGATCTCGTCGCCTCCGCCTCTGGAGATAACAATTTCTGCAGCGTCTTCCAGTTTTCTGATGATATTTACGATCTTCTGCTGTGCTTCCTCCACGTCCTTCATACGAACAGGGCCCATGAACTCCATGTCCTCCTTGATCATGACTGCAAGACGCTTGGAAAGGTTGTTGAAGATCGCATTCTGCACTTCTTCATTAGAGCCCTTGAGGGCGATCGCCAGATCGGAGTTATCCACATCACGCAGCACACGCTGAATCGCACGGTCGTCCAAAAGCAGGATATCCTCGAAGACGAACATCTTTTTCCTGATCTCGTCCGCAAGTTCCGGCTCCTCGATCTCCAACGTCTCCATGATATGCTTCTCTGTACCGCGGTCCACGGTATTTAAGATCTCCACGACAGCGTCCACGCCGCCGATGATCGTGTAATCCTGGTTCACCAGGGATGACAGTTTGGATTCCAATACTTTCTCCACTTCCTTGATCACGTCCGGACTGGTTCTGTCCATGACGGCAATACGCTTGGTAACATCCGCCTGTCTGTCCGGCGGAAGCGCGGAAACTATGATCGCTGCCTGCCCGGGCGCCAAATAGGATAAGATGAGGGCAATGGTCTGCGGATGCTCGTCCTGAATAAAGTTTAAGAGTTGTGCCGCGTCTGCCTTTCTGACAAACTCGAAAGGCTTCACCTGCAGGGAGGCTGTCAGCTTGCCGATCACGTCCATCGCCTTGTCCGCGCCGAAAGACTTTTCCAAAAGCTCCTTTGCGTAGTTGATGCCGCCCTCCGCAATATACTGCTGCGCCAGACACACCTGATAAAACTCGCTTACCACGCTTTCTTTCAGCTGCGGCGTGATGCTTCTGGTATTGGCGATCTCCAGAGTCAGCTCCTCTACCTCGTCTTCTTTTAAGTGTTTAAAGATTGCCGCGGATTTCTCCGGCCCCAGAGCGATCATCAGAATAGCCGCTTTTTGAATGCCGCTTATCTTTTCTTCCGTTGACTTGGCCGCCATTTATTTTACCCCCAGTCCTCATTTAACCAATTGCGCAGCAGGTTCGCCGCTGCTTCCGGATTTTCTTCCACAAATTTAATGACAAGCCGTTTTTCTTCGGACTCGTTCTCGGAGGAGATTTCTTCCAACTGCACGTTAGACTGCAAAAGAGTCTCCACAGACAGTTCTTCTTCTTCCTCCTCGTGCTTCTCGCTGCGCATACTCCTGAGCACCACGAACGCCAAAAGTGCCAGGATCAGAATAATGAGTAGGATCTGTACCACATCCGTTGCCGTGATCGCGGATCCCTCCGCATCAAAGAACAAATTCTCGCTGTAAGCGATCAGCGTGATATTATTCGTTGCAATGCCCGTTGCATTCGATACGACCGTCAGGAAAGACTCATCCAGCTCGATCCGGGTACGCTCCGCATTGTTGAGCTTATATTCCTCCCAGCTGATGCCATCCAAAAAGCCCTGCGCCTTTGCATCCTCCTCACGGATCACATTATAACGGATCAGGGAAGCCGCCAGCGAGGACGCACCATAGTTGATCACGCCGGAGGGCGTCTCTATGGTAGTGATCTCCTCATTCGGGAGATAATCCCTGCTCTCCTCACTCTGCGTGGATTGGGAGCGGTTGTTATCTTCCATCACATAGGTAGAGTCGTCGTCGTTAGAATCTGTGCCCGGCACACCACCGATACCGCTGATATTCTCGGAATTGAAGATGTCCTCATGACTTAAAACGCCCTGCGTCTGTCCCTCTGCCGGCGTATATGTATGTGTCGTCTTTTTCTGGTTTGAGAAATCCAGCACCAGATTGGGGGACACCTCTACATTATCAAATTCATTCGTGCCCAGGATCACCCGGCGCACATTGTTGATCATATTCTTTTCCGCCTCGCCCTTAACGGAAAGCTGGGCGTTCGCCAGACCGGAAGCGGAGTAGTTCTCGTCTCCCGTAAAGAGCATATTGCCCTCCGTATCCAGAATAACGATATTATTGGTCGTCTTATTTCCCAGCGCCGTCGCAATCGCGCGCGCCAAATAGGCCGCGTTCTCCTGTGTGAATTCGTCCTTTAATTCCAGCTGTACCCAGGCGGAAGATTCCTCCTCCTTCGCGATCAGCGTTCCATTATCCTCCGGGATGTTCAGTTTGACACGCGCTCTCTTGATTGCCGTAAACATAGAGAGAAAGTCATTTGACAACTGTTCTTCCAGATACTTGACATGTTTTTTCTGTTTATCGGACTCGGTCGTTGAAAAACTTCCATCCGTCACATTTTCGATCCCGTATCCTGCCGCCTGGATATTATTGGCTCCCAGCAGCAGATTGGCACGTCCAACCTCCTCAGCTACGATGGAGATCGTCAGCCCGTCATCCGTGATTTCGTAGTGATAGCCGTCAGCCTCCAAAAGATCGCGAACCTCCGCCGCTTCCTTGGTGGTCTCGCATTCCCGAAGCAGTACATATTTCGGTTTCATGAGCACCGACACAATGACCACGATCGCTATCACGAGCAGCGCCACCACGCTTACGATCAAAGTCTTCTGCTTTGCCGTAAAGCGGTTCCACCACTCTAAGATCCGATTTCCTAATTCTTTTAGTTTCTCAGCTATTCTTTCCACAGTAACTCTCTCCCTCTCGGCATCACGTACTTACAGGCAAAACTAGACCTGCATCTGGATCAGCTCTTTGTAAGCCTCCAGAAGCTTGTCCCTGATCGCTACTGTGTACTGCAGCGCCGTGGAAGCCTTTTGCAGGGCGATGGTAAGGTCGTGCGTGTTCTCCGTCTCGCCCAGCGACCATTTGATTTCTTCATTCTCCGCATCCGACAGATAGCTGTTCGTCGTGTGCAGATTGTCGATCGCAGTATGTAACAATGCATCAAAACCGTTCTCCCGGTAATCTTCGATCTTCGTGGTGGGCGCCGCCTTTGCCGCGTCCCGAATGACTCCCGAGGAGACGTTATATAATTCTGTGATATCCAAAGCCATTTTCCCTATCCTCCAAACTTACCGATCTGATTTATCAGGTATTCAGTATGTTAAGTCCCATGCTCGCAATGTTCTTGCTCGCCGAAAATGCGGTGCCATTCGCCTGATAAGCGCGGGAAGCGTCAATCAGGTTCGTAAACTCCGTGATGATATTAACATTGGGATACATCACATAGCCGTTCTCATCCGCATCAGGGTGAGAAGGATCATAAACTTTATTTCCCTCCGTCTCCGTGTCCTCGTAGACACCGGTCACCTTCACGCCCGTGCCGGAATAGAGATCCCTCGCTTTTCTAAGCACCTGATGAAAGGGCGTCTGGGAATTTTTCTCCTCAAACACCACGATCTTTCTGCGATAAGGCGTACCGTCCTCCGTCCTCGTCGTATTCGCGTTCGCCACGTTCTGGGAGATCGTGTCCATACGGAAACGCTCCGCCGTCATACCTGTCGCGTTAATGTCAAATGCGGTAAACAATGCCATGTTTTTCTCCTCCTAAACACATATATGCGCAGAGAATGCTATTACCTCATAACTGTCTGCAAATTCTTAAATTCCTGCGCCACACTCATCTCCAGCCCCTGATAGACGATCTGGTTCTTTGCCAGATATACGCCCTCGGTGTCGGGATCCACGTTATTTCCGTCGATTCGGTAGGAATACCCCGAGTAATCCGTGTAAGTGATCGGCTTTAAGCGGTTCATCTTCAAATCCCCGACCTTTGCATCCATGGACTTATAGCGGGAATGGCGCAGCGCCTTAGCCAGCTGAACCTCAAAATTCACATCCTGCCTCTTATAGCCGGGTGTGTCCGCATTGGAGATATTGTTGGAAATCGCTTCGTGCCTGATTGCGGACGCATCCAGCGCCTTATCCAGCACATTGACATAATCAAAAACGTTTGTATTCAACAATGAACTCATAGTCACACTCCTTCCGCAATAATTAGAGTCCATATTCCATTATAAATAAAATACAAAAAAATACAAGTTTTTTTCTCTATAAAACCAAAAACTTAAAATCGTCCCTGCTCTTTGAGTTTTTCCACTTCTTCAAAAACAACATCGTTCAAAACCTTGATATAAGTGCCCTTCATCCCCGAAGAACGGGATTCGATCACACCCGCACTTTCAAATTTTCTGAGGGCATTTACGATGACGGAACGGGTAATGCCAACCCTATCGGCAATCTTACTCGCCACCAGGATGCCTTCCATACCGCCAAGCTCGTCAAAAATATGAGTGATCGCCTCCATCTCCGAGAAGGAAAGCGTGGAAATTGCTGATTTCACCACCGCCACTTTGCGGTTTTCCTCGGCATTTTCCTCACTGACTGCCCGCAGCATTTCCAAGCCCACCACCGTCGTGCCGTACTCGCACAAAATGATGTCGTCGATGTCGTACTGGTCGTCGCATTTGTAAAGAAAGAGTGTCCCCAGCCGTTCACCCGAGATCTCAATGGGAGCGATCACCGCCTGAAAGCGCCGAATCCCCGGGCTTTCAAAACCAAGGGTCTCAAGATTGACATTTTCTTTCGTGGAAAGTACCCCCAAAAGCCGCTCGTTCAACATCGGGTCGATGAAACCGCCCACGTGATCCACGATCAGCTCCGTGATGGACTCCACCGAAGGGGTATCGCCGATGCCGAGCACCTTGCCCTTTCTGCTCACCACCAGCACATTGGAGATAAGGATCTCCTTTAGGACGTCACAGATATCGTTGAAAACGACCTTTCCTGAATTATTGTTGTGTAAAAGCTTCCCGATCTTTCTGGTCTTATCCAATAACTGCACACTGCTCATTGTGTTTACTCCCTGATCACTCATTCTGAAATCAAAATCCAACACTTTGATTTTATCACAATATTTGAGCAATTTCAATGTATCGATGTTGCAATTTGACTGTAAGTTACATAAATTGTTTCCATTTTTTGAATATTTTGTATATTCAGGACTGCTGCACCGTCTCCTTGGGCATATCCCTGACAAATCCACAGGTTTCATCAGAGCAGACAAGCTTATTTCCCTTTTGCAGCATGATCGCTCCACAGCGGTCGCACTTTACATCCACAGGCTTCTGCCAGACCATGAAGTCACAGTCCGGATTATCAATACAGCCATAGTATTTGCGTCCCTTTTTGGTCTTTTTCAGGACAATGTCTTTGCCGCACTTGGGACATGCCACGCCAATCTTTTCAAAATAAGGCTTGGTGTTCCTGCATTCCGGGAAGCCCGGGCAGGCCAAAAATCTGCCGTGAGGTCCGTACTTGATGACCATCTGCCTGCCGCAAAGCTCGCAGAACTCGTCAGAAAGCTCGTCGGCGATCTCCACCTCCGCAAGCTCCTTCTCCGCCTTCTCCACAGCTTCCTGCAGATCGGGATAAAAGTTTTCAAGCACCGTCTTCCACTTGACGGTCCCTTCCTCCACCGCATCGAGAAGCGCCTCCATGGTCGCGGTGAAATTAACGTCCACGATGGAAGGAAAGGCCTCCTTCATCATATTGTTGACCACCTCGCCCAGCTCGGTCACATAGAGATTCTTATTTTCTTTTACAATGTAGCGTCTGGCGAGGATCGTGGTGATGGTCGGCGCATAGGTACTCGGCCTGCCGATCCCAAGCTCCTCCATCGCCCGCACCAGCGAGGCTTCCGTATAGTGGGGAGCAGGCTGCGTAAAATGCTGCTTCTCCTCCAGGGAGGAAAGCGTCAGCTTCGTTTGCTCCGTGATTCCCCGTATGAGGGTGTTTTCCTCCTCCTTATCCTCGTCCTGCGTGTAGACGCTCATAAAACCGTCAAATTTCAGTTTGGAAGCCGCCACGGTAAAGCGGTGCTTTCCGGCGTCGATCTTGATCGAAGTGGTCTCGTATACCGCCGCCGCCATACGGCTGGCCGCAAACCGCTTCCAGATGAGCTGATAAAGCTTAAACTGATCTCTGGAAAGAGAATCTTTGACGTCAAGAGGCAGTCGTGCAATATCGGTGGGACGAATCGCCTCGTGCGCATCCTGTATCTTCTGATTGGTCTTTCGCTCCTGCTCCGTGCCGGCAGCGTAAGCCTCTCCGTATTTCTCCGTAATAAAGACCTTCGCCGCAGCCTCGGCCTCCTCCGAGATCCTGGTGGAATCGGTACGCAGATAGGAAATGATACCGGTCGTGCCGCTTCCCTTGATCTCCACGCCCTCGTAGAGCTGCTGCGCCAGGCGCATGGTTTTCTGAGTAGAGAAATTCAAGACCTTGCTCGCCTCCTGCTGAAGCGTAGAGGTGGTAAAGGGCAGAGGTGCCTTCTTGACCCGCTCGCCCGTCTTCACGCCGGCGATCTGGTACGAAGCGCCTGTAAGCTCCTTTTTGAGCCGGTCCATCTCTTCTCTGGATGAAATCGTGCGTTTTTCACCGTCACTGCCATAATACTTGGCCGTCAGAGGGTTTTTCTCCCCCTCCACCTTCAGAAAGGCGTCAAGCGTCCAGTATTCCTCCGGGATGAAGGCCGCGATTTCCTCCTCCCTGTCGCAGATGATGCGCAGTGCCACGGACTGCACGCGTCCGGCTGAGAGACCGCGTTTCACCTTTGCCCACAGCACGGGCGAGATCTTGTAGCCCACCATGCGGTCCAGACACCTTCTGGCCTGCTGTGCGTCCACCAGGTCCATGTTGATTTCCCTGGCGTTCTTTAAGGACTCTTTCACCGCCGTCTTCGTGATCTCATTGAAGGTGATGCGGTACACCTTTTTATTCTCCAGTTTCAGCGCGAATAGCAGATGCCAGGAAATGGCCTCTCCCTCGCGGTCCGGGTCAGTTGCCAGATAGACTTTCTCCGCCTTTTTCACTTCCTTGCGCAGATTCGCCAGGATGTCTCCCTTGCCTCTGATCGTTATATAGCGCGGTTCAAAATCATTGTCCACATCGATCCCCAGCACGCTCCTTGGCAAGTCGCGCACATGCCCCTGACTGGCCGCCACTTCATAGTTCGGGCCGAGAAACTTTTTCACTGTCTTTACCTTTGCAGGTGACTCCACGATTACCAGATATTTTGCCATAGCTGTTCCCCTATCTGTATCATTCTAAGGTTAAACCCCGTCCAACGTGCAACACTATACACCAAATTACAAGCGGTTGCAAGGGAAAAATTTTACTTTTTTTCATTCTATTCGCCTCAAGTTTTCAAAATCCGCATAAAATAACTGCCGCCGACCTGCCCGGCATAGCCGCACGCGCACAACTCCAAAAGCTCCTGAAAGAGCAGCGGCAGCTCGATCGGTTTTCCCTGTTTTTCCAGGTATCTGCGCTGCAATTCTTCCGCCGGCAGCGGCGAAAAATCCAAAATTTCCAAAAGTTCTCCCTGCACGCCTTCCAAGAAGACCAGCTTTGTCTGTGTGCCTCCTGCGCTCACCGCGCTCTCCCCGTAAAGCTCCTCCAAAAGCTGCTCAGGGGTGCACACAAGCCCCGCCCCCTGCCTGATCAGACGGTTACAGCCGCCGCTTAATGGGTCCGTCGCCCGTCCCGGCAGGGCATAGACCTCCTTTCCCTGCTCGAGCGCCATGTCTACGGTGATAAGCGTGCCGCTCCTCTCCCTTGCTTCCACCACGAACACTGCGTCGCAAAACCCGCTGATGATGCGGTTTCTGGGCGGAAACAGCACCGATTTTGGCATGACGCCGGGCGGATACTCAGAACAGACCCCTCCCCCCGCAAGCAAAGCGTCGTACAATGCTTGATTTTCCCGCGGATAACAGATATCCACGCCGCAGCCCAAGATCCCCAGCGAATATCCGCCCTCTCTAAGAGCAGCGCTCTGACCGATACCGTCTATCCCACGCGCCATGCCGCTGATCACCTGTACGCCTCCCTTTGCAAAAGCTTGTCCAAACTGCCCTGCCATGTATCTGCCATACTCGCTGCAATCTCTTGCGCCGATCAATGCTACCGCCTTTTTCTCCGCCTGCGGCAGTTTCCCGACATAATAGAGTGCCCAGGGCGGATCCGGGATTTCTTTCAAACGCCGGGGAAATGCCGCTTCCTGCTCCGTCACCAGACTGACGCCCCGCTCCCGCAGCGTTTCATAGGCGCCCGCCACATCGTAGCCTTTGCTAAATTCTGACATTTGTATCATCTTTTTGGCATAACGCGGCGCGACACGCTCCGAAAGCTTCCCGCTGCAAAGCTGTCCGTAAATCTCTTTAGCCGTTCCCAGAGGCGCAAGTGACCGCAAAAACCCTCTGCTGCTAATACCTGCCGCCTGATAGAGCCAGTGCAGATACGCCTTATCACACTCTGACACGGTGCCTGTCTCCTCTACCTTCCCTGTTCCTTTTCCTGCTCTCTCTGCCGTCTTCCTCACTCCTGTTCTCTCCTCTTTTGCTCTCATGCTGTCCCTCCTCAATTCCAGAATTTACGGTCGGACTGCCTGTAACAGATCGCCTCCGCCAGATGGACTTCCCCGATCCGCTCGCTGCCTTCCAAATCTGCAATGGTCCTGGCCACCTTTAAGATCCTGTGGTAGGCTCTGGCTGAGAGCTGCATCGCAGCAAACATCCTTTCCATGTAAGCCCTCTCCTGCGCCTCCAGGACACAGTAACGCTCTATCTCTCCCGCTCCCATATCTGCATTGAAGTGCAGGTTGGTCCCCGCAAACCTTGCCGCCTGCCGCTCCCTGGCCGCCATCACACGCTCCCTGATCTGCGCGCTCGTCTCCTCCCCACTGCCTGCTGCGATCTGCGCAAAACACATGGGAAGCGCTTCCACGCAGATGTCCATGCGGTCTAAGATGGGCCCCGACACTCTGGAGAGATAGCGCCTGACTTCATAGGGCGTACAGCGACACCTTTTTCTGTCGGGATAAAAGCCGCAGGGGCAGGGATTCATCG
>CAJTKA010000027.1 GCA_910576815.1 uncultured Lachnospiraceae bacterium
TTACGAAGACTATGCCTGGGAGAAACAGCTTAGCTCAAAAGTTGTAAAGTGGTGTTTACAATAAAATTCACATTAAATTTCTTCCTCCCTCCGCTTAGTTTTGTTTTGTTGCCTGTTCTGCTGTCGGCTCTCGTTCTGAAGCTCCCTCTCAAGGTTCTTTTTGTTGTAGCTGATAACCTCGGCATACGCTAATTCTGTGGCGGTCTTGGTCTGCTCCCTGCCGATACTGTCATATTCAGACTGCAAAGACTGTATCTCTGCTTTCCACTGTTTCGGCGTTACCTTTTCGCCATTCTGTAAAAGGCTCTGCAGTCGGGGAAATACTTCACAATGATACCGCCCATGATGTACTTGTGGTGGTTCTCGGCTTTGCGTTTCTTCTCATTCTGTTTTTCTTTTCGTTGGCTACACGCTGTTGCGCCTGTTTCAATGCCTGCAATGCTTTTTCTAAATTTCTGCTTGCGTCATTTTTGTTCTCAATCATTCCTGTTACCTCATTCTTTCTTTGCTGTGTTGATAGTTTCTGAAAACAAAAAGGACAGCTAAGACATTTGTTGCTTAATTGCCTTTCGCTGTCCTTTTCAGATTTTTGTTGAACCGATAGCCTATGCTCCGTATTGTCTGAATGTAGACTTGTCTGCTTGGACTGTCACCTATCTTCTGCCTGATACTGCTGATATGTCCTGTGACAGTGGCATAATCTCCAAAATATGCGCCATTCCAAACAATATTATAAATCTGCTCTGTTGTGAATACTCTGCCGGGGTTGCTTGCTAACAGATATAGTATTTCAAATTCTATATTTGAAAACCTTACCTCATTATCATTCAACAGGACAATTCTCTGCACCAAATCAATCTTTAATGCCCCGACTTGAATAACATCTGTGTCTTGGAATGTATTGCACCATTCAAGACATTTGCTGTTGCTTATGACCTCCAATATCCCATTATAAATATCTTTTTAATTACATCTCGGAACGGAAGGAAATCATCATCAAATCCCGAACCTGTGTCAACACCCTCGTTGACTGCAATCAGTCTTACATTCGCCCTGCGTAGCTGTTCCCGCAACATTCCCATCTGCACATAATTTCTTACCAATCGACTCATATCTTTCACAATGATTGTTCCGATATTTCCCTTCTCCACTTTGGCAAGCATAGCTTGCAATCCCTCACGCTCAAAAGTAGTGCCGGAAATTCCGTCATTGGTAAAGTGGCGTATGCCCGTAAAGCCGTTCTTTTCCGCATAATCCTCAAGCATTGCCTTCTGGTTGGAAATGCTGTTGCTCTCGCCCTGCAACTCGTCATCATGGCTCAACCTCTCGTATAATGCTGTTAAATCGTGACTCATAATCAATTCCCTCCTTTCCGCCAGTACCGCATAAATGCTATGCTATGGCTCTTTTGTATTCATTTTGATTAAGAAGTCTTTTATATTTTATAACTCCTTTTACGGATAAGTCTGCACTCAGATCTTCATAAATATGCTCGATACACTTTCGCACATGGAGAGACAAGATGCCCTCCTTTTTGATTTCCCGCATCCGTTTCGCATAATCTACACACATATCCTGCAGCAGCATTTGCAGGGCGTCACTGTCAGAGGCTCTGTCCGCTTTGCGGCTGTAAATATCCGCGATCATGTAAGCTTCGTCATCGCTGAGCCCTGCGTCCGTGCCCGCTTTTGCAAGGGATGCCGCCAGGATCATGAAATGATATTTCCCGTTTCGCAATTCATTTTTGGAAAGAGTCCTCATATTTGTGGACAGCGATACTGCGCCGAAAGAAATCAGTTTTTCTAACGTCTCAACATCTCCGCCGAGGATAGCATTCAGGACTGCTTCGTCAAGGAGGTAGGGACTTTTTTCGTAGCCGTACGCTTTTTGTCTGTATAATTGTCTTTTGAGTTCTTTTCTGATATTCATAAAGGTATTATAACAAATTTTTGATAAAAAGGCGAAAAATTAGATATATCTCCTCGTATTTCTATGATAAAAAGAAACCGTCTCAAAGTTTATTGAATATGCTATTTGTACAATTTCAACAACACAAAAAGATTTAAAAGGAGAATCAACATGAAGCAGACAGACTTCACCCAAGGTCCTATCACAAAATCCCTGCTATCCTTCTTCTGTTCCATGCTGCTTGCCAATATGTTACAGCAATTTTATTCGTTTGCGGATTTGGTGATCATTGGAAAGAGGCTGGGTGATACGGCTGTGGCGGCGGTCGGAAATTTCGCGACCTTTTCCTTTGTGATCACGGGCTTTATCATGGGTGTGGCAAACGGCTTTTCCGTGGTCATATCGCAGGCATATGGGAAGAATGATTTTGCTGCGTTTAGAAGGACGTCAGCCGCTTCCATGACGTTATCGGCTTTTTTTCGCTATATCTTACGGGCATCGGTTTATGGTGCCTGCGTCCCGTGCTGTGGATCATGCAGACGGATCAGGCGCTGGTAAAGGACTGTCTGTCCTACGATTATGTTATATTTGGAGGGCTGACGGTCACGGTATTTTATCATTTGTTTTCAGCTGTTTTAAGGGCGGTCGGAGACAGCAGGACGCCTTTGATTGCCATCGCGGTATCTTCCTGCGTGAACATAGGTCTGGATTTTCTTTTTCTTTTCGTATTTGACACCGGCGTTGCGGGGCCACGCGGCTGTCAACAATCTAAATGATTCGCAGGATGAAACGGGAATATGAAAATACATCATGCCACATAGAAATACATGAAAATAAAGTGGCAGATGCTTCCGCCCATCACAAACAGGTGGAAAATTTCATGAGAACCGAAGTTCTTGTGTTTCGAGTTAAAGATGGGCAGTTTCAAGGCGTAGATCACGCCGCCCACCGTGTAGAAAATCCCGCCCGCTAAAAGCCATAAAAAGGCGCTTCGGGAAAGGGTATCCCACAGCGTGCCGAAAACGGCGAGGCAGGCCCAGCCCATGGCGATGTACAAAATCGATGAAAACCATTTCGGGCAGGTGATCCAGCACATCTTGATCATCATCCCTGCGATGGCGATGCCCCAGACTGTGGCTAACAGCGTATAACCGCGGTGGTCACCGAGGATCACCAGGCAGACGGGGGTGTAGGAGCCCGCGATCAGCACGAAGATCATCATGTGGTCCAACTTGCGGAATACTTTCAAAATGCTGTCCTTTACGGTGACGCTGTGATAGAGGGCGCTTGCGCCATAGAGGGCGACCATGCTGCCGATGAAGACCGCCAGCGCAAACAGGGCAATACGGTCCGTGTCGGCGTCACCCGCAGCCTTTGCCATCAGAGGCGTAGCTGCGACAATGGCCATCATCATGCCGATAAAATGAGTGATGGCGCTTCCGGGTTCACGAATGGTAATTTGCATAAGATCAACTCCTTTTTATTGCGATGAATGTCATAACTGCGTAATGTAGTTTTCAAAACTATGTGTTACATAGTATGATACTACTACTTAAAATGTGCAAAGTCAATCATTTTATGCAATTTTTAGTTTGTTTTCCGACCAGAATCATTTTTATGATTTGCAGCGCAGAACAAATGATGGCTGTTTGACGCATCTGTTATTGCATGATTTGCGTGTTTATGCTATCATAACCACAAAAACCGTAATGCTTGACGAGATCGGAAGAAGCAAAAGAAAGAGAGGGAAAAGGGATGAACACGGCACTTTTAACGATCGATGATTTTTCATCAAAAAACACGCCTGCAATTGTAGATTACTTGAAAGAAAAGGGAATTGCGCCGATTTTTTTTGCGACCGGGCAGAATGTGGAACGCAATTACGAGGAGGCGGTCTACGCCGTGAAGCAGGGAATGATTGTGGGTAACCACAGCTATTCGCATCCTGCCTTTTCTTCTATTTCAGTGGAGGCGTGTATGGAAGAAATCGAAAAGTGTGAGAAAGTCCTTGACAGATTATATCAGGACAGCGGTGTGAAGCGCACATACAGGCCGTTTCGTTTTCCCTATGGCGATAAGGGCGGGGACCACAAGGCGGCGCTGCAAACCTATCTGAAAGAACAGGGATTCCATAAGGTCGAGGACAGACACCTTTCCTATCCCTGGTGGAAGGAAAACGGTCTGGATCGGGATATCGACACCTTTTGGACATTTGATTTTGCAGAGTATAACATCCGTCCGGGTTCTGATGTTACAAGGGACTCCGTGTGGGAAAAGATGCACGACGAAAAGCCGGAATACGGTGCGGTCTTATTTGGTGAGAACAACAGGCATATCCTGCTTTTGCACGCGCATGACGAGACGGAGGAGATGCTGCCGGAGTACTATAAACTGTTCATTGAGCATCTTTTGGAAAACGGCGTGACCTTTGACGAACCAAAGTTTCAGTCCTCCTCGATCACATGAATTTCCAGATAGTCGAAATCGATTTCTTCGATAAAATTATCCTGTGAGAAGCGCGCTTTGCTGTGGCGTTTGAAATCGGAGACGGTCGCCTCCAGCCAGATCGGTTTTCCCAGGTCGAACGTCAGGCAGACTTCTTCCAGTGCATCGAATACCTTATGGGTGCGCGTTTCTGAGCGCGCATCCTCGATGACGGTGTCCTTTATCATGCGGTTGTCCTTAAATTCTTTTGCCCACAGACGAAACATATTGCTTCCTCACCTTTCCTTGTTCCATTCTTTTACCAATATACAAAGCGAAGCGATAAAAGTAAAGCCTGCAAATATTTTTTGCACGGATATTATTTTATGCTATACTGAGTTCATGAAAAATGCAAAGAAAAAGGAATCTTGTTCCCAAAACGGCATATCAATTTATTTAGCGGCAGACAGGAGGCTTTTTTGTTATGCTTTTCTCTGGGGCGTCCCGTTTGCCGTCTCCTGTGTGCTCGGCTGGCGTCTGGTCCATGAAGGAACGATATTTGGTTCGGGCGGTTCGGCGACAGCTCGTATCGGCAGTTTATTGCTGTTTCTTTTGGAGACGGCAGTCTTGTCCGTGCCTGCGGCAGCGTTGGCGGCGCTTGTACTGCGGGGCGGAAGAAAGAAACGAAGCATAATCGGAGCGCGAGGAGGACAGGAGGAACGCAGACAACAGGGACCGCGTGAGGACGGCCGCAAGATGGCAGAGGAGATAGGAAAGAAAAGGAAGACGAATATACGTCAAACGTGGTTTTTTTACAGCGTCTTGATTTTCCTATTCTGGCTGCCGATCTTTCTGGCCTACTATCCGTCCGTTTTTGCTTACGATGCGGAGGGGCAGCTCTATCAGGTGATCGCGAAGGATTACAGCACACATCACCCGCTTTTGCATACCTTATTTTTGGGAGCTTTTTTTCGACTGGGGGGCGCGGTCGGTTCCTATCAGACAGGAATGGCAGGGCATTCCGTGGTGCAGATGGTTTTGATGGCGCTTGCGTTTGGCGGGGCACTCTCCCTGCTATATGAGAGAGGGACGCCCCGCTGGATGAGGATTCTCCTGCTTTTATTTTATGGATTGTTTCCGGCAAATTCCATCCTCGCGCTGAGCACCACAAAGGATGTGCTCTTTGCGGCGCTGGTGCTGGTAGTTACGCTGAAAGGTTATTGCATTGCCTGTGATTGCGCGCGGGAGTCTTCGGCGTCTGATGGGGGCGGCAGTTGTGAGACACCGGGAGTGGGCATAAAAGATTGGGCAGTGTTTGTGTTTTTTGCAGTGCTGATGCTTTTGTTTCGCAACAATGCGGTCTATGCCTTTGTAGTCAGCGTGCCCATTGTGTGGATCGTACTAGGCGAGAGACGGCAGAAAGAAAATAGTGTGCGTGCCAAGGTGCGGATCGGGAAGAACAGTGGAGCGGCCCGTAGAAGGTATCTGCGCACAGCGTTTACGATACTTGTATTATTTGGAATCAGTGCCTTTTTATTGAAAGCTGCGACCCATGCGCAAAGCGGCAGTCCGCGGGAAATGTTGAGCGTTCCTTTACAGCAGATGGCACGCGTGCGGGTGGAGGCGGAGGATCAAATCGACCCGGCCATGCGGGAGGAACTTGATCAGTACATCTCAAAAGAGTGGGTTTTTGCGGCGTATGATCCTCATCTGGCGGATCCTGTAAAAAACCGTGCGGTGATCCATGACGATCCCAAAGGCCTCATCAAGACTTGGGTGCGTCTTGGACTGCAGTATCCGACGATTTACGTGGATGCCTTTTTGGATCATTCTCTGGGCATGTGGTATCTGTGGGATACCTCTCATGCGCAGGTGTACGGGATCGGCACACAGAGCGGCTTCGGCTGGCTTTCCACGGATAACCGCACCATGCCTGCGGGCTGCGAGATCGTAGAGAAAAGCTTACTTCCCGGATTACGCGCTTTTATGGAGCGGATCGTATCGGATAACGCTTATCAGAAACTGCCGTTTGTCCGGCTGCTCTTTGCACCGGCATTCTATTGGTGGCTTTTGTGGCTTTATCTGGCGGCGGCCCTGTATCAAAAAAGGAAGCAGGAGACGCTTGCGGCAGTGTTCCTGATCACCTATTATCTGACGTTGCTGCTCTCGCCGACAGTGATTGTGCGCTATTTATACCCGCTGATGGTGACGGTTCCCGTCATTTTTTCCTGCATTTTGACGAAAGATACAGAAACGATACAGGAAAATATACAATAAAATATTAAAATTTACAAAAATTTTGTTAAAAATATACATTTTCAAAGCGAAATGTGGTATACTGTTCGTGACAGTAAGCAAGCAGCATTTGTATTACCGAGGGAGTTATTTGTTATGGAAGTAATGGTTGAAAGAGATAAAGATGGCGATATCGACAGTTGGAAAGAGCTGCAGTTGATTTATAATTCCGCATTGAAGCAGATATCCACGAAGCTGGAGATCTTAAACGATGAGTTTCAGCACGTACATCGCTATAATCCGATTGAGCATATCAAATGGCGGATCAAGACGCCTGAGAGCATCGTTAAAAAATTGAAAAAACACGGCCAGGAATCGACCCTGGAGAATATGGTCAAGTATGTCAATGACATTGCAGGCATTCGCGTGATCTGTTCCTTCGCTTCGGACATTTATCAGATCGCGGAGATGATCAGCAGTCAACGTGACATACGTGTCATATCTGTAAAGGATTATATTGTGAACCCGAAGGCCAGCGGCTATAAGAGTTACCACATGCTGGTGTCAGTTCCCGTGTATCTTTCGGATCGCATCGCTGACACTAAGGTGGAAATCCAGATCCGTACGGTTGCCATGGATTTTTGGGCGAGCTTGGAGCATAAGATTCATTACAAATTTGAGGGGAATGCGCCGGAGCATATCAGGGAGCAGTTGGTGGAATGCGCGCAGATGGTGGCGGCTCTCGATGCCAGAATGATGTCTCTGAATGAGGAGATCTTACATATCGGGCAGGAGGAAGAAAGCTCGCGAACCAGGCGGGAAGAATATCTGGAAGAAGAGGACTGAGAGGTTCTCTTTTTTTAGGTGCATAAGCGTGCATAAGCAGAGACTCGAAAGACTTCGTCTTTCTCGTTCGCGTTGCTCCTCATAAGGCATCTGGTTCAGGTGCTCATGCAAGCATGGCGCCTGTCCCAGATGCCTTATGACTCTGCTTATACGCGTAAAATGAGGAGTGCCCGAGCACCTTTCGGCACCCGGGCTATTATGAAAAAATTTATCTATGTGTGTAATGGATACACTACAACTCGTTTTTGCTTATAATTAAGTATACTTTTATATTGTGAACAAACTATGAATAAATTGTAAAGTTATAGTTAATATTCCTAACAATGATAAAAAATGGAACCAAAAACTGTGCAATATAGACAAATAGTGTGCTCTGTTTAGGGGAGCAAGCGGAGAAAAACTTTTCCCTGTTGTCAAAATAAACGTGAAATGGTAAGATGTACGAGATGGAGCGCAGCGGAATCGAGCTACGCACTGCTGCGAAGTCCGCAATTCAGAGAGGAAACAATATGGATACCTTTATTGATAAACTGGCACAGAAAAGAAACGCACAGGAGATGATCCGCGCAAATTCTGCGGCGGAGGCTGCAAAGATGGCACAGATGCAGAATCAGTTAAAGTCCTACGATGAAATCATGCAGGAGATCCGCAGGGTCAACCTAAAGACTTCCGAGAATGTGGAGAATGTGAACAAAGTCCTTGCGGAGTGTATGGAAAAGCTCGATGGACTGAAGACGGAGAAAAAGGGTGCTGAGAGCGTGGAACAGGAGCTTGCCGCGATCAAGGCGCTTTTGGAGGAACGTTTTTCGCAGTCTGAGGACTTTATGCATAAGGAAAACGTGAAAGTCTACCGCAATGTACAGGCCGCACTTACGGAGGAACTGACAAAGCAGACAGAGCAGACCAGGGCAGCCAAAGGGCGGGGAACGCCCCTGTGGCTTTCTATTGTGATTTTGGTGGCTGTGGCAGCGGATATCGCGGTTACGCTGGTTCCGTTTGTTTTGAGGATGATGAATTATAAATTGTTTTAAGGGCAAGCTAACAGCAGATCGCTTTCGGTAAGAAGACGATGGAATCATAAGTATTTATGATAATGAAAAATTTGAGCAGACATTATAAAAAAATTAAAATTGCATATATTAAGGTTGCGGTGCTTTCATGTGTCGCTGCCGCCTTTTTCTTACCCCAAAGACAGAGCCTTGAAAGCACCGGTGATAATTATTTTACGGTATACTTAAACGGTGTGCAGGTGGGTGTGATGGGCGATGCCGAAGAAGCGGATGAGTGCTTGATTGCCGCGAGAAGGCGCCTTGCCGGAGAGAGCGGCGAGATGGTGCTTGCGGAGAGTAATCTCACCTGGGAGGGCGAGGAAGTGCTCTGGGGTGAGATAGATGACAGGAATGTCATAATCTCCAACATGCTGGGTGCTCTGCGGGGCAGCGTCAAGGAAACCTTAAACCGCTCCTACACAGTAAAGATCAACGAGTATACTGTCAATCTGGCGAGTACGGATGAGGTGATTGCGCTTTTGCAGGCCTCCCTTAAAAAGTATGACACCGAGAGAAACTATTACGCGGATCTGGTGCTTGATGCGGACAGGGAGCTCAACGTGCTGACGACTCAGATCTATTCCACGAAGGAGCAACAGGAGGAAGAAACGGAGGAGGTCATGACCAGCGCAGGCATCAGCGCTGCGTTGAATGATATTTTTTTAGATATCGAACCTGTTTCGGAGAAGGACTTTTCCGATTATGAACTGGGACTTTTGGAGCTTAGCTTTGGCGATACGGTGGAAGTAGTGGAATCTTATCTGCAAGACTACGAGCTGACTCCGCTGGAGCAGGCCATTGAGGAAGTGACCAAGGATCAGGAAAAGGAGCAGATCTACGAGGTGGTCGCGGGTGACACGCTCTCCCAAATTGCGGAGAATAACGAGATTCCACTCGATCGGCTGATCGCCATGAATGAGACGATTGAGGATGAAAATTCGCTGATTCGTGTGGGGGACGAGCTGATCGTGACCGTGCCCGAGCCTGAACTTTCCGTGGAGCGCACGGAGCAGATGTACTATGAAGAAGATTACGAGGCGGAAATTATTTATGTAGATAACGACGACTGGTACACGAACCAGACGCAGACGTTGCAGGAGCCATCCGCGGGCCATCGCAAGGTGGTGGCGAATGTTTCTTACCGCAACAGCGAGGAGATCTCAAGAGAGATTTTGAAAGAGGAGATCACCTATGCGGCTGTGCCTAAGATCGTAGAGCGCGGCACCAAGATCCCGCCCACGTATCTGAAACCGATTTCGGGCGGCAGACTTTCCTCGAGATTCGGCAGACGCAAAGCGCCCACCAGAGGCGCGAGCACCTATCATAAGGGAGTGGACTGGGCGACGCCTGTCGGCACGGCAGTCATGGCTTCCTGTACGGGTACGGTCTCCAGGGCAGGCTGGGGAAAAGGATACGGCTATGTGGTTTATATCAATCATGCCGACGGCAGACAGACCCGCTATGGGCATTTGAGTAAGGTCCTTGTCAAGCAGGGACAGACCGTGACCCAGGGGCAGAAGATTGCCTTGAGCGGCAATACGGGCGTGAGCACGGGACCGCATATTCATTTTGAAATCCTCATTAACGGGACCCAGGTGGATCCGTTTGACTACCTGAATTAACAGTGGGGTTTACAAACCTCCAAAATCTGGTATACTGTATTTTGACGTTTGATTTATTTTGCTTACTTTAGATTGCTTAAGATAAGGAATTTGACTGATATCCGATTGTGAAAGGCAAGTAAACATATATGGAACAATATGCGATTAAAGGCGGGAATCCGTTAGTCGGCGAGGTGGAGATCGGCGGCGCGAAGAATGCCGCGCTCGCGATCCTTGCAGCGGCCATTATGACGGATGAGACCGTAGTGATAGAGAATGTGCCTGATGTTAGAGACACCAATGTGATGATGCAGGCGATGGAGAGTATTGGCGTATCGATCAGCCGTGTGGACAGACACACGGTGAAAATCAACGCTTCACAGGTTCACGATCTGGTGATCGAGGACGATTATATCAAAAAAATCAGGGCTTCCTACTATCTTTTGGGAGCGCTTCTTGGCAAATACAGCAAGGCGGAAGTAGCGCTTCCCGGAGGCTGTAATATTGGGCTTAGGCCCATTGATCAGCATATCAAGGGCTTTCGCGCGCTGGGCGCAAGTGTGAGGATCGAGCACGGCCTGATCATCACGGAGGCGAACAAGCTCAGGGGGAATCACATCTACATGGACGTGGTGACTGTGGGCGCGACCATGAATGTGATGATGGCGGCAGTGATGGCGGAAGGCACTACTGTGATCGAAAATGCGGCCAAGGAACCGCATGTCGTTGATCTTGCCAGCTTCCTAAACAGTATGGGCGCCAATATCAAGGGTGCGGGCACGGATGTGATCCGTATCAAAGGCGTGTCAAAGCTCCATGGTACCGAGTATGGTATCATTCCCGATCAGATCGAGGCAGGCACGTTCATGTTCGCAGCGGCGGTAACCAAGGGTGACGTGACGGTGAAAAATGTGATTCCGAAGCACTTGGAGTCTATCAGCGCAAAGCTTTTGGAGATCGGCTGTGAGATTGAAGAGTCTGACGATGCAGTGCGTGTGGTGGCGGCGAAACCGCTTGGGCATACCCATGTAAAGACCCTGCCTTATCCGGGATTTCCCACGGATATGCAGCCCCAGATCACGGTGGCATTGGGACTTTCCGCAGGCACCAGCATTGTGACGGAGAGTATTTTTGAGAATCGTTTCAAATATGTGGACGAGCTTACCTGCATGGGTGCGAATATTAAGGTGGAAGGCAATACCGCGATCATAGACGGCGTTTCCAAGTATACCGGTGCCAGCATTACCGCGCCTGATTTGCGTGCGGGTGCGGCGCTTGTCATTGCGGCTTTGGCGGCGGACGGTGTCAGTACGGTGGACGATATCAAGTATATTGAGCGCGGTTATGAGGATTTTCATATAAAGCTGCAGGGTTTGGGCGCACAGATCGATCTGGTGACGACAGAGCGGGAGCTGCAGAAGTTCAAGTTGAAAGTAAGCTGACGGAAAGGCGCAGGCGGTTTTCCCACAGTTGTAGAAAATAGTTGTCAGGGTCTTGACACGGAGTCTTTTCGGGTGTATCTTTGTTGTAGATAATTTCATATTGTGATATCTTTCTCTTATTCAGAGTGGTGGAGATACATAGGATCGATGAAGCCACGGCAACCCCTGACAAGGAAGGTGCCAACCTGAGCGAGGCCGTCAATGACGGTAAGTCGAACAATAAGAGGATTTGATGCTTGTATGTCGAGTCCCCTTATTTCGAGAGAAGTGAGGGGATTTTTCACGAATAAGCAGAGAAGGAAGTCCTTTGAAGCAGGCGCCATGCTTGCATGAACGCATGATTCAGAGGACTTACGGCGAGCAACGCGAACGAGAAACGCGCAGCGTTTCGAGTCTCTGCTAATTCGTAGAACAACACATAAAAAGGAGAAAAACTATGGAGAAAAGATTATTTACATCCGAGTCTGTAACAGAGGGACATCCCGACAAAGTCTGCGACGCGATCTCAGACGCGATCCTGGATGCCTGCATGGAAAAGGATCCCATGAGCCGCGTGGCATGTGAGACGGCAGTCTGCACGGGTTTTGTGTTGGTAACCGGTGAGATCACTACCAACGCATACGTGGATATGCAAAAAATCGTACGCGATACCGTTAAAGAAATCGGGTATACCAAGTCGGAATATGGGTTTGACGGAAATACCTGCGCAGTTCTCGTGGCAATCGACGAGCAGTCTGCGGATATCGCAATGGGCGTGGATAAAGCGCTTGAGGCGAAGAAGGGCGAGCAGACCGACGATCTGGATACGGGTGCGGGCGATCAGGGTATGATGTTTGGTTACGCGACCAACGAGACCGAGGATTACATGCCTTATCCGATCGATCTGGCGCACAAGCTGGCGAAGAAGCTGACGGAGGTTCGTAAGAACGGTATGCTTACCTATTTGAGACCCGACGGTAAGAGCCAGGTTTCCGTGGAGTATGATGAAGCAGGAAAGCCCGTTCGTCTGGAGGCAGTCGTATTATCGACCCAGCATGACGATGATGTGACGCAGGAACAGATCCACGAGGACATCAAGAAGTATGTGTTTGATCCCGTTCTGCCGAAGGAACTCATCGACGATAAGACCAAATTCTTTATCAACCCTACGGGACGGTTCGTGATCGGTGGTCCTCACGGCGACGCGGGACTGACAGGTCGTAAGATCATCGTGGATACTTACGGCGGCTATGCGCGTCACGGCGGCGGTGCATTCTCCGGCAAGGATTGCACGAAGGTAGACCGTTCTGCAGCGTATGCGGCTCGTTATGTGGCGAAGAACATTGTGGCGGCAGGCATTGCGGATAAGTGTGAGATTCAGCTTTCCTATGCAATCGGTGTGGCACAGCCCACTTCCGTTATGGTGGATACTTTTGGCACAGGCAAGATCGCGGATGACAAACTGGTGGAGATCGTGCGCGAGAACTTTGATCTGCGGCCCGCAGGCATCATTAAGATGCTTGATCTGCGCCGTCCGATCTACAAGCAGACTGCGGCTTACGGCCATTTTGGCAGAAATGATTTGGATCTGCCTTGGGAGAAACTTGATAAGGTGGATGCACTGAAAATGTACTTATAAAAAAATGGGGACACCCCGAAGGAGAAATCTTTTGGGGTGTTTTTGCGTTTTACCTGTGAAACGATTGACCAAATTATGGATAGCATGTAAAATATTAGAGAAGAAAAGACGATACTAATTTTGAGGTATCTATATCATTAGTACCATTTATGTATCATGGTGAGAAGTGGGGGCGGCGAATATGTACAAAAATTGGAAAAGGACTGCGGCATTGGGACTGGCGGTACTGCTCGGGTGCATGGTGCCGATGGGGACGATGCAGGCAGCGGAGGACGATGGGCTGACTCCGGCATCGGTCTCAGAGAATGACGGACCTGCGGTGTCTGATCCTGAGATCGTCATCACGAGGGGCGGCGTGAACAAGACTTATCCCTTGGGCGGTGCCGTTACATTTGAATATTCAAATAACTGGGGCGCGCTGTTCGAGGTGTCTGTCAATCCGAACGGGCGGGAAGTTTCGCTTTTCTTTGCTCTGGATTCCGTGACGGATATGGAAGCGGAAGCGAAGACAAAGGAACAGATGGGTGGTTTGGCATGGGGTAATATCTCATCTCCGCCTATGAGTATCGAGCCTTCGCATGATGGTTGTTATGTGATTTATGCGAAAGCGCAGGCAGGAACGCAGACTTATTTTGCCCGATCCGGCGGAATCGTTGTGGATACCGTGAAACCTGTCATTAGGGGGATCGAAGACGGCAAGGCCTATCCGGCCGAGACTGTATTTCAGGTCGAGGATACCAATTTAGACTGTGTTCTTGTGAACGAGATGCCTGCGGTTTCCGATGGTGGAAATTATAAGGTGGCGGCAAATGGGAACAGTACCTCCTGTGTCATCAGAGCAAAGGATAAGGCAGGCAATGAGACGGTCTGCAGCATTTCCGTTACGGGAACCACGACGCCGGAACCGGAGGAACCGGAACCGCCGGAAACAGACAACGTGATCTCGCAGAGTAAGGAGTATACGCTGAAGGCGGGTGTGAAGTATCATCTGGCGGAAGGCAGATGGAAAGTGGACGGCGACAAGTCTGTTTATCAGGGCGGCAGTGACTTTTATGTGACGGCGGATGGGACTTATCGGTTTTCCAGGTAGTTATTGAGAAGAAGTGAGTGAAAAGAGGGGCGTGGCAGATGTTACAGAAACTGAGGTCTTATAAGAAGGTTTTGATTTGTGCCTGTGCTGCGGCAATTGTGATTGTGGCAGCTACAGTGATACTGATAGCAAACAGGGAAGAAACATTCCGATCCATTCTGGTTTATGATGTGATGGGAAGCGCCGTGATCGAGCGGGCAAATGTGGGGACCATGGAGGCGGCGGAAAACCTGTATCTGGAATCGGGCGATCGAGTCAGCGTAGCGGCGGATTCCGGTATGCGTATGAAACTGGATAACGATAAGTATGTTATGGCGGAGGCAGATACGATCTTTTCCGTGGAGGCGGAAGGAACGGACGCGGATTCCAGAACAAAGATCTGTCTGGAACAGGGCGCGATCATCAATGAGATTCAGAATCCGTTGAGAGAAGGTTCCAGCTATGAAACTTCTACGCCTAACTCGGTGATGGCAGTCAGAGGAACGATTTACCGCGTAGAATTATGCGTGGATGAAAGCACAGATCAGGAAGGTCCAATGACCAAACTGTGCTGCTTTCAAGGGCAGGTCGGAACAAAGCCCATGCTTCCGGACGGTACATATGGGGAGGAAATCCTGGTTCCGGCAGGCTGTGAAGTGACAGTATATCCGGACGGGACAGTGAGTGAGGTCAGGGACATTGTCTATGAAGAACTTCCCATGCAGGCAGTGGTAAATCTGCTTGCTATGGTAGAGAACGGACAGGATGTGACAGGGATCACGGCGGAAGAATTGACACAGCTTACTTTGGAGACGGAGGATGTCAGCGAAGCCGCTGAGAGTGAGAACGCGCAGACGGAGCAGCCTGAGACTGTGCAGGCAGAGCCGGAATCTGAGAGCGATGCAGAGACGGAGACGGATACGCAGGTACAGTCAGCATCGGCTAAGACAGAAAATGTTAGCAAAAAGCAGCCTTCAAAGGAGCAGAAGCAGCCGGCACCACAGCAGCCGACTCCTGAGAAAAAACCGTCAAAGACCACGCCACCGGAAAATAAGGGCGGCACGGGAAACGATCATTCAGGAGGAGATGATTCCAACAATGGCCGTCCCGGTTCCAATGAAGGCGGCGATCAGGGTAAGCCTGAAGAACCAAAAAAACCCGAGAAGCCTTCCAAACCTGCGGTTTACACGGTGACATTTATGTATCAGGGTAAGGTGTTTGCAACACAGAGCGTAAAGAGCGGGGAGACCGCTTCCGCTCCGGTGCTTGTTCCGGAGACAGGCGGCGCCTGGGATTTTGATTTCGGTAAAAAAATCAAGGCGAATACGACGGTTACATGGAAAACGGCACCATAAGTTCTCATCATAGGATTGCTGCGAAAGAAATGTGAGAGAAAAGAGATGAAACGTCTTTACCAAATGAAAACGGCGGCGGTTACTGCCGCCGTTATTCTGACTTCTCTGGCGCTGTTTTACTTCGGCACCGCGGGATGCATTGATATAGGGCTATCCGACAGGCTGAACCAGCGTGAGAGCGTCACCAACAAAAAAATTTATATCATCGGGATCGACGATAAGACACTGGAGCAGTACGGTCCCGTCAACACCTGGAGCAGGGAAATCCCGGCACAGCTGGTATCTGTGTTAAATGGCACGGACGGAGTGCGTCCTGCTGTGATCGCATTCGATGTGATCTATAGTGAGGAGGCGGACAAGGAAGCGGACGATGCCTTTGCCCGTGTCTGCGGGGAGGCGGGAAATGTCGTCGCGGCGATGAGTTTTTCTTTTAAGGAACAGCCTGAGCAGGGGGCGGACGGGCGGATCATTTACAATCCCTATCATGTGGATTATGTGATCGAACCGTATGACAGTCTGAAGAAAGAAGTAGTGTGCGGCTTTGCAAACACCTTTGTGGATACGGACGGCTATGTGCGGCAGGCTATGGCTTATCTGGATCATGAAGGAGAGCGGGCGTACAGCCTTTCTTCTCAGGTTTATAAACTTTATCAGGAGAGCCGTGGTGAGGAAGCGGTGTTTCCTGCCGTATATGGGAGAAATAACAGGTTCTATTTTACTTATTCCGGCAAGGCGGGAGGCTACAGCGTCGTCTCCATGGCGGATGTGCTGGACGGTACGATCGATCCGGCGATCTTTCAGGATGCGGTGGTGCTTGTGGGCGCTTATGCGGTGGGGATGCAGGACGCCTATATGCCTGCCATTGCCCACAACAGCCAGATGTACGGGGTGGAGATACATGCGAATATCATTGAAGCGCTGCTGGAAGGAAAGACGCAGCTGCCGATATCCCCTTTGGCTTATGCGCTGGCGGCGGCTCTTCTTTGCGGCGTATTTTATGTGTGCAGCGAAAAAATGCGGATGTTGTATGCTACCATCCTTTTGGCGGTGCTCACCGTTCTTGATCTTGTCTTTGTAAAGGTCATGTATGGAAACGGCCGGATCGTGCCGACGATCCTTGTGCCGGTCTGTATGCTGGTCATCTGGCTGGTGCAGCTTGCACGCGGCTATCTGGCGGAGATCATGAGAAGGCGAAGGGTAGTTGATGTTTTCAAACAGTATGTGGCGCCCCAGGTGGTGGATAAGATCAGTAAAGACAAGGATTTTGAACTGGTGCTCGGCGGAGAAAACCGCCATATTGCCGTGCTGTTTGTGGATATTCGGGGATTTACCACGATGTCTGAGAGCTTAGCGCCGGAAGAAGTGGTGGAGATTTTGAATGAGTATCTGGGACTGACCACGCAGGCGATCTTTAACAATGGCGGAACACTCGACAAGTTTGTGGGGGATGCGACCATGGCAGTGTTCAATGCACCCTTTGATTTAGACGATTATATATTCCGTGCCGTTATGACTGCATGGGATATGCAGGCGGGCGCGGAACGGATCGCTGAAAAGTTCCGTGAAAGATATGGTAAGACTGTATCTTTTGGAATTGGAGTCAACTGCGGCAATGCCGTTGTAGGAAATATTGGCTGTGATTTCCGGATGGATTATACGGCCATCGGCGATACGGTCAATACAGCGGCCAGACTGGAGAGCAATGCGCGTCCCGGCCAGATTTTGATCAGCGCTGAAGTTTATGAGGCGGTAAAGGATCGGGTGGACGTGACACCCATCGGGGAGATCCCTTTGAAGGGAAAGAGCAATGGCGTCTTTGTATATCAGGTAAAAAGTGTCAGAAGACAGGGCGTGACGGAGGAAACATGAGCAAACTGTATTTGGTTCCCGACAGGAAAGATATGGAGCGGATGTGCACACTGGCGGCAGAGTACGGATGCGCATTTGAGTATAATGATTTCTTTTGGCCGGAAGTCATGGAGGATTCCCAAAAGAAGAAAGAAATCATTGAGGACTTTAGGGCGTGCAAAGAATCGTTTATCAATAAATGCTATGGCGATGAAAATGCGAACGATCAATTTGCGCCCAATCTATTTGAAAACGATACCATGCACGGGGCATTCCTGGATGTAACGATCCACAGCGACGATCCCCTGATTCGGGACGCTTCCTTGCTGCGCGTAAGGCAGTCCATGGAGATTGCAAAAAACATGGGGCTTAAGGGCGTTGTGTTCCATACGGGACGCCTGGCCGGATTTCGGGCGGCGGGTTATCTTAGGAACTGGCGCGACAGGAATGAGGCGTTTTTTAGGGAGATTGCCTGCAAATACCCGTCGCAGCAGATTTATATGGAGAATATGTTTGATGAGGCGCCGGATATTTTGGCGGGGCTGGCGGAAAAGATGTGGGACGTCAAAAATTTCGGCGTCTGTCTGGACTATGCCCATGCCATGCTTTCCAAGTGTCTGGGGCGGGAGTGGATCGAGACGCTGGCGCCCTATATCCGCCACATTCACATCAATGACAACGACTTGCAAAATGATCTGCACCTTGCCGTGGGCAGCGGAACACTGGACTGGCAGGAATTTGACAGTCTGACCAGAGAATATCGGGTAGAAGCGCCGGTTCTGGTGGAGGTAAACGGATATGAGGCCCAGAGGGAATCGCTGCAGTACATGAAAAAGCACGGGATCTATCCAATGGAAAGGGAGAGGGAAAAGTGATGCATCTGCAATACGAAGATTTTGAAAAGATTATGGACATTGGCATACGCCTTTCCACGGAAAGAAATAGAAACCGTCTGCTCATGACCATTCTCGATAAAGGAATGGAGATTACAAACTGTGATGCGAGCACCCTGTATCTGTATGAGAATGGCGAACTGAAATTTCAGTTTATGAAGACGCTCTCCCAGGGGATCAGCAGAGGACTCGATGGGGAAGTCATCGACCTGCCGCCCGTGCCGATGAAGGAGGAAAATGTGTGTTCCTATGCGGCGATCCACCGGGAAGTCGTGAATATCCCTGATGTGTATGCCGGAAGCCGCTTTGATTTCTCGGGACCCAGACAGTATGACAGTCTGACGGGGTATCGGACGCAGTCGCAGCTGGTCGTGCCCCTGGCTAACAATGAGAATGAACTGATTGGCGTCCTGCAGTTGATCAATGCCATGGAGGAAGACGGCAGCGTGACTGCATTCAACGAGGAGTATGAGATCATCATCCGCGCATTGGGAGCCATTGCGGCCATCGAGCTGACGAACCTCTCTTATGTGGAGGCGTTGAAGGCGCAGATTTATTCGTTTGTGGAGGCGCTTACGACGGCGCTGGAAGAACGGACGCCGTACAATGCCCTGCATACCAGGAATGTAGAAAAATATGCCAGTCTGTTGGCGGATTATATTACTGAATTACATAAGGAAGGAAAATGCGACGATACCTTTGATCCGGTCAGAAAGGAACAGCTGATGCTGGCGGCGCTCATCCATGATATCGGCAAGATGGTGGTGCCTCTCAGTATTATGAATAAGGCGACCAGACTGGATACGCGGATCGAGAAGGTGGACGACCGCTTTCAGCTGCTGAAAGCGCTGTATGAGGTCGATCTGCTGCGGGGGAGGATCACCTCCGATGAATACGAGACGGTCAGCAGAGATTTGGAGGCGGAGCTTGCTTTTATTCATGAAATGGATGTGGTCGATCATGTGAGCGACGAAGACAGCGAACATATTAAGAAGCTTGCCGAAAAGCAGCATGTCGGTGAAGATGGCGAGGTACTGTCTTATCTGACCAAGAAGGAAGCGGAGTGCCTTAGCATTCGCAGCGGCACACTGACGGTACAGGAACGCAAGGAGATGGAAAATCATGTGGTCATGACCTCTAAGATCCTGGAAAAAGTGCAGTTTTACAAAGGATTTTCCATGGTCCCTAAGTGGGTGGGCGCTCACCACGAATATCTGGACGGCAGCGGCTATCCGAACGGTCTGAAAGGCGACGAACTGGATCTGGAGACGCGGCTCTTGACGGTGGTTGATATCTATGATGCGCTGGTGGCGACAGACAGACCCTACAAGCAGCCGATCTCGCAACAGGGAGCGATTCAGATTTTGAAAGATATGGCGCAGCGGGGGAAGGTGGATCTGCAGCTTGTGCAGTGGCTGGACGAGGCGCTGGGAGAGGGAGACTCTGCGGGGGCATAGGGTTTGGGTCCATTTCTTAATCGTGATACAGATTTTTGAGCGTGAGCAGCCGCACATCCGTGTCCCGGTTTTGCAGGGCTGCCGTGAATCCGGATTTGGAGAAAAGATAATAATAACGCTTTTCAAAATGACCCATGGCGTCTGCATAATCTTTCAGGAGAGCCAGTTCGTCCGTATCAACGGGTGCGTTTCGAAATTTGCAGGAGCCGACGATACAGGCGTTTTGGTCTGCGGCGGACGCCACCAGATCGATTTGTGCCTGCTTGCGTGTGCGCGGATGACCACCCCACCACTGACCGACCTCGCCGAGTAAAAAGGGGAGATCGTCTGCATAAAACAAAACATAGTCGCGGCACATTTTCTCAAAGGTCAGGCCCATATAGTCGGATAAGCGTTCTTCGACAGATATCGCATAGTTGTCTTCTATCCTGCCCGTGAGGATGGAAGACATATTTTTTGGCACAAACGAAAACCAGAAACGGAAAAACTGGTCATCGATCCGGTAGATGGAACGCTTACCGCCCTGCTCGGTGATGGGTGTTTCCCGTTTGATGATGCCGAGCGTGATCAGGTTGGAAAGGTATTTACTGCAAAGTCCGCTTTCCATACCCACTGTGGTCGCGATTTCGGAAAGTCTTGTCTTGCCGGAGGCGATGGCGGTGACAATGGCATTGTAGGAAGAAGGCTCCCGCAGTTCCTGCTTAAAGAGATTGGAAGGCTCCTCGAAAAGCAGCGCGTTTTTATCAAAGAGACTTCTCAGCAGATTTTCGCGTATACTTAAGGATGGCGAAAACTGTTCCAGATAGAGGGGGATGCCGCCGGTAATGCCGTATATAAGGGCCTTTTCTTCAAACGTGTAATTCGGGAACCATTTTCCGGTGTCCAAATAATGAAAGGGCAGGATCTTGAACTGCGCTGTTCGGCGGCCGTAAAGCGGGCTTTGATACCCCAATACCTGCTTTTCCATAAAACTCATGGAGGAGCCGCAGAGGATCAGAAACAGCTTTGTGTTCTTAAATGGATGGTCGAGGTAGTTTTGCAGCAGGGAAGAAATGCCTTTTTCTGCACCCGCAAGGTAGGGGTATTCGTCGATCACCACGATCAGGCGCTCGTTAGAGGCGATTTCCAGCCTGCCGCTTTCGTACATTTGATTTAGTTTTTTGAGTTCCTGATCGCGGCCTATAAACATAGAGCCCTCCCTGTCAATGGTAAAATTTATTGACTTTGATGTAAGAAATGGAAGTATGAACGGATGAGAGGAAAACCGATGAACCCATATAAGATCCTTCTCGTGGAGGACGACACCGAGATCAGTGAAATGTTAAAAAACTATTTGGAGACAGAACAGTATGAGGTGGCCTGCGCCCTTGATGGGCAGCAGGCCTGCGCTATGTTTGACAAGGCGTCTTATGATTTGGTCCTTTTGGATCTGATGATCCCCAAGGTGAGCGGTATGGGCGTGATGCAGCATATCCGGGGGAACAGTTTTGTGCCAATCATCGGAGACGCATAATGTTTGAGAAAAAAGTGCAGGGAGAGATCCGCGAGCTTCATCGGCAGTTAAAAGCCATTTTGGATGAGGACAGAAATGAGCGGGTGATGATCTTCACGGATGATAGAGAAATCCAGGAACTGGCGGCGCAGATGGGCGGAGAGCTTACACTTAAGAGCGAACCGCATGTGAGGACGGTCTTTACGGTTACGTTGAGACGAGAAATGCCATAAGAAAAATGACAACTATGTCATGTTGCTTCTGTGACACTTTTTTCATAGAACCAGCCGCCTGACCAAGGTCATTGGCGGCAAAGAGCTGGTGAAAGACGTGGACATGCACGTTAAAAAGGGAGAGATCTACGGGTTTTTGGGGCCCAACGGCGCGGGTAAGACCACGGTCATGAAGCTGATCATGAATCTTTGGAAGCCGACGATCGGGGAGATTGAGCTGTTCGGAAAGCCGCTGACGCCGCAGTCGTATGAGGTGTTCAGACGGATCGGGAGTATCATTGAATTTCCTACATTTTACGAACATATGACGGGATATGAGAATCTGCAGATGCACTGTGAGTACATGGGCTATTATCAGCACGGGAGCACGGCAAAGGTGCTGGAGCTTTCCAAGGCGGCGCAAAAACCCGTCAAAAACTATTCGCTGGGTATGAAGGAGCGGCTGGGGATTGCTAGAGCGATATTATGTAAACCTGAATTGCTGATCCTGGATGAGCCGACCAACGGATTGGACCCGGCAGGCATGAAACAGATCCGCGAATTGCTGCGGAAGCTGTGTACGGAGCAGGGGACGACGATTTTGGTATCTTCGCATATTCTTTCGGAAATCGAGAGCATGGCGGACACGATCGGCATCATTCATCAAGGCAGGATGAGAAAGGAGATCGGCTTGAAAGAGATCGAGGAGATGAGCCTTGCCTATATGGAATTGACGGTGCAGAATCCGGAGCGGGCGTCCTATGTACTGGCCGATCAGCTGGGAATGACCAATTTTAAGGTGCTCGACGGGGGAATGATCCGCATTTATGACAATCGTGTCACAATAGAGGAAATCGCGAAGGTGCAGGCTTTAAACGAGGTGGCAGTGACGTCACTGGGGAGAAAGGCGGAGACGCTGGAGGACTATTTCTTAAAACTAACAGAGGGAGAGCGTGAGAAGAACTTCTAAAGCTCAGCAGCAGAGGCTGCTTCGCTAAGAAGTTCTATGTCTCACGCAAGAGAATGCTTGAAATGCAGCATTCTCTGCATGGATTGGAAGGAGGTAACTGTGTTAAAACTGATAAGACTGGAATGGAAAAAACATAATATCGGGAAACAGATCCGCATCGCGGTGATCACGACGGTGGTCCTGATGCTGTTTATGCTGATGACGGCGCGGGAGCTGGAGACGTCGGAGACGGTAGAAGCGTATGGAAAAAGTATGCTGAATGCTGCCTTGTTTGCGGTGGCAGTGGCGTCTGTCTGGCTGTCAGTGTGGCGGGTGGAGCAGCGGGATGTGATGTAGGTGTTATGTTGATATCAGCTCTGAAAATCGCATCATTCTTGCGAATAAGGTATGATTGTGATAATGTTTATGTGTACGGTTCTGAGTTGGCTGCGATTGCATTAGAATAGAACGTAAGTTTGCAAAGGAGAAGGTGCACTATGGAAAGAATGTATAAAGTAGTCAGGAAATGGGGGAGTGAAAACCTTCTCCTTACGATTTGTGTTGTAGTTCAACTTGTGCTGGTGTTTTGTACGCAGAAGCCGGTTATTGTAAACATGGACGGCATTTTTTCCTATACGCTGGCAAACAGTCCATATGACTATCTCTTTTTGGATGGAAAATATAGCGAATTTCCGAACGATAACGGATGGATTGACGCTCATATTTTAAAAGAACATTATGTGACAGAAGACTATGATCGTTTCGAGTATGCTGCGGTGTACAGCCATCAACGGTACGACGTACATCCGCCTCTGTATTATATGGTAGTGCATACTTTTTCTTCCCTGGCTCCGGGGACCTATTCCAATTTATATACGATGTTAGTCAATTTGCTGAGCCTGTTTTTGGCGGATATTGTGCTGCTTAAGCTGTTTCAGCGTTTATATTCCTTCTACGGATGCGCAATCGTGCCGCTTATCCTTATCATTTCAATGGAAACGATGCGATTTTTACTGACATGGGCACGGATGTATATGCTGCTCTTTTTCTTCTGTGTCTGGTATCTGCTCATTCATGTCGGATTTGTGCTGCACGAGCAGAAGAAAACAGATTATGTGCAGATGGTGCTGTGCATCTTTTTAGGGACGTTGACACACTATTATTTTTATGTGTTTGCGGCGGCGGTGACTCTTTTTACCATGGCGGATATGATGCGCACCGGAAGAGTGCGCGAACTTCTGCGTTATCTCTACTTTGGGATCATGGGACTTACGGCGTCCTGGATCGTGTATCCGTGGGTTTGGTTCCATATCTTTGAAAATTCGCAGAATAAACATACGGATATAGGGGGCTGGTCTGTTGAAAAAGTGATGGAGTGCGCGACTTTCCTTCGTGACAGACTGTTGGGTGAAGGCACATGGAAGTGGGCGATTTTACTGTTTTTCTGGTGCGTAGAGCTGTTTGTCCGCAAAAAGAGAAAGGGTGAGGCGGATAAGAAGGAAAGGAGCCGGCTGCATTTTCGCAGATTACTTTTTTTCAGTGGATTGCTGTATTATGTGACGATTTATACATTGGACGGCGGCGTGATTCATTATCATACGGCGCTTTATGCTGCATTTATTGTTTGGGTGTCCATGCTGCTGCTCGACACGATTTCGCAGATCGGGATATTGCTTGCACTTCCTTGCCTAAAGCTATGGAATCATCATGCAGTCAGGATCGGGGCTGCGCTCGTCGGTGTATGGATCCTTTTTTCTGGTGCGGGAATCCATCGATATCTGGGCGGTGCGGAGCGGGTCCTTAACGCTGTTTGGCAAAATGGGCCGCTTGTAAGCGATTTTTGGAGGGCGCCGGATTTTTTTCCGAACCATAACTGCCTTTATGTAGAAATAGAGTCGGATCCGTTTTTTCATAATTTTTTGTTTTCGTTTGGAGAATACAGGCTGTTTAAAAAAATATCTGTTGAGGAGTTTGAACGGCATGGAATTGGAGAGGAGGAGTTGTCCGGCGGCGGCCTTGCGGGAGAAGGTCTTGTTGTTTATCTGCCAAAAAAATATGAGCTGAATGAAGATGATTACAGATTGTTTGCGGAAGACGGCGACTATCGGATCTATGAGTATGTAGGAGGGATGTTTGAATGAATTACTTTGTGTTATTGAGGAAGCAGGCATTTTTGGGCATACTGATCATGATGGTGTGCGCGTGTCTTGGAAGCATCAGGGGTGCATGGAAGGAAAATCAGGAAGGTTATATCGGCGTGACACAAAAGGATCTGGAAAGAGTGGCTGAGGCAGGGGTCGGCGCGCCGGAGATGATTGGTGTGATGGGGCTGGCAGCGGAACAGAACAGATGGCATAATCTTGGTTACGCATATCACTATGCCTGGAGGGGCGTCGTGTGCTACTGCATTTTAATGGCTTTCTATTGCCCTTTTTATCACTGCCGTTTTTTTGAAAGGCTTCGCGTCCCGGTCATGGAAAATGACGAGAAGGGGCTGCATACCGCTGACGACCCGGTCAAAAAAAGGAAACGGGAGTGATCGATACTGTCCGAATCGGTTTGACTGTTTCTTCCCGACAGTCTATAATAAATAAGACGGCAAAACAGGTATTTTGGCGGTTACGTATGATATTTGGGAAGGGTGTAACATTTCAGCGCCGGCTTGCAAAGTTTCGGATAGAAATGTTATGAAAAGGTATCAACATGGCATTTGCGCATCTCCATGTCCACACAGAGTTTAGTCTCCTGGACGGTTCCAACAAAATCAAAGAGTATGTAAGGTATGTGAAAGAGCTGGGGATGGACAGCGCGGCGATCACGGACCACGGCGTCATGTACGGTGCCGTTGATTTCTATAAGGTGGCAAAGGAGATGGGGATCAATCCCATCATCGGCTGCGAGGTTTACGTGGCGCCTCACTCCCGCTTTGACAGGGAGCTGACGGGAGGCGAGGACCGCTATTATCATCTGGTGCTCCTGGCGGAAAATAACACGGGTTATGCGAACCTGGTAAAGATCGTCAGCAAGGGATTCACGGAAGGATACTATTACAGACCGCGCGTGGATCTGGAAGTATTGGAACAGTACCACGAGGGCATTATCGCGCTTTCGGCCTGTCTGGCGGGGGAGGTGCCCCGCTATATCCAGAAGGGGCTCGTCGATGAGGCCAAGAAAGCGGCCTTAAAATATCAGAGTATTTTCGGGAAGGACAATTACTTCCTGGAATTGCAGGATCACGGGATCCCGGCGCAGCAGTCGGTCAATTCCGTGCTTCTTCGCATGAGCAAAGAATTGGACATTCCCCTGGTGGCCACCAACGATGTGCACTACACTTATGCAGAAGACGCCCAGCCCCATGACGTTCTTCTCTGTCTGCAGACGGGCAAGAAGGTATCTGACGAGGAGCGTATGCGCTACGAGGGCGGTCAGTATTATGTCAAGAGCGAGGAGGAGATGAAAGGACTTTTCCCTTACGCGTGGGAGGCAGTGGAGAACACCCAGCGGATCGCCGACCGCTGCCATGTGGAGATCGAGTTTGGCCATTATAAGGTGCCGCATTATGACGCGCCGCAGGGGTATGATTCCTGGACTTACTTAAATAAGCTGTGCCAGGACGGCATGAAGGAGCGCTATCCGGAGGACGACGGCACGCTGCAGGAGCGCCTTGCCTATGAGCTTGATACCATCAAAAATATGGGCTTTGTGGACTATTTCCTGATCGTGTGGGATTATATCAATTTCTGCCGCGAGAACGGGATCGCGGTGGGGCCGGGCAGAGGCTCGGCGGCAGGAAGCATTGTGTCATACTGCCTGAAAATCACCAATATCGATCCAATCAAATACAGCCTGCTCTTTGAGCGGTTTCTGAACCCCGAGCGTGTCTCCATGCCCGATATCGACGTGGACTTCTGCTTTGAGAGACGGCAGGAAGTAATTGACTATGTTGGTCAAAAGTATGGCAGCGACAGGGTGGTGCAGATCGTCACCTTCGGTACGATGGCGGCCAAGGGCGTGATCCGCGATGTGGGCAGGGTGATGGATCTGCCCTACGCCTATGTGGACCGTCTGGCGAAGATGATCCCTGTTGAGCAGAATCAGGGTGTATCCATCGACCGTGCGCTGGAGATGAATCCGGAGTTTAAGAGCCTTTATGAGGAAGACGAGCAGGTGCACAGCCTGATCGACATGTGCAGAAGGTTAGAGGGACTGCCCAGACACACTTCCATGCATGCGGCGGGTGTGGTGATCTGCCCGGAGGCGGCGGACGAGTTTGTTCCGCTTTCCAGAGGTTCCGACGGCTCTATCACCACCCAGTTTCCGATGACGACCATCGAGGAGCTGGGGCTTCTAAAAATGGACTTTCTGGGTCTGAGGACGCTGACGGTGATCCAGAATGCCGTGCAGCTGGTGAAAGAAAGCAAAGGAATCGACATCGATATTGATGCCATCGATTATGATGATAAGGCGGTGCTGGCTTCCCTGGGGACGGGGCGGACGGACGGCGTGTTCCAGTTAGAAAGCGGCGGCATGAAAAGCTTTATGAAAGAACTGAAGCCGCAGAGTCTCGAGGATGTGATCGCGGGCATCTCCCTCTACCGTCCGGGGCCGATGGACTTCATCCCCAAATATATCAAGGGCAAGAACCACCCTGAGACCGTGACCTACGACTGCCCGCAGCTGGAACCGATCTTAGCGCCCACCTACGGCTGTATCGTCTATCAGGAGCAGGTGATGCAGATCGTGCGTGAGCTTGGCGGTTATACTATGGGCCGAAGCGATCTGGTGCGCCGTGCTATGAGTAAGAAAAAGCAGTATGTGATGGAGCAGGAGCGGAAAAACTTTACCTACGGGAATCCTGAAGAGGGTGTGCCGGGCTGTGTGGCGAACGGTATCGACGCCAAGGTGGCGGATCACATCTATGATACGATGATGGATTTTGCCAAGTATGCCTTCAATAAGTCCCATGCGGCCTGCTATGCGGTGGTGGCCTATCAGACGGCTTACCTGAAATATTATTATCCCGTGGAGTTTATGGCAGCGTTGATGACGTCCGTGATCGATAATCCCGGCAAGGTGGCGGAGTATATCATGACGAGCCGTGCCATGGGCATTCAGATCCTGCCCCCCGATATCAACGAAGGGGCGAACGGCTTTTCCGTTTCGGGCGGTCAGATCCGCTATGCCCTCTCGGCGATCAAGAGTGTGGGGCGTCCCCTGATCGACGCGGTGGTTGCCGAGCGCGAAGCCAGGGGGCCATACCTGAATCTGGGAGATTTCGTGACCCGCGTGACGGACCGTGACATGAATAAGCGTATTGTGGAGCATTTCATCAAGGCGGGTGCCATGGACAGCCTGGGCGGCACGAGAAAGCAGCTTTTAAGTGTATACTTGCAGGTGATAGAGGGTATCCAGCAGAACCGCAAGAATAATCTGGCGGGGCAGATTTCCCTTTTTGATATTGCAGGCGAGGAGGAGAAGGTAGACTTTCGCGTGAGTCTTCCGGATGTGGGCGAATATTCGAAAGAGATGCTGCTTGCCTTTGAGAAGGAGGTTCTGGGTATTTATATCAGCGGGCATCCGCTGGAGGAATATCAGGAGCTTTGGAAGAAACATATCACCAACACCACGGCGGATTTTGTCTGGAACGAGGAGACGAACGAGACCCGCGTGCAGGATGGCGCGAAGGTCACGATTGGCGGTATGATTGCGGAGAAAAAGATCAAATATACCAAAAGTGAGAAAGTGATGGCTTTTTTGCAGGTGGAGGACCTGGTCGGATCGATCGAAGTAATCGTTTTTCCAAAGGATTATGAACGGTACGGAAACAGTATTGTCGAGGATGGCAAGATTTTTGTCAAAGGACGTGTTTCTCTGGAGGAGGATAAGGACGCAAAGCTGGTCTGCGAGCAAATTACGCCCTTTGAGCAGGTGCCGAGAAAGCTGTGGATCAAATTTCCCACCAAGGAAGCCTACGAAGAAAAACGGGAGGAGGTCTTTTCCATTCTGCGGGAGTCGGAGGGCAGAGACAGCGTGGTGATTTATGTGGAAAATCCGAAGGCCATGAATCCGTTGTCTGCGAATTGGAATGTGGAGGCGAACGGGATGCTGGTGGAAAGGCTGCGGAAGGCATTTGGGGAGGGGAATGTGAAAGTGGTGTAGAAATCAGGCCGCACGGAGGAAGGCCGCTACACTTTGAGAACATTTACACATCCACTTTTCGTAAGTGTATTGGAAAAAGATTGAAAATCCCACTATAATAGAGTAAAATAAGAAAGGATAATTTTGCCTGTGGGCGGGGGTGGAATGCCCGGCGGGGCAGAAAGGTATGGGATACGGTATGGCGAAGCAGATTAAGACGATCGGTGTTTTGACCAGCGGCGGCGACGCGCCGGGGATGAATGCGGCGATCCGCGCGGTGGTCAGGAAGGCAATCGCGAACGGAGTCAAAGTGAAGGGCATCAAGAAGGGGTATCAGGGGCTTCTGAACGAAGAAATCATAGATATGGAGAAGTGGACGGTTTCGGACACGATCCAGCGGGGCGGTACGATTCTTGGCACGGCGCGTTGTCATGAGTTCCGCACGGAAGATGGACAGAAGAAGGGCGCCGATATCTGCCATAAACACGGGATCGACGGGCTGGTGGTCATCGGCGGCGACGGCTCCTACCGTGGCGCGCAGGCGCTTTCCAAGCACGGGATCAATACCATCGGCATACCGGGCACCATTGATTTGGATATTGCCTGTACGGAGTATACGATCGGCTTTGATACGGCCATCAACACGGCGATGCAGGCTATTGATAAGGTAAGAGACACTTCATCTTCCCATGAGCGGTGCAGTATCATCGAAGTCATGGGCAGGAACGCAGGTTATATCGCGCTTTGGTGCGGTATCTCCAATGGTGCGGAGGACATCCTGCTTCCGGAGAAGTATGATTTTAATGAGCAGCAGATCATTAACAATATCATTGCCAACAGGAAGAAGGGCAAGACGCACCACCTGATCATCAACGCGGAGGGCATCGGGCACTCCACTTCCATGGCGCGGCGAATCGAGGCGGCAACGGGGATTGAGACCAGGGCTACGATCTTGGGTTACATGCAGCGCGGCGGCTCGCCCACCTGTAAGGATCGCTACTACGCGTCGATCATGGGTTGCTATGCGGCGGATATCCTCTGTGAGGGCAAGACGAACAGAGTGGTCGGATACCAGCACGGCGAGTTTATGGATTTTGATATCGAAGAAGCATTGAATATGGAAAAGGGGATTCCTGATTATCCCTATGAAATGTCGAAAATATTATAATGGCGGAATCGCGAGTTTGCGGCTCTGGCATGGAGGCAAAGTGATAAGCAGATTTGAGATGGATCATATCTTGAATCTGCTTATATGATGTAAAGGAAACTATGCGGTAAGCAAGATATAAGGAGTCACTATGATTACCAGTTTGCAAAACAGGGCCGTCAAAGAGGTTTCGGCTTTGCTTGGGAAGAAAAAGGAGCGGGACCGGCGCGGCCTCTTTGTGGTGGAAGGCGTGAAGCTGTTTGGTGAAGCGCCGTCGGAGCGGATCACACAGGTATATCTGTCGCAGAGTGCGAGGGCGCAGCTGATGGCACAGTACGGGGAAAAGTTAAAGGCGCTTCCCTGCGAGGTCGTGTCCGACGAAGTGTTTGCCAAAATGTCCGATACGGTGACGCCGCAGGGGATTCTCTGCCTGGTGCGGCAGTATTCCTATAATATAGAAGAAATGCTGTCAAAAAGAAAAAAGAAACGGATGTTATTTATTATTCTGGAAGACATTCAGGACCCGGGGAATCTGGGGACGATCTTTCGTACGGCGGAGGCTGCGGGGGCAGACGGCGTGATCATGAGCGCTAAAACGGCGGATCTGTATAACCCTAAGACCATTCGCTCCACGATGGGTTCCATCTATCGTGTGCCCTTTCTCTATGCAGAGTCGCTTGGGGCGGCTTTGGAGACGCTTAAAAAGTATGGCGTGCGGATCTTTGCGGCGCATCTTTCCGGCAAGGATAACTACGATGCCTGCGATTACAGCAAAGGGACGGCCTTTCTCATCGGCAATGAGGGGCGGGGGCTTCAGGAGGAAACGGCAGCGCTTGCGGACGAGCGTATCAGACTTCCCATGGAAGGACAGGTGGAGTCTTTGAATGCGGCGGTAGCGTCTTCGATTTTATTATATGAAGCCTACAGACAGCGCAGAAGTGGCTTGTAATTTGCCAAAATAAGAGTTAAACCATGATTTAATAATTAAAAACGGTGTTTGCAAGGCGTGAGGAAGCGGGTGGAGACGCTGTCGGCCAATTGTCGAAAAACACCGTAAAATGCAGAAATATAACGCATGTTATTATTGGAAAAGCAAAGAAAGGACGGGACATAAATATGAAAATAGGATTTATCGGACTTGGGAATATGGCACGGGCCATTATTGGCGGTATGCTGCGGGAAGGGATTGCCTCGCGGGAGGATATCCTTGGCAGCGCTAAGACGCAAAAGACACGGGACGCTGTGAAAAAGGAATATGGCATTGACGTGCGGCTCACCAATCAGGCGGTTGCCGACGAGGCGGATGTTCTCATCCTGGCGGTGAAACCCCAATTTCTGGAGAATGTGATCGGTGAAATCAGAGATGTGGTCGGCGAAGGAACACTGGTGATCAGCATCGCTGCGGGCAAGAGTTTGTCCTGGCTGGCAGATACCTTTGACAGACCGCTTGCGCTGGTGCGCTGTATGCCAAACACGCCGGCGCTTGTCGGAGAAGGTTGTACGGGCGTCTGCGTCAATGACAGGGTGACGGAAGATCAGCTGTCCTACAGTCTGCGCCTGATGGGAAGCTTTGGCAGGGCCAGCCTGGTGGAGGAACGGCTGATGGACGCGGTGGGCGCGGTGAGCGGTTCGTCGCCTGCCTATGTCTTTATGTTCATTGAAGCGATGGCGGATGCGGGGGTAGCAGCGGGGATGCCGCGCGCGCAGGCCTATGAATTTGCGGCACAGGCGGTCCTTGGCAGTGCGAAACTGGTGCTGGAGACGGGAAAGCACCCCGGCGAGCTCAAAGATATGGTCTGCTCTCCCGGCGGCACCACTATCGAGGGGGTAAAGGTCCTGGAGGAGGAAGGCTTTCGCGGCGCAGTGATGAATGCCCTGCTCGCGACGGTGGAAAAATCTCGGAAGCTGTGACACGGTGAAATATAATAAAGACTTTGTGTAATCGCATAAATTGGGGGTGTGCGGAGGTGGCCGACAGGAGGTCTTAAAGGGAGGATGTCGGAACATCTTGTGTTTTGTAAAAAAATAGTAACAAAATATTGAGATATTTCAGAGCCAAATTGTATAAACTTGACAAAGAATAGGTGTTTTGCTAAAATAATCCATACTTAATCAAACTGTAACATTTTTGTAACATTCTTAATCTGTTTGGGGGTTATGGATGGAGACGGAGGGGTGTATATGCTGAGAGGCTATAAACTTCTGTGCACCGGTCTTATTCTTGGAATCTGTCTGTGCTGTTTGTCTCTGAAGGTGCAGGCGAGCGGCGTTGAGCCGGTGGATTCCTTGAATGCGGGTATTGCGCAGATCGTGGATCCCACGGGAAAATCCGCAAATGAGGACGCAATCCGAGAACTGACACAGATGTCAGAAGCTAACGGTGGACAGGCAAAGAAAGAGACGGATCTGGTTATGGCCAATGTTCAGATTGCTCTGAATGTACGCGAAGAAGCCGATGAGGAATCCAGTAAGGTAGGGCTGCTCTACAAGGACTGCGGCGGCAGGATATTGGAGAGAAAGGACGGCTGGACAAGGTTAAGGAGCGGAGACCTTGTGGGCTGGGCGAGTGACGAGTATCTTCTGTTTGGGGAGGATGCGGAGACACTGGCGAATGATGTGGGAAACCTCATCGTACAGATCGAGACGGAAACGCTCTGCGTGAGACAGGAGCCGGACGGCGAAGCGACGGCGGTCGGTTTCATTCCGCAGGACGAGGAGCTGGAAATTATCGAAGTGCTTGATGATGATTGGATCAGCGTCGATTATGAGGGACAGACAGGCTATGTGTCGGCGGAGTATGTGGATGTCGATTTCCATATTGATGAAGGCGAAACTTTGATTGCCATCAAAAGGCGAGAAGAAGCGGAGCGGCAGGCGAAGCTGACGGCCAACCGCGGCGCCGTGGTAGTAGGCGGCGACGATACCAGACTTTTGGCGGCGCTGATTTACTGTGAAGCAGGCATTGAGACTTACAATGGTAAGCTGGCGGTGGGTGCAGTGGTCATGAACCGTGTCAGGAGCGCAGCTTATCCGAATACAGTATCGGGTGTTATTTTTGCATCGGGACAGTTTACGCCTGCCATGAATGGTAAGGTGGCGAGAGTTTATGGCGGTGATATCCCGGAGAGCTGCTGGGAAGCGGCAAGGGCGGCAATCAACGGCGAGACCAACGTGGGTGATGCGACGCACTTTAGATCGCTCAAAGCGGCAGGGAACCATGTGGGACTGCAGATCGACCGCCAGATTTTCTGGTAGTCGCAGGATCAGCATCCTGCGACCAAAGAATGACTTCGTCATTCTTTCCTAAATGATTTACGATTACAGCTTCTGAGAGATGGCTCACAGCAGAGGCTGCATTCGCAAAAGCAGGCATTCTCTGTGTCGCTGGCGAAAAGATGATAAGTCTTGCTATTATGGAGATAATATAGTACCATGGAGGAAAGGAAAGCGTTCTGACATGGAGGATGAGAGAATAAGATGACTTTAAATACGACAATGATCTGGCTGGTCATATTGGTGCTGTTGGTGGTCATAGAGCTTTTGACGATGGGGCTGACGACGGTCTGGTTTGCCGGTGGTGCGCTGGCGGCGACGCTCGTGTCTTTGCTGGGTCTGCCTTTGGCGATACAGATCATCCTGTTTCTGGTGGTATCGGGACTGCTTCTGTTTTTTACGAGACCGATCGCAGTCAAGTATTTTAATAAAGACAGGGTTCGTACCAACGCGGAGAGTCTGGTGGGACGGCAGGCGATCGTGATCAGTGAGATCGACAATCTGCAGGGCATCGGCCAGGTCAACGTGGGCGGCATGGAGTGGTCTGCAAGGACCAGAGATGAAAATATTAAGCTGCCCGTGGGCGCGGTGGTGGTCGTGCTGGCAATCGACGGCGTGAAACTGATCGTGGAAGAAAAGCGGTAACAGATTTCAAAAAAGGAGAAAAAGAGTATGGGTGCAATTATTGCTTTTGTGGTATTGTTGATTCTGGCGTTGATGGTTTTGATATCCTGCATCAAGATCGTACCCCAGGCGCATGCGTATGTGGTGGAGCGTCTCGGCGCGTACCAGCAGACTTGGTCTGTCGGTCTGCATATCAAGGTGCCTTTTATTGATACGGTGGCAAAGAGAGTGAACCTGAAAGAACAGGTGGTGGACTTCGCGCCTCAGCCTGTGATTACCAAGGATAACGTTACCATGCGGATCGACACGGTGGTCTTTTTCCAGATCACGGATCCGAAGCTCTTTGCATACGGTGTGGAAAATCCGATCATGGCCATCGAGAATCTGACGGCTACAACGCTTAGAAATATCATCGGTGAGATGGAACTTGACCAGACGCTGACTTCCCGTGAAGTCATCAATACGAAGATGCGTGCCTCTTTGGATATCGCGACCGATCCCTGGGGTATCAAGGTGAACCGTGTAGAGCTGAAAAACATCATTCCTCCGGCGGCGATCCAGGATGCCATGGAGAAACAGATGAAGGCAGAGCGTGAGCGTCGTGAGGCGATCCTTCGAGCCGAGGGTGAGAAGAAGTCTACCATCCTGGTGGCGGAAGGTCAGAAGGAGTCCGCGATCCTGGAGGCGGAAGCAGAGAAACAGTCCGCGATCTTGAGAGCTGAGGCGGAAAAGGAAAAGATGATCCGCGAGGCGGAAGGTGAAGCGGAAGCAATCCTCAAGGTGCAGCAGGCTACGGCTGACGGTATCCGTATGATCCGCGAGGCGGGCGCTGACGAGGCAGTCTTAAAGATCAAGAGCCTGGAGGCCTTTGAACGGGCGGCGAACGGGCAGGCTACGAAGATCATCATTCCCTCTGAGATTCAGGGAATTGCGGGACTGGCAGCATCGGCAAAGGAGATTCTGAAATAAAATAACGCATGTTACGCATCAAAAGCGGATGCGGCATACAGGAATAGCAGACAGAATAAGCAACAGGGCGGTTTGTCGAACCGCCCTGTTTGACAATTTTACATAGTAGGGAAGGAGACAGGGACATGGATTTGAAAGGACGGCATTTTTTGAAGCTGCTCGACTATACGCCGGAGGAGATTCTTTATCTGGTGGATGTGGCGGCGGATTTGAAAGAGAAGAAAAAGAAAGGGGTGCCCGTGGATGTGCTGCGGGGGAAGAACATTGCCCTGATTTTTGAAAAGACAAGCACCAGGACGCGCTGCGCCTTTGAGGTTGCCGCGCACGATCTGGGCATGGGAACCACCTATTTAGATCCGGTCGCTTCGCAGATCGGCAAGAAAGAGAGCATTGCGGACACGGCGCGGGTGCTGGGACGTATGTTTGAAGGCATCGAATATCGGGGATTTGGACAGGATATCGTGGAGGAGATCGCAAAGTATGCGGGCGTTCCCGTGTGGAACGGTTTGACCAATGAATTTCATCCCACGCAGATGCTGGCTGACCTTCTTACCATCAAGGAGCACTTTGGCAGACTTTCAGGCATCCGCCTGACTTATCTGGGAGACGCGCGCTACAATACGGGCAATTCCCTGATGGTGGTCTGCGCCAAGATGGGGATGCACTTTACTGCCTGTACGAACCGCAAATATTATCCCGACGAAGCGCTGGTCAAGACCTGTCAGGAGATTGCGGCAAAAACCGGCGGCAGCATCCATTTGACAGAGGATGTGAACGAGGGCGCGTCGGGCGCCGACGTGGTGTGTACCGATGTGTGGGTGTCTATGGGCGAACCGGCAGAGATCTGGGAGGAGCGGCTTCGGGATCTTTCGCCCTATCAGGTCAATGCGAAAGTGATGGCGCTTGCGGACAAAGGGGCGGTCTTCATGCACTGCCTGCCTGCCTTCCACGATCACAATACGGGCATCGGCAAGGAGATCGGCGAACGTTACGGCATGGCGGAGCTTGAGGTGACGGATGAGGTCTTTGAGTCAGCGCAGTCTCTTGTGTTTGAAGAGGCAGAGAATCGGATGCACACGATAAAGGCAGTTATGTTAACCACACTTGGCGGGGTGGTCGAAGATACTTGATGGCGCGGTCACGCGGCGGAAGAAGGATGGGCATGAAGACAGACAGATCGGATATTTTGGCATCTTTGCGAAATGCCGGAGATTACGTTTCCGGGCAGCAGCTTTGCGAGCGTCTGGGCGTTTCCCGCACGGCGGTGTGGAAAGTCATCAAGCAGCTGAAGGAGGAAGGCTACCACATTGAGTCGGTTTCCAATAAGGGCTATCTGTTGGTGGAGAGCCCGGAGGATGTGCTTTCGGAGGAGGAGATCGCAAGCCGCCTGACCACGCAGTGGGCGGGCAGGAAACTTTATTGCCGCAGGGAGACGGGCTCCACCAATAATGACGCCAAACGCTGCGGCGAGGAGGGGGATCCCCATGGAACGGTCGTGGTGGCGGATATGCAGAATGCGGGGAAGGGACGCCGCGGGCGGGCCTGGCAGACGACTCCCGGCACGGCGCTTTCTTTCAGTATTTTGTTAAGGCCTGACTTTCCGGCACAGCGGGCTTCCATGATCACGCTGGTGATGGCGCTTGCCGTGGCACAAGCCGTGGAAGCGGCACTGGACGGAAACACAGAGGACAGCGCGGGACAGGCGGCATTTGCAGAAGAAGGCATAGAGAGTCGGGCAGAGAAGGCATCGGATCCGACAGTCCGCATCAAGTGGCCCAACGACATTGTGGTCAACCGCAAAAAAGTATGCGGTATGCTGACAGAGATGACCATGACACCTGAGATGAACGAGATCCAGTATCTGGTGGTGGGGGTCGGCATCAATGTCAATAACGAAAGTCCCCTGGAATTTCAGGAGGAGATCAGGGATAAAGCGACCTCTCTGCGGATCGAAAAGGGATGTCGGCTGAACCGGGCAGCGCTGTTACAGGATGTGCTGTGCCGCTTTGAAAGACATTATCAGACTTTTTTGGAAACGCTCACCGTGTCGGGACTGCGGGAAGCATACCAAGCGCGCTTGCAGGGGCTTGACGGCGAGGTGCGCGTGCTCGACCCGGCGGGGGAGTATACAGGAATTTCCCGCGGCATCAATGACAGGGGCGAACTTCTTGTGGAACGGGAGAACGGCGAGCGCGTGGCGGTCTACGCGGGAGAAGTGTCGGTGAGAGGACTGTACGGTTACGTTTAAGAAATAGAAATGACGCGTGTGTCAATTTTGGCGGAAGGAAGCGTTTATGGGAGAAAATAACAGGGTCGTGCTCTGCGGTGCGAATGCCTACGAGCAGAAATATTATTTTAATGAGCAGTTTGCAAAGATCCCGCAGTCGATCCAAGAGGAGCTTCATGTGATCTGCGTACTCTTTACGGAGGAAGTGGGAGGCATTTTTACCATCGTTTTTGAGGAGGACGGGAGCGTTTCTTTGGAGACAGACGCTGAGGAGGACGATCTGCTTTACGATGAGATCAGCAGCGGCCTGCTGGTGGGAGAGATTCGTCGTAATCGTCAGGAATTGTTGGAGTCGCTGCAGCTGTACTATAAAATTTTTATTTTACATGAGGATATCCAAGAATGAGCTATTTATTGCACCCCCTCACCATCGGCGGCATCACCCTGAAAAACAACCTGATACTGGCTCCCATGGCAGGCGTGACGGACCTGCCATTTCGTTTGCTGTGCAGCGAACAGGGGGCGGGCATGAGCGGCATGGAGATGGTCAGCGCCAAGGCCATTCTTTACGGGAACAAAAACACGGAGGGGCTGTTAGCGATCCATCCGCAGGAGGGTCCTGTTTCCTTGCAGTTGTTTGGTTCCGACCCCAAGATCGTCAGCGAGATGGCAGCGCGCATCGAGAAGCGGCCCTTTGCGGTGCTGGATCTCAACATGGGCTGTCCTGTGCCGAAAATCGTGGGAAACGGCGAGGGATCGGCGCTGATGCGGGAGCCGAAACTCGCAGGAGAGATCATCGCTGCCACGGTCAAGGCGATCAGCAAACCCGTGACGGTAAAGATCCGCAAAGGCTTTGACGAGGCGCACGTCAACGCGGTGGAGATCGCAAAGATCGCGGAGGACGCAGGCGCTGCGGCTGTGGCGGTGCATGGCAGGACCAGAGAACAGTTCTACAGTGGGCAGGCGGACTGGGAAATCATTGCCAGGGTGAAGGAGGCAGTTTCCATTCCCGTGATTGGAAACGGCGATGTCACGGACGGCGAAAGTGCCCGCAGGATGCTTTCCGAAACGGGCTGCGACGGGGTGATGATCGGTCGCGCGGCCAGAGGAAATCCATGGCTGTTTGCTAAGATTGCCGCCTTTTTGGAGGATGGACGGACACTGCCCGCGCCGTCTTTAGAGGAAAAGAAAGAAATGATGCTGCGCCATGCCGCACTGCAGCTTGCCGAGAAAGGCGAATACACAGGCGTGCGCGAGATGCGCAAGCACCTGTCGTGGTATACGGCGGGCCTGCCAAATTCCGCGAGACTCAGAGGGCAGGTCAATCTGGCGGAAAGTTTTGAGCAGATCAGGCAGCTGGTGGAATTCCTGTAAGCCATACTGCATATACTGTCTCAGAGAACAAGAGAATATCGGGTGTTATTAAATTGGATAGCCTGTTTTATTTTCATCCTGCCCCGGAGGGCATGTATCAAAAGAATGCTGCCAGGAGACACTGGTGGCAGGATGCCGTATTGACGGCGCGCAAGCTGCCTGCGAAGGAACGGGAGCCGTTTTTTTTGCTCGTGGACTGTCCCGTGCCGCGTCACGAATATCGAAAAAGATTCTGGCGTGCCGAGGAGTTATCAGCGTGCATGGCGGAGCGAATGTACGATGCCCCGGGAATGGCGGACGCGTGGCTGCATCCTGACATTATGACACTTATGTCAGAAAAATTCAGAGACAGATGGGAAGCAAGCCCGGAGACGGTGCGGCAGCTTTTGGCCTGTCTGATTGCTGTTTATGCGGCCGACAGTCTGAAAGTAAGCGGCACGGCAACGGTGCTGCTGGGAAAGTCCTCGGATACGCTTTGGCAGATGGAGATGACGGGACAGGTCCTGGCACCGTATCTGCCGCGGATCAATCGCCTCACCTTCTATTATGAGGAGGCGGAGGGGGTGGATCTCTGGGAGGAAGCAGCCGGTTATCTGGAAAGCTACAGCTATGAGTACGGCCTTACCCCCGGCCTTGTGCCCTATCGCAGGAGCGGAGAAAGGACGGCGGGCGAGAATGGAACCGGAGACGGAAGCGACGGTCTGACACTGGATTATGGCGCGTCCGTGGACGGACGGTGGTTTCAGGGCAGGGAACGGGCCGTCTATGTGGATCTGCAGGGAAGCCTGACAAAAGAGCGAAAATGCCTGGCGGCGGGCGGACGGCTTTCCTATGTTTCACCCCTGAAATACCTTGACACTGTAGTGAAAAGTGAGTATGATAGAAAAGATTGAAAAAAACGGCAAAAACCGTTTCAGAATGAATAGAAATGGGAATGTGAATGACAGCATGAATCAGGCATAACAGAAATGTGGAATCAATAGAGGGAAAGGATGAATTGCCATGCATGAGAAGAAAAACATCTTAACTTATGAGGGGCTTCGTAAGTATGAGGAAGAACTCCATGACTTAAAGGTGGTAAAACGTAAGGAAGTGGCGCAAAAGATCAAGGAGGCCAGAGAGCAGGGAGACCTCTCCGAGAATGCGGAGTATGATGCGGCAAAGGACGAGCAGCGCGACATTGAAGCCAGGATCGAGGAGCTGGAGAAGATTCTCAAAAACGCCGAGGTCGTGGTGGAGGATGAAGTCGATCTGGATAAGATCAACATCGGCTGCCAGGTAAAGATCCTTGACATGGAATTTAACGAGGAGCTGGAGTATAAGATCGTAGGTTCCACGGAGGCCAACAGCTTAAAGGGAAAGATTTCCAACGAGTCCCCTGTCGGCAGAGCGCTGATCGGCAGCAAGGTCGGAGAGACCGTGGAGGTGGAGACCCAGGCGGGTATGATCCGTTACAAGGTATTGGAGATCCAGCGGTCTAACTAAAAGGGAAAGAAGTAAAAGTAATAGTAAGATAAAAATGACAGGAAATGAGCAGAAAGAGAAGGGATGACAGATGGCGGAAGCGCAGAACCAGGATAGTAATCAGCTTTTGAAGGTCAGACGGGAGAAGCTTGCTGCCTTGCAGGAAGCGGGAAAGGATCCCTTTCAGATCACGAAATACGATGTGACCCATCACAGCCAGGAGATCAGGGACGATTTTGAGGCGCTGGAAGGGAAACAGGTTTCCATTGCGGGCCGCGTGATGAGCAAGCGCATCATGGGGAAGGCGTCTTTTTGCAATGTGCAGGATCTGCAGGGCGATATGCAGGTCTACGTGGCAAGGGACAGCATCGGCGAGGAGCCTTACGCTGACTTCAAAAAATATGATGTGGGTGACATCGTTGGGATCGAGGGAGAGGTCTTTAAGACCAAGACAGGCGAGATTTCCGTACATGCGGGAAAAGTGACACTTCTGTCAAAAAGCCTGCAGATCCTGCCTGAAAAGTATCATGGTCTGGTGAATACCGATATCCGCTACCGCCAGCGTTACACAGACCTCATCATGAATGAGGAAGTAAAGAAGACCTTTGTGGCGCGCTCAAAGATCATCAGCGCCATCAGACGCTATCTGGATGAGCAGGGTTTTCTGGAAGTGGAGACGCCGATGCTTGTTGCCAATGCGGGCGGTGCGGCGGCGAGACCCTTCGAGACGCATTACAATGCGCTGGACGAGGATGTGAAACTGCGCATCTCTTTGGAATTATACTTAAAAAGACTGATCGTGGGCGGCTTGGAGCGCGTCTATGAAATTGGCAGAGTGTTCCGTAACGAGGGGCTGGATGCCAGGCATAATCCAGAATTTACACTGATGGAGCTCTACCAGGCCTACACCGATTACAACGGCATGATGGATCTGACTGAGAATATGTTCCGCCATGTGGCCAAGGAGGTCTGCGGCACGACTACGGTATCTTACGGGGGCGTGGAGATCGATTTGGGCAAACCGTTCGAGCGCATCACCATGGTGGAAGCCGTGAAAAAATATGCGGATGTGGACTTTAATGAAGTGCCTGACACGGCGGCGGCTAAAAAGCTGGCGGATGAAAAAGGAGTGCACTACGAGGAGCGCCACACCAAGGGAGATATCATCAACCTTTTCTTTGAGGAGTTCGTGGAGGAGCATCTGGTGCAGCCCACTTTTGTGATGGATCATCCCGTGGAGATTTCACCGCTTACCAAGAGAAAGCCGGACAAGCCGGAGTATGTGGAGCGGTTTGAGCTGTTCATTACGGCGAGAGAGATGTGCAACGCATACTCTGAGCTCAATGACCCTATCGACCAGCGGGAGCGTTTCAAGGCGCAGGAAGCGGCACTTGCGGCAGGCGACGAGGAGGCCAACACCACCGATGAAGATTTTATGAACGCGCTGGAGATCGGAATGCCCCCGACGGGCGGTATCGGTTACGGCATTGACAGACTGGTGATGTTACTCACCGATTCTCCTGCGATTCGTGATGTGTTATTGTTCCCGACGATGAAAACGCTTGGTGGAAAAGACCAGTAAAATCAAGGGTTTGCGGTACTTGGACTTGTAAACTACAACAAATTTACAACAATTTTACAACGCATAATGAAGAATAATAAGCGTTAATGAATAGTTGTACTCATAAATCCAATTCAATATTTTGTACGATAAGGACATTTTTCTAAAAGAAAATTTTAGGGAAGTGTCCTTTTGTTATGGTCAAAAAACAAAATAGGAAATGGAGGAAATGAACATGAGTAGTACAGCGTTAGGAGCAGAGAAAGCGATTATTTTTATCAGCGATGCACATGAAAAATTCTACTACGAAAAATTGAAAGAGGTCAGGTATCAGGACGTATACCACAAAGCGCTTGTATATTGTCTTGGTATCAGTGATGACACAAGAAGGAACATTTACAGTATCTATGATTTTAAGACAGGCTGTGTAAAAACGGAGTGCCTACATGAAGGCTGGCAGACCAGCGGGAGCGTGAAAGTAGTCAGGATGGCGTATAACCTTTACTGCAACGGTACGCCGAGTGTCCTTGATTATGATGATGCGGAGGAACAGGTGGACGAGTGCAGGCTTTATACAGTGGAGGAATTATTCTGCTGTGCCTATGCACCCTATTTTTGGCAGGCGGTACAGATCAGGTATCCGGAATATGCAACGTATAACCACAATCTGTACGCCATGTTCGGAGGACGGGATTGATGTTAAAAGTCAGGCTTATGGGAACAAAGAACGATATTAA
>CAJTKA010000028.1 GCA_910576815.1 uncultured Lachnospiraceae bacterium
TTGAACTGCCAACCGAGTAAGGCTGTTGTTATAATTTTATCGGGATTTTAGGTTACATATATAACGGAAATCATACAGAGCCGGAATATTATCTGTTTTTGGATTGGGGAAATAATTTTGCCTATGTGCGGATGATTGCATATGACAGCGCTGATTGACTTAAAAAAGAGGAACCTATCATGCAGAAGACAACTGATTTTTCTAAGGGGAAGGTCTGGCAGAATATTGTTGCACAGTCCATTCCCCTGATTCTGGCACAGCTGGTGCAGCTTTTATATAATGTGGTAGACCGCATTTACATCGGGCATTTGCCGGGCGCGGACAGTATGGCGCTGACGGGGATCGGGTTGGTGTTTCCCTTAACGACCCTGATCGCGGCGCTCACTTTTTTGTTTGGGACGGGCGGCACGCCGCTTTTCTCCATAGCCAGAGGAGCGGGGCAGGAAGAACGGGCGGGGAAAATCCTTGGCAATACCTTTTCGCTGCTGCTCGGTACATCGGTGGTACTGTTTTTCCTTTGCTATCTGTTTCGCAGACCGGTGCTTTATCTGTTCGGCGCCAGCGACGCTTCTTACGTGTATGCCGATGCTTATTTGAAAATTTATTTGTGGGGGACGCCGTTTACCATGCTGGTTACGGGATTAAACGGGTTTATCAACGCGCAGGGTTTCCCCCGCACAGGCATGATGACCACGTTATTGGGTGCGCTGCTCAATCTGGTGTTGGACCCGATTTTCATTTTTGGTCTGCATATGGGCGTGGGCGGGGCGGCGCTGGCCACGGTGATCAGTCAGGCGGTCTCCTGTATCTGGGTGCTTCTGTTTTTGACGGGCAAGAAGGCGCTGCTTCCCCTAAAAAAGGCGAATCTGCGAATTGACGGAAAACTGGCGAAGGAGATCATGACGCTAGGTATGTCGGGCTTTATCATGCAGGGAACTAACTGTCTGGTGCAGGTGGTGTGCAATGCAACGCTTAAGGTTTACGGCGGCGATCTCTATGTGGGTGTAATGACGGTGATCAATTCCGCCAGAGAAATTCTGGCTTTGCCGGTGCAGGGAATCACCAGCGGTGCACAGCCGGTGCTGGGTTATAATTACGGGGCGAAGGAGTATACAAGGGTCAGGCAGGGCATCCGCTTTACCGCTGCGCTGGGCATCGTGTATACGCTGCTTGCGTGGCTGCTTGTGATCTTAAGCCCGCATCTGCTCTTATCCATATTCACGGAGGACGCTGCTCTGATCGAGGCGGGGGTTGGCGCCATGCGTCTGTACTTTTTCGGCTTCTTCTTTATGGCTTTTCAGTTTACGGGGCAGTCCGCTTTTACTGCGCTTGGAGATTCCCGCCACGCCATCTTTTTCTCTCTGCTTCGCAAGGCGGTGATCGTCGCGCCGCTGACGGTACTTTTGCCGAAGTTTGGCTTTGGCGTGGACGGGGTGTTTCTGGCGGAGCCGATCTCTAATGCGATTGGCGGGCTGGCGTGTTTCGTGACGATGTATGTGACGCTGTATCAGAAGCTGCGTCGGGGTGAAAAAGTCTGACGTAATGGCAGAGTTTATAGATTGAAAAACGATAGACAATCATGCGAACCAATTTACATATGTTGTATATCTATGATATAATTTTGATTACGTTGCGGAAGCATTTCTTAGAAATTGCAAAGGAGATTGAGTATAATTTAGAAAGAAAGGAAACATGATTTTTTGGAGGCTTCCAGAAACATCATGCAGGATGAATATGAGGGGAAATGATGGTAAAGTAATTATTTTTTTATATAATCTGTTTATGTTACTTTTATGCACGGCGGTGATTTGTTTGGTAGGAGTTTGGGTTCTGGAAGGTAATGTTCAAAGCAAACATATCAAAGCCATGACCATTTCCGTTTATATTATATTTGTTCCGGAAGTTATCCTTGGGCTGAAATGGGGGTTACATGATACCTTCGGCAATCGAATATTTATCTTACTATGCACTTTTGGAGACGCGTTGATCCTACATAGATTATTTAATCACTTATATGTTACGAGGTCAACTGCGCCTATAACGAATATCATAATGCACATTTTGATGGTATTTGGAATCATCTGGACTGTCGTAATTGAATTTAATGAAAATCTTCGGGATCATATTCTGTTATTCCCGCAGGCACAATGGTTGATCCCTAATGGAGAAGATGCAACGGGAAATAGATATTGGCACGGAATTTTTATAGGATTGGTGTTGATTGCATTTGTGTTTGTGGTATATATCAGATTCATAATGTAAACTGTCGTCAAAAATGGGGGGAGGTTTTGTAAAAAGCTTTCCGACAGCCCGCCCCTGACAGATACTTATACTTCTTTTCTAATGGTACAACGCATACGGACAAAGGGCACGGCTTGTAGCCTTACATACTACATTATCAGGCAGGATCGCTGACCGTACAGATTATCTGATATGGGGATAAGAATACCCGTATTGGCTGTTTTATAAATATTATAGTTAAGTATGAGGGAACATCATACGATGTTTCCTCAATTTTTCGATTGACATTTATCAGTACAATATAATAGATGTATGAAAGAGGAGTAGTGCGCAAATGGTCAAGGTAATTATTGCGTTTATCATAGCTGACTTTGTCCTGTCATTCATACGTATGTATATGCCCCTATTTACATGGAATGGCAAAAAATGGCAAGAACAAAGTCGTTTTCAGCGATTTAGTAATGGTTTTTTCCCGGTTTTAATTGGATTTTTAATTTGCCTTTTTATCAATTACTATCAGGAAATTAACAATCCGACCAGCTATGAACAAATGTTGATCGATGGCGATGCGGAATATTTCGTAGTATTTGGTGATGAGTATGTCGGCGATGCAGATATAGCATTAGAAATCAGCCGGGGACATAGTCCTGAAAAAATTTGTAAGATTATTGCAAGAATCTGTAAAGAGGATTATGTAGCTAAAGGCGGTGATGCCCTAAATGTATTTGCTGAAGGGGAAAATTATGTTATCATGGATGGCGATATACAAATAGGAAATGTCGATACTGTAGATAGAAAATTTGGTGTGGTATTGAGGTTTTATTGGAAGTAGTGTTCTCGGAGAGAAATAGGAAAATGAAAGAAGAATTTAGCAGAACAAAAATGCTTTTAGGTGCGGATGCTATGGACAGGCTCGCTCGTTCGCGGGTGGCGGTCTTCGGGATCGGCGGCGTGGGCGGTTACGTGTGCGAGGCGCTGGCGCGCAGCGGCGTAGGTGCGCTTGACCTGATTGACAAGGATAAGGTGGCAGTGTCGAATATCAACAGGCAGATCATTGCCACGCAGGAGACAGTAGGCAGGGAGAAAACAGATGTGATGCGGGAGCGTATCCTTTCCATCAATCCGCAGGCGCAGATACGGGTTTACCCCTGCTTTTTCCTGCCGGAGAATGCGGACAGCTTTCCCTTTCACGAATACGACTACGTGGTGGACGCAGTGGATACCGTGACGGCGAAGATCGAGCTGGTGATGCGGGCCAAAGACGCGGGTGTGCCGATCATCAGCAGTATGGGGGCGGGTAATAAGCTGGATGCTACGGCATTCCGTGTGGCAGATATCTATGATACGCGGGTCTGTCCTCTCGCCAGAGTGATGCGCAGGGAGTTGAAGAAGCGGAATGTGGAACACTTGAAGGTGGTTTATTCGGAGGAGGAGCCGATTTCCTCCTCGTGCATAGATGCGCCGCGCCGCCAGACGCCCGGCAGCGTCGCTTTCGTCCCCTCCGTGGCGGGACTGATCATTGCGGGGGAAGTGGTGAAGGATTTGGCGTTAGCAAATAGTTAGTATAATTCTAACTTGCAGTTATGACCGGAATTATTAAAATCCAGTGTAATCTCTAAAATGCGCAGGATAAGTGCATCGCCAAGTTCCCGTTTGCTTTTTTCGTAATGAAGCCATTTAAGTACAATGGGTTCTCCGTATTCATGTGCGCCGAACCCGCCTCTGAGCAAATCGTTATAGGCATTTAAATTATGTCCTGTTTTCCAATCTAAATTTTTCGTTAGAATTTTATCAATTTCAGTATAGAATCCTTCCAAATCGCTGAAATGATTTCCGTCTATCATGAAAGTTTTCATAGTCAAAGCAGCCTCTTTTCTTCTTTCCGTTGGTCTTTCATCAACTCAAGTAATCAAATAAAAAGTCTGTTTTCGGATACAATCTACCATATTTTCCTCAAAAAGAAAAGTGTCTGATATAGAGGACGACCTGAAGCAGCAATGTAATTTTTGTTTTACAATAATCTGGCATGGTGAAAAAATCTTAAATTGGATATTTTGTATATGCCAGATGAAGGTACAATAGGTTCTAAGCTGCAGCACGAAAAACAGGAGGTTTGAAAATGAGTGAAGACAGATATACACTAAATAAACAGTTGGCACAGATGTTAAAGGGTGGTGTCATTATGGATGTGACGACACCGGAGCAGGCAAAGATCGCGCAGGAAGCGGGAGCCTGTGCTGTCATGGCGCTGGAGCGGATTCCGGCGGATATTCGGGCGGCAGGCGGCGTGTCCCGAATGAGCGACCCGAAGATGATCAAAGGGATTCAGGAGGCGGTTTCCATTCCTGTCATGGCAAAATGCAGGATCGGTCATTTTGTGGAAGCGCAGGTTTTGGAGGCAATCGAGATCGACTACATTGATGAGAGCGAGGTACTCTCCCCGGCGGACGATGTCTATCACATCGACAAGAGAAATTTCAAGGTGCCCTTTGTATGTGGGGCAAAGGATCTGGGCGAAGCCCTTCGCAGGATCAATGAGGGAGCGTCCATGATCAGGACTAAGGGGGAACCGGGCACGGGAGATATTGTGCAGGCAGTGCGTCATATGCGCAAGATGAACAGTGAAATAGCAAAGATTACTTCCATGCGGGCGGATGAACTGTTTGAGGAGGCAAAGCAGTTGGCGGTGCCCTATGAACTGGTGGCCTATGTTCATGACAATGGAAGGCTTCCTGTGGTGAATTTCGCGGCAGGCGGCGTGGCAACTCCCACGGATGCCGCATTGATGATGCAGCTTGGTGCGGAGGGCGTTTTTGTCGGGTCGGGAATCTTTAAGTCGGGCAATCCTGCTAAGCGCGCGGCGGCGATTGTCAAGGCGGTGACCAACTATTCGGACAGCAGGCTGATTGCGGAGCTTTCCGAGGATCTGGGCGAAGCCATGGTTGGCATCAACGAGCAGGAGATAGAGCTTTTGATGGCGGAGAGAGGGAAGTAAGCGGGAGAAAGAATGGGAGAGTTATGTAAACTATGCGAATTGGAGTATTGGCAGTGCAAGGTGCGTTTGCGGAACATATTACGAAACTGAATGGGATGGGAGTGGACTGCATCGAATTGCGGCAGCGGACGGATTTGGAGCAGTCTTTTGACGGCTTGATCCTGCCCGGTGGAGAGAGCACCGTGCAGGGGAAATTGCTGCAGGAGCAGCAAATGTTGGAGCCGCTTCGCAATCGTGTCAGGCAGGGGCTTCCCGTGCTTGGCACCTGCGCGGGACTGATTCTTCTGGCGCAGAAAATTGTCGACGACGAAACGGTCTGGCTTGGCACGCTGCCCGTCTGCGTGCGGCGAAATGCTTACGGGAGACAGCTTGGCAGTTTCCGTACCGAAGCGGAAGTGGAAGGCATCGGCACAGTGCCGATGACCTTTATTCGCGCGCCTTATGTGGAATCACCGCTTGTTGCCGACGCCCAAATTCTCGCCCGTGTAGACGGCAGGATCGTGGCTGTTCGGTACGGAAACCAGATCGGCGCAGCCTTTCATCCGGAACTGGATGAGGACGATCGGATCCATGAAATGTTTTTGCGCCTGTGCCGACAACACCGCACTAATGGATAGGCAGATAAAAATTCATCCTATGATCGATTTTCCGATGCGCAAAAATCTCGCCCTTACCGGCAGTGAGATTGTAAAGAACGCTCCATTGCAGTTTATCCGTATCCCCATTATAAACGCCGACCTCGGAAAGTAATTGAATCGCCTGGTCTTCCTCAAGCGTGCCGCCGTTTGCCTCTATCGCAGCCTGCACCTTGTCATATCGCTCAAATTCCGTAAAACCTTCTCCAATGTTCAAGCCGTTATAGGCAATGAAATTGGAAGCGATCTGATAATCCGCCTCCGCTTCGACTACACAAAGCTCCTGACCGACATATTCTACCAGTACGGAACGCCCGCTTGCGTCAGCGATCAAATAATGACATTCGATTCCCCCGGAAAAGTAGAGATTGTATTGCCTTAACAATGCGACGGCTTCTTCCACGGAAGCCGCTTTGTCAAGCACGAGGCGGATCGCGGTGGTGGTATTCAGCGTTACTTTATTTGGATCATTGGGTACTTCTGCATGCGGCACGGCAAGCAAGGCGATTGCCAGCCCTTTTTCATTCATGCCGTCAAAGGGAAGGAACGGGGCAGCCAAAGTCAAGAAGCGGTCAAAAAGTGAGCCGTCCGGCAGATTGTCCTCTCCGTATCCCGCAAAAGACAGATTAACAGTGGAAACTGAAGCATAGCCGTGTTCAGGCATGGTATAGAGCTGTAAGGAGGGCGCATATAAGAAATCGAAATTCCTGCCGTACAAAATTTCGCCGTTTGTATTTTTTACGACAAAAGCGGTACAGCCGTCGCCCGTAACACCCAAGTCGATCGGCAGTCCTTTCAAAAGCCTTTTGGTGACAAAGGCTTCAATGTCCGCATCGCTTTTTGCGCCGACTGTTAGAAATTCATCGAAGCCGTAATCGCCGTAATAGGTCATTTGATACATACCGTAGTCATCAACCTTTTTCAGAGACATTAGGGAACGCAGTTCATTCCAAAACATACAAAGTGCCACAAATGCAATGATTAGCAGCACGATTCCGATACCTATCAAAATTTGTAGTACTGTTTTCTTTTTGTTTCGCATCTTATCTCTTATGTTCCTTCTGATGTCTGCAAAGTGTTATGTTAACCTATCTGGCTAAAATGTTGCATATTGATTCCAATAAGGAGGGAACAGTCAGTTTCCTGTTATCTGTCCATATGCCGTTCGGTCTCGGCATCTGTTTCCTGTAATGGTCGGTTATCGTCCCGCCGTTTTTTCATCAAGTCAAACGACCAGATCAAAAGCCACAGCAAAATCGGCAGGCCAATCGTGGCCACGAGACACCCGGCAAAGAGCCGTCCGGAGTCGCCAAGGTCCAGACAGGCGACCACGAACGCGCCGATATACATACCGACCAGCAGGACGACGCAAATCAGCGCTGCGACTTGCTTGGGGGCTATTTTCCTTTTTGGTTGTTCCTGTGTTTTTGTTGAGTGATCGTCAGGCTTCATCATGGTTTTCCTCATTTCAATGCTGTTCCTGTTTCAATATGTGCCGTGACAAGACATGGGCAGTCCGCTTTTTCAAAGCAGGGCTGCCCGACAGTCAGCTTTCCGTTATAATTTACCATAGTTCTCGCAGAAAAGGAAGTGCCTGACTTGTATTTCTGTCTTACCCGATCCCCAATTGTCCTTTGATTGCCTTCACTGTAGACCGATACACCGCATAGATCACCGCACCGATCACCGCAATGATGCCCAGACACAGACCCATCGCTGCCCATTCTGTCTGAAGCAGCCTGCCGTCGTTTGCGTAGAGGATCATGGCATACAGCAAGAACATGGCGGCAGTGCCGACAAATGTCGGCATCTTAAAGACATTGGTGCATTGGCTGCGTACTTCTTTATCCAGAAAGACAGGCGAAGCCCCCAGTTTTTTCAGATCGTCAAAGATATAGCGGTTGTTGAGGGCAATGCTCTGACAGCGGGTATGACAAACTACCAGCGCCGTGATTATGCACACGATGAAGATAAAGAGGAACATCATGAACATGACCGCCATGTTGCGCAGATAATCATTTTGATTCAAAATGCGGAAACTCGGCATATACACCCAGTAGGTTCGAAAAGCAAAGGAATCCGACAGCTCGTAGCTGATTTTTGTCATTTCATCCGTATCGCCCCAGTACTCTTTCCCCTCCTCGTTTTCTCTGATTTTCTGTACCCTGTCATAATAACGGATGCGTTCACAGGATTGATCAAAGGACGATACGAAAAGATGATAAAAGGAAACGGCAAAAGGATAGGAGTCCTTTCCGTCCACATTAAATGCCGCAAAACGCCCCCGCCAGTCGTCCGTCAGCCCCTCGGATATCAGGGCATAGTCCGCATTATCAAGCACGCAGCAGGGGATCTCCTCCGCGAGATGATCATAGTGCAGGTATCCCGCAAACTCCGTGGCAAGCACCTTCCTCGTCGTCATATTGGTGATCTCCTTTGCGGAGTTATTGACATAAAGAGAAGTTTCCTCCTGATCGTTCAGGCACCGATAAGTGCCCGGCTCAACGTCCACTTCCTGTCCGGTGATCATCTGATAAGCGTCTTCGGAAAGCACCATTGCCTCCTGTAACATAGGCACATATTCGAGATGATACCGCAGACCGTCTTCGTCATAAATCTCATTCACGCCGCCTATTCCCAGAGTGACATAATCGCACTCGTTCCAGTCTTTCAGGGAAAGACCATATTCTCTGCCAAGCGCTTCGATCTTAGTCCTGTCCGGTACGTCCTGATCCGCCTGATATTTATAGAAATAATCATAGGGGAGGGACGCATAGCGCAATACCGCCGAAATACCGTTGGTCGGCAGATAGAAAACCGCAAAGCATCCGCCTGCAATTAACAGCGTGACCACCAGCAGGTTGTTGACCGTCTGTTTTCCCTGAAATTTCATCATGCTGCGGGATATGATATTCTTGTATGGATTCTTGCGATGACTTTTCCAGCCGTGCACTACCGTATGCAGCATGATCATGTAAAGTCCCACAAACACAGGCGCATAGAGCAAACTCACCCAAGCCGGCGGGAACATGGAAAACCACGCATGGCACGCCCAAGGCGCGCCGTACCCTAACACTGCGCCTACAAGCAGTACCAGAAAACCCACAGGACCGCACCATCTGCCAAGCTCCTTCACAGGCTCGTTGATATGCTCCTCTCTGATCACTTCCATGATGTTTGTTTTCTTCAGATACCGCCACGCCGTCAGACAGGCAAAGCCTACCACCAGAAACAAAAACAGCAGGGAGATAAACAGGCATTTGAAATCAAAGGTGAGAACCATATCGGAACTGTCTACAAGGAACAGACGAAAAGCCTGCCAGATGATCCACACAAAAGGAAAGCCTGCTGCCGTCCCTGCAATGGCGGACACACCGCTTAACAAAATCACTTCCCGAAACAGTCCCGGTGCAAGTCGTTTTCTTGATGCGCCCAGCGCCATCAAAACGCCGAGCTGCCCAGACTTATGCCGGAAAAACAAGCCCAAGGCGTAGATCGTAAAAACCACGCACCCCACTAAAGTCATTACAAAGATCATGTACATCTGTTTCGCGCTGTCGCCGCCCTTCGGGAACACCTTCTGTACCGTGGGCGAAAGCATCAGCGCGGCGTACGCCGATATGATCATCAGCGCCATAAAATTACAGAACAGATAGAGGCGCGATTGTTTTCTGTCTGCCTTCTGTAATTTCTGTTCCAGTTGCTTCATATTCATAACCTGATTCATTCCGACACCCCCTACTCGCTCATTTGTTTAATTGTGTCTAATAACTGATCCTGAAATTCGCCGCGCTCTTTTGTCTTCTCCAACTGGCGGTAAATCGTCCCATCCTTTAACAAAATCACCCTGTCACAGAAGGATGCCGCAAAGCTGTCATGGGTCACCATAAAAATGGTGGCGTTCATTTTTTGCTTCGCATTGATGAAGGTCTCGATCACCGCCCGACTGGACTTGGAATCCAGATTACCCGTGGGCTCGTCTGCCAGGATGATCAAGGGGACGTTGATGAGGCTTCGTGCCACCGCCGCCCGCTGCTTTTCGCCGCCGGATATTTCCGCGGGATATTTATTCAGAATATGTCCGATTCCGAACATGGAGGCCAGCTGGTCTGCCATCTTTTCCACCTCTTTATCCACCGCGCCCTGCACAATGCGGGGTACCAGAATGTTTTCCCGAATGGTCAGACCGTCTAAAAGCATAAAGTCCTGAAAGACAAAACCGATCTTGGTATTTCTGACTTTTGCCAGCTCCTCATCGTTCATGCCCGCCAGTTCCAGACCGCCCAGCTTGATATTTCCTTTGTCAAAGGGGATATAGCAGGAGATGCAGTTTAGCAGCGTCGTCTTTCCGGAGCCGGACGGCCCCATGACTGCCACAAACTCGCCCTGTGCCACATGGAGATCAATCCCCTTTAGCACTTCGTATTTGTTTTTTCCCACCTCATAAGATTTGTAGAGTTCTTTTACATACAGCATATTTGTGTCCTCCTTTTGTCAACTGTCATGAATTGACCATAGCACAGATTTGCCACTGCAAAAAAACGGCTGTCATTTCTGGCGCACGGCATGTAAAGTTTGGAGGGGAGATGCAGAGAATGTAAAGTTTGGACGGTTTGAATGTAAAGTTTAGGAGAGAGGTACGAGACTGTGCATAAATAAATGTGGTATACTTGACACAAAGTTTCGCAATTATCAATAACGTATATTTGGGGAAGGATTCACATATGCTTCGAATCGCAATCTGTGACGACGAGACAGACGCAAGGGACGCCCTGCGCTTCCAATTAGAAAAAATACTGATAGAGGATGCCGAGGAGATCGTCTATGAATTTTCTTCGGGCAAAAACGCCGCTTCGTGGCTGAAAAACCACCCGGGCGAAATTGACCTTCTCTTTCTGGACGTGGAAATGCAGGGCTTAAACGGCATGGAAACCGCGAAAGAAATCAGGGCTTTTGATGCGCAGATCATTATCGTTTTTGTGACCGGATATGCCGATTATGTCTTTGACGGCTACCTTGTGGGCGCATTGGATTACCTGATGAAACCTGTCGCGGAAGATAAGCTGCGGCAGCTGATCGGCCGGGTGCGCGCCAAATCCGCGCAGGAGGAAGCTCGTTCCTTTACGTTGAAAAACATGGACGGCACATGGCGTTTCCGTTACTCTGACATTCTTTACTTTTATTCCGACAGGAGAAAGGTCATTTTAGTTACAGAAAAAGGAGAATATTCTTTTTATGCCAGACTGGATGAGATCGAGGAGCAGCTTTCTCCTGATTTTGTAAGGATTCATCAGCGCTATCTGATCAATCCTGCAGCTGTGGACTTTTTTTGCGGTGAGTCCGTGACCGTAAACGGGCGGGAACTTCCCTGCAGCAGGAGATACCGGGAAACCGCCCTTTCTAAAATCGCCCGCTCCATGATGTAAGGAGGTTAGTTAGAAAATATGGTATTCTTAATCAATATCCTGCAATTTACTTCCAGCCTGCTTTCCGGCTGGCTGGTTATGCGTTCCATGTCGTATCTGATCACCGTTTCTCACAAACGGCTGAAACGGATTTTACTGTTATTTGGCTGTTTCCTGCTCTGTGGCATGAGGATTTTTATCGGAGACCCATTTAATATTTTGATGGTAACATTCGTTTTTGCGGTGATCGTTCTTTTGACGTGCGAGGGAAGTTTCTGGCAGAAAATCACGATTGGGATGATGTTTTCCTGTACGGTCTTGTCTTTCAGTGCCTTGCGGGATAATTATATCCATGATCTTCTGTTTCCGACAAGGCGAAATGGAATCACAGTGTTCTTCTTTCGGAGCGGTGGCAGCAACAGTATCTTCTCGGAACCCTTTATATTGTCAGCTCACGGTTATCAGATTTCCGGTATTCTGATTCTTCCTTTTGCGCTGCTTCTTTACCTTGGCACCAGAAAATTTGCTCCTGATAAAGACTATAGCCTTTCTGACAGTATGTGGCGGTTATTGCTCTTTCTCATGACACCTCCTCTTGGTATTGTAATCCTTGTAGTCGCCTTATTTCCTGTCAGCGATTATGGCTTCATTGACTATCGGAACCATTGGGAGTGCGTTATTTTATTGCTGATTGCCCTTTTTTCCTTTATTAGTCTGCTCTGGTGCATTACGGTACTTTCCAGACAGCGGAAGCTGGAACAGCAGAGTATGTTCGCGGAAATGAACCGCAGATATTACGAGGCCATGGAGCAGCAGCACTTTGAGGTGAGAAGGCTGAAACACGATCTTGCCAATCACATGCAGGTCTTATCCGCCCTGCCCGAAGACAAACGCGCCGCCTATGTCAAGGAACTGTCCGGTAATGCGGCATTTGCCCAATCATTCGTCTATTGTGGGGATGCCACGGTCAACGCTGTGCTGACCGTCAAGAAAAGCGTGATGGAGCGGTGCCATATCCGCCTGAAAACAGAAATAGATATTCCTGAGACACTTCCCTATGATAAGACGGATCTTTGCGCCTTGTATGCCAACGCTTTGGACAACGCCATGGAAGCGTGCCTGAAACTGGAGGAGGGGAAGCGGGAGATTTCCCTGAAAAGCAAAATCGGAAAAGGATTGTTTTGTCTGGAAATCAGTAACCCCGATCCGAATGGAACAGGGGAGCAGCGTGCGGCCTTGGCAAAAAAGCCGGGTGATTCCCCGGTAAGAGAAGGAACGGAACAAGATGTGCTTCCTCCTACTTCCAAGCAGGATCAGGGAAATCACGGTTTCGGTCTGCAAAGCATACGGGAGATTGTGAAACGGTATCACGGGCAGATGGAGATTAAGCGTGAGAACGGGGGCTTTGATTTGTTTTTATATCTGCTGCTGGTGTAACAGTTATTATTGTGGGGCGATTGGTTTTATGATAGTATTTCAGTAATGTTGAGCATGAGGAGGAGACATAGTGGATAAAAGGCATATCTTTCTAACGTCCAATGGATTGACGGAGGAAATAAAACAAAAGTTTTTTGAAGTATTAAAGAAAAATCCCCAAGAGATCAAAATTCTGTTTATACCGACGGCCGGAATCGAATCAGATGGAGCCAGAGAGAGTTTTGCGATTGGGTTGTATGAACTTTTGGCGATGGGAATCAGTTATGAAAATGTTCTTGTTTACAATTTGGAATTACTTCTTTCAAAAGGGTATGAAAGGACATATTCGTCATATTTTCATGAAGTGCCTGTGCCGGCAAAGGTCTTAAATGCGGAAGAATTATTACACTTTGATGCTGTGTTAGTCGGCGGCGGAGACATCACGGTGCTATGTCGGGAAATGGTCAGAACCGGTTTTGATGAGTCGCTGAAACAGGCAATAGAACAGGGCCTTGTTTATGTTGGAATAAGCACCGGAAGTATGTATGCAGCCGGGAATCTTGAGGAGGGGCTGCATCTGATTAACAATTCTGTCATACCTCATTGGAATGGAAAAAAGATAACGGATCTGCCACGGGGGAATGGGGATATCCTGCTGGCTGACGGACAGACTGTTACGATTGACGAAAGCGGTGTAAAGCTGGCGTAGGAGGCGTACTGTATTGAAGATCGAAAATAACATCATAAAGCATTATTTGAGAAATGTATATTTTATTACGGGTACCGCTTATGCGGGAAAATCAACAACGGTGAAAATGCTTGCTGACCGCTATGGCATGGTTTTTTGCGGAGAGAATTATCACATCGCAGTATCAGATGCTGTGGCGACACCCGATGTACAGCCTGATCTCTGCTATCGGAAAAGCCTTACCGATTGGAAAGAGTTTGTCAAAAGGCCGCCGGAAGAATATGAGCGCTGGATCTATCATTCAGGCAGGGAAGGTGCTGGATTTGAAGTTGCAGAGCTGATATCACTTGCAAGAGATAATAAGGTAATTGCGGACACCAATATTCCCGTGGATGTATTAAAGGAGATTTCGGATTACGATCATGTGGCTGTCATGATCTCGTCGCAGTCTATGAGTGTCGAACGTTTCTTTGACCGCAGCGACCCTGAAAAGCAATTTATCCTTAGCGTGATTGACAGTTGCGACAATCCCCGGGAAGTCATGGACAATTATAAGAGAGGTCTTTCGCTGATCAACAGCCAAAAGCATTATGACGAATTAGCGGGCAGTGGGTTTTTCACGATTGTGCGGGAAGATAATGGAATCGATACGAGAGAAGAAGTGTGCGATAAAATTGCGAAGCATTTTGGATTGATGGAATAGATTCGGAGGTACAGAAGATGGATATTTCCTATCAATATGAAGAACAGAAGTTTAATTACAGAGTGTGCGCAATGATGATTTCAGATGATAAAATTCTGGCAATGCACGATGAGCGTTCCCCCTATTTCTATCTGCCCGGGGGCAGAGTGAAGTTGGGAGAAAGGGCAGAGCAGGCGGTGATCCGGGAAGTTTCGGAAGAACTTGGCGTTACCGCAAAAATCACCCGTCCACTGTGGCTGAATCAGGCCTTTTTTACGGAAGATGTAGACCACCTGCATTATCACGAGCTTTGTATCTACTTTTTAATGGATATCACGGAGACGGACCTGCTTGCCAGAGGAAATGTATTCACCGCAAGGGAAGGCACCAAGACGCATACGTTTGAATGGCTTTCGTTTGACAGGTTAAAGGACGAGTATTTTTATCCGCTTTTTTTGAAGGAGGCTATTTTTTGTCTTCCCGATCAATTTACCATCCGCAGCGAATTTGAGTGATTTCCGAAAGCCCCGTTTGCTTTTATCACTTAACTGTATTTTGGAAATACTTGCTAAAACTTCAGGGGAAATGTTACACTATGTACAGCAAATGAAGAAAAGAGCGTGCAAGTGTAAGAATAGACAGGAATATTTATAAGTGCGTGACAGAGGATATCGTAACGGATGAGGTCATTATCACGGATGAGAGAATTGCGCATATTCAGGAGAGGCATCCGAATGATTATGAAAGATATTACAAATATCTAAAAGAAATAGTTGAACATCCTCAGTATATTGTAGAAACAAATAAGCCCTATACAGCTTTGATTTTAAATGAATTTATAGAAGGCGAAGAAATATTTAAAACAGTGATGAGACTTACAACATCACATGACAATCCGGAGTTTAAAAATTCTATTATCACATTTATGAAGATAAATGATAAGGAATGGAAACGGATACTTAAAAACAAACGGATTCTTTACAAATCAGAATGAAAATGTTACAATATGTATACAATGAAAAAGAGATTGTTTGAGGTGGAAGATTTCGTCCCCGTCCACACGCCGCTGGCTTGACAGGAGAAATCCGAGAGATGCAGGAGAATGGGACGCCTGCCAAACAATCTCTTTTTTATGGACAGAAAGACTTTGAGGTGGATAAGCACATGGATGATGTTATGTAAACCATGCGCTTTTTTTATGCCCAAAATATATCGACTTTTTTCAGAGTGGCTTCCGGACAGGCTTTCACCCGTTCCGCTCATTGTATTTTTTTCGTGCATATGATAGAATAAAAACCGTTATATGACGAAAAAAGACGGCGCGAATCGGACCAAAAATCGCGAAGCAGATCAATAGACGGAGTGAGACAGGATGAGCGAAGCGGGAAAGGGAACCAAAAAGACCAGAACAAGAAACAGAATTTATCATATTTCCTATCTTGCAATGGCGGTCGTGTTTTTGGCGATGATTATCTGTGCGGCTGTCAAAAACAGGGGACAGTCACCGGCAGATTTATTATCGGAAGGAAATGTCGCTTTTGAAACAGGGTGGCAGATGGCGGACGGCAGTGAGGCGGATATGGACCATCTGCATAAAATGCCTTCCGTAGAACCTTATCAGGAGCAAAGCGTGGAGAATACCCTGCCTGCCGATTTGGGAGAGGGGAAGTCTCTGTGTTTTCGCTCTAAAAATATCATCTATCGGGTCTATGTAGGCGGCGAGCTGCGTTACGAACCGAATATGCCAGAAAGTAAAGTCTATAACCGCTCTCTGGGCACAAGGTGGAGTTACGTTCCGCTCTATGCGGCGGATGCGGGCGCTGTTGTGGAGATTCGTTTTCAGACGGTATACGGAAACGCCAGAGCGTGCATCGATCATCTCACGCTCGGCTCGGCGGCAGGGGAGATCACGGGCACATTTACGGGAAAAACGGTGGCCTTTGCAACCTGCCTGCTTTTGCTGTTTGCAGGCCTGCTTTTGATGATTGCGGACATTCCGGCGAATATGCAGAAGGATAAGAACCATGAGCTGCTTTATCTGGGTCTGTTTGCCATCAGCATTGCCCTTTGGTGCCTGGCAGAGACCAATCTGCTGCAGTTTTACACGGACGACAGCCGAATGCTGCAGACGTTATCCTGCTGCTCTTTGATGATGATACCCATTCCGCTGGTGCTTTATTTGGATGCTGCCTTTGGATTTCGGAAAAAGTGGGTGATGAAGGGCATCTGCACTTTGTCAGTGGTGGAATTTTTTCTTTGTGTCGTGCTGCATTTTGCGAGTATTTTAGATTTTCATGAGACGCTGACGCTCACACACGTCCTGTTGGCAATCTCGGCAATCCTTATGTTATATACCATTGTAAAAAATGCGTTTACGGTGCGGGAAAGCAATGTGAGAAATATCTATAAGGCAATACGGACCGTAGGTCTTGTGAGCATCTGCTTTGCTACGGGAATCGATATTGTCAGATATTACCGTGCGCATAACAGTGACAGTGCCATGTTTGTGCGTATCGGTCTGCTGCTTTTTATTCTCTGTTACGGAAGCGCCAGCTTGGAGCGAATGGTGAATGCGGTCAAGCTGGGGATGCAGGCGGAGTTTGTCAGCCAGCTTGCCTATCGCGACGGTTTGACAGGCGTGGGCAACCGCACGGCGTTTCAGGAGCGGCTGGAAGAACTGGAAGGGAAGAAAAAGGATTTCCCCGGCATTGCTATCATGATGTTTGATGTGAATGATTTGAAATATGTGAACGACCATTTGGGGCATCAGCAGGGAGACGATCTGATCGTAGGCAGTGCGGATATCATCAAATCGGCACTGGAAGCAGGGGAGGGCTCCTGTTTTAGGATCGGAGGAGACGAGTTTGCCGGGGTCCTTGTCGGCGATATGGTAGAGGAACGCTGCGAGAAGGTACTGGCGCTTTTTGGGGATGCAATGGAAACTTATAACGCCATGCCGAAACAGCGGCTTCGCATCAGCATCGCGGGCGGTTATGCGGTCTACGATCATGAGCAGGAGGATGAGATGCTGATGGACGTCTATCAGCAGGCGGACGTGCGCATGTACGAAAACAAAAAGCAGATCAAGAGCAAGCAGGTAAAACCTGACGAGTTCTACAGAGGGAGACAGGCATGAAAAAGATGATTTTAAACGGCGATAACTGGCGGATGGAGATTCTGGGAGAGGCGGACGTCTACGGTGTGAACGGAAAAGAGCTGCCTGCGAAGATCCCCGGTTCTGTCTATGGAAATCTGCTGGAGCAGGGGCTGATGCCTGATCCGTATTATGGCATGAACGAGCTGGAAGCCCTGCGGCTGATGGAGAATGATTTCCGTTTTCGGACGGTCTTTTCGCTCACAGAGGAACAGTTTACGGGAGATTTCCTGCTGCTGCACTTTGAGGGAGTCGATACACTGGCAAAAGTCTACCTTAATGGGAGACTTTTGGGAAAAACAGATAATATGCACCGTATTTGGGAATTTTCCATTGAGGATGCGGCGAGCGTGGGTGAGAACGAACTCGTGGTGGAGATCGCTTCGCCCACTCGTTTTATTGCGGAAGAAAACCAAAAGGTCTTTACGGGAGGCTCCACGGATGCCATGCGCGGCTTCCCGCATCTGCGCAAGGCACACTGCATGTTTGGCTGGGATTGGGGACCGAGACTGCCTGATGCGGGGATCTTTCGGGAGGTGTCGGTTTTATCCGGGAAGAAGGCCAGAATTGAGGAAGTTTACATAACTCAAAACTGGCGCAACACAAAGAGTGGAATAGACCAAAACCAGTGTGGCAGTAAGCTGCCAATGGTTGACATAACACAAAAGAAAGATTTGGCTGAAGATAACACCATGGATTTGGTTGACATAACTTTTGATATCACCTGTGGTTTGTTTGGAGATACGGATGATTACGGGGACTCTAACGAGCTGCGCATTGCGCTTTATGATCCCGATGGTGTGAAAATTGCAGAGAAATCCTCGAAAAGCGTAAGCGTTGAAGCGGCGTGTGCGACGGAAGGCTGGGACACCGTCACTGTGAAAAATCCCAGACGCTGGTGGCCAAACGGTTACGGGGATCAGCCCCTCTACCGCGCAGAGGTGACGCTTTTGGACGAGGAAGGCGACGTACTGGATCAGTGGAGCCGCCGCATCGGTCTGCGTACGCTGACGGTGAACACGGACAAGGACGAGTGGGGAGAGTGTTTTGCCCACGAGGTCAACGGCGTGAAGATCTTTGCCATGGGCGCGGACTATATTCCCGAAGATAATATTTTTTCCAGAATGTCCCCTGAGCGCACCCGCCGATTGCTGGAAGATGCTGTGGCGGCACACCACAACTGCATCCGCGTCTGGGGCGGCGGCTATTACCCGGACGACTGGTTTTTTGATCTCTGCGACGAGCTGGGATTGATCGTGTGGCAGGATTTCATGTTTGCCTGCGCTTCCTACGAGCTGGACGATGCGTTTGAGCGCAATATCAGCGCGGAGATTCGGGACAATGTGCGCAGGATCCGTCACCATGCCTGTCTGGGGATTTGGTGCGGCAACAACGAGATGGAGACGCAGACGCTTGACGGTGCCTGGCAGCCTTCCATCAAGCAGAAATGCGATTATATCAAGATTTTTGAATATATTATTCCCAAGATTCTGGAGGAGGAAGATCCGACTACCTTTTACTGGCCGTCTTCACCTTCTTCGGGAGGAAACTACGACAATCCCTGGGATGAAAACAGGGGGGATACCCATTATTGGGATGTGTGGCACGGAAACAAACCCTTTACGGATTATCGGCATTATTTTTTCCGCTATCTGTCCGAGTTTGGCTTCCAGTCCTTCCCCTGCTTAAAGACGGTGGAGACCTTTACCGCCGCGGAGGACCGCAATATCTTTTCCCGCGTGATGGAGATGCACCAGCGGAATGCGGCAGCAAACGGCAAGATCATGACCTACCTTTCCGCGACGTATCTGTATCCGACGGACTTTACCATGCTGTTGTACGCGTCACAGCTCTTGCAGGCGGATGCGATTCGCTACGGCATCGAGCATTTCCGCAGGAACCGCGGCAGATGTATGGGTACGGTGGTGTGGCAGCTCAATGACATTTGGCCGGTAGCTTCCTGGGCGAGCATTGACTATTACGGCAGATGGAAGGCCCTGCACTATGCGGAAAAGAGAGCCTTTGCGCCGGTGATGATCTCCTGTGAGGAAGTGGGAGAGCTTTCCGAGAGATCGTTTTGTGTGGCGCAGCCGGAGCCCATCGAGAAATCGGCCAGACTGCATGTGGCGAATGAGACGATGGAGCGGGTGGACGGCACGGTGAGATGGAGCATGAGAAAATCGGATGGCGAAGTGATTGTGGAGGGTGAGCAGGAAGTCAGTGTGGAGCCGCTGACCGGACTGTGGCTTGAAAAAATGGATTTCTCCGATTATGACGAGTTGGAGGTTTACATAAGTTATTTATTTGAGCACAACGGCGAGGTTGTTTCAGAGAATACCACGCTCTTTACCGCGCCCAAGCATTTTCATTTCCATGATCCGAAGTTGTCCTGGCACAGGGAGGGAAACACCCTCATTGTCAGCGCTGCGGCTTACGCGAAGAATATAGAGATCGAGGGCACGGACGGAGATGTGAAGCTCTCCGACAACTTCTTTGACATGAACCCGGGGGAGAAGCGGGTGGAGATTTTGGAGGGGGACGCGACGGCGTTTGCGCTTAAGTCGGTATATCAGATACGGTAGTTTTCCAAGAGGAATCCGGAATGAAAAGAAACGCGAAAATTTTATCATCCATTGCGATCATCCTGCTTCTGACAGGCTGTCGCGGCGGTTCGATCGAGAGTCAGACGGATCAGACTGCCGTCTCTGATACGGACGAAATAACGAGCGGTGCGGAAGGGACAGACGGGGACACGGTAAAAGCGGAGGCAGAAACAGATGCTGCCGCAGCAAAGTCGGAGAATCCCGCGCAGTCGGATGAAAGTGCACAGCAGGCGGATCAGGACGAACCCGAAGCGGACGATTCCCCGAAAGAAGTGCCGCAGTTACCTGAGACCGGCAGGCGGATCGAGGATTTCGTGCCGGACGGCTGGGAAATCTTGGACAGCGTGGAACTGGATTTCAATGAGGATGGTGTCCCCGATTATGTGGGCGTGCTGCAGGCGGGTATGATTGACGAGGACGGATATCAGGTTTATCAGTTGGAATATCCAAGGATTCTGTTTGCCATAGCGAGCGAGAAAAACGAGGGGTATCGTCTGGATTTTCAGGATGTGAATGTCATACGCAGCAGAGACGAAGGGGGCATCTACGGGGATCCCTATCAGCCGTTGACTGCGGAGGGGACGTCTTTTACCACGCACACTTATGGCGGCAGCGCGTGGAGGTGGTGGGAGGACTATACTTACACATACCGAGAAGGGAACTGGTGGCTTGCATCATCGGAGGAAGCTTACGGGTATGGTGACTATATCACGGATTACGAGAAGAACGACTGGGAAGACGGCGTGGGGATCAGGAAAGAGAGAAGCTCCGACTGGGGACCTATGGAGGAAAACTGGGATCTGGCGGAAACAGTAGGGTGGGATTCGCTTGGATATGATCTGGAATATGAGGTGCCGCTGGATGCACAGATGACGCTGGAGCAGGCTGGGAAACGCTGGTGGCTTGCACGTGACCGCGTGACAGACTGGGAAGTGAAGGGAATGGTCTTTGCGGCGGATGTGGAGCTGTCGGAAGACCTTGTAGAGCTGCCGGGCGATGCGTATATTGAGTATTGTGATGAAAACGGTGTGCTTTATACATTTGGTGTCGATTCGGATGCAGACGGCGGTATTCGTTACCTTGCCATGTATGGCTGGCAGGACAAAGTACTGTCTGTGTTGGCCGGAGAGGAGTCAGCCATTGGCTATCCGAAATTTTATGACGGAAAAATCTATTATACTACGGAAATCGTGGAGAATGTCACATACAGGAAAGTGGAGGATGGAAAGGAAGAAATCACCAAAGAGACGGATGCCGTTGGCGTCAGGCTGAACAGGATGGAGCCTGACGGGACGGGAAAAGAAGTGATTTTCGAGTACCGCTGTCTGGAAACCGTGCCGGAAATCATGGAGAACAGCCTCCCTTATGTGTCGATGCTCTATGAGATCAACGGCGGAGAGATTGTGGCGGAGGTGTATGTGGGCGGGGAACCCCATCCGTTCTATCGGATGAAAACCGACGGCAGCGGGCGAGAGAGGATCGGGCAGGTGCCGAAGTGAGATACAGGCGCCGGCTACGATACGATGCGGCAAGTGCATGACGCGGGTGTGCAAAGTAACGCAGCAGATTTCCCGGTGGCGGTGCTTTTACGATAGTTAGCAAAAGATCCCGTCAAAAAAGAAAAGCCCTCGTGTCTGCAAGCTGCAGCGGCGGGGGCTTTTCCAAATAGGGGAGGATAAGTATTTCTTTATCTTTTGCTTATCTTCATTATGCCCTGTTTGCGGAAGGATATACATAAAAATATAAATTTACTTTTTTCATAAAATGTTATATACTTAATTGACAAATGCGGCAACGCAACGGGAAGATGGCGATTTTCAGGAGGAAAACGCCTGCCAAGATTACAGGATAAAGGTGGTACGATACAATGGCATTATTACAACAGTGGCACGATATGGCGTATTCAGAGACAGCGAACAAAGGGGATCTGCAGAGACTCTGGTCCGCATATTTCCAGAAGGAAAAGGAAATTTATGCACAGCTTTTAAAGACCCCGGACAAGGCGGTAAAGGGTACGGTCAAAGAGCTGGCAGATCAATTCGAAGTGGATCTCATGACCATGACGGGCTTTCTGGACGGTATCAACGACAGCTTAAAAGAGGCAAACCCCATCGAGGAGATGGAGGAGGATACGAAGGTCAGCCTTGTTTTTGACAAGGAGCTGCTTTATAAGAACATGGTGGCAGCAGGCGCGGATTGGCTTTACAATCTGGAGGAGTGGAACGATATCTTTGATGAGGACAAGAGAAAGGCCCTCTACAGGGAACAGAAGGAGTCCACGACCGTGCATAAGGATCCCAAGGTTTATCCCAACGATCCCTGTCCCTGCGGCAGCGGCAAGAAGTATAAGAAGTGTTGCGGGAAAAACGCGTAGGCTGGCGGGTGACAGGAGTTATGTAAACTGGGTGTCGGGCATATGTTGATAAAAGAAAAAATTAGCACTTTACATTCAAACAAGTCTGGCATAGAATAGGGATATCATTTATAAGAACACAAGAACAACACGTTGACGAGAAGAGTAGGATGCGAAACGCACCAGAGAGAAGCGTCATGGGCTGGAAGCGCTTTGGCGGGAAACATCTGAAAACCAACTCCGAGTGGTCCTAATACGACCCGCTGACTTGCGTTACAGTCGAATGAGTGGTTTCGGTAAGCCGTTCACAGGCTATGCAGTAAAATGAACGCACGGAACAAGTGAGGTGGAACCGCGTAAACATACGTCCTCTGTACAGTCTGACTGACCGTGCAGGGGATTTTTCGCGTATAAGCAGAGACGGAAGGCTTACAAAGCAGACATCATGCTTGCATGAATGGATGTTTTGTGAGACTTACGGCGAGCAACGCGAACTCAAGATGTGAAGCATCTCGAGTCTGCTTATATGCGATAGAGTCAGAAAGCGGCAGAGACAGAAACGAAAAAGGAGGGAAAATCATGGCAATGACAGAATGGAAGGAAACGGCGGTAGAAGCAAAGAACAGGATGCTTGACACGATGCAGGGCGAGCTGACCCTCACAAAACTGGATTTCTGCCTGATCGGGGCGATTTGTCTGTTTGCGGGAATCTGTATCGGGCTTTTGACGGCGCCGCTCACGCATGGAATCGAAATCGGGATCGGCAGCAATAATGGCAATAATAATACGGGAAATGGCTGTCATAACGGCAGTGAGAACGGAAACAGCGACAGCCATAATTGTTAAGAAATTTGGCTCGCGAGCTTCGCGTTGCGAATCTCAGAATGGAGGACAGATTAAAAAATCACGTTGAAACGCTGATTTTTTAATCGCGAGTTTGTGATAGAGCCATAAACTCGGAATTGCAGAGCAGAATTTGAGATTCTGCTCGCGTTCCTCAGCAAAAAACGCTTCGGAATGGAGGAAAAAATGATGAAAATCACATTAAAAGACGGTTCCTGTAAAGAATACGCGCAGGCGATGAGCATCTATGATATCGCCATGGATATTTCCGAGGGGCTGGCACGGGCGGCCTGCGCCGGGGAAGTGGACGGCAGGGTGGAGGATCTGCGCACGGTCATCGACAAAGACTGCAGCTTAAATATTCTCACGGCAAATGACCCGGAGGGGCTTAAGGTGGTCAGACACACGACTTCCCATGTGCTGGCGGAGGCGGTGAAGCGCCTGTTCCCGGAGGCGAAGGTGACCATCGGTCCCGCGATCGAGGAGGGCTTCTATTATGATTTTGACGCCGCACCTTTTTCCAGAGAAGATTTGGATAAGCTGGAAGCGGAGATGAAGAAGATCATCAAGGAGGGGCACAAGCTGGAGCGTTTCACCCTGCCCAGAGCTGAGGCAATCAAATACATGGAGGAGAGGAACGAGCCTTATAAGGTGGAGCTGATTCAGGATCTGCCGGAGGATGCAGAGATTTCCTTCTACGATCAGGGCGGTTTCGTCGATCTGTGTGCGGGACCTCATCTGATGAGCACAAAAAACATCAAGGCTTACAAACTGATTTCTTCTTCTATGGCATACTGGCGGGGTGACTCCAATAGGGCGCAGTTACAGCGTATTTACGGCACGGCTTTTCAGAAGAAAGAGGAGCTGGAGGCGTATCTGGAGCACTTGGAAGATATCAAACGCCGCGACCACAATAAGCTGGGGCGCGAGATGGAGCTGTTTACCACGGTGGACGTGATCGGCCAGGGTCTGCCGCTGCTTTTGCCTAAGGGCACGAAGATGGTGATGAAGCTGCAGCGCTGGATCGAGGATCTGGAAGATAAGGAGTGGGGCTATGTGCGGACGAAGACCCCGCTGATGGCAAAGAGCGATCTTTACAAAATGTCCGGGCATTGGGATCACTATAAGGACGGCATGTTTGTGCTGGGAGACGAGGAAAAGGATAAGGAAGTGTTTGCGCTTCGCCCGATGACCTGTCCTTTCCAGTATTACTGCTATAAGAACACACAGCATTCCTATCGCGATCTGCCGATCCGTTACGGCGAGACGTCCACCCTTTTCAGAAATGAGGATTCCGGCGAAATGCACGGACTGACCCGTGTGCGCCAGTTTACCATTTCCGAGGGACATTTGATCATGCGTCCCGATCAGATGGTGGATGAATTTAAGGGCTGTATCGCTTTGGCAAAATATGTTATGTCAACCTTGGGACTGTTGGATGATATCACCTGGCATCTGTCCAAGTGGGATCCCGAAAACCCGGAAAAATATATCGGCGAACCTGAGGTGTGGAATGAGACAGAGGAGCATATCCGCAACATTTTGATCGAGCTGGAGCTTCCTTTTACGGAGGATGTGGGCGAGGCTGCCTTTTACGGACCGAAGGTGGATATCAATGCAAAGAACGTGTATGGCAAGGAGGACACCATGATCACCATTCAGTGGGATGCCCTTCTGGCGGAGCAGTTCGACATGTACTTTATTGACCAGAACGGCGATAAAGTGCGGCCCGGCATCATTCACAGGACGTCTCTTGGCTGTTACGAGCGGACGCTGGCGTGGCTGATTGAGAAGTATGCGGGCAAGTTCCCGACCTGGCTGTGCCCGGAGCAGGTGCGCGTGCTCACGATCTCCGAAAAGTATGACGATTACGCAGAGGAGATCAGGAAGGAACTTGCGCGAAATGATATCGACGTGACGGTGGATAACCGCTCCGAGAAGATCGGCTTCAAGATTCGCGAGGCGAGACTGCAAAAAGTGCCCTACATGCTGGTGGTCGGCGCACAGGAGGCGGAGGATAAGACCGTTTCCGTCAGAAGCCGCTATGCAGGTGACGAGGGCGTGAAGCCTTTGCAGGAGTTTATCGACCAGATCTGCAAGGAGATCCGCACGAAGGAAATCCGCAAGGAGGAAGTGCAGGAGGAACAGAAGAAGTAAAGGAAACTATATGGAAAAGAAACTGAAATGTTCGGGCAGGGAGATCGTAGCATTTCTCCTGCTCGGACTCAGCCTCATCATGCTTGGCAAAAGCGTGATGCTGTGCTTTAGCAATGATATCTGGTATGATGAACTGTTCACCGTGGGGCTTGCAGAACACTCCTACGGTGAATTGGTTCGCCTTACAGCGGCAGACGTACATCCGCCGCTGTATTATTGTATGGTCAAGTTGTTTGCGGACTTATGTAAACTAATTATACCGGGAGCGGGAACGGTCATTCCGGCGAAGATCGTGTCGGTGCTGCCTTATTTTATTCTGTTGGTCTATGCGGTCACTTTGATCAGGAAGCGGTTCGGCCTGTTTGTGGGCGGGCTGTTTCTATTCTGCGTGGCAGCAATGCCTCAGCTTTCTGCTTATACGGTGGAGATGCGGATGTATGGCTGGGCGCTGCTGTTTGTGACGGCGGCATTTCTGCACGCGTATACACTTGTGGAAAATTATGTAAACCGCGGAACAGGAGTAGACAAGATGAGAGCGGGCGAGGCAGATGCAGTGGGGGCGGAAGCCGGAGCGGGAGGGCCTGTTTTGGCGGACGATGCAGCCAAGCGGCGGCGGAAACGTGCCCATGCCCTCAATGCTGCGGCCTTTGTTCTGTACGGCTTGGCGGCTGCCTACACTCAGTATTTTGCCTGTGTGGCGGTGATGATGGTCTACCTCTGTCTGCTGCTTGCCTTTTTGTTTCAGGACAGGCGGCGGATCAAAGAATGGTTTTTTTATGTGGCAGTATCCGTGATCTGTTATGTGCCATGGCTTTTCGCGCTGGCAGGACAGCTAATTGCGGTCAGTGAGAATTATTGGATTCTGCCGTTATCGTGGCGGTCGCTCGGCGGGTGTGTGAAATTTCTGATGAAGCCTGCCTTTGCCAATGAGACGTTGAACACGGTTCTGGCGGTGATTTTGTTTGCCGCTTATGTCGGATTGTGGTGTCGATGGCTGTTAAAACTCTACCATTACAGTAGAGAAAAAAAGAAAAACGGCGAAAATATAGGGAATAGGGAAAAGAGCAAGAGCCTTGCAGAGCGAGAAAGTTTGGCAGTGTCATGCAGCGAGGATGAAGAGGGAGGGGCATCGCGATTTTGGCTGGCCACGGCGGGCATCGCTGTTCTGGCAGGATTGGTGGCGTTCGGGTTTGCAGCCTCGTTTTTGATCCGCCCGATTTTTGTGTATCGGTATATGATACCCGCGGCAGGGTGTTTCTGGCTGGGATTCGCACTCTGTCTGAATGAGACATTATGTAAACTGAAGACAATAATAAGGGCAGATGAAAATATTGGTGCGGTCAATGGAAAGTTATGTAAACTTAAGGCGATGCACAGTGCCGTCGGTGTCGCCCTCACGCTTCTCGTTGTCATAATCGGTCTGCGCGACTACCGCGCATTCATGGGCGAGGAGGAATATAAGATCCGCCTGATGGCGGAGACGGAAAAGGCGCTTGCCATGATCGGCCCGCAGGACAGCGTACTCTACAATTTCGATCAGGTGCAGGCGGTGACAGGGTATTATCTGCCGCGGACGGTGGAACGCTTTTTGTGGTGCGCGGAAGGGGAGAAGCTGATTCAGGAGATCACCTCGCCCTGCGGTACGGTGGAGGATGTGGAAGATCTCAGAGAAATGCTTGATACGGCGGGAGAGGAAGACAGGGAAAAAAATGTATGGTTTATCGGCAGTTTTAACAGCCGGGAGGACATTGTGTCTGAGTGGCGGGAGGCAGGACTGAACGTGGAAGAAAAGGGGAGTTTTTTGCTGGAACGATATTGGTTCAATTTGTATAAAATTTCATAGATCCGCTCATACTATCTGATGACAAGTCACTCAGATAGGAGGACAGATTGAAAAATCACACTGATGTGCTGATTTTTCAATCGAGAGTTTGCGTCGGAGCCACAAACTCGGAATCGCATCCGAGAATTTGAAATTCTCGGAGCGTGTCTTCGCAAAAAACTGCTCCGACATGGAGGTAGATATGGCGGAATTAAAATGTGGTGTGGAGAACTGTAGTTACAATCAGGAACATTATTGCTGTAAGGGCGATATCATGGTGGGAGGCACCCATGCCTGCGACTGTGATGGCACTTGCTGCGAGAGCTTTTCCCAGAGGCGGGACGACGCTTATGTGAGTTCTTTGGAACATCCCTGCCGCACGATCAGCATCGACTGCGAGGCAGAAAAGTGTGTGTATAACTCGAACTATAAGTGTCATGCGGAGCATGTGGACATCAGAGGCTGCGGCGCCTGCGACTGCAGACAGACCCAGTGTGCGACCTTCCGCGAGGCGTAGGGCTTTTGGCGTCTGTCTGCGAAATAGGAGGGGCAGCGTGAGCGTAAGCAGCCGGTATCTATAAGAAGGGCGTTGCCAGTTTTGGAATTTTATATTACAATGATACCGTTGGACGCAGGCCGTTTGGCTTGCGTCCTGCGGTAGGGTGAAAAGAAGTTCTGGCTTGGAGAATGCCCTAAATACGGCATTCTTCGCATTGATTTCGAAATCGGGTTTTAGAAACCATAGGAAGGAAAACGGATGGTGAAAGGGAAACGGATCGGGCCCCTGCTTTTGACTGCGGCGCTTTTATTTGCGGGCTGCGGCGAGGAGGCTGTACATACAAGCGCACAGGCGGAGAATGCGGAAGTAAGCGCGGAGCCGACAGATGAGAATGCGGAGGAAAGTGCGGAGCCGACAGGTGAGAAGACAGAGGAAGGCGCAGAGTCCGCAGATGAGGCCGGCGGCGCACGGAGCGTCGAGACGGCAGAAAATGCAGATGCACAGGCCGTTGCAGAGAGCGGCTTTATGGCGCCGTTGGAGATGGATGAGACACTGCGCACGGAGCTGACGGAGGAACTGCTTGAGGAGAATGAGATGGACACTTCCGTGGTGGAGAGCGCGCTTGTGACGAAAGGGTGCAGTTTTACTTTGCCGGAAGCTTTTTCAGAGTCTGAGGATATTCAGGGGATGTATGTGACAAAGCGATATCCGATAGATGCTTCTACGATATATTATGTGGCGCTGGGCAAGGATGTGGCGCTGCAGCTGATGACGGAGGAAACCTTTAAGGCGCAGGCGGAGGAAAATTTTGAAAAAGCCTATGGAGAAGAAATCGAGGTAGCTATTGACAGCTTTGAGAGGATCAAGATAGACGGCTGCCCGGCATTCCGTATCCTCTGCCATTATCAGGTGGGAGACATCGAAATGACGCAGCTTGAATATGCGATCAATGCGGATAAAAGTTATGTGATCACTTATTCGCAGACCGAAGATTATGATCGTATGGAGGAGTACGAAGCGAGCGCGGAAACCATTCGGCTGGAATTTTAAACAAAGCCCCGCTTGGCAAAAATAATTCTTGACAGTACTTTTTTCCTGTGTTATAGTGTCACTTGTGTGAAGGCACAGACAGAAAGCAGAGTATCTACTCTCACCTTGCAACAATCGGGTTCGCAAGCGTTCATAACCGCATAGCCGTCAGAAAACGGTGCTTTTGTGCGGATGTTTATGGATTGGGTGGATAGCTGTGCTGTCCGCCGTTTTTGTTATATTAGTTTTCCTATGGGAGGGTAAAAAGATTAGCGACTTATTTATCAACGAGCAAATCAGAGACAGAGAGGTACGAGTGATCGGTGTGGACGGCGAGCAGCTTGGCGTCATGCCGACAAAGGATGCGATGAAGCTTGCGGAGGAGGCCGGTGTGGACCTGGTCAAGATCGCGCCCACGGCCAAGCCGCCTGTGTGTAAGATCGTGGACTATGGAAAGTTTAAGTACGAGCAGTCCCGCAAAGACAAGGAAGCAAGGAAGAAGCAGAAGATCGTAGAGATCAAGGAGATTCGCCTTTCTCCCAACATTGACACCAATGACTTAAATACCAAGGTGAATGCTGCCAGAAAATTCATCAGTAAGGGTGACAGGGTAAAGGTGACGCTGCGTTTCAGAGGCCGCGAGATGGCACATATGAACACCAGCAAGCACATCCTTGACGATTTTGCCGAAGCACTTTCCGACATCGCGGTGGTGGATAAAGCACCGAAGGTGGAAGGCAGGACTATGACTATGTTTTTGGCTGAGAAGCGATAGCCTCACAGTTAAAATATAGAAGGGATCCGGATGGATCGCCCGCTACAGCAATAAAAATACAGGAGGAACAATAAAATGCCGAAAATGAAAACCAGCAGGTCTGCTGCAAAACGTTTCAAGGTGACCGGAACGGGTAAGTTAAAGAGAAATAAAGCGTACAGACGCCATATCTTAACCAAGAAAACAACCAAGAATAAGAGAAATCTCAGAAAGCCGGCAATGACAGATGCAACGAATGTAAAGAATATGAAGAAGATCTTGCCTTATCTGTAAGGCCGAGAGATTATGAAATTAGGAGGAAAAAGACATGGCAAGAATAAAGGGCGGTATGAACGCCAAAAAGAAACATAACAGAGTATTAAAACTTGCGAAGGGATACAGAGGCGCAAGATCAAAACAGTATAGAGTGGCAAAGCAGTCCGTGATGCGGGCGCTGGCTTCCTCTTATGCGGGCAGAAAAGAGAGAAAGCGTCAGTTCAGACAGCTTTGGATCGCCAGAATCAATGCGGCGGCAAGGATGAACGGTCTTTCCTACAGCAGATTTATGTTTGGCCTGAAGAATGCAGGCGTTGACATGAACAGAAAGATGCTTGCGGAGATGGCAGTGAATGATGCGGCAGGCTTCACTACGCTTGCTGAGTTGGCAAAGGCAAATCAAAAGTAAGGAAAATGATGGGGCATGGTGTTAAAAACCATGTCCCCTTCTGCTTATGCGGATAAAAAGGATACAGGAGGGTTTATCATGGGCGTATTGACGGGTTTACAGCCGGAAAGCGTATTTCATTATTTTGAGGAGATCAGTCGCATCCCGCACGGTTCCGGCAACATTGGAAAAATCAGCGATTATCTGCGGGACTTTGCGAAGGAGAGGAACCTCTTTCATGTGCAGGACAAGTCTGGCAATGTTGTCATTGTAAAGGAAGCGGCGGCAGGTTTTGAGAACGAAGAACCCTATATCCTCCAGGCGCATATGGACATGGTGGCGGTAGCGGACGAGGACTGTGACATCGACATGAAAACGGAACCTTTAAAGCTGAAAACCGAGGCAGGAAAGATCTATGCCGAGCATACCAGCCTTGGCGGCGACGACGGGATCGGGGTCGCCTACTGCCTTGCGCTTCTGGATGCGGAGGATATGGTCCTGCCCCGTCTGGAAGTGATCCTGACGGCGGATGAGGAGGTCGGCATGGAGGGGGCAAAGGAGATTGACCTTTCCATGTTGCAAGGGCATCGCATGATCAATCTGGATCAGGAGGAGGAAGGTATCTTCATTGTCAGCTGTGCCGGAGGCGCCAGGGTGGATGTGGATATTCCGCTGGAAGCAGAGCAGGAGGATACACAGGGGATGCGGCAGATGACGCTGGGCGTCAAAGGACTTTTGGGAGGCCATTCTGGTGTCGAAATCGACAAGGGGCGCGGCAATGCCAACTGGATTTTGGGTGCGCTCTTATGCGGCCTTACGCTGCGTTTTGATATCAGACTCTCAAACATACAGGGCGGTCAGGCGGACAATGCCATTCCCCGCGAAGCGGAAGCCATGATTTTTGTGCGGGAGGAGAACGTTTCGGAGATCGATGCTTTCCTGAAAGAGGAGGAAGATAAGTTCAAGAAGGAACTGGGGGACAAGGATCCCGGTTTCCATCTCGCAAAACTCTACCATAATAGTACAGTTTTCGACAAATGCTTTAGCAGGCAGTCTACAGCGCAGGCATTTTCCTGTCTCTGCAAGCTGCCAAACGGCGTGGTCGATATGAGCGAGGATGTGGAAGGACTGGTGGAAACTTCCTTAAATCTGGGCGTGATGTCTTTGCAGGAAGACAACCTGCGCCTGTCTTATGCGGTCAGGAGCAGCGTGGATCAGTCCAGAGAACATCTGTGCAGGAATATGACAATGGTTGCAGAGCGGGCAGGCGCTGCAACGCAGGTGAGAAACGCGTATCCCGGCTGGGCTTACAGAAAAGAGTCGCCTCTGCGGGACAAGATGGTGGCAGTTTATGCAAAACTCTATGGAAAGGAGCCGACAGTGCAGGCCATACATGCAGGCTTGGAATGCGGGATTTTGGCGGGAAAGATAGCGAATCTGGACTGCGTTTCCATTGGTCCCGATCTTTTTGATGTGCATACCGCGCAGGAAAAGATGGACATTGCCTCCGTTGGTCGGGTCTGGGAGTATCTGCTGGCGGTCCTGAAAGGCTGATTACACCGAAAAAATGTAGGAAAAGATTCCTTACGCTTTTTTCATGACAGATATTGACAGCCCGTGTAAAAATATTGTAGAGTAAATACTAGGGGTAATATTCCCCATATAGGGGAAGAAACAGGGTGAAACAGCGATGAAGGATGCTTTGACGGGGTTAGATTCTTATGAAGTCTTTCTGGGAAAATTGCAGAAAGAGATCGATACGATAGGTGACGACAAAATCGGCATCATTTATACGGATATCAAACATTTTAAATACATCAACGATACCTACGGTTATAAGGTTGGCGATTCGCTCTTAAAAGAATTCGTGGATGAATTGATGCAGGGGGGAGAATATATTCTCTGTTCTTCCAGAGTGTATTCGGATAATTTTGTGGCGGCGAACAGGATTAAAAAGGGCACGTGCTCAAACGAAGAATTTCGCGAAATGATTTATCAGATCAATCGTGACTGGGAGGCAAAATTCCGTGAGAAATATTTGAACAGCCGCTTGCAGTTCTGTACGGGCATCAGTATCGTAGATCAGGACAGCCGCAGCAAGGATGCGGAGACCGCAGTGTCGAACGCAAACCTGGCCAGAAAAGTGGCGAAAGAGATGGAACACGACTGCTGCGTACTTTTTGATCAGAGCATGATGGAGGGAATCAGGCGCGAAGTCGAAATTACTTCCGGTATTCCCAGAGCACTGGAGAAAAAGGAATTTCAGGTGTATTTCCAGCCTAAGATGGATACGGATACGCTGGATCTGATTGGGGCGGAGGCGCTTGTGCGCTGGAAGAAACCTGACGGGAGATTTATTTATCCGGATGAGTTTATTCCGCTGATCGAGAGAAGCGGGCAGATCGTGGATGTGGATTATTATGTGTATAGAGAGGTTTTCCGTTTCCTTGCGGAGCGGATCAAAGAAGGCAAGAAAGTGGTGCCGATCTCTCTGAACGTGTCCCGTATGCATCTGAACAGAACGGACTTTTTAACGTATGTGGAGTCGCTTTTGAAGGAGTTTCAGATGCCCTGTTCTCTGATTGAATTTGAGTTGACGGAGAGCATTTATCTGGAAAACACGGAAGCAGCACTGGAGTTGATTAAAGGTTTACATAATATGGGAATCAAAGTATCTATGGATGACTTCGGTTCAGGATACTCCTCCCTTAATCTTTTGAGCAAACTGCCCATTGATATTATCAAGCTGGATAAGGTCTTTTTGAAAGAGGGAGAAATGCAGGAGAGCGACAGGATCATTATTTCCTGCGTGGTGGACATGGCGAAGAAACTGCATATCACCTCTTTGTGTGAAGGTGTGGAAACACAGGAACAAAGTGACTATTTGAAGAAGGTGGGCTGCCAGATGCAGCAGGGATTCTTCTTTTCCAGACCGATCCCGCGGGAGGAATTTGAAAATATCATGGAAGGATAGCGCATCAGAACGCGAAGGTTTCAAAAGAACAAATAAAAGTTTGGAATAGGGCTTGCATTTCCCGAAGGGATTCGTTATAATAGAAAAGGTTTTCGGGGTGTGGCTCAGGTGGTAGAGCGCTACTTTAGGGAAGTAGAGGCCGCAAGTTCAAGTCTTGTCACTCCGATAATGAGAAACCTTGAAAGTATGGGGCTTTCAAGGTTTTTCTATGTCCAAAGATAGAATAAAAGTGAGCGAAATTTAGTAAAAAACGAGTGCGTTCCAACAAAATTCCAACAAAATTTAAGGATATGAGCAGCCGGGGAAGGGTTTGGTGACCTTTTACCCGGTTCATTTTTTATTTGATTTAAGCAAAACAAGCCCTGTTTCGTGCGGCATTATGAATTTTTCCATGCAGTCTGTAAAAATAACATGGAATGGAATTGATGTTATAAAAATTTGGTGTTGTAGGAGGTTTTTATAACATGGACAGGGACGCGATAAAGGCGGTAGGATACGTCAGAGTATCGACTGACAGCCAAGTCAGGCATGGGTATTCATTAGACGAGCAGAGGGAGGAGATAGTAAGATACTGTAACAATCAGCAATACGCTCTGTTGGAGATATTTTCGGACGAGGGGGTCAGTGGGGCGAAGGCGGACGAGGACGAAATGACGGTTGCGCGTGACGGGCTGTTGGATATGTTGGTTTATGTGAAAGAAAGAGGAGTACGTTATATTGTGGTACTCAGTACAAGCCGATTATGGCGTAGTGACATGGTGCGGGTGCTGATCCACAGGGAACTCAAAAAATGTAACGTGGATGTTAAGGCGATTGACCGTCCCCAGTATTCGATTTACACACAGAATCCAAATGAAGTGCTTGTAAACGGGATGCTTGAGCTTTTGGATGTTTATGAGCGGTTGGAGATTGCATTGAAGTTAAAGCGCGGACGATTACAGAAGGCGAAGGAAGGGGGATATGCCGGTGGGGGCATACCGTTCGGTTACTATTGTCCCCATGGTGGGAAAAAACTGTTCATACAACAGGAAGAAGCCGAGGCGGTACAACGGGTTTTTCAATTAAAAGAGTTAATGCCAACGCTTACCTTGCAAAAGATTTCAGACTTTATGAATCTTTTGGGCTACACAGGGAGAAACGGGAAGGACTTCAATCCGATGCTCGTCAAGCGGATTCTTGACAGAGAGGGCTTTTACCGTGGAGAATACCGTTACGGTGACATCAAAAGCATGGGGGACTACGAACCGATTTTGTGCGGCATGGTTTTGCATTGATAACGTGAGTGACGTTACAACACAATACAGAAATTTCCGAACAGTGAATGTGACACACACGACATGCAGGATTTACTGATAACATTGACACACAAGACCAGACGGTTACGGCTACATGAAGATATACATGGAATAAATATATACTTGTACATTTCCCCTAAGTAAGGGAAAAAATTGACTAAAATAACTGTATGAGAACAAGGGTGACAAAAAAATACTTTATGAAAACCTTATGCTACAATCGATCAAATATCCCTAACTTTTAACACTTTGTGGGTTTACAGTGCATTTGCCACCTAAATAGTTTCGCTGAACATGAGGGGACTTTATTGTAGCAACAGCATTTTACAGTATACAGAATAGAACCAGAACACAGCACAGGCAGTTTAAAGTGGAGCAGTAACCAAAATAGTGAGCAGTTTTTGGTTACTGCAATGTTTAGTATATGACAAGTGTATATCACAAAAACATGGGCAGTTTCTTTAGATACATGAGAAAAATTCTTGTATAGCAACAACATTTTGCAGTATACAATACAGAACCAGAACATAAGCACGGGCAGTTCTTTTAGATACATGAGAAAAATTATTATATAGCAATAGTATTTTGCAGTATACAATGCGGACACAAGGCATGAACGGGGACGGTTTAATGAAAAGCATAAAAGAAATTTTATGTAGCAATAGCAATTTGCGATATACAGAACAGAACCAGAACACAAGCACGGGCAGTTTAATGTGGAGCAGTAACCAAAATAATGAGCAGTTTTTGGTTACTGGAACATGAGAGAAATTCCTGTATAGCAACGGCATTTTGCAGTATACAATGCGGACATAAGGTATGAACGTGGTTAGTTTATTAAAAAGCATAAGAGAAACCTTATATAGCAACAGCATTTTGCAGTATACAGAATAGAACCAGAGCATGAACGTGGACGTTTTAATGAAAAGCATCAAAGAAATCTTATGTAGCAACAAGAATTTGCAGTATACAATACAGAACCAGAACATAAGCACGGGCAGTTTAATGTAAAGCATAAAAGAAGTTTACAGTATACAATAAGGATGCAGAGCATCAGCGCGGACAGTTTATAGAAAACATGACGGAAATTCTTATATAACAATAGGATTTTGCGATATACAATACGGACACAAAATATAAGCGTGGACAGTCTATTGAAAGCATCAAAGAAATCCTTATATAGCAACAAGAATTTGCGATATACAATACGGACACAGGGCATGAGCATGGGTAGTTTAATATATAACGTGTAACCAAAATAACGAGTAGTTTTTGGTTACTGGAACATGAAAGAAAAACTTATATAGCAACAAGAATTTGCAGTATACAGTAGAGAATCAGAACATAAGCACGGGCAGTTTCTTTTAGATACATGAGAAAAATTATTATATAGCAACAAGAATTTGCGATATACAATAAGGATGCAGAGCATCAGCACAGGCAGTTTAATATAGAGCGAGTAACCAAAATAATGAGCAGTTTTTGGTTACTGGTTATTGGCAAGGTATACGGTGTGGCAGAAGTAGGTGCTTGGATGATCGAGAGGATATAATTGCAAAATAGGGCTATACATTTTTTACAGCATGGTTTTGTGTATGTGGTGACATTTCAAAATTTAGTGGAATACTTGATATCGTAGCATGGTGGAAATTTGTGTATACATTTCCGATACATGGGGATGTTGCCTACATTATTGAGAATTATTGTTTATTGATGGTAAATTGAAGGAAGGGTAAATTTTTTGAGAAATACATCTGAATGATTGTACACTACGTTGTCAAAAAATAATTATTACATGAGCCCAAAAATTGGGTATACATTAAGGGTGAAATTTTTGGGTGAATTTTGGGAGGTTTCTATGACGTATTTTCAGTGTAGAAGGAGATATTTTCGATACATTATTGCCCGGATGAGCATTGTATAAATTGACTGGCATTATTATGACAATGTTTGATTCTGATAATACAATGGGATGTACAGATGTACACATAATGCGATTTAATAGGTACAAGGCAGAAAGAAAGTGTAGCATTTCTGTCAAACTTATAATGACTTGTTTAATTCAGATATTTCATTAAGATGTACAGATGTACACATAATGCAATTTAATATGTAACATAGCGAAAGGAAGTGAAACATTTGCAAAATAGATGGTTTGCATGGAGTAAGAAGCCTGACCAAGATAAAAGAATGGAATTACAGAGGGTGAGTATTGGTTCTAAATATATAAAGTATGATGACATTGAAGATCAAGTGGATATGGCAGAGTATTTTATTGACCAACTTTCAAAACATCAGGAGGTGAATAAAGAAGACATCATTGAGGGGCTTTGTAGAAGGTGGGGGCGTATAGAAATGGAAAAGAAAGCATGTTTGTCACAGGAACAGACAGTACAAAATGAGGAGTTTGCGTCAGAAATGATGGAAACCCCTCAGGCGAATGGAATAAGTGCGGCGGGTAAATATAAAAAGAAAGATGACAACACGGTTAATGAGGTTTGCAGGCTTTTGGTTCACGGCAATAACTACAGTGAGATTGCGCGGGAACTGCATATTGATAGGCGGACAGTAAAAAAGATAGCAGTTAAGCATGGGTTTACAAAAGAATAACATTGAAAATATCTGAAATTTCCTTGACTTCCCCTAGTCCAAGCGTTACCCTCTTACTCCCAAGTGGAGAAAGGAGGCAGGCGTATGAGCCAGTCAGAAAACAGTAATGTCAATTTAGAAAACGTAGTGGACAACTTGCAGGACGCGCTAAGTCTGTTGATTATCCTCGAAAATGATTTATCGACACAGCAGGCAGACGAGATTTACTTGCGGGCAGTCAGAGTCATACATGTGATTCTGAGAAAAGTACTGGATGGTTTGAAAATGTAAGCAACGAGAACTTCCTTGTTGGCAATACAATGCTAAAAGCATTGTAAAATCTGCTTAAAGGAGATATAATGGGAACGTGGAAAAGAAAGATTGTTTGCTGTGGGGGTGTCGTTAGATACCCTCAATCGTTATCAAACAATGTGATAAAAGGAGAAAGAGCATGAGCGAAGAAAATAAGCAGGAAAAGGAAAAATCGAGTGCAGTAATAAAGATTATAAATACAATAGCGTGTATTGGTATTGTCGTAAGTGTTTGTATCAATGTATACCAATATAGAGATAGTAGTACATTAAAAAGCCAGATCGCCGCGTTAGAATCAGAAATAAAAACATTGGAGACAGAAAACGATACACTTAATAAAGAGATTGAGTCCAAGAAAACCGAAGAATCAGACCTATCCAAGCAGATAGAGGACTTACAGAAGAAAATAAAGCAGTTGGAGGCGGACAATAGAAGCTTATCAGATAGCTTGAAGGCTTTAGAAGATGGTATCAACTCCACCCACACCGACGTTGAACTCGGTGATGATGAGTACAAAGGTGACACAGGCGCGGACGCCTTACAATCTGAATTAGACAAGTTATCGCCGGAAGAAAAAGCAGAGATAGACGCAGCGCTTGAGAGAGCGATGAAGGAGCATCCAGAATGGTTTACAGACGATTCCTCTGGCACAAGCACAGCACCATATCAAGGTCCTGCCGTAGGAACCCCTTCCACCGGACAATTTCAAAATCCTAATTACTCAATAGGCGAAAGCGGTCATGTAGAAGGAGGAGCCGGAGCACAAGTATACTAACCAATCAAAATATGGCTGTCACGCTAATTATATAGTGTGACAGCCCCTTAATTTTTAAGAAAGGCAGGCAAGCATATCATTCAAAAATTCAGTCACATTCCCCTTTCAGTTATGGCATTAAGATTTTTCTTAAAATTAACAGTGTACTGTTAAAATTAGAAAATTAAAGGTGTACTGCTAAAATGCCGGCATTCCCGTGACAGGGCAGGAAAAAGGGAAGGGGGAGGTCGGTCATGTTATCGGAGCAGAATAAATTTCTGGAAACAGCTTACCGGGTACTGAACCACATTTATTTCGCGGACGAACTGCCGGAGGTGGTCATTACAATACAATCGTCACAGCGTACCTACGGGCACATTACGGTCAGAAAAATATGGAGGGACGGGTGGGACTGTTACCATGAAATCAATATCAGCGCGGAACACCTTAACCGACCGATCGAAAACATAATCGCGACGCTTTTGCATGAGTGTTGTCATCTGTATGCAATGGAAAACGATATCCGCGACACATCAAACGGGGGACGCTACCACAATAAACGGTTCAAGCAGATCGCGGAGGAACGTGACCTTAAGATAAGTCATGCACAGTATATCGGATGGAGCGTGACCGAGCCGACCGAAAGATTAAAGGAGAATATAAAAGAATACAACCTAGACACACAATTCGATTACGTCCGAATGGGGGAAACCATGCAGGCGGGCGGCGGGCAGGACGGGGCAGGCGGTACGGACGGTGCGGGTGGGAAACTGCCTAAAAAGAGCAGTACAAGAAAATACCTTTGCGTTGGCTGTCATAACAGCGTGCGGGCAACAAAAGACGTGAACATCATGTGCATGGACTGTGGGCTCCAAATGATAAAGCAGGAATAGGACGGTTGCCGGAATCCAGTAGCATGAGCCCTGTTAAAATAATTGTAGATTTTTGGACGGTTTGGCGTTACCCTCACACCCTGATAAAACAGGGATAGGTGAGGGTATTTTTATGTAACCAGTCAATTTAGATTATAATACATTCTCTCTGGGATAATTGGGAAATGGGAAAAATCAATAAAGGCAAAATTGTCTTATAGGCAAGCGTGTCAAGGGCATGGTTTCGGTTTGATATCATAAAATACCTAAGTATTTCACAATTATAATTCACCGGTGGCAGGAGTTATGCGCCGGTCACGTCAATTCGGCATAGGGAAGGAGGGCGGTCTTTCCACCTACCCCGTTTTATCAAATTTTTACATGGAGGGCAGAATAGAATGAGCATTGAATTATCGGAAGTGCAATGGGAAAAGATTCTGAAAGGCATGGAGGAAGTGATCGCCGTTTCCGTGTTATTGGAGAATGACTTGGGGACACAGAAAGATTTCCTGTCAGCTAATGCAGTGTGCATGATAAAAGAAAAAAGCAACGAAGTAAAGGATATGCTGATACTTATGGGGGAATGCAGAAACAGCCGCGCCCGCATGACTGGCGGAGACAGGACAGGGAGGAGATTTATATTTCACCACGGGAAGAAAAAGAAAAGCGTGAAAAGAAAGCGCGGGGTATCCTAAAAAGCCCACCGTCACTTTGTACAATATTTTGCATAAACCCCGGCTATTCCCACTACATACAGAAAGATTACCCGGCGTTAAGATGTAGTTGCAGTTAAGAAATGAAACAAAAAAACTTAGAAAATGGAGGAAAACGGTATGTGCATGTATTTAACTAATGGGAACTTTTTGGGACAGAGGCTGATCGGGTATGACTGCTATGAGAGCAAGAGCAAGGGATTTATCGGAATGAGCGAGAAGCAGATCATTGACAAGCTGAAAAAGGGCGAGCGGGTTTACGGTTTTGTACTCGGCAGGGAAGAGGATAAGGACGCGCTTGTTCTGGATGCAGACGGTTTCAATATGACCAATCTGCAGTTAAAGACGGGAGTAAACAACCTGTCATGGATGAATGAAAACGCTGAGTGCGATATGAACATCGCGCTGGTGGTGGTGACGGTGTCCGAGGAAAACGGCAAGCGGATGTATGAAGCGGTCAATGCCCGCCATGCAAGGGTATGGTATGACGAGAGCAAGTTGAAAATGCTCATGGAACTGGGTGTGCCGGTTGCAGGGGTTAAACTGGTGAAGAATAAGCTGACGGCATGTGAAGGGGTTGCCGTGAACGGCAAGGAAGGAGAGGAGAAGGAAAGCGCCTGAACCGGGCGCTTTCCCCATCCGGGGACGGCCTGAAACCTTGGGAGAGCCGGGTAAAGGAGGGGTGATACATGGAAGGGCTGACAATGCTGATTGTGATAACACTCACAAATATCAGTTTATGCTGTGGTATTTATCTGGGAAAGTCAATATTAAAAGCGATATGTAAAATCGTGGAGATCAAAGAACTTTTGGACGGAAAAGAATAGACGGCGGAAAATACCGGCGGGCAGAAACAGCCGCCGGTATTTTTTTCGCCCTCATTCGGGAGAAAATGCTGTTTTTGTGTATGGTTATTCAGGGGGCGGTATACAAACGGGGATGCGCCTGCAAGTATCGGCAACTGCGTCATACGGGACATGCGGATGAATAAAAAATAAAACAATTTTGAGGAGGTGGCGTATGAGTCCACAGGAACAGCTTAACATGATGGGGAAACAGCTTGAAATGGTTCTGAAACAGCTTGCCGATTTGCGGAAGATGGTGTCTCCTAAAAACGGGGGCGCGCCGAAGGTGGTGTACAAGCCGGTGGTTGTCGGTGTGAAAGATGTCAGTTCTGCCCAACTTTTTGATGCCTATAAAAAAGGGTTGAACCTAGAGCAACTCTGCCAACTTGCCGATGGGAAGTATACGGCGGAGCAGATCGTTAAAAAACTACAGAAAATGGGGGGTACGATAACATGGGCGCGGTAATAAAAGTAAATGGTATGGAAGTGCCGGAGAGTCTGGCGATCATTGACACGGCAAACAATGTGGTGACGTTACAGACAATGTTAATCAGCGAGCAGAAGTTTGATGTTGATAAAATCCATGCGGAAGTCAATCTGTTCGGGGAAATTGAACTGTAAAGAAATGACGGAAGGGCATAAGAGAACCAGACGCGACAGTGACCAAAAGTTGCGGTTGGTTCTCTTTTTCTTTTAAGTTGGTGAAGTAAGTTTTTACACACTTGTTTTTTTAACATACACTTGCTAAAGGTGTGTGTGATTTTTTTTCGGGCGAAAAGAGAGGGGTTGTGTGGTGAAACCATTAGTATTTTGAAAAAAGATATAAAAGGGGTGGAAGATCAGGGAGGGCATAAAGGGGGCAGCTGAAAAACGACTGGTTGAGAAAACCGCCTGCCTTTCCGGGTACATGGTCAGCCAGAAATGGCTTAACAGGATGGTTTTCATGGAGTAACCCGGATAAAGGCGGGGCAGTTTCTACCTTATTATATATGCGGGCTGACTGCATAAAAAATGAGAGGGGCAGGATAAGCGGTCAGAAACGCGGCGGCTTGTATTGGTCATTGGATGTAGGTAATTGCGAAACAAGTTCGCAATCTTAATTCCAGCAGGGAAAAAATCCGGT
>CAJTKA010000029.1 GCA_910576815.1 uncultured Lachnospiraceae bacterium
AAAAAGGAATCTGAAAGTCTTATATTTACTGGCTTAAAGATTCCGAGAGTTTATTACTACAAAAAGGGAGGATTAAGAAAATGGAAATCAACCTGGTAAAGGCGGGGATTCGCAAACTCCGCGAAAATGCAAATGTTGCGTATATCGCCTCGGTAAACGAGGATGGCTTTCCCCAGATCAAAGGCATGCTTGTGGTGGAGCATGAGAGCATGAAGACCCATTACTTTTCTACGAACACCAGCTCAAAGCGGGTGGCACAGTTTTTGAAAAATCCCAAAGCGTCCGTATACTATGTGGACGACACCAAAGACCAGTATAAGGGTGCGCTGTTTACGGGAACTATGGAAGTATGCACTGACCATGAGACTAAGGCTTTTCTCTGGCATGACGGGGACGAGCTCTATTATCCGAAAGGCGTGGATGACGAGGATTATTGCGTCTACAGATTTACTGCCGAAACTGTCAATTATTATTATGGATTGAGCAATGTGACCCTGTCGGTGGACGAGCTTTGAGGCTTTCCATGATCAGCGCATTCTGACATTACGATACAGACGCGGCAAATACAGCATTTGCCGCGTCACTGACTGCTCAGCAGGACATAAACCTGCGGATAAAATGATGTGATCACAATCTGTATAGTTGTCGCGATATTCAGAAGCCAATGCCCCGCCATGATATAGGCGATGCCGCCTTTCCTGTGATATTGATAACATATCCATATCGTCAGAGGAAGAAAGGACAAAAACCGATAGAGTACAAAGCTGCCGTCAAATATGGTAGGAATAAAACTATGTTGAAAAGCATAGAAAAATGCCGGAACCAAAACAGCTGCCCATTTCGAATGGAAGCTGTTTACACCGCACCCCAGATAGACTCCCTCCTCCGCGATCGTTGTTGTGATCGGAAACAGCAACAGATTTAGCAGGGCAAGATATGGCGGGATGAGCGCGATCATCATAGGCGCCAGATAGGGAAATGTAAAAAGATTGGCCGCAGATGCTATGATTGACCACCAATGCGTAATATCCGTCAAGTCTTTCCCTGTCATGATGGCGCAAAGCAAAAATATTACCACAAACAGCACACTTCGCATTGGCAAAATAAACCATACGCTTCGATCAGCTTTCATTTTGGGCACCCTCCCTATGATCCATGCCATGAAAAAGCATGGAGATGGTGTCAAAAATGAACTGATCCCGTTCGGCTTTGGAATACAAATCATATCCCAATATTTCCTTCGTGGTATCTTTTGCCAGAAAAGCCGTCTGCATAGCAGAAACAAGGACAAATGCCAGCAATCTTTTTGCTTCTTCCCTATGACTGCCCCGCAGTGCAAAAACAAATCCCTTCTGCGTATAAACGGAATTGCTGTCCGCCACATAATTCTGCATATCGCTTAAAATGGAGATGCCGGCAATTACCTGATTCTCAAAAAGAAAATCAAAGGTCTGACTTGCCCAAGATGCCAAACGAGCTTCATCGGACAATCCGTCTTTTTGTGTGACATCTGCTATCTCCGGGGTAAATCCCAGCAGCATCTTATTTATGATTCTTTGGATACATTCCGCAATCAGATTTTCTTTACTTCCAAAAAAATAATTGATAGAACCTAATCCAATACCGGCCTTTTCCGCAATCAGACGCGATGTGATCTTCTTTATGTCACCATTGTACTCATTCAGTAATTGCGTGGTGATCTCAATGATTTCATCTTTGTTTTTTTCGTTCGTACCCATCATGACGCCTTTCTGAACATCGTTCACACCCATTGTAGTGAACATTGTTCAGAAAGTCAATATCTATTCCGAGGTCTCAACTCTGTTTTCTTTAGAAAGGTCATATACCTAATCACAAACACATGATTGAGAATAATCTGTTCCCGACCGTTCTCATTTTCAGCCCTGTCTTCGTATTGATTTCTTTTTCAGCCTTCTTTCAAAGCCGCCTGCTCACGGTACACGATCTTGCCCCCGCAGATGCTATAACTGACCACTCCCGGCAGACTCTCCCCCACAAAGGGTGAATTTGCCGCTTTTGACGCAAAATCCTTTACCGTCCATTCCCGTTTCGGATCAAATACCACCAGATCTGCAGGACCACCCTCAGCCAGATATCCCGCATCCAGATGATACAGTTTCGCAGGCGCAAGGCTCATTTTGCCAATCAGCTCCATCATAGACAGATACTTCTTGTCCACCAATTCCCGAATCCCCAGAGAAAGGGCCGTCTCCAAACCGATGATGCCGCTTGGCGCCTCGGTGATCGGTTTTGCCTTTTCCTCCGCGCTGTGAGGCGCATGATCGGTGGCGATCATATCAATGGTGCCGTCCCGCAGCCCTTCGATAATCGCCAGACGGTCTTCCTCCTCCCGCAGGGGCGGGTTCATCTTTGCCAACGTTCCGTGCTTGATCACCGCCTCCTCCGTGAGGGTAAAATGATGGGGCGCTGCCTCCGCAAAGATATGGCGACTCTTTTTCTTGGCCTGCCGCACCAATTCCACCGCCTCTTTCGTGCTGATATGCTGAATGGAAAGATCGGCTTCTTCCTCCAAAGCAATCTGCAGATCGCGCTCCACCATAGTGATCTCCGCCTCTCTGGGCGATCCGTCGATGCCGTAATGTGCAGAAGCCTTCCCCGCGTTGACACCGTTATTTGTGATAAGCGTCGGATTTTCCTCATGCAGACTGACTGGTTTCCCACACTTCGCCGCCCGCCGCAAAGCCTCCCGCAGCAGCGCCACGTCCATCAACGGGATTCCATCGTCTGTAAAACCTGCCGCCCCGTTTTGGGAAAGCATCTCCATATCCGTCAGTTCTTTTCCTGCAAGACCCTTTGTCACATTGGCACACGTATACACATGAATGCCCGTCTCACTACCTTTATTGCGTACATAAGTCAGCGTTTCCAGATTATCTACCGCAGGCTTCGTGTTCGCCATCAGCACCACCGAGGTAAAGCCGCCCTTTGCCGCCGCTGCCGCCCCCGTGTAAATATCCTCCTTGTAGGAAAATCCGGGATCGCGAAAATGGACGTGCACATCCACCAATCCCGGGACAACGTATTGACCTTTCAAGTCAATAATTTCTGCATTCGCGCTTTCCTCCACAGCCGTCCCCTGCGGCACGATCTTTATGATCTTTCCGCTATCAGTATCAATTAAAACATCATAGTTTCCTTCCCGCCCTAACGCGGGATCCAGCAAATACCCGTTCTTTAAATATATCATTCTAATCCCTCTTTTTTCTTTCCTCTTTCTGTATGCTTGCGAAACTCATCACAACACCATCTCCTACTCAAACACCACCGGCTTATCCACAAACTCCATTTTCACCACCACATAGGGATAGCTTTTGACCTGATTTTTCTTTTCCTCCGGGGAAGGTCCGATCAGATTGGTGTCTATGTAAATCGCATTGGCCGTCTCGTACAGTCCATTCACCGCGATGCTGTAGCCGCCGGTCTGCTGTACTCCGTAGCCCATGCAGATGTAAAGGAAGCCCTGATCCTCAAAAGTCAGTCGAAACGCATTCTCCTTCTTTTCCTCTATCTTTGCACGCAGTTCCTTCGGTATATTGTCCTCCGCTATCACCGTGTATTCCAAATCTTTGATCTTTTCCATGGAATCCTGCTTTTTCCCACAGGCATACACCAGAAAACACAACAGGCAGATCAGGCAGACGCTGAGCATTCTCCTCTGATATTCATCTCGTTTTCGCATAGAACCTCCACAACTTTCTCTTACTATCTAATTTATTATGCGGAGGCATTGTCTATTCCTGCGGCTTAGTGTATACTTTTAGATAATTGCGAAATGTATCGTTTCGTTGGAAACCAACACCTAATATACACGGAAAGGGGTTTTTGTTATGATCCGTCTCCTCTTAGTCGTCCTGTTCGTTGTCCTTTTTCTGATCTTTAGCATACCGCTTCTGATCGTTGAATATTTCTTGGGAAAATGGAATATGGAAGCCAAAAACAAAAGCTCGCTTGCCATCGTCAACTGGGCTTTTCGCTGTGTTCTCTTTCTCTCCGGCGTATCCGTCACAGTGATCGGCAAGGAAAACGTTCCTCAGGATGAAGCGGTACTCTATATTGGCAATCACCGCAGCTATTTCGACATTATCATGACCTATGTGCGGGTGCCAAGACCTACAGGATATATCGCAAAAATCGGCATGGTAAAAGTGCCGCTCCTTTCAAACTGGATGAAAAATCTGCACTGCCTTTTTCTGGACAGAAACGATATCAAGCAGGGCATGAAAACCATCCTTACGGCAGTAGAAAAAGTAAAATCCGGCATCTCTATCTGCATTTTCCCTGAGGGGAGCCGCAGCAAGGAACCTGACGCCTTTCTGCCGTTCCACGGCGGCAGTTTTAAGATTGCCGAAAAATCGGGCTGCCCCATCGTCCCCATCAGCATCAATAATGCCGACCAGATCTGGGAGGCTCATTTCCCCTGGATCAAAAAGGCCCACGTCGTCATCGAATACGGCACTCCCATCTACATAAAGGACCTCGACAAAGAACAGAAACGCCACATCGACGACACCGTCCTTTCTGTTATTAAGACCATGTATTTCAAAAATAAATCAGCCGTTTAGTTACTCCTCACTCACCACCAACTCATCGTCCATGATCGCCGCAAACAAAAGCAACAGCTCCGCATTCAGATCCACCTGGTTCATAACGCTCACAGCCTCGTCAACATTACGGTAATTTCGCTCTCCGACATCCTCCAGATAGGAGATAGACTGCAGATTTCTCCCCAGCATATAATGCAGATGATTTTCCAGCACAGTGGCGTACTCGTGATTCGTAATAATGTGATCCACCACTGCCAGTCTCATCATATCCTGCAGCAGGCGCGCATGAGAACCCTGATTTTCATCCGCCTTTACCAACAATTTGGAACTCTTTGAAGCATAGGATATGGTCTCAACCTTCCTCATCAAATTCTGGATCACATTGTTGCAAAGCTCCATGTCTACTGTCTGTTTGGTGGAAAGATAGGTCACACACCCCCAGAAGGCAAAATCATTTTCCAAATCAGGCTGTGGATTCTGATTCAGATAGGACTTCACCACATTGTGATATTGATATCCCCCTGTAGCGCGGTAAAGCTCTGCTGCCGCATGAAAATACTGCTCCTGGGAAATGTCTGCCAGATACTGCTCCGCATAGCGATAAGCACGATCCGCCGCTTTCAGACAGTTCGTCGCAAATTCCAAATCATAACTTTGATAAAGGTAGCTGAATCTCGCCATCGCTGCCGCAAAGTAGATCGTAGCATCCATAGTGATCCCGTCTATGTAAAGAATATAACCTGCCGTCTTATTGTCTACCGAACTAACAGAAGCATACACCGCTCCGCTTTTTGCGTCCTGCATCTTTAACAGCCAGTCGATTTCATACTTTACTTCATCCAAAATATCCGGAACACCGTTCCCGCTCTCGGGTATCCCCAACGCATCCCCAAAGGCATCCGGGTAAAGCTCATAAGCAAGTAACAGGGTATTGATCGTTCGACATCCCCGCGCTACATCACGACTTCCAATCTCATCCACGTGCCAACCGCCCGACACGTCAAGCTTGATCATCGCCTCATCTTTCATCTGGGCTTCTCTGGAATGGCAGGCGTTGTGGGCTGCGTCCCCTGCAATTTCTGCTGACAGAGTCAGCCCGCAGCGATTGCAGTAATACTGTTGAAACACTTTTTGGAACAGCTCCTTATAAGGTTCCTCCGCAATCGTAAAGGCGTAGGAACGACCAATCGACGGTGCCTGGATATAATATGTCCCGGGGGTGTTAAAGTCTGTAAAATCCGCGTGACTGATATACGTACCAAGCGTCTCGTCATAGCCCTTTTTCTCGATTTTTCCCGTATAGACCTCACGACCGCTGCCGGCATCAAGAATCACAAATTCCTCCGGAGGCTCCTCTCCGTTTATCATCGCCAATTTGCTGCTCCCGCTGGCATACCCCACCTGATCCACCAAAATGCTGGGCAGACTCTCCGGCACCTCATAGTCAAACTCCGGAGACAGCCCGAGACTGGTAAATTCATCTGTCTCCTCCGCCCCCGGCAAAGTCTGCGACTGGAGATCCGGCGGCCCGCTGCACCCAGTCAAAAAAAGTGTTATGGTCAGCAAAAAACTGATTGATTTTTTTCGTAAGATTTTTTCCCGCATAGATTTATTGTAGCACACTTTTCGTCCTTTCGATAGACGATTTTTCCATTGATAAACGTGTAAAGGGTTTCTGTAAATACTTCCATGGGATTTCCCGTAAACACCGCGATATCGGCATCCTTTCCCGGTGCCAGGCTGCCCAGACAATCATCCACGCCACAGATTTTTGCCGCATTGATTGTAATTGCGCGAAGTCCCTCCTCCAAATCCATGCCGGACTTCACTGCCAATCCCGCACAGATTGGCAGAAACTGGATCTTGGAAACAGGGTGATCCGTGGTGATGGCTGTCAATATTCCTTTTCCCGCCAAAAGCCCTGCCGTCTTAAATGCCATATTCTGCACTTCGATTTTGTTGCGGCTTGCCATATCCGGTCCTACAATGGCAGGAAAGCCCGCCTCCTTCAACTCATCCAGAATCAGGTGCCCTTCGCTGCAGTGATCTAACGTCATACGCAATCTAAATTCTTTTGCAATGCGGACTGCCGTTAAAATATCATCGGTACGATGTACATGCGCTTTAAGGGGGATTTCTCTCTTAAGGACAGGAAGCCAACATTCATAACGAAAATCCAATGGCTCATCTGCGTTATTCCTGCGCTTTTCCTGATAGTTTTTTGCCTTTGCCAGCTCCTCTCTGAGCATGGCGGCAGTGGCCATACGGGTAGAGGGCGACTTACCCTGACCGGAATAATTCACTTTGGGATTTTCGCCAAAAGCCACTTTCATGGCAGCAGGCGCCTTTACGATCATCTGATCGATACAGCGCCCGTGCGTCTTAATGAAGGCGAACTGACCGCCCACGACATTGGAACTGCCGGGACCAACCATGGCGGAGGTGATCCCTGCCGCCAGCGCATCGTTAAAAGCCGCATCCATGGGGTTGATGGCGTCAATGGCACGAAGCTGCGGCGTGATGGGATCTACAGTCTCATTACAATCGTCTCCCTCCATGCCCTTTTTCTCCTCCGTGATCCCCATATGACAATGTGCCTCCACAATACCGGGCATCACCCAGGCTCCCTGTACATCGAGAACTCCGCCCTCATCTTTGCTTTCTCCTGCCGCACCGGAACGGTTCGCTGCGTCCGCCTGCGGACAGTCACTCATAGCACCGACTGCGACGATCTTTCCCTCCTCGATCTGCACAAAACCATCCGGGAAATCCTCATCTGCCATTGTCTTGATATTTCCGTGTATAATAAGCATCTTTTTACCCTTTATTTCAATTTGGTCAGCGGATTCACCGGCTCCCCGTCCTTTGTCAGCTTAAAGTACACATTCGAGCCCTCCAGGCTATAATATTTCGTGGGCACTGCCACAGTCCCGATGGCATCGCCGACATTCACATAGCTTCCCTCTGACACGGTAATATTATCAAGCTGCCCGTAGGTCAACTCATAACCGTTTCCCAGCTCCATCACCACCGTATTTCCTGTCGCGCGATCATAACTGACGGAGGAGACACGTCCATTCGCTGCCGCGCCAATGCTCTCGCCCTGGGTCGCCGCAATTACGATAGCCGGATGATAGCGATACTGATCCAGCGTCGGAAAGTAAATCGTCTTGTCCATGCTGTAGTTGATGAGCACATCGCCGACAATGGGCCACACCAGGTTGTCCTCCTCGCTAAAAGTCAGTTCCGGCTGCACTGTGGTAGCGATTCCATCCGTCTGCACTTCCTCGCTCATGACGGTATCCACCGTCTCGTCAAACATACCTGCATCTTCCTGTTCCCCGCCATTTGCTTTGCCCGCTTCCGCATCTTTGACAGGGTTGTCCTTCTTCGCCTGTTCCTTTCGTTTCTGATCCTCAGTCTTTTGTGCCTCCTCTATCGCCTCGCTGATCGTCTTGACATCCTCCTGGCTCCTCTGAACATTTTCTCCATCAGTATTCTTTTTCTGACTGCCCGTCTCCGTACTCTCCGTGTTTTCTACGTGAAGGGAATTTGCCTCCTGAAAACTGGGATCATAGTCCAAATCATCGGTGCCAACATCGGCAAACAATGTATCGAGTTCCTCCCCCGATACCATGTTTTCCGCAAGTTCCGTGCTGCTTTGCTCAAGCGTCTCAAAATCCACCACATAATTCTCCTGCTCGGCACGGTTGCTTCTTCTCACATAAAGGCCGGTCATCGTCAGTGCCGCCAATACGAACATTGAAGATGCCAACATGATGATCCTCTCTTTTCCGATTTTGTTTCTATTTCTTCTCGCCATGAAACTCGCCTCCTGTTTTTCTCCCGATGTCAAATTTTCCCGACACCTTGCGGGTTCCCGATCCACCGGGTTTCATGGTGATAGTTTTACCCTTTTTTTCCGCTTTATTCAAAATTTGCTAACTCTGAATCAAAAAAGAAATGTGATAAGATTTCCTGAAAGGTCTTCCCTTCCTGCGCAAGATCTTCCGCCTCCTCCTGGCGCATGGCAAAATCTCTGCCATCCCCTGTCACATAACAAAACGCCTTCCCACCCTCCTCTGTCAATTGCAGGGAAGACGCCCTGACAGGTTCTCCCTGACAAGTTAGAATCAGCCCGGCTGTTTCCTCCACCGCCAGCCTGTATGCCGAAAGCTCTCCCTTGTCTCCATATCCGCCATAAAAGCGTCCCAGTTCCTCCGCTTCCAGAAAAATGCTATTCTCCTTCTGTTCCCGATAACGGGCGGCAAGTTCCGTCCGCAAAAGCACAGCCTGCGCTTTTAACGCCTCCGGCTCACCCTCCTCCGGTATGACCAGCATCAACAGGTAAGTCAAATACTCTTCCATGGGAAGCTCCCACACGCCCCAGGAAAGTGCTGCCTCTACCATCCAGGCTTCCTGCTGCCCCTTCCTTTCTTCCTCTTTCAGCTTTGCCGTCTCCTCACCCACCTGCCCCCAAAGGCAGGCGCAGACATAAGGCAGCAAAAAAACAAACAGAAGGAAGCTAAGTGCCTCCCTTCTGTTTGCATTTTTTGAGACGATTCCATTGTTTTTCATGCGACACCCCACATAGTCTATTTCTATGCGGTTGTCTCTGCATTTATGCGTTTTTTGAATAGGACGCCATGTCCACATGCTGGATCGTGGACACCGTTCCGTTTTCATACAGGAAGATACCTGTCTTGCGGATCATGGCATTGGTTTCGTTGGTCTTCTCGTTATTCAAAGAAAACTGTGTTCCCACCCGGGAAAGACCAATGGCGCCCACCCCCAGGTCGGAGAGATGATAAAGCTTATCCTTTCCATTCTCGTCCTTCGTCCAGATCAGCAGCTTTTCCCAAATGGGATCCGCCTCATCGATCCAGCCGTTGCCGTCGGCGTCATAACGGGAAAGATCCCGAAAGCCGTCACCACTCTTTGTACCAAACAGCTCGCTCCCATCGTTGATTTCCCCATCCCCGTTCAGATCAAGCGCCAGGAAACCGCTGCCCGCCTGCAGGCTGGAGATTTCCTCTTTGGTGCCGTCACAGTCAAGGTCAAAGAAAAATTTTTGATCGGAGACCTTGGCGATATTACTGTCCAGATTGATCACCAACGGGTCGTGGAACGTCTTAATGGAAGTGACGTAGTTCTCCTCATAATACTCCTGAAAACTGCGGCTCATGCCAAGTTCCAGGTTAAAGGAAAGTTCTCTGCCGTCAGCGGTTTTCACCGTGCCCTGCGTAGAAAAGGTCGTACATTCCTCCTCGCTGTAGAAACGTGCCATCTGATAACCGTTCACCGTGTACATGGTGCTGCCTGTATTTCCGGGCAAAAAACCCGCGTTGCTCCTTTGTCCGCGAAAACGGAACAAAAGCTCCAGCAAAAAGTCCACGCACTGCTGTTTGATACTGCGTATTGCCTCCCGCTCATCATTTCTCGTCGAGATTTGCCACGCGCCCGTGGTATTCTGCATATGTGCAGAAAGATCGGACCACTTCGCCTGATTGCCGTCCTCCCCTTCCGCAGTCTTTTCTCCAACACCGGACTGATCCCCAAAAAGCGAATCCAGTCCGCCCATGCCGCCCGCAAAGGTGCCCTGCACGCTCCGCGCACTCGCCTTCGTGACTGAGCGATAGGATCTGGTAGACTGCATTCCTATGGTACCAGAATCAATAATCAATGTTACCCCCTATCCGAAGCATGATTTTTCAATCCGCCTCTTTTTCTGTCGATCCCTCTCTACGCCTGCCTGTGCACCAAACAGCGCCTTCCCTGGCGCATGGCAATAGAAAAGACGGTATTTTTACGGAAATTCCTTTTCCCTAAAAATACCGTCCCTGGTCTCAACATTATGAAATTACAGCAAAAGAAAATCCCGGCCATGGATTTTCCTGCCTGTATATTATATATCGGATATTTTTTCCTTTTCTTAACCTATTTTTAACCCGCTTCCGTATATGCCGTGTACATACTGCTGATCTGGCTCTCATTAAGCATCTGTTTCCAGATATGAACCTCGTCATAACTGGCACGGAACAACTCGTCAAAGCAGCTGATTCCCAGATAGGCTTTCACATCGTCCTGCTCCAAGTGTAATTTGGAAATCTGTCCGGAGCCAATCAATTCACTGTTCAGATAAAGATATCCCATCACTTTGTCAGAATCGTCTTCTACCCGCTGCGAAGCATCCACACAGACCGTGATATAATTCCATACATTCAGGGAAATACATCTTTTGTCCTCCATGGATGGACGGATCTCACAGGAATTTCCGGTGACCGCGTCAATGGTATTAAAGATGGGCACTACCTGCGTTCCCTCCTCCGTGGTCTTTTTATTGAAAGATAAAAAACTCTGTTTTTCCCCCACGTCCAGCAGATGGGAACCAATCAGCAAAAACGGCGACCAGTCGCGCAGCTCGTCCGCCCGAAACCAAAACGCTATGGTGTAAGAATCAGAAAGCGCATCCATACCCAGAAGCTCCACACCATAGCTGCCATCCAGATAGATTGCTTCTCCCTCGATTCCCTCCGTAAACAATGGCAGCACATCCTGCGTCTGCTCAGGGTAAGTGCCATCATTAAAGCGTCCGATATCGCCCTCTCGCGTGACCACCGCCGCATCCCCGAGCTTTCCGTTAAAAGAATAACTGAAATCCGCCTTCGGCACGTTGCTCAACAGCACATCCTTTACGATTTCCTTAGATGAATCCACCTCCGGTTGTTCCTGCGTAAAGGCAAGTTCCGACAACGCCGCAGAAACCGCGGCGTCCTCCACCTCGATTTCCTGCTGCGCACTCTCGTCCGCTACGCTATTTTGATGTGTTATGCCCAGGATTGCCATGTATCCAAACGCTGCCGCGACAATAAGACCAAACACGGCAAATCCGATATGCCGCCAGGTGCTTCCGGGCTTTTTCTCTACCCCATCAAACATGATTCCCCAATACTTATTCCTATCCTTGTAGCCCCAATATCCTTTATCAAATTGACTTACTCAGTCAATCTACTCTGTTATAATTGATCAGGCAGCCCTTTAAGATGATCTGTCTCTCCTCGTCTGTCAGCTCTCCCAGCGTCATCGTAAAAGGAACTAACTTCCCTTCTTCCACCGACACCCGATATGCCTCGATGGTCTCCGCCTTCTCCTCTACCGCCTTGCGGATACCCGGGAAGAACAGATAGTCCAGATTTTTGAAAGGCAGATCGCCCGCCTCGATCAAAAACGGCAGCATCCCCCAGTTGATCAGGTTTGAGCGATACCGCTTGGTCGCATACTCGTTGGCGATATTCGCCCAGCCCCCCAGCACTTTCTGGCAGCTAGCTGCCTGTTCTCTGGCGGAACCGTCTCCCGGCTTCACCGCAAAGATTGTGGAACCGAAGCCTGTATTTTCATGCGAAGCCTCCGCAAAGCTCTGTTTTACCACGTTCATCACCGGCTTGACATCGGGATGCGCCTGACAAGGGTGTTCTCCCTGCATCCTGGCCTTCTCCGCCTTCTGAATATCTTTCGCCCTGCCCACATACTCGGGATCCTTTCTGGAAAGTGTAAACTCAGCCAGCCCTAACGGGTTAGAACGGTAGGAAGATGTTTCTCCCGAGGGAATGAGCTCGTCCGTGGTGGTAACGGGATCGTGGATCTCCGATACGACCCGCAGCACCAGATTCTCAGGCAGTGCGCCCATGGCAGGCCAGTCCTTGATATTCGGCCCAAACTGGATTTCCACGCTCTCATCCGTCACGCCCTTAGAATCAAAGACGCGGTTTTGATAAATATTCGCATCAAAATGATATTGATATTTTCCGATCTCTCCGTCAAATGCGGTTGCCGGCGTGAGCATACCTTTGTTTGCCGCCGTCGCCGCGATAGAACGCGCATCCATGAGCGCCACGGAAGAAATCTGACCGTTCTGCAGCTTGGAGCCTTCCCTGTTGGGGAAGTTTCTGGTGGAATGCCTGATGCTGAAAGCGTTATTTGCCGGCGTATCGCCTGCCCCAAAGCAGGGACCGCAGAAAGCCGTCTTTAACACTGCTCCCGTCTCTAAGATCGCCGCCGCACAGCCATTTTTGATCAGCTCCATATACACGGGCATAGATGCCGGATAGACGCTTAAGGTAAAACCGTCGGCACCGATGTAGGAACCGCGCAGGATGTCCGCTGCCGCGCAGATATTCTCAAAGCCGCCGCCCGCGCAGCCCGCAATAATGCCCTGATCTACCATAAACTTGCCGTTCACGACTTTCTCCTGTAAAGAATAAGGCACCGTGCCGTCCAGACTGACCTTTGCCCGCTCCTCCACGTCGTGGAGCACATCTTTCAAATTCGCGTTTACCTCATCGATGGTATAGGTGTTGCTCGGATGGAAAGGCATAGCGATCATGGGTCTGATTTTCGACAGATCCACTGTAATCATACCGTCGTAATAAGCGATCTCCCCCGGATTTAACTCCTGATATTCTTCTTCCCTGCCATGAATCTCATAAAATTCTTTGATCTGCTCATCCGTCCGCCAGATGGAGGACAGGCAGGTGGTCTCCGTGGTCATCACGTCGATCCCGATACGGAAGTCCGCGCTCAGGGAGGATACGCCCGGTCCCACGAACTCCATTACCTTATTTTTCACATAGCCGTTTGCAAACACCGCACCGATGATGGCAAGCGCCACATCCTGCGGGCCCACGCCTTTTACAGGCTCGCCTGTCAGATACACGCCTACCACACCGGGCATATTGATATCGTAGGTCTGTGACAAGAGCTGTTTGACTAACTCCGGTCCGCCCTCGCCCATGGCCATCGTGCCAAGCGCGCCGTATCTGGTATGGGAATCGGAACCGAGGATCATCCTGCCGCCGCCCGCAAGCATCTCCCTTGCGTACTGGTGGATAACTGCCTGATGAGGCGGCACATAGACGCCGCCGTATCTCTTGGCACAGGTAAGCCCAAACATATGGTCATCCTCGTTGATCGTACCGCCCACCGCGCACAGAGAATTGTGACAATTGGTGAGCACATAGGGAATCGGGAATTTCGTCAGCCCCGAAGCCCGCGCCGTCTGAATGATTCCCACAAAGGTGATATCATGGGAAGTCAGTTTATCGAATTTGATCTTTAGTTTCTCCATATTGCCGGAGGTATTGTGTTTCTCTAAAATACCGTAAGCAATGGTGCTTTTTGCCGCTTCGGCTTTCGACACTTCCTTTCCGGTCTTATTTTTGATCTGCGCCGGCGCCTCTGCACTGTCCGAAATGATCTCCGTTCCGTTTACCAGATACGCGCCGCCTTTTGTCAGTTCAATCATACAATCCTCCATGTCCGTGTCATTTTCATCTGTTTCCTTTTTCACTACCTAAATCATTATAAAGGATAAAAGGCACGGACGCAATAAAAACAAGCGGGCCTATTTCGCCAGATACCTCTCATAGTATCCGTAATCCTCCTTCTTGCAGTTCACCCGCATCCGCACGCCGTCTTCCACATACTCCGTCTCATAGACCACCGCATTCTCATTTAAGTAGGACACCGCCCTGCCGTCCGCATAGGGGATGAGCAGGCTGCACTCCACATAACCGCCCGCCAGTTTATCCTCGATCAGGGCAAGCAGCTCCTCCATCCCGATCCGTTTTTTGGCAGACAAATAAATCGCGTCGCCATCCGCTCTGTCGCGCTCCTTTGCCACCACGGGCAGATATGCGGTCCGATTTTCCTCTATTCCCGAATGCCTCGGCAGCGCATCCGCAGACACCAGATCTGCCTTATTAAAAACATAAAGCATGGGAATCCCTGCCGCATCCAGCTCTTTCAAGGTGCGGTTTGTGACCGCGATCTGCTCTTTGTAATGGGGATCGCTGTAATCCACCACCTGGATCAGAAGATCCGCCTCCTTTGCTTCCTCCAGCGTAGAGCGGAAAGCGTCTACCAGATGATGCGGCAGCTTATGGATAAAGCCCACCGTATCGGAGAGCAAAAACGCATGATGCCCCTCCGGCTCAATCCTGCGCACAGTGGTATCCAGCGTGGCAAAAAGCATATCCTTCTCAAAGACGTGCTTTTCCTTCTCTGTCCCTTCGCTTTCCTCCCCGCCATAGAGGTCGAGCATGGCGTTTAAAAGCGTAGATTTGCCCGCATTGGTATACCCCACCAGAGCAACGCGGGGAATGCCTGACCTTGCGCGCCGCTTCCTCTGGGTCTCGCGCTCGCCGCTCACCTCTTTTAACTCCCTGCGCAGCTCCGTCAGCCGTCTCTCCAGCACCCGCCTGTCCAGCTCAAGCTTTTTTTCACCCGCACCGCGGTTGCTCATGGCGCCGCTTGCGCCGCCCTGCCTCGAAAGCGCTGCGTGAAGCCCCACAAGACGGGGCAGCATATACTGTAATCTGGCCGTCTCCACCTGTAACTTGGCCTCGCGGGAACGCGCCCTGTCTGCAAAAATTTCCAGAATCAGCGCACTCCTGTCGAGGATCGGTTTCTCCAGCCGCTCCTGCAGATTGCGCAGCTGCATGGGGGAGAGGGAATTGTCAAAAATAATGACATCCGCGTCACATTCTGCAGCAAGGGCTTTCACCTCCTCCACCTTTCCCGTCCCAATATAAAACGCTTTGTGCACCGATTCCAGCGTCTGACAAACACTGCCAGCCACCTCCATATCACAAGCTTCTGCCAGCGCCCCCAATTCCTCTAATGAGGCCTGATAATCTTCCCCGTCATTTAAATTCGTCCCAACCAGCAGCACCCGTTCCATACATAATTCCTCCATGCGGAGAATACCTGCTTTTAGCATTCTCACTCCTCTAATTCTTTCAAAAACTCCCGAAATTCCTCTTTCGCCCGCTCGATCGTACCCGGATCGTAGGTATCCAGCGCCTGCTCATACTTATGAAGCGCCTGGGATATGAAATATCTTTTATCTCCCAGACTTTCCTCATACATCCGCTCCCCCATCAAAAGTAAATATTTATTTTCCTCCTTGTCGCGGGGATGGATCTTTAAGTAGGACAGTGTCTCAAACCGTTCCTGGATCTGCTCCGGCGTCATATCGACATTTTTGCCGCCGAAGATCTTTTTCTCCTTTTTGCCGCTGGACACCACCTTCACCTCTACCTCAAGGATGGAGTTGATATCGTAGGTGTAAGTCACATCCACAGGCTCCTCCCCTGCGGGCGCGGCGGGCACTTCGATATTCAGCTCTCCCAGCGAAAGATTGTTCTTGGCGAAACGGCTCTCCCCCTGTAGGACATTGACCCGAATCTTCGTCTGGTCGTCGCGCACGGTATAGAGCCGCTCCGTGCGGCTGGCGGGAATGATCGTATTTCTCTCAATGATGGGACAGAACACGCCGTTCTCATAGATACCGCGGTCCCACTCTCTGACCACCTCCGTTCCCAGCGTAAACGGACAGACATCCGTAAGGATCACCTCTTTGATTGCTTCGTTTCTCTCCTTCATCGCGCCCTGGATCGCCGCACCCAGCGCCACCGCCTCGTCGGGATTGATATTGGTATCGGGAAGCGCCCGAAACAGTTTGCTGACAAAACGGCGGATCACGGGACTCTTGGTCGCTCCGCCCACCAGCACGACCTTATCGATATCGGAAAGACGGATGTGCGCGTCAGAAAGACTGCGCCGCACGGGCTGCCTGATCTTTTCCAGAAGTTCCTCGCAGCCATGCTCATAGGCTGGCAGCCCCACAGGATAAGAGTATACCTCCTCCCCGATCTTGCATTCCATGGTAGAAGTCTTCCCCTCCGTAAAGCCGATCTTGCATTTATCCGCCTGTTTATGGATGTGGCGCAAGGTCTTTGCATCAAGCGTCAGTCTGTCAAACTGCGGAAATTTTTCAAAAACATGTCTTCCAGCACGGCCGTAAAATCTTCTCCGCCGAGGAAATTATCGCCCGCCACGGCCCGCACTTCCAGGATCTGATCGATCCGCTCCAATACCGACACATCAAAAGTACCGCCGCCCAGATCAAACACCAGGAACCGCATATGCCCCTGACTCTGATAGAGCCCGTAAGCGATCGCCGCTGCCGTGGGCTCGCTGATGATGCGTTCCACTTTAAGCCCCGCCAGCTCTCCTGCCCTTCTGGTAGCCCGCCGTCTTTCGTCATTGAAATAGGCAGGCACACTGATGACCGCCTCCGTTACAGGTTCTCCGAGAAAGGTCTCCGCGTCCTCCTTAAGCGCCCGCAGCACAAAAGAAGACAGTTCTTCCGCCGTAAAAGATTTATGCAGCAGGTTAAATTTTCTGCCGCTTCCCATATCCCGCTTAAAGACAGACGCCGTACTGCCCGGGTAAAGAAGCCCTCTCTCCACCGCCAGGTCTCCTACGTAGATCTGCTCGTCCTCATCCATGCTCACCACCGAGGGCGTCAGCCTTTTCCCCAGGCGATTCGGTATGATCTGCGGCCCTTCTTCCGTAAAGTACGCCGCCAGACTGTTTGTCGTTCCCAAGTCGATTCCGATGATCATTGTTTCCTCAAATCCCTTCGCTCTTTCTTATTTTTTCCAGCAAAAACTTTGCCTCCAACAGAACATTCCCGTATCTCGCAGTCGACTCCTCAAACAGCGCCGCCGCTTTCTCAAATTCCCCTTCGGTGTAATAATAACAGCCAAGCCAGAGGGCTGATTCAAAACATTTTTTATACTCACAGGCAGCGCAGGGCCTAAGCTGTTCCATCCTCTTAAAAATACCTCTCGCCTTTTCCTTTTCTCCAAGCGCCAGATAACACCATGCAAGCCATCCGCTCTGTACGGGCGCATATTGGGTATAAGTCAGATAATCCTCCTCTTTTATGCTGCATTCCGCAAGACGCCCCAACGCCTTCTTCGCCCAACGTGCCGCCTCCTCGCGCTGTCCCGCCATATAATAATTTTTTGCCGCACGCCATTCCGCCCTGAATTTTTTACGGCTGTCCCCGTAAAGCGCCGCTGCTTCCTGATATTTCTTTGCCGCTTTTTCATAGGCGATCACGTCTGCCAGCGAGCCTGCCCACTCCATATACAGTTCCGCCAGTTCCTGCCTGTCCGCAGCGCGCTTGAAATAGGACTGCTTTGCGTCGTCATAAACAGCCAGCCCTTCCTCGGTCTTTCCCATCAGAATCAAGGTATCGGCGACATCACTGTAATAATCCTCATCTTCTCCCAGCTCTTTTTTTCTCTCCTCCTGCACCTCAAGAGCCTTCTCCAGATGTTTCATACATGAATAGCAGGTGGTCAGCGTATCCCACAGGTTACTGTCCGCCGGGAAGACCGCCAGCCCCTCTCTGCAGCAGGCGATAGCTTCCTCATACTTCTTCAGCTTCTGTAGACACTTTGCCATACCACGGTAGCCCGTGACGGACACATCCTTTGCTCCCATCGTCTCCACCGCGCGTTTGTACGCCTCGTACCCTTTTTCATACTGTATGTCATTGGCGTAGGCAATAGCGATATTTTCCCAGAGAATATAAATCTCATCCTCCGGAACGGTTCCCACCGCGATCGCCTCCTCGTAATCCGCCACGGCAAGCGCAGTCTCCATGGCGTCCGAATACAGATTGCCGCGGTCCCAGAGACGGTAACCCCGGTTTTGAGTAATCTCCATCTGCTTATTGATATAGCGTATCCCTTGATCGAAATACTCCTGTTTATATTCCAGACGGTACAGCGCCACATAGCAGCGGTAAAGCCTTAAATTCGTATCGCGGTAATTCTCGTCCTTCTCGATCGCCTTTAAGAAATAGGAAACTGCCTCCTGCCATTTCTCCGTCCCCTGACAGCAGACGCCCATGCCAAAATAAAACTCCGCATGATGATAAGTCTCCTCCACTCGTTTGTATTCTTTCAGCGCTTCCTCGTAGTTACCCATATCCCGCAGGATATTACCGAGCATAAAACGATAATATGGATTCTCCGTATCCTGCTTTAACACTTCCTGCACCATAACGACAGCTTCCGTATATTTCTCATCATCCCAAAACAGCAGCGCCTTTTCAAAGAGAAGCTCGACCCGCTTCGGTCCATCCTTGGATGTGCCGTCTTCCTTTAACTCCCCGTTATCTCCTTCCGTCTCATAGAGAAGCGCATCCAGAAGCTCCATCACCTTTTCCCTGTCTTCGGCATTCTCCGCCAGCATCCGCCGAATCTGTGCCTCCAAAAAACGCAGCTTTTCGGAAAATTCCACCTCATTCTCTTTCGCCCTTTCAATCACACCAATGGCGTCCTGATACTGGCTGTAATCATAAAAAATCATGGCCGCATAGAAGTAAGGTCTGTCATAACCTGCAAAGAGATCGATCGCACGGTAGTAATCGTCCACCACCTGCTGCGCCTTTTCCAAATGATAAGCTGCCTCCTGCCTGACCAGATAGGCAGGATAATACCCCTCATCCTCGGCAAGGATCTCATCGCATTCCTCCACTGCTCTCTCGTATTCTTCAAAGGCAAGATACCTGCCCGCCAGATAATGTCTCCAGTCAAGGCGGTTCCTTTTGTTCGTCTCGGTTGCGATCGCCTTTCTTGACTCCCGCTCGCCTTCCTCCGGCTTTTCGGATTCAAAAAAGCAGACGCTCAAACTGTGATACGCCTCCGCCATTTGCGATGTCCTCTTGGGTTCCTCCGGAAGCGCTTCCACACAATGCAGATATTCTTGAAAAGCAGGGATTGCCTCCTGATACCGTTCCAGACGATACAGCGCCCAGGCTCTGAGATCGAGACTGCCCTCCTCCTTCTTTAAAAGCTGCGGATCCTTTTCCAGAAGCGCTAAAACCTCGTCAAACTTCTCCATGTTATACAGTCTGCGCCCAAGGAAAAGCGGAACCTCCTCTTGGGAGAGATCCTCAAACCCCTCCCCTTTCTCATACGCCGCCTGTACCAGAGGCACGAGCTCTTGATTGATCTCATTCATCTGCGTCAGCAGATCTTCATCCCAGGAGTTCACCCGCAGCAGTTCATTGATATATCTCTCCGCCCGGTACCACTGCTTCTGCCGTCTCAGATAACCGACCGCAAAATACTTTGCCATATAATAATCCGGTTCCTTCTCAAGCACTGACTGCCACAGGGCAAATCCTCTTTCCTGCTCTCCACACTCCCAGAATATCTTGCCCGTCCAAACCTGCACATAACCATCCTCGGGATACCTCGCAAGCAGACTCTCCGCCAACTCCTTTCCCGCTTCGCAGTTTTCCTGTCTGATATACAGGCGCAGTCTCTCCACATCTTCATAGGGATGGTAAATGCCGTGCCGCCTGATGTCAGAGAGCATACGGGAAACGTTCTCTGTCTCATTTTCTTCCAGCATATTCTTAATCTGAAAATATTCCCTGATATACTCGTCTGCTTCCTCGTCATTCTCCGGCCTGTAATCTTCCCGGGCCTCAAACAGACTGTAATCCAGAAAATCCTCTGTATTGACATGATACTCGATATGCCTGAGGAAATTTACATGAAACTCCTCCTTCAGGGAATCGAAATCCTCCAATACATGAAACGTCCGATCAAGCAGTACCCAGACGGTCTGCGGCAGAAGGGCATGACCTGAGAGAAAGCTAAGAAGCCTCCCCCTTGCCTCCAAAAACGTATCGAAACCAACGCAGACGGAATCCTCAAAAAGCGGCTTCCAGTTTTCTGCCTCCCCGCGCAAAAGGATATCCCGATAGACTTCCCGCACCCGTCTCATCCAGATGCCGACCTCATCCTGCGGTTCCTCCTCCGCCTGCTCCTCGTCCCGCTCTGCTGCTGACCGCAAAGCCTCCTCATAGGCTTCCCGCAGGCGCTTGAACCCTTCCGGATCGTCCTCCGGATTGGTATCCTTTAACAGTGCAAGATAACTGCTTCTGATCGGTTCCCCGTCCTTTGTCTCCGCGATCCCAAGTATTTGAAACGCCAGTTTTTTATCCATAAGCCTCCTGCTCAAAAACCTCCCTCGCTCAAAGCAAGGGAGGTCTTCTGTATCAATCGTTGTCAGTTCCTATTTTGCCGGTTTCTTCGTCGCCGTCGCAGGTGTAGTCTCTTTCGGGATCACCACCTTATCCAGTTTCCAGATGTCATCCACATACTCCTGAATGGTTCTGTCGGAAGTAAACTTGCCGGAGCAGGCCACATTTAGGATCGCGCTCCGCGCCCAGCCCTTTTCGTTACGGTAAGCCGCTTCCACCCTCTCCTGCGCCTCTGCGTAGGCTTTGAAATCCTTGAGGATAAAATAGGTATCCGCCTTGGACGTGCTCTGCGTATTTAAAAGCGAATTGTACAGAGAACGGAACATATCCGGATCGCCGGGTGCGTAAGTGCCGTTGATCAGCTGCATGAGCACCTTTCTCACGTCGGGATCGTTGTTGAAAATCTCTGTCGGATCGTAGCCGCCGTAATTTTCATAACGGATGACTTCGTCGGAGGATAAACCGAAGATAAAGGCATTCTCCTCGCCCACTTCCTCCACGATCTCCACGTTTGCGCCGTCCATGGTGCCAATGGTGAGCGCGCCGTTCAGCATGAACTTCATGTTACCCGTGCCGGAAGCCTCCTTGCTGGCCGTGGAGATCTGCTCGGACACATCCGCCGCCGCAAAGATGATCTCCGCGTTGGAGACACGGTAGTTCTCGATAAACACCACTTTGATCTTTCCGTTGATTGCAGGGTCATTGTTCACCACATCCGCCACGGAATTGATCAGCTTGATGGTCAGCTTTGCATTCTTATAGCCTGCTGCCGCCTTGGCCCCGAAAATAAAGGTCCTCGGATAGAAATCCATATCCGGATGCTCTTTTAATTCATTGTAGAGGTACATCACGTGCAGGATGTTCAGGAGCTGGCGCTTGTACTCATGCAGACGCTTTACCTGTACGTCGAAGATGGAGCGGGGATCGACCTCGATACCGTTGTGCTCCATGATGTACTCCGCCAGACGCACCTTATTCTGATATTTGATATTCATAAACTCCTGCTGTGCCTTCTCATCGTCAGCATAGATCTTTAACTTATTGATCTTGGGCAGATCCGTGATCCAGTCATTGCCCACATGATCCGTCACCCAGTCTGCAAGCAGAGGATTCGCATGCAGCAGAAAACGTCTCTGCGTGATGCCGTTGGTCTTATTGTTGAACTTCTCGGGCATCATCTCGTAGAAGTCTTTCAGTTCCTGATTCTTTAAGATCTCGGTATGTAATCTCGCCACACCGTTTACGGAATAGCCCGCCGCAATCGCCAGATGCGCCATCTTGACCTGACCGTCATAAATGATCGCCATCTTTCTGATTTTCTCCTGATCGCCGGGATACTTCTGTTCGATCCTCGCAATGAAGCGGCGGTTGATCTCCTCAACGATCTGGTACACACGGGGAAGGAGTCTCGAAAACAGCTCGATCGGCCATTTTTCCAGTGCCTCCGCCATGATCGTGTGATTCGTGTAAGCGCAGGTCTTGGTAGTCACTTCCCAGGCCTCGTCCCATGTCAGATAATGCTCATCCATCAGAATGCGCATCAGCTCCGCCACTGCCACGGTCGGGTGCGTATCATTTAACTGGAACGTCACTTTCTCGTGGAATTTCCTGATATCGTCATGCTTTTTCATGTATTTCGCCACCGCTGCCTGTACGGAAGCGGAGATAAAGAAATACTGCTGTTTTAAGCGCAGTTCCTTGCCTGCGTAATGATTATCGTTAGGATAGAGGACCTCCACGATATTTCTTGCCAGATTTTCCTGCTCCACCGCCTTCTGGTAGTCGCCCTTATCAAAGGAATCAAGCTGGAAGCAGTTCACAGGCTCAGCATCCCAGATGCGCAGCGTGTTGACGATGCCGTTGCCATAGCCCACGACAGGCAGATCATAGGGAATCGCCGTCACGGCCTGATAGCCCTCCTGCTTGAAATTGCTTCTGCCGTTCTCATCCACATATACATTGACATAGCCGCCGAAACGCACCTCTTTTGCATATTCAGGTCTGCGCAGCTCAAAAGGATTGCCGTCACGCAGCCAGTTGTCGGGTACTTCCACCTGATAGCCGTCGCGGATCTCCTGCTTAAACATGCCATAGCGATAGCGGATGCCGCAGCCGTAAGCCGCATAGCCCAGCGTTGCCAGGGAGTCAAGGAAGCAAGCCGCCAACCGTCCCAAGCCGCCGTTTCCAAGCGCTGCGTCGGGTTCCTGATCCTCCACCACATTAATGTCGATGCCGAGCTCCTCGAGCGCCTGTGCAAACGCATCATATGCCTGCAGATTGATCATGTTGTTGCCAAGCGCACGGCCCATCAAAAACTCCATGGAAAGGTAATAGACCATCTTCGGATCCTGTTTGTCATACTCCTTCTGGGTCTTTAACCACTGATCCACAATGGCATCCTTGACCGCATAGGATACTGCCTGAAAGATCTGCTGATCCGTCGCCTCCTCCAGCGTCTTTCTGTAAAGGGTTTTTACATTGTAAAGGACGCTCCTCTTGAATAATTCTGTATCAAAAGTTTTCGTAGGTGCTTTTTTAATCATCTCTCTCCTCCTTGTTAGCCCTGCTGTCAGACAAGTTTAATCATAATTCCTTTCTATTATAGCTTGAAATTTTATTTTTGACCATATAAAGATTAAAATTTACCATTTTCAGCTTATCGCATTCGTAGATTATACTTTTTGAATACCGATCGTCACGGTCTCCCCGTTGACATTCCACTCTTTGGAAACCGCCAGACCCTCTCCCGTACCGATGCTCTCTGCCAGCACTTTTCCTGCAATCACAGCCTCGTTTTTGGCAGCGATCTGCGCCACCTTCTCATTGCCGTTCAGGGATACTTTGATGTGATCCATCACCTCAAAGTCAGCGTCCTTTCGCATGGTTTGGATCTTGCTGATGATCTCGTAGACAAAACCTTCCTCGATCAGCTCATCCGTCAGATTCGTGTCGAGCACCACCGTTACATAGTTGTCGGCCTCCGCCACAAAACCGTCCTTCTGCGCCATATCGATGAGCAGATCTTCCTCCGCGAGGGAAACCTCCACGCCGTCCACGTCAAATGTAAGTGCCCCCTGCGCTTTTAGGGTCTCCATCGCCGCGCTGCCGTCCATCGCGGACAGATACGCCTTAATACCGCCGAGCTGCTTGCCGTATTTCGGACCGACGGTTTTAAGCTGCGGCTTGAAGCTGTAGGTCGTAAATGCCGACACATCGTCGGAGAATACAATCTGCTTTACGTTTAACTCGTCTCTGATGATGTCCTGATAGAAGTCGTCGAGAACAGTCTCCGCCTTCACATACATGGTGCCAATCGGCTGGCGGTTCTTGATGTTCGCCGTGTTGCGGGCCGCACGCCCCATAACCACGATTTTCAGCACTTCCTCCATGGAGTCCTCGAGCTTTTTGTCAATCATGCTCTCGTTGGATGTCGGAAAATCGCACAAATGAATACTTTCAAGCGCATTTTTATCAATGCTGCACACCAGATTGCGGTAAATCTCCTCCGTCATAAAGGGCACCATGGGCGCTGCCGCCTTACAGATGTCCACCAGCGCGGTGTAAAGCGTCATGTAAGCGTTGATCTTATCCTGCTCCATGCCCTTCGCCCAGAAACGCTCGCGGCTTCTTCTCACATACCAGTTGCTCATCTCATCCACGAAGTTGTCGAGCACTCTCGCCGCCTCGGGAATCCTGTAGTTGTCCAGATGCTCATCCACTTCCCTGACAGCCGTGTTCAGCTTGGAAAGCAGCCACTTATCCATGACGGGCAGCTTATCGTATTCCAGACTGTACTTCGTGGCATCAAAATTGTCGATATTCGCATACAGCACGAAAAAGGCATAGGTATTCCAGAGCGTACCGAGGAACTTACGCTGTCCCTCCTGCACCGCCTTGCCGTGGAAACGGTTGGGCAGCCAGGGGGCGGAATTGATATAGAAATACCAGCGGATCGCGTCCGCTCCGTAGGTTTCAAGCGCCTCGAAGGGGTCTACCGCATTGCCTTTGGACTTACTCATCTTCTGGCCGTTCTCGTCCTGCACATGCCCGAGCACAATCACGTTCTCAAACGGCGCACAGTTAAACAGTAAGGTAGACTCCGCCATCAGCGAATAGAACCAGCCGCGTGTCTGATCCACCGCCTCGGAGATGAACTGTGCGGGGAACTGGCTGTCAAACAGCTCCTTATTCTCAAACGGATAATGATGCTGCGCAAAAGGCATGGCGCCGGAATCAAACCAACAGTCGATCACCTCTGGCACGCGCTTCATGGTCTTTCCGCACTCCGGACAGGTGCAGGTGATCTCGTCGATATAAGGCCTGTGCAGCTCCACGGTCTTTGCCGCCGCGTTGCCGCTCATTTTTTCAAGCTCCTCGCGGGAACCGATGGCCTCCATGTGTCCGCACTTGCTGCACTCCCACACATTCAAGGGCGTGCCCCAGTAACGGTTACGGGAAATGCCCCAGTCCTGAATGTTTTCCAGCCAGTTGCCGAAACGCCCCTCGCCGATGGACTCAGGGATCCAGTTGACAGTCTTATTGTTGCGCACCAGATCGTCGCGCACCGCCGTCATCTTAATGAACCAGGACTCGCGCGCATAGTAGATCAGGGGCGTATCGCAGCGCCAGCAGAACGGATAGTCATGCTCGAATTTAGGTGCATCGAACAGCTTCCCTTCTTTATCCAAGTCTTTGATTACTTCCGGATCGGCTTTCTTTACGAACAGACCCGCGTAGGGCGTCTCCTCGGTCATATTGCCCTTACCGTCAACAAACTGTACGAAGGGCAGGTCGTATTTTCTCCCCACCTGCGCATCGTCCTCACCGAAGGCAGGCGCGATATGCACGATGCCCGTACCGTCCGTCATGGTAACGTAATTGTCGCAGGTCACGTAATGCGCTTTCTTCTTCTGTTTCGCTGCTTCCTCGCCCGCGCAGGCAAAGAGGGGCTCGTATTCCTTATACTCTAAGTCCGTACCGACATAAGTCTCCAGCACTTCGTAGGCGGGCTTTCCTTCCTCCGCAAGCTTCCCGAGCACTGTGTCAAGCAGCGCCTGCGCCATATAGTAGGTATAACCGTCCGCTGCCTTTACTTTTACATAGGTCTCGTTCGGATTCACACAGAGCGCCACGTTCGAGGGCAGCGTCCACGGCGTCGTCGTCCATGCCAGGAAATAGGCGTCCTCGCCCACCACCTTGAAGCGGGCGATCGCGGAACGCTCCTTCACCGCCTTGTAGCCCTGCGCCACCTCATGGGAAGAAAGCGGCGTGCCGCAGCGCGGGCAGTAGGGCACGATCTTAAAGCCCTTATACAAAAGCTTCTTATCCCAAATCTGCTTTAACGCCCACCACTCGGACTCGATGAAATCATCGTGATAGGTCACGTAAGGATCGTCCATATCCGCCCAGAAACCGACCGTACCGGAGAAATCCTCCCACATGCCCTTGTATTTCCAGACAGATTCCTTACACTTGCTGATAAACGGATCAAGGCCGTATTCCTCGATCTGCTCCTTGCCGTCTAAGCCCAGCAGTTTCTCCACTTCCAGCTCAACGGGAAGTCCGTGGGTATCCCAGCCCGCCTTACGGGGCACCATATAACCCTTCATCGTGCGGTAACGGGGAATCATGTCCTTGATGACACGTGTCAATACGTGTCCGATATGCGGTTTGCCGTTCGCCGTCGGCGGCCCGTCATAGAAGGTATAGGTAGGGCCTTCCTTGCGGGAGTCCATGCTCTTTTGGAAGATATCGTTTTCCTTCCAAAAAGTGCATACTTCTTTTTCTCTGTCCACAAAATTCAGGTTCGCATCAACTTTCTGATACATAGTTTCCTCCATGCCGGAGCTTTTTTTGCGGAGGCACGCGTCAAGAATCTCAAATTCTTGACTGCGATTCCGAGTTTGTGGCTCCGTCACAAACTCGCGATTGAAAAATCAGCACATCAGTGTGATTTTTCAATCTTTCCATCCTTTCTTTGTAAAAAACAAAACCCCCGTCCCGTAAAAGGACGAGGGTAAAGTTCTCGTGATACCACCTGTTACGACGTACCGACCGACTCGCACACACCAAACGGCGATTCCCTACTGCCGTCTCACATGACACGATCCGTCTATACGGTTCCCGATAACGGCGGAACGCCGTCAGAGCCTACTGCCCCGCCGTGCAGGGGTTCGGTCTGAAACTCAGAAGTGATTTTCTCCGATCTCCTACTCGTACCGGTCTTCCACCCTCACCGGCTCGCTGCGACTTTGAAAAATCGGATACTGTCTTCCTCAATGTCTTTTCCTATGATAACTGCTATCATTTTGGCATCGAAAGGCGGAAATGTCAAGGAAATTTGGCGTTAATTTTTCTTTTATTTGCTTTATTACCAAAAACATAGTATGATACGTGGTATATCTGATTACTTTCTAATATCTGCAAAGTTTTATACTCTATTACTTTACAGATGTCTGATTTTCGGCACCGGTTATTTCTTGTGCCTTATCCCAGTTACTCAGATAAAAAAATTTTTACTGTTAACCCCTTGACGATATATCAAAAAAGGAATATTTTATAAGAAAGGAATACTTATGTTTGACATTGAATTTTATCGGTCATCTGACGGAACCACACCTGTGGAAGAATTTTTGGATTCTTTGATCATTAAAATGCGAAATAAGGCATTGGACAGCTTACTCATTTTAGAGGAATATGGAAATACTTTAATTTTCTTCTGATATTTCACGAATTTTTTATTTCTTTTACATAAATAATAAGATTATTCTAACAAACGGTTTTATCAAAAAGACGCAGAAAACACCTCGCAGCCAGCTGAAATCAGCAAGAAAATATAAGGCTGACTACGAACAAAGAGCACAGGAAAGGAGCTGGCAAACATGAACGATCTACACAAATACTTGGAAAAACAGATGAAGGATCCTGAATTTCGTGCGGAACGTGAGGCGACCAGAACCGACTTCGAGGTAGCAAAAGCACTCATTGAGGCAAGAACTTCCATGAATATGACACAGAAAGAGCTCGCGGAACGTTCCGGCATCCGCCAATCAAATATCAGCCGCATTGAAAACGGAAGCTGCAGTCCTACCATTGCCACACTGCAGCTTTTAGCTAAAGGATTGGGAAAGCAGCTTTCCATCCACTTTATCCCTCTGAAAAACGAATCAACTCCGTAGCACCCCCAGCGCCGCCGCGCTCTCCCGCATGGCTTCCTCTCTCTTTGCCGCTTCCAGGCCCTGATGATGCAGGCCCATAATGCAGGCGCCAACCTCCGGTTCATAGCGTGCCGACACGACCTGTGCGCCCGGAAACCGTGCCGCGATCTGCATTTCTACTCTCCGCCTCAAAGCCTCGCCCTTAAAAACATTGCCTGTAAGCACGATTTCTTCCTCCGCCGCCTGCATCCCCTGCGTGGGAAAATAAGCGCCCCGCGCCTTTCCCTTCCCCAGCAGGACACCGTCTTCCCGCATCAAGACCGCCGCTGTCTTAGTGCCGCCCTGATCGATCCCCAAAATATAACGCCCTTTTTCTCGCATACCCTTCTCCAATCCTGTAATGTGTTCTGTCAATATCCGCATCAAACTGCACGACTCCCCTGCATTTTCCCGTCCTGTTTTCCTCATGTTACAGGGCCGCCGCCTTTTTGTCAATTGCCCTTCCTTGTCCCTGGCCCTATGGTATACTATACCAAATATCGTACCATACTAAAAATTGCGCGCACGGAGGTGACTTATGACGAAAAGAGGATTAAAGATCGCAACCATCGGCCTGTGCAACTGCTCAATCAATATGATCAGCGATATGGCGGAAAAATTTGACTGCCCTGCAGAAGATGTATTCTGTGACTTCGTCGGCATCAACCATCTGGTCTGGGCACAGCGGGTATTGGTGCGCGGAAAAGATGTGACAGCAGAGGCCATCGAAAAGCTCTGCGCGGACACGGCGGCGGACGTGATGGCAAACATTCCCGACATTCACTTTGATCCTGCTCTCTTAAGGGCATTGCAAATGGTGCCCGTAAGCTACCTAAAATACTACTATATGTATATGCAGCCGGAAATGTTGGCGGAATGCGCCCGTGCCGTCGAAAACGAGGGCTGCCGCGGGGAAGTGATCCGCGGTGTGGAAAAGGAGCTGTTTGCGCTTTATCAGGATGCGAAGCTTGCCGTCAAACCGCCCCAGCTGGCAAAGCGCGGGGGGCGCGCTACTCGGATGCCGCCTGCTCGCTGATCGACTCCATTTACAATAATAAAAAGGACATCCAAACCGTGAATGTCCTTAATAATGGCGCAAATACTGACCTTCCTGATCACGCCGTCATTGAATGCAACTGCGTGATCGATGCGGACGGAGCGCACCCTTTGCAGATCGGGCGCACCCCTCTTGCGATCCGCGGTCTTTTGCAGAATGTCAAGGCCTACGAGCAGCTCACCATTGAGGCTGCCATAAACGGCGATTACGATAAGGCGCTTTTGGCACTCACCATTCATCCGCTCGTAGATTCCCCACTGTCGCGAAACAGATTTTAGCCTTTTTATCTGTTATCCTTTACGATTTTCGCTGCTGCGGCAACCAGCTTTTTGATCTCGTCAAACCTGCCTTCTTTGATGAGATCAGCCTTCACCATCCAGCTTCCGCCGCAGCAGAAAATCCGACTGGATTTCAGATATTCCACCACGTTTTCCGCGTTGATGCCGCCTGTGGGCATAAATTTGACAGCCGGCATCGCTGCGCCGATGGCATTGATCATTTTCAGTCCGCCTGAATTTTCCGCCGGGAAAAACTTCACATGATCCAGCCCCATTTTGACGGCTGCCATCACTTCGCTCGGGCTCTGCGTGCCTGGGCAGACAGGGATATCTCTGTCCAGGCAATACTGCACAATCTCTGCGTCAAACCCGGGAGCTACCACAAATTTCGCGCCAGCGTTTACGGCTCTGTCCACCTGCTCTATCGTCAGTACTGTTCCCGCTCCCACCAGCATGTCCGGAAAACTTTCGCTCATGCGGCGGATCGATTCCTCTGCTGCATCTGTCCGAAATGTCACTTCTGCTGCCGGCAGTCCGCCCTCCATCAAAGCTCTGCCAAGAGGTTCTGCATCCTTTGCATCATTTAATACGACCACCGGGATAATGCCGACTTCTTCAAACTGTTTTAAAACCTTCTGCGTTTTTTCACTGTTCATTTTGCTCTGACCATACCTTTCTGTTAATCTACGTCCTGAAACTTACTCGCGTCCAGATTGCCCGGGTCCTGTCCGATATACGCGGAGATACCGCCGTCTACATAGATCACCTGACCGTTGACAAAGTCGGAGGCTCCGGAAGCAAGGAAGATGGCAAGCCCCTGCAGATCTTCGGTTTTTCCCCATCTCTGCGCAGGCGTCTTGGAACGGATAAAGCGGTCGAAGGGGTGCATGGAACCGTCCTCCTGTTTCGCCCGCAAAGGCGCCGTCTGAGGTGTCGCAATATAGCCGGGACCGATGCCGTTGCACTGTATGTTGTACTGACCGTACTCGGAACAGATATTTCTGGTGAGCATCTTAAGCCCGCCCTTTGCCGCCGCATAAGCAGAAACGGTCTCTCTGCCAAATTCGCTCATCATGGAGCAGATATTGATGATCTTACCGCTTCCCTTTTCCATCATACCCGGAAGCACCGCCTTAGAGCAAATGAAAGGTCCTGTCAGATCAATACCTATCACCGCATTCCAATCCTTCAAGTCCATCTCCACCATCGGGATTCTCTTAATGATCCCCGCATTATTTACCAGGATATCCACACTGCCCAGATCCTTCTCGATCTGCGCGACCATATCCGCTACCTGCTGCTCGTTTGTGACATCGCAGTAATACCCTTTTGCCTCGATCCCTTTTTCCTGATAATCATGAAGCGCCTTCTCCATATGCTCCTGATCACGGCAGTTAAAGGCGATTTTCGCCCCCGCCCCCGCTAAAGCTTCCGCAATGGCAAAACCGATTCCATAGGCGGCTCCCGTTACCAGCGCCGTCTTTCCTTCTAAAGAAAACATATTTTTTACATCCATGTCTTCCGCTCCTTCCTACATTACAGTAAATCCCTGTTATCAATGCCGTCCATATCGTCAAACGCCTGATTCTCTCCCACCATTCCCCAGATAAAGGAGTAATTGCGGCTGCCGCAGCCGGAATGGATGGACCAGCTCGGAGAGATCACCGCCTGCTCGTTTCTCATGATGATGTGCCTCGTCTCCTGCGGCTCTCCCATAAAGTGCATCACGAAAGCGTCCTCCGGTATATCGATGTAGAGATAAACTTCCATGCGTCTGTCATGCGTGTGACTGGGCATCGTATTCCATACACTGCCGGGCTCCAAATGCGTGAGTCCCATAACAAGCTGACAGCTCTCAACCTGCCCGGGAAGGATGTACTTGTTAATGGTTCTGTGGTTCGCATCCTCCAAGGTGCCAAGCTCCGCCTTGTTTTCCGGTTTGATCACCACTTCGCCCTCTCCCGCAACGCCGTCTCTCTTGATGAGAACGATAGGGCACGTCCTGTGTGCCGGCGCCGAATTGATATAGAACTTTGCGGGATTGGAAGCATCCACGCTCTCAAACGTGATATCTTTACTCCCCATACCGATGTACATACCGTCTCTGGAAACAACGGTATACTTCTTTCCGTCCACCGTGATCTGTCCGTCGCCGCCGACATTGATCACGCCCATCTCACGTCTCTCCAGAAAATACGCCGCGCGAAGCTCATCGCCCGCCTCCAGTTTCAACGCCTTCTTGACCGGTGTCGCCGCCCCCGTGATGATACGGTCAATATGACTGTATACCAGACGGATCTCATCCTCAAAGAAAACCTTCTCGATCAAAAATTCTTCTCTGAGTCTCTCAGTTGTGTAGTGTTTGACATCTCTCGGAGATGCCGCTGTACGAAGTTCCATTTGTATGCCCCTTTGTTATGATATATGTCATTCAACTCTGTATGCTTCTTCGTTTCTTATCTCTTTACACGTGCGCCCGCACCCGACATGACGCTCTCCACTTCCTTTAAGGAGGCCATCGTTGTATCGCCCGGTGTGGTCATGGCAAGCGCTCCGTGCGCCGCGCCATAGTTTACGGCCTTCTCTGCGTCCCCGGTCTCCATCAGACCGTAAATCAGCCCGGATGCGAAGGAATCCCCGCCGCCGACTCTGTCCATGATCTCCAGTTCCTTATAGTCGGATGCCTTATAGATATTGCCGTCTGCCCAGCAGATAGCCGACCAATCGTTCACAGTCGCGGTGCGAACGGTTCTGAGCGTGGTCGCCACTGCCTTAAAGTTCGGATAAGTCTGCGCCGCCTCATTGATCATCTTCTTGTAGCCTTCCAGATTGAGTTCTTTCAGGTTCTCATCGTTTCCTTCGATCTCAAAGCCGAGACAGGCGGTAAAATCTTCCTCGTTGCCGATCATGACATCCACATATTTGGCGATTTCTTTATTCACTTCCTGCGCTTTTGTCTGTCCGCCGATCGCGCTCCACATGGAAGGACGGTAATTTAAGTCATAGGAAACGACCGTTCCGTACTTCTTGGCGGTCTTGATCGCTGCCGTGACCGTCTCGCCCGCCTGCTCGGATAAAGCCGCGTAGATACCGCCGGTGTGCAGCCAGCGGACACCCAGCTCACCAAAAATATAATCAAAATCAAAATCTTCAGGAGTTGCCTTGGAGATCGCCGTGTTGGCGCGGTCGGAGCATCCAAGCGCCCCCCGGATGCCAAATCCTCTCTCCGTAAAATTGATCCCGTTTCTGCAGATTCTTCCGATTCCGTCCGTGGGCATCCATTTGATCAGAGAAGTGTCTACCCCGCCCTGCAAAATGAAATCTTCCATCAATTTACCCACCTCATTGTCTGCAAACGCAGTAATGGCGGCGGTTCTGAGCCCAAAGCATCTGCGAAGTCCGCGGATGACATTGTACTCTCCGCCTCCCTCCCATGCCTTAAAACTTCTGGCTGTCTTGATTCTTCCCTCTCCCGGATCCAGTCTGAGCATGATCTCCCCCAGACTGACTGCGTCAAATTTACATTCTTCTCTACTCCTAAGATTTAAGTCCATACCGTTTTCTCCTTTTCCATTTTCCCTGACAAGCGCCATGTAAGCTCTTACATTATAACGCAAAAATCAGCGATTGCCTATACTGTTTTGAAATTTTTTGCATCTTTTTCAAATATGTTACCGATTCAGCTCACTGACATATCCGGCCGCGTTGTGATTTCTGATAAGCGGGCGGACACGCCATAACTGCCGCCTGAATAAATCCCGTATCATCCGTTTTGCCGTCCCCGGCTGCGCCCAGATCTTTTACATTGATCGTAACGGATTCTTCCTCCGTCTGAAAAGAAAGATGCCCCTCGATGTCTCCGCTTTTCTTTTTGACGACGAGCGTGTACGCCGTATTCGGCTCCAAATCATACAGACTGGTAACGACCGTATCGGTTTCTTTCTGCTCCTCGTCATTTAAAAACAACCGATACGACTCTTTCGTCTCATAAGTTCCTCCATCGTCAAGCGTAACCGTCACGCTGCGCGCCGTTCTCATGACTAATTGTATCTCCATGCTTTCCTCCATGCCAGAGCATATTTTGCGAAGGCACGCGACGAGAATGTCAAATTCTCGTCTGCGATTCCGAGTTTGTGGCTCCGACGCAAACTCGCGATTGAAAAATCAGCACATCAGTGTGATTTTTCAATCTTCCCTCCTTTTTCTTCCAACGTTGTTGTTTTCAGGCTTGAAACCGCACATAGTTCGGTCTGACTGCGCCCTGCGCTCCTGGACCGAATCCACTTCTTCAAAGACAACACTCCCGTGCGCTTCGATTTTGCCCCAGTCGTCAAACCCATTTTTATGGATATGTTCGCCCAGATAACAGTGCTCCAATCTCACCTTCGCAAACTCCCGCCACGGCCTCGCGATATAACAGCTCTCCTTTTTTACATCGGCGGCCGCCGTAAATCTGCAATTTCTCACTACGAAACCCGTCTGCACGTCTTCCGGCGTGGAAGGTGCAAACACATAGCCTTCCTCCACGCTGACAAATTCGCAGCTATCAAAATACGCCGTCGCTCCGCCGAATACAAAATCAACGCCTCCGCTGATCTTACAGTTTTTCAGAGAAACCGTCCGCCTCGTTCTGGGCGTAAACTGCCCGGGTCCCAAAAAGCCGTCTTTTTGATATTCATGCGGCGGCAGCGGTGCCAAAAACAGGGTGTCCTGATGTCCTTCCAGCACACAGTCCTCCAAGACGATATCGTCCCCGTCCAGATAGAGGGCGACTGCCTGCCCCACTTCCCTGCCGCTTCCGGCCGTGTTGGCAAAGCGGCAGTTCCGAAACTTCACGCGATCCCCGTTCACGAGAACCGTTGCCGTGCGGAAAGTATGGTAGGGCCGCCCGTCTTCATGCTGCATACGGGCGCTTAAGCTGCCCTCATAGTTTTTCCCCTCGATAAGGATATCACTTTCCGAAATCACATAACTCATGATGAAACCTCTTACATTTATACTTGCTATTTTTATTCACAAAACTTATGATATATAGAAGAAGGTGCCCCTCGCGGCTTTCTTTTACAAAAACCCACCGGGGAAAGAAAGGCAGGTTTTGCCATATGAATATTTACGATATTGCCGAGGAAGCAGGCGTATCCATCGCAACGGTATCCAGAGTCATGAACGGCAGTCCGAAGGTCAGCGAAAAAACCAAAAAGAAGGTTATGGAAATCATCGAGCGCTCCGAATATACGCCCAATATCTTTGCACAGGGTCTCGGTCTCAATACCATGCACACCATCGGCGTGCTGGTTCCCCGTATTTCCGACGCCTATATGTCCGCCGTCGTTGCTTTTCTGGAAGAAGATCTGCACGATAAAGGGTACGGCTGTATTTTAGGATGCAGCGGCTACTCCCGCGCGGAAAAAGAGGCTCATGTGTCTATGATGCTCTCCAAGCACATCGACGCGCTGATTCTGGTCGGTTCCACCTACGCCGGAACGGGCACGAACGAAGAAGAAACCGACTACATCCGCAAAGCTGCCTCCAAGACTCCCGTTTTTCTCATCAACGGTTTGGCCAACGGCGAAAATGTTTACTGCACGGCCTCCAACGATTATCAGGCCGCCTACGACGTGACCATGAAACTGATCGAAAACGGCAGACGCAGGATCGCATTTCTCACGGATTCCCATTCCTACAGTGCCAACCAGAAGCGGATGGGCTATGAGACTGCGCTTAGCTACTCGAATCTTCCCGTTGACGAATCATTAAAGCTTTTTGTCAAAAACGATATCTATCAGGCTAGGGATTTACTTCTCTCCCAGCCGGATCATGCTTTTGACAGCGTATTCGCCACAGACGACGGTCTCGCCGTCGGCGCCATCAAATATGCGGGAGAAAAAGGCCTGCGCATTCCGCAGGACATTGAAATCGTCGGCTACAACAACTCCTCCCTCTGCATCTGCTCCAACCCCGAGCTGACTTCTGTCGATAACTGCATTCCCAAGGTCTGCAGCGATACCGTAGAACGACTGCTCAAAGTGCTTGACAAAACGGAATCTGTGCCCGCCCACAATATCGTGGGCTGCTCCATCGCGCGCAGGAATACCACTTCTTTCTAAAGAGGCGGAGCCGTTTACAAAACGACTCCGTCCTTAAAGATGGATATTTCTCTGTAACCCCTCTTTTCCGTCTGCGTCTTTTCTCCGCCTGTCACAGATAACACATAGTCAAGAGGCCTTAACCCGGCATCGTTTAGCGGCTCTCCCTCCGCCACTGTCCCGGCATTGAAATCGATCCATTCGGACTTCTTTTCCGCAAGCGCCGTATTCGTGGAAATCTTCACCGTCGGCGCCGGCGCCCCGAAAGGTGTGCCCCGCCCGGTTGTGAAAAGAATCATATGCGCACCCGCTGCCGTTAAGTTCGTCGCGCTGACCAGATCGTTGCCCGGACCGGAGAGAAGATTCAGCCCTCTTTTTACCACCGGCTCGGCGTAACGGAGTACGTCTACGATCTGCGCCTGTCCGCCCTTCTGTACACAGCCGCAGGACTTATCCTCCAGCGTCGTGATTCCTCCCGCCTTGTTGCCCGGGCTCGGATTCTCATAAACCACCTGTCCGTGTTCCACAAAATAAGCCTTAAAATCGTTTACCATGGCAACAGCCTTATCAAACACTTCCTTATTCTGGCAGCGGTTGAACAAAATACGCTCCGCGCCGAACATCTCCGGCACTTCGGTCAGCACGGTGGATCCGCCAATGGATACCAAATAATCGGAGAATCTTCCTACCGTCGGGTTTGCCGTGATACCGGAAAGACCGTCCGAACCACCGCACTTCATGCCGATCACAAGCTTACTTGCGGAAATTTCTTCTCTTTGAAAGGCTCCTGCATACTCAGCCAGCTCGGCAAGCAGCCTGCTGCCCTCCGCCAGCTCATCCTCCACATTCTGACAGACCAGAAATTTGACTCTGGCGGGGTCCCATGAGCCAAGTTCTTCCTGAAACTGCGACATCGTCAGATTCTCGCAGCCAAGACCGAGCACCAGCACGCCTGCTGCGTTCGGATGCCTGACCAGCGCGGCGAGCAGCTTCTTCGTCTGCTCGTGATCTTCCCCAAGCTGGCTGCAGCCGAAGGGATGGGGAAAGGAATACAGGCCCTCAACGCTGCCCGTCACCAGATGCTGATTCTGCTTCGCCAGCTCCCCGGCTACGGAATTGACGCAGCCCACCGTAGGAATGATCCAAAGCTCATTGCGGATCGCTGCCCTGCCGTCCTGCCGCAGATACCCCTGAAAAGTTCTCTCCGCAATCTCGGGAAGGCGGCTCTCTATATGTTCATAAAGGTAAGTATCGCTCTCGGAAAGGTTGGTCCTCACATTGTGCGTATGCACCCATTCTCCCGCCTTCACGTCCTTCGTGGCAACCGCGATCACATTGCCGTACTTGATAACCGGGTCTCCCTCCGAGATGTCCCGCAGGGCAATTTTGTGCCCCCGCATGATCGGCTCCCCGGAGATCACCTCGCCGCCCTCCACGGAAACCTTCTCGCCCCGGGCAATGTCTTCAAGCATTACCGCCACATTGTCATTCGGATGAATTTGTATATATTTCATGATTTCTCCATTTCTGCGCTAATTTTTCGCATGAACGAGTTTGTGGCAAGCAACGCGCAGACACAAATCTCGCGATTGAAAATTTTAATTTTCAATCTCCCGAAGCGCCTCATACATCCCTTTCTCACGGATCAGCGCCAGATCTTTCACCACTTCTTCCTCAAAGCCGGCAAGCTCCTTTAGATCCGCTCCCCAGAACTCCTCGTTTGCAATCACCGCCTTTGCCAGATCAGCGTCACTGTCGTCCTTATGCTCAAAGAAGAAATCTAAAACAAACGCGTCGTCCTTGATCTCGTAGGTCTCTTCGCCCCGCTTTGCTAACAGACAGCCATCGCCCCGCTCTGTTCCCGCATGGTAAAAACAAAGATATGCCGCGAAGGAGAACGTCATACATTTCGCAAGCTTCCCGCCGTTTCGCTTTGCGTACTCCAAAAGAGACGGCATACAGCGTGCCTTCCACTTGGAGGTAGAATTTAAGGAAATGGACAACAACTGGTGATCCACAAACGGATTCGCAAAGCGTTCCGTCACATCCGCCGCAAACTGCATCAGATTATCTTTCGGCAGATCCAGCGTGGGAATCACCTCGTCATAGATCGTCTTATTCATAAAGCCGTGGATGACTTCATCCTTCATACAATCCCTTACGATATTCTCCCCCGCAAGGTAAGCCGCCATGATAAAGGATGTGTGCGCGCCCGCCAAATTGAAGGACCTTATCCGGCGCCTCCTTCAAAAGATAGCCGTCGTATTTTTGTTCCTCCAATGTCTTATAACTTAGCAGTTCCATATCCCACACCCTCCTTATCGATTCTATCTCTAATCCATCTACTTGATTCCAAAATACCGTTCCGCGTTGTAATAGCTGAGACCTTCTACCAGTTTCTTAAGTGACGTCTGGTTTGCCGGATACTCACCTTCCTCCACCCATTTTCCGATCAGGTTACACAGGATCCTCCTGAAATAGTCGTGCCTGGTGTAAGACAAAAACGATCTGGAATCCGTCAGCATTCCCACAAAATTGCCCAGCAAACTTAAGTTAGCCAAAGATCTCATCTGTTCTTCCATACCGTCTCTGGTGTCGAGGAACCACCACGCCGCGCCCATTTGCATCTTTCCGGGGATTTCATCCGACTGGAAAGCGCCGATGCAGGTCGCGATCTGATTAAAATCACTCGCATCCAGAGAATAAATGATCGTCTTCGGAAGTTCATTTGTTTTGTCCAGTTCCGAAAAGAGCGCTGCCATCTCGTTGGCACAGTTACTCTTGGCAATCATGTCAAAGCCAGTGTCCGGCCCTTCGATACCAAACATTCTTTCGTTGACATTCCTCGTGCAGGAATAGTGAATTTCCATGACGATATTCTCTTTTTTATATTTCCTTGCCAGGGAAAGCAGAATAGCCGTCTGGTATTTGTCAATTTCCGTTTTGGAAAGCTGTTCGCCCCGCAATCCCTTTTGCAGGATCTGATCAAGCTCCTCCTCTTTCGCAAGTGCAAAGGGCACATAATCGATACCGTGGTCGGACGCCCTGCAGCCGTGTTTTTTGAAGAAATCGATCCTCTCATTTAAGGCATCCTGCACCTCTTTTACCGTCTCCAGCTTTTCTTCCCCGACAGAAACGGCCAGCGCCCTGATATAATCCGCGAAACCGTCCTTCTGGATATTGATCGCCTTATCCGGCCGGTAGGACGGGCAGACCATAAAGGAAATACTCTCGTCCGCCGCGATCTTTTCATGCCACTCCAGCGTATCGACCGGATCGTCCGTCGTGCCGATGTATTTTACGTTGGACTGTTCAATGATCCCTCTCACCGTAAGTTGATCGGAGGTCTGCAAAAGCTCGGTGGTCTTTTTCCAAATCGCCTCCGCGTTCTCCGCCGTCAGCGGCTCGTCTATGCCAAAATATTTTTTCAGCTCCAGATTGCACCAGTGGTACATCGGATTTCCGATCGCCATCTCCAGACTTTCCGCAAACTTCAAAAATTTCTCGTACGGGTCTTTATCCCCAGTGATATATTCCTCGGGCACGCCGTTTGACCGCATGACTCTCCATTTATAGTGATCGCCGAAATAGGTACCGTCCGCATTCTTTCCGCCCAGCCACACTTCCGCAATATTTTTGTACCTTCTGTTCTCATAGATCTCTTTCGGAGAAATGTGACAATGATAGTCTATCAAAGGCAGCTTCTCCGCATAGTCATGAAACAACTTTTTGGCCGTCTCGTTTTTCAACATAAAATCCTCATTCAAAAATCCTTCCATACTTACCTCCATACCTGAGCTTTCTTTGCCGATTAAAAAATCAGCACATCAGTGTGATTTTTTAATCTCACCTCCATCGCCTTCCATTCCTGTTTTCCCCGCCCGCATTATGTGTAAGCGTTTACAAAAAGTAAACAATATTTTTGCCGTTTTGTCAAGTCTAACGCCTACTTTTCATCAGTTTGATTTTTCAATCTTCGTATGTAAAAGAAGGTGGGCTTTGTGTGATAACGGCTTCTCAAAAAATTCCTCGTACAGCTTTACGATATCGGGATTTTCGTGGGAGAACCTGAGGGACGCCTGCCTGTCCAGATCTCGCAGGGTCTCGCTTCTTTCGTCGGCCAGCTCCATTCCGTCTTTAATGGGCTGTCCGCCGCCGCCCACACATCCCCCGGGGCAGGCCATGACCTCCACAAAATCGTAATGCACCTCTCCTCGTTCCAGAGCTTCGATGAGCTTTGCGGTATTTCCCAATCCGTTTACCACTGCCGTGCGAACCGTAACATCCTTGATCTGAAACTCCGCCTCTTTCCACAGCTTCTGTTCTCTGCGGCTGCGCACCTCGCGGAACGCATCCTCTCCCGGATTGCTGCCGGTCATCAGGTAATAGGCGGAACGGAGAGCTGCCTCCATCACGCCGCCTGTCGTTCCGAAAATGACGCCTGCTCCGGTACCTTCCTCCATCGGTCTGTCGCAGGGCTTCTCCGTGAGCGTGTGAGGGTCGATATGCGCCATCTTGATCATGCGGTAACGGGCCTTTACGAACCGCACCCAGCCGGGACAGCAGGAGGTAAACATAGGCATCCGCCTTGTATCTCCCTTCTTGAAGCGCTCCAAAAATTCGCTTCCCTCCTCCATGATGGTCAGATCTGTTGGATAGTTGGAATAGGTGACTTAGAAAATATCCATTATTCAAGGGTTTCCAGTGCCCCTATGAATTTGTAATGGATAGTAAGTCGTTGAATTTTCTGCCCGTCTATCTCTACGGGTTCAGAAACAAGAATTTTTTCTATAAGTTGATTGATTATCTTGAAATTGAGTTCCGTTATTCCTGCATAACCGCTTATCTGCTCCGCAAACTGCTCAATGGAAGATAACTGTTCTTTGTCCGCTATGGCACTTTTTTCAAGTTCCTTTATCTTGGCTGTCAGTTCTTCCTGCTCGCTGTCAAATCGTGCCGACAACATTTGGAAACGCTTTTCCGTCAGCAGTTCCCTTGTCAAGTCCTCGTACAGTTTGGCATACAGGTTTTCAATCTCCGACACTCGCTGTTTACATTGCCTTAGTTCTTTTTTCTGCTGTTCCCTGTCCGCTGACATTTGGAGATTAAGACGCTCCGCAATTTCCGTTACCATTGCTTTCCTGTCCGTCAGTGCCTGTCCTGCGTGTTTCTGAATGTCCGCAAGCACAACTTCGTGAACCGTCCTCGCCTCAATGGTGTGTGATGAACAACCCTCTTTCCCAAACTTACGGTACTTGGTACAGCAGTAGAAAGTCTTGTCTAATACGTTGTTACGCTTTCTTTTCTGCTCGACTTTGGCAAGCATGGCACTCCCACAATCAGCACATTTGATAATCCCTCGGAAAATGTTATCATATCCGCTTGAACTTTCCCCGATAACGGGCGGTCTGCTCTGCAAAATCTTCTGAACTGTGTTCCAACGGCTCTGCTCGATAATCGGTTCGTGTGTGCCATAGATGATTTCACGCTCCGCATACGGGATATACTGTCTTTTCTTGGAACGCATGGTCTTAGTTGGTTTGTGAATATTATCCCCCTTGGGAGCCACCAGTTTCCCGCTTCAGAGCCATCCGGAAATGGTATTTTCCACCTTCAGAGCCACCACAACATATTGTGGCGGCGCACATATTTGATTTCACTATAAATCTCCTTATAGTTATTCTTGGAGAACTGCTGATGCAGTATCACCAAATAATCTATAGGGAGGTCTTAGTGTGAAAGAAAGTAGAGGACAGCCGATAAATGGTACACTTAAACAAGCTATCATAGGGTAGCTTTGCAAAAGAATATATGTTTGGATAA
>CAJTKA010000030.1 GCA_910576815.1 uncultured Lachnospiraceae bacterium
CTCGTTGCCGTCGGACTGATAGACGGATTTATAGATGGATTCCACTTCAACGTTTGCGTCAAGCGCCATCACGATATCCTCCACGGAGAGCTCCGTCTCCGCGGACAGTTCCTGCAAGGTCGCTTCCCTGCCGTATATCTGGGAAAGCTTCTGCGCCGCCTGCTTGATTTTCCAGCCGTTTTCTTTTAAGGTACGGCTCACCTTCACCATACCGTCGTCGCGCAGAAAACGCTTGATCTCCCCCTGTATCATGGGCACGGCATAGGTCGAAAAACGCACCTGAAATTCCAGATCAAACTTATCGATTGCCTTGATCAAGCCGATACAACCGATCTGAAACAGATCTTCCGCATCGTACCCTCTGCCGATAAAGCGTTTCACGATATGCCGCACCAGTCCCAAATTCTCCTCGATCAGTATCTCTCTTGCCTCTTTATCTCCTGCCTGTGAACGTTCGATTAAAACGGCAGTCTCCTCCATGGGCTATTCCTCGTTTCCGATCCAGGCATTTAAGCCAAGCTTTTTATACATACGCACCAGGGTGCCCTGCTCCGGCTCTGAAATCACTTCCAGATCATCCATAAAAGCTTCCATAAAGGCAAAGCCCATCCCGGATCGCTCCCACTCCGGTCTGGTGGTAAAGAGCGGTTCCATGGCCCGCCCTACATCCGCCATCCCTACACCGCGGTCGATGATCTCCACCTCCAGGACATCATTTTTCAGCGCACAGTTCATCTGCACCCGGTCGGTCACGCTGCCCTTATTCTCATAGCCGTGCAGAATCGCGTTCGTCACGGCCTCGGATACTGCCGTCTTGACATCGGACAGCTCCTCCAGCGTTGGATTAAGCGGCGCGATAAAAGCCGACACTGCCATTCTCGCAAAGGCTTCGTTGGACGACACCGCCGCAAATTCCAGGCGCATCTCATTTGTGATCTGTCTGTAATCCTTTTTTTCCAATATTTCTATCATGTTCTTATCCTTTCTCCCTTCCTGATTCCTGCCAAAAATCGATCAATCCATGATCTCCACAATGTTCTCCATGCCCGACAGCAGAAGAAGCCGCCTGATCCTGCTGCCCGCGTTGACCGCGTACACCTTGCCGCCAAAACAGGCGATCTTCCGATACCGCCCGAGGATGACCCCCACCCCCGAACTGTCCATAAAGGTCGTCCTCTCAAAGTCAAACACCACGTTCCCCACCTTTTTGGAGACGATATAGCGGTCCGCTCTCGAACTGATGTCAACCGATTTGTGGTGGTCGATCTCCACCGGCATCCTTATCATTAAGTAGTTGTCGATCACTTTGAAATCCTCGTCCATATTATGTTGACCTCTCCTTCCTGTATCATAGACTCATCACGTCATTTATCACAGCCTGATCACCGGCAGGCAGAACGCAACTAAAAAAGAGAACATGATGATTCATCACATTCTCTTTCGTCTCTCAGATATTCTTTTTTCTTCTGTATGCAGCTGCGGCCCCTACTCCTCCGCGTCCTCAAGCTCCGCCAAAAACTTCTCGGACTTATCCGCTTTCTCGGTATTGGGAAACAAATCGATCACCTGGCGGTAGATCTCCTTTGCCTTCTCCTTTTCTCCGATACGGTTATAAGAGTTTGCCAAATCAAAGAGCGCCTGTCCGTTCGTGGCATCGTACAAAAATGCCTTCTCCAGATTCGGGATCGCATCCGCATAATTTCCTGCCCAGAACGCATCGTGGCCATCCTTATCATAGGATTCCGCGACCTGCGGGCCGATCAGTGCTAACAGCGTATTATAGAGCGTATCAAAGGCTTCTGAGTTTTCATTCCCCTCCTCAGCCTTTAGCTCCTCGACCTCCTGCAGATAATCCATCACGGTAATGACATCCTCGGCATCTGTCAGGTACGCTCCTGCCGCCTTCATCAGGCTCTCTACAGACTGCAGCGTCCCATCCTGCCCCATATAGGCTGTCACATCCTGCTGCAAAGCCTCGTTCTGCTTTTGAAGCTCCGCAAGCTGCTGCTGTAATTCGTCGATGGTAGCCGTCTTGGCATCCAACTGCTCACTGACTTTGCGCAGATCCTCGTCGAGCCCCGCCCTGGCCGACTGTATCCTTGCCGGCAGGATCAGGAAAAATGCAATGGCAATACCGATCGCCAGACCGATCCCCAGATTCAGGAGGGAAGTAACGCCCCGGCCTTCCTTCATATTGACAGGCTGGATAATGGTCTCATTGCCGCTCTGGTATTTGACGACCTCCTCCGACTTCTTCTGTTTCTTAGAAGGCTTAACGCCCTCCTCCGGAAGCAGCATCTCGTCCACTTCCTTCAAATAGCGAAGCGTAGCCGTATTGTTGGCATCGATCTCCAAACATTTGGTGAGCTCCCGCTTTGCCCGCTCCCACTCCTCGCTGTTGATATACAAAAGGGCAAGAAGCTGATGCGCTCTGATAAATTTCGGATTCAGAGATAACACTTTCTTTAACTGAATGACCGCCAGATCCAGGCTGTCCTGATTACAGTATGTCAGCGCCTGGTTGTACTTTTTGATTGTCTGATTGATGGTATCCAGGCGATTCTGATTCGTCTGGATCATGCTGATATAATCGTCCGCAATGTTTTTCTTCGGACGCAGATTCTTACTGATGACCCATTCGCTTAAGGCCGCCACCACTTCCCCGGTCTCAAAATACACCAGACCCAGAAGATTTCTGGCCTCCACATTATTTTTATCAAATTTAAGACTCTGCCGCAAACTCGCGATCGCACCGGTCAGATCCCTGACGCCGGCCCGTTCGAGGCCGTCATTATAGAAACGGTTCGATATATATATGATCCTTTTATAAAGGGCTACATCGGCGCCGCAGTTCGTGCAAAAATCGTGTTCGGACAGAGTACATCCACACCGATAACAAATCATTTACGCTGATCCTCATTCTGGAGCATTTATGCGACAGGGCGACGCAAATCTCAACTTTGCAAACTTTGTTTACAAAGTTTCGCCATACAAACAAATTTGTGACGCTCCAGCACAAATTTGCGTGTGAAAAATCAGCACATCAGTGTGATTTTTCACACTATCCCCTATTCTTCTGCTTTCTTCGACTCCTTGACGATCTTGACCATCAGATCCGCCATATCGGTCAGATCCTGATTATAGATCGCCTCCTCCGCGTCTTCCACTTCCAAACTGGGATGAAACTTTTTCAGTTCTTCCTCAAAATTGATCATGCTAAACTCTCCTTAAAACCGCAAAAGGGCTTTCATTTCACCCACCAAATATAGAGAACCGACAAGATAGATCTCATCTGTGTCGTTTTTATGCGTTACCTGCTCCGTATACGCCGCATCCAGCGTATCGTAGGGCTTGATGTCAAATCCTGTATAAGGGCGAAAGGCATCTGTCAGCTCGTCAAGAGGCAAAGCCCGTTCTCCCTGCATCTGCACGGGACAGATGCGCTTAAAATATCCTGCCTGCGCAAGCGCTGCCGCCGCCTCCCGATACTGCTTGTCCCGCACGGAAGAATAGAGCAAAATTCTGTTCCCCGCGCAGGGGCGTACACCCACTGTCTCCAAAAAGGCACGGATGCCGTCTATATTGTGCGCGCCATCCACATATACCGACGGCAGGACTTCCTCCATCCTGCCCTCCCACGATGCCTCAAAAATTCCCTGCTGTAATATGGCTGCCGTGATCCGCTCCTCCCGCAAAAGCGAAAGCGCCTGTACTGCCAGGGAAGCGTTCTCCACCTGATAGAGCGCGGAAGTAGACACAGTAAAGCCAATATAATCATAATAGAGTAAATGGAGAGAAAAATCAATCGTTTTATTCTCAATCTTGATTTCTTTTATCGCATTTCTCTCCAGCGGGCAGGATTTTGCGCCGATTTTTCGCGCACAGGATTCTATGACGCGGGTCACTTCCTCCTGTTTTTTAAGATAGACAACAGGCACATCCTTCTGCAGGATCCCTGCCTTCTCCGCTGCGATTTGAGAAAGCGTTTCTCCCAGATATTCCTTATGATCATACCCTATAGATGTTATGATACTGATCTCTTTCCGTTCTACCGCATTTGTCGCATCCAGTCTTCCGCCTAAGCCCGTCTCCAAAACCACATACTCCACTCCTGCATCCGCAAACAGGAGCATTCCCATAAAAAAGAGAAATTCAAAGAAGGTCGGGTGATACCCTGCCGCCGCAAGGGGTTGTGGCAGGGTTTTCAGCGCTTCCTTCACCTTTAGAAAAGCCCATAAGAATCGCTCCTTAGACACGATTTCCCCATTGATGCGAAAACGCTCCCGCATACAGACGAGATGCGGTGACGTGAACATTCCGCAGGAGATCCCCGCCGTTTGCAGGGCGGAACACAAATAGGCACAAACGGAGCCTTTTCCGTTTGTGCCTGCCACGTGCAGAATCTTTCTATCCTGCGCGGGAGATCCCAGATGCGCAAGGAATCGCCTTGTATCCTCCAAACTGTTTTTTGAGGTAAATTTAGGGGTGGCGTAGATATAACTCTCCGCCGCCCCGTATGTATCATACTGTTCTTTCATGTCTTTTCTCCATGCCGGAGCTGTTTTGGCGAAGGCACGCGCCGAGAATTTCTAATTCTCGGCTGCGATTCCGAGTTTGTGACTTCGGCACAAACTCGCGGTTGAAAAATAAGGTCATCAGACTTATTTTTCAACCTTTCTCACGATGTTAATTATGCACGATGACCGTCCCCTCGATCACGCCCTTGTCCGCAGAATACTTCATAAAGCAGGTATTTCTGTCGAGGGTCATCTGCTCGGCATTGATGCTGATGACCACATTGCGGTAAATATTGCCGTCCACCTTGATGAAAGCGTCTTTGCCTTCCTCCATGGTGTTCTCAAGCGCTTCCCGCTCCTGTCCCACTTTATCCAGTTCCGCAAAATATTCATCCTTTAAACTGTTCCACTCCACCAGACTCGCCTCTGTGGCCCGCGAAGTATTCGCTCCACGCATACGCTTTTCACGCAGCGCCTCCGTCATGGTATCCACCAGTTTGGAAAGCTTCTCCTTGATCTCCGACTCGCGTCGTCTCGCTTCCAAAAGCCTGTCAAAGGATTCCGGTTCATAACCGCAGTGCAGTATGGTCTTTAATTCCACATCGTTTCCGGCCGTGATCACCTCGATGCTCTTTAAAGCATGCGTATAACCGCCGATGATAGCGCCCTTTTTCCCCGTCGTGACCACCTTATCCCTGGCATTCACCTTTGCATTTAAGATAACGTTGGACTGCACCAGACCGCCCGCATCCACCGTGGTATTCTCGATAAATTCCGCGTAGACGTTCCCTCTGGCCGATATCTTACCGCCGCCCTGAATGCCCCGTGACAACAGCACATCGCCGCCCGCAAACAGAGTCGCCGCGCCCGTAGTGCCGTGGATCTCAATATTTCGTCCGGCACGGATGACAACACCGCCCTCCACATTACCGTTAATAATAATGTCTCCGAAAAACTCTATCTTACCGATGATTGCATCGACATCCCCCATAATCTCATGGACATTCTGAATGTCGATCTTACCGTCCTTGACTTCAATCTTACCGTCACTCTGGGCATAATACACTTCATTTTCCCTGATGATCCCCTTACCGCGCATCGGAGGCAGATCCCTCACGGGGTCAGCCTTCATCTCACCGCCGAGCACAGTGTAGCCGTTCACACCCTGCACTGCATAGTGATAGATTGCCACCTTATCGCCCTTGTGCACATTCTGGAGCGCATTCATGCTGGAGTAGTCTACTGAACCGTCCTCCCTGACCTTCGGCGCTCCATGCTCCTCCGGAGAAAACAAATACTCAAAATATCCGTCTGTCCCGGGTTTGGTCTCGGCACCTCTGGCCACCAGGATCTCCCTGTCATAAATCTTTTTCTTGATCATGGCCGAAAGGTTTGAGCTGTGAAAGCCTTTGACGACGCCATGCTGCAGCAGGTAGCTTTCCAGCTCGCGCTTCGTGTAAGTCTGATCTTCCTTCGGCGGTACGAGGTAGAGCCACGCAGTCATCTCGTCCTCATCTACTCTGAGATAGGTGCCTTCCGCCAGATTCGTTTCCACCTGCTGACGGCTTTCCTCTGTCCCGGTCTCTCCCACCATTTCTACGGGTACTCCCGGAGCTGTCGGCTGCTGCCTGACTGCCGCCGCATCCGCCTGAGGAGGCTGCGCTGCCTGCCCCGCCTGTGGAGACTGTGCGTCTGCGCCCTTCACCTTGGCCATAGCCGCTTTTAATTTATCGAGCTGCTCCGCAGATAGATTGATCTCTGCCACGTGACTCACCTCCTTTCCTGTTTTATCTTATGACACAACTGTCATTTATTTCCACTACTTCCCTCAAATATAACTTTACAACAAATCGGCCGATATTACCAGTAGAAATCCAGAAATTTTTACAATAGTTCAGCACACGCACCTTTCATCGGGCTGAACTGTTACGAAAGCTGCGAAAGCCGCTCCTCCACCTGCGCCTTCATCTGCGCATACTTATCCAGCTTCGCCCGTTCCTCGTCCACCTTCTGTTTGGGCGCCTTGGACATGAATTTTTCGTTGCCGAGCATCCCCTGTACACGGGCAAGCTCACCCTCGAGACGCTTTTTCTCCTTTTGCAGACGCTCGATCTCCTGCGCGATATCCACCAGCTCCTCAAACGGAATATAGACTGTGGCATTGGGGATCACCACGGAAACGGCACTGTCGTCGATGCCGCACTTATCCGCCTGCACGGTCAGCTCGGAAGCCGCCGCCAACGCGCGGAAGAACTGCCTGCCTTCCTCAAAGATCTGACGCACGCTCTCATTTTCACTGACTACGAAGACAGCCGCCTTTTTGCCCGGCGCCACATTCATCTCCGTTCTCACGCCTCGGATGCCGCGCACTGCCTCCTTCATCAGTTCGATGGCGGTCTCCTCCTTCACATACTCTCTGTCCGCACAAAAAACAGGCCACTCGGAGATCATGATGGATTCTTCTTTAATCTGTAAGCTGCAAAAGATTTCTTCCGTAATAAAAGGCATATAAGGATGCAGGAGTTTTAAGGCGTCTATCAGCACATTCTGCAAGGTCCACAGAGCTGCGCGCTTTCCTTCGCCGTCCTTTTCATCCGTGCTGTAAAGTCTGGGTTTCACCATCTCGATGTACCAGTCGCAGAACTCGTCCCAGATAAAGTCGTAGACCTTCTGCACCGCGATGCCCAGCTCGAAGCTGTCCATGTTATCGGTCACATCTTTGACCAGCGTATTTAATTTAGAAAGGATCCATTTATCCACCGAATAGAGGCTGTCTCCTATCTCCTCGTAAGAAGTCTCCCAGCCGCGCCTTCCGGTCTTTTCTTCCTCCTGATCCATATTCATCATAATAAAGCGGCTCGCGTTCCAGACCTTGTTGGCAAAGTTGCGGCTCGCCTCCACCCTTTCATAGTAGAAACGCATATCGTTGCCGGGCGCATTGCCGGTGATCAGCGTCAGGCGCAGGGCATCCGCACCGTACTGGTCAATGATATCCAGCGGGTCAATGCCGTTGCCCAAAGACTTACTCATCTTCCGCCCCTGAGAATCCCGCACCAGGCCGTGGAAGAGTACCGTCTTAAAGGGCTTTTCCCCCATCTGCTCATAGCCGGAAAATACCATGCGGATGACCCAGAAGAAGATGATATCGTAGCCCGTCACCAGCACGTCTGTGGGATAAAAGTAGTCAAGCTCCTCCGTCCTTTCGGGCCAGCCCAGCGTGGAAAAAGGCCACAGTGCCGAGGAAAACCAGGTATCCAGCGTGTCGGGGTCCTGCGTAAAATGGGTCTCGCCGCATTTGGGGCAAACAGCCGGCGCCTCTTTGCCCACCACGATCTCCTCACACTTGTCGCAGTAGTAAGCGGGAATGCGGTGCCCCCACCAGAGCTGACGGCTGATGCACCAGTCGCGGATGTTGTCCGTCCAGTTAAAGTAGATTTTTTCCATGCGCTCGGGAATCAGTCTCACCTCGCGCTTCTTCACTGCCTCCACGGCGGGCCTTATCAGTTCGTCCATCTTCACGAACCACTGCTTCTTGATCATCGGTTCAATGGTGGTGCCGCAGCGATCGTGGGTGCCTACATTGTGGGAATAGTCTTCAATGCGGACAAGCAGCCCCTCCTGTTCCAATTCTTCCACAATGCGCTTTCTTGCCTCATAGCGATCAAGGCCCGCGTATTTGCCGCCGTTTTCATTGATGGTGGCGTCGTCGTTCATGATGTTGACTTCCGGGAGGTTGTGGCGTTTCCCGACCTCAAAGTCGTTGGGGTCATGAGCGGGAGTGATCTTCACCACGCCTGTCCCAAACTCCATATCCACATACTCGTCCTCCACCACGGGGATCGCCTTGTTCACGATCGGCAGCCAGACCTGTCTTCCCTTTAAATAGGTATATCTCTCGTCGTTCGGATTGACCGCCACCGCCGTATCGCCCAGCATCGTCTCCGGACGGGTGGTCGCAAACTCCAAAAATTCTGTTTTGCTCGGCTGACCATTCTGGTCAACCAAGGGATACTTGATATGCCAGAAATGTCCGTTCTGCTCCTCGTACTCCACTTCCGCATCGGAGATGGAAGTATTGCAGACAGGGCACCAGTTGATGATACGGCTGCCCTTGTAGATCCAGCCTTTTTCGTGCATCTTGCAGAATACTTCCGTAACGGCCTTATTGCAGCCTTCGTCCATGGTGAAACGCTCTCTGTCCCAGTCGCAGGAGGAACCGAGCTTCTTTAACTGAGAAACGATACGGCCGCCGTACTCCCTTTTCCAATCCCAGGCACGCTCCAGAAAGCCCTCTCTGCCCAGGTCGTTCTTGTCGATGCCTTCCTCTTTGAGCTTCTCGATGATCTTCACCTCGGTGGCGATGGAAGCGTGGTCCGTTCCCGGCTGCCAGAGCGCATTGTAGCCCTGCATCCTCTTATAACGGATCAGAATGTCCTGCATCGTATTGTCCAGCGCGTGCCCCATGTGCAGCTGCCCCGTGATATTTGGGGGCGGAATCACGATGGTGAACGGGGTCTTCGTCCTGTCCACCTCGGCGTGGAAGTACTTTTTGTCCATCCATTTCTGATATAATCGGTCTTCAATTCCCTTCGGATCATAGGTTTTTGCGAGTGCTCTGCTCATCTCTTTTCCTCCTAATCTTTATTCTACGCATAAGCAGACTCGAAATGCTTCGCATTTCTCGTTCGCGTTGCTCGTCATAAATCGTCATAGATAGTCTTGCGTGCAAGCACACATCCTGTCTCTGCCGCTTTCTGACTCTGCTTATGCGCGCAAATATGAAAACGCCCTCTGCCGATTCCTCGACAAAGGGCGCGAATGCGCGGTACCACCTTCATTTATCACTCAGCAAGGCCTATCTTACGGCCTCCGATCCGCTAACGGGGATCAGGCGTGGACGCTTACTGCCGCTTTCACGAAAACGCTTCGGCCTCCCGGTTCCAGAGCCACATTCCACAAGTCCTCTCCGAAGGAAACTTTCAGCTTTCGTTTCCTCTCTCTGTCGGCGGTCCCCGTGTACTCCTCTCTGTCAATACCTTTACAATTATTTATTACTATAGTCAATTACGGCGGTTTTGTCAATCCTGTTTCATGTCGTTTATCTGGTATGTTTAAAAATTCTTAAACTGGCACTTTTATAATGCCAATCGAGTGATATGATAGACGCAGACTAAACAGTCTGCGCACAAAAATGACTTCGTAATGTTTTGAAAGGGAACGAAAGATATGAAAAACGAAAAACTGTTGAAAGTGGTATTTACAGGCATTTTTGCCGCCCTGTCCTATGTGGTATTCACCTTTTTGCAGATCAAGATCCCTCTGCCCGGAGGAGACGCTACCTCCATCCATCTGGGCAACGCGGTCTGCGTCCTGGGCGCTTTGCTGCTCGGCGGCGTATACGGGGGCTTAGGAGGGGCGATCGGTATGACCATCGGCGACCTCTTTGATCCGGTCTACGTGATCTACGCCCCCAAGACCTTTCTCCTCAAATTCTGCATCGGGCTGATCACGGGCATCGTTGCTCACAAACTGGGACACATCAGCACGAAGACGGATAACGCCAAAGTATTGAAATGGACTGTGGCGGCGGCTGTTTCCGGGCTGCTCTTTAACGTGATTTTCGATCCGCTTGTGGGATATTTTTATAAGCTGGTGATTCTCGGGAAACCCGCGGCGGAGCTGACGCTCGCATGGAATGTGGCTTCCACCTCCATCAATGCAGTGACTTCCACCATCGTGTCCGTGCTGGTCTACTCCGCCGTGCGGCCCGCGCTCAAAAAGTCGGGACTGTTCTTTACCCTATGATTCCATCATCCTCCGGGATCACCACCGCCGCAACGATGTAAACGATCAATCCCATGCCTACGCTGGCCGCCGAGCACAATGCCCAAATCAGACGCACCAGCGTAGGGTCAATATTCAGATATTCCCCGATTCCGCCGCAAACGCCGCAAATCATTTTGTTAGCGCGTGAGCGCATCAATCTTTTCATTCCGTTATCCATAATCATTTTCCTCCTATTCTTGGCAATTGCGAAACTCCTCTCAACATTTCTTCATTGTGCAAATTGAATAACCAAAAGCAGAGCCTTGGAGAACATTGGCACTTGGCGAGGTTCTTTCGAGCCTAGTACCATTATGTTCGACGGAGCGAAAGCGCGTCTGTGTTGGTTATTCAATAACGATAAAAGAGTTTCGCAGTTTACTTTCTCCCTTTTCGGAAAGATGTTCCCTGCTGATCAGCCTTAAAACTGTAATTATAATTCGGAAATCATTCTTACCTTTAATGGACGTTTTGTCAAAAATTCGGCGTTTTCATCCATTGTCGTTCTCGGATGCTGATATATATCATTCTGAACGTCAACAGGTTCGTCAATGATATACAAATACCCTTTTTCCACTCCATTATGGCTGATTACTCCGTCATCATCATATGCCAGAACGGCTGGTTGGTGTGAAAACGCCTCCGCAAGCTCTTTCCACTGTGTAATTGTACTGTTGGTTCTCAGCTCTGAAAAAAGCACATTAGAACCATGGTACCAGACGCCATCCGTCTTTATTACTATTTTCATACTTATTTTTCCTCCATAATTTCCGAAAAAACACTTTTCCGAAAAGGGAGTTTACTTTTTACTTATCAAAGGACAGTTTCACATTTCCCATATTGCATTCTATCTCAAAAACACTCTCCTGTCCACTGTTCCATTTCTGCTCCGTGGCAAGGCCGCCATAGCTTCGGCCGCCGATCTCCACGCTGCCCATGCCGCAGTCTACCTCGTAAGCATGGTCATCCTCACTGCCTGCAAGATGCATGGTCACATTGCCCATGCCGCAGTCCACGTTCATACTTCCCGTGACCGCCCCGTCGATCTCCGCGTTGCCCATGCCCAGTACCAGGTCGAGTTCCCGCGTGACGGAAACGCCCTTTAACTTAAACTCTCCCGCACCCACATTGAGCTTGAGCTGCGCGGCATCCAGCATTTTCGTCTGAATGCTTCCTGCTCCCACATCCAAGCTGACTTCGTTGCCGGAAATCTCATCCAGACTGCAAGTGCCCGCGCCCACTTCCATACTTAAGTCTCCTGCCCGAAGTGCGCCGCCGTCCATCAAACCCGCGCCGAGGGCCACATCCGCCTCGTCGAACATGAAATCCTTCGGAAGCTGCAGACACACGATATCACTTTTTCCCGTTATTTTCGTCCGTCCTGCATTTTTGATATGCAGGGTCGAACCGTCCACCAGATAGTAATGCTTCAGTCTGTTCCCGTCCACATAGATATAAATCTGATTGTCCGCGGATTCCTGCAGATACAGGGTACAGGCGCCCAATTCGATATCAAGCTCCTTAACGTAAGAAGCCAGAACGCTTGCCGTTTCTCCATCCTTGATCCGCAGATACCGCTCCTTCTCCCAATCTTTTCCAAACTCACTGTCATCCTGAAAACCAAACGACCAATTCAGACCGTGCCCTTCATAATGGAAAAACGGGATACTGGCCAGACTGTTTAGCGTGTCGATCTGTCTGAATCCTCCAAACATCCAGCAGACGAAAGAAATCACACAGCCAACGATCAGCATCGTAAGCGCTGTCAGTAAACATCCTCTCATAAACTTATTCATGCTTTCACTCCTCCTCTATGAAAAATTCTGTTGCACAAACTCACGCATCCCCTGATCAAAGCAGGGATCGCACTGCCTACCGTCCACACCATCAGGCAGGTAAAGACCAGACCCAAAGCCATCAGGATCAGTCCGACGCCCACCAGCGCAAATCCCGCAAGCGGCGCGCCAAAGATGCCAACGATACCGCACCAGACGAGTCCGACCCCCACTGCCAAAAACACTACGCCCACCACCAGAAAGGCAATAAAGAGGCATAGCAGCACTCCCAACAATCCCAGCATACACCCGAACAGTCCGCCCAGAAGTCCAATCCAGATAGGAGAGGTCAAAACTGCCAGGATCGCAATCAGGGCGATCTGCCCACCTGACATGGAACTCCCGGGCTTTGCGCTCTGTCCCGCGTTCGATTGCGATCCGTAAGCGCCATATGTGCCGCCTGCGCCGTTTTGCTGTCCATATGCACCGCTCTGCTGTCCGTTCAGGTCTGCACCGAAGCTACTTTGAGCGGCAGCACCCTGTGCATTTCTCTGCGCGTAGTCCTGTGTACTGTCCTGACTGTCGTCCTGTTTATGATTGGTTGACATAACTTGATACTTGCTCTGCTGTTCATACCCGTGGAACCCGGACTCCGTAAACTCTCCCGCATTTCCGCCGTCCGCAAGCCCTGCTTTGATGGACTTTGCCAATTCCTCAGGGCTTCCCAGAGAGGCGATGATACCTGCTTCATTTCCTTCGCCCGCATCGTCGATATAATCGTTATAGTACTGTATTGCTTCCTCCCGTTCCGCAGGCGGTACATCCTGCAAAAGATCCGAGAGCCTCCTCATAAACTCTGCTCTATCCATTTTTTCCTCCATTCCGAAGCGTTTATGCTGAGGAACGCGAACCAAATCTCAAATTTGGTTCTGCGATCAAGGAAATTTGTGACGCTTCTGCACAAATTTCCAATTGAAAAATAAGGTCATCAGACTTATTTTTAAATCTTTTCTTCCCTCCTTATGTCTCCCTCAAAAATACTGTTCAGCTTGGCCGCATAGCGATGCCATTCACTGATATAAAGATTGAGCTGTGCCCGCCCTTTCTCGGTGATCCTGTAGTAACGCCTGTTGCGCCCCGCGCATTCCATATCGTAGATTTCCAGGCATTCGTCTTTTTGCAGCCTTCTGAGCACCGGGTACAGGGTGGACTCTGAAATTTCGATGACCAGCCGCACTTCTTGGGTGATCTTGTAGCCGTAGGTCCCTTCCTGCTCATGGGAAACCACTGCCAGCACGATCGCGTCCAGCAGCGCCGCACCTGTGTTAAAAACCATATAGATGACTCCTTTCTTCCGTTTTACATACTTCATACAGTCCCCTTTTTAGGGTTGCTCCTTCCTATGCTTTAATGAATATTTCTTTTTCATTTATAATATTGTTTATCCATGCAATATTATATGCTGTATAATATTGTTTCTACGCATACTATATGACATATAATATTGTTTGTCAACAACTATTTTTATTTTTTTTCAAATTCCATAAGACGTTCTCCAACTTTGCATTCTCAGATTGCGTTCCCCGCGCGGCGGTGGTATACTTAATCTTGCTTTTCTGAAGGAAGCGCTGACTCGATCACCGCTTTCCTAATGATAGGTAATACAAAGGAGTTTGCCCCACCATGACCACAGAAAACAAAATCTGCTTTCAGCACGGGGTGCGGGACGGCAGTCCAATCGCGCTCGGCTATTTCGCCGTAGCCTTCACGCTCGGCATTGCCGCAAAAAAAGCGGGACTCTCCGCGATCCAGGCCCTGATCGCCAGCGCGCTGAACAATGCTTCCGCCGGTGAATACGCCGGCTTTGCGCTGATTGCCGCCGGCAGCACCTATCTGGAGACCGCTATAATGACTCTAGTAGTCAATGCTCGTTATCTGTTGATGTCCTGCTCCCTCAGTCAAAAACTGAAGCCGGATACGCCCCTGCGCCACCGTATGCTCATCGCCTACGATGTGACGGACGAGATCTTCGGCATATGTATTGCGCAGCCCGGATACTTGAATCCCTGGTATGCCTACGGTGCCATCGTGGTGGCGATCCCCGGCTGGGCTTTCGGTACTTTTTTGGGTGTCATCATGGGAAATATATTACCGACCAGAGTGGTCAGTGCCTTGAGTGTGGGACTTTACGGTATGTTTCTGGCCATTATCATTCCGCCCGCCCGTAAGAATCGGGTGATCGCAGGCGTTGTAGCCATTGGTTTTGCAGCCAGCTACCTTGTAAACCGTCTGCCCCTGTTTGCGGGCCTTTCCACTGGAATCAAGACCATCGCGCTCACAGTCGCGCTGGCTCTGCTGGCGGCGATCCTGTTCCCGACCGATACAGTCAATTCCGAAGGATCCGTCAACTGACAGAAAAATATCGTCTACACTTTCATATCCTGAGAAAAAAGAGAAAAACGGAGGTGTCATAGAAATGGAACATAATATCTGGATCTATCTTCTGGTGATGGCTGCAGTCTCCTACCTGATTCGCATGGCGCCCCTGGCGCTGATCCGTCGGGAGATCACCAACAAATATCTGCGTTCTTTCCTATTTTACGTGCCCTACGCGACGCTGGCAGTCATGACTTTCCCTGCCATCATGGAAGCCACACAGGAGCCGGTGGCGGGACTTAGCGCCTTAATCGCAGGCATCATCCTCGCATGGAAAGGGCACAGCCTCTTTCAAGTGGCCGTGCTCTGTTGCGCTGTTGCGTTTCTGGTAGAGCTGCTTCCCTTTTTTTAAATGGCTGCACGAAAGTTTAGAACAGATTTACCTTCCCCACCACGCCGTCGTTAATGACATAGTAAGCCGTGAAATCTTCAGGCTTGACATAAATCTGCATATTTTCGATGGAATCTGCCTGATATCCTTTGGCAATATAATGTGCTTTGACCCGTTTAGTCACATCATCCATATTGACCTCATAATTCCGATACTGCAAAATCACTTCCGTGTTGGTCTCAATAACGTTTTCTTCCTGATTGCTCACTGCCTTTGCTGTTTCCATGTGCCCCTCCTTTTGTGAAAATGCTGCCGGTTTCCGCAGCATACCTTGAATACTCTGAATATCCCTGTATTTATCTTACCATATCTGAAAGCAACCCTCAACACACAATCGGAAATTCCCTATTTTCCGCTCCATGTACTTCTTGAGAATAGGATCAGGATCGGGAAGATCTCCAAACGTCCTGCCAGCATGTCCACAATGAGGAGTGACTTAGACAGCAGTCCATAATCAGCAAAGTTGCAAGTCGGTCCCACACTCTCCAAGCCCGGACCGATATTATTAAAGCACGCCAGCACGGCTGAAAAATTCGTCATCGGCGAAAATCCATCTATGGAAATCACAATGAAACTGAATACAATAATAAAGGCATAAGCCGCCAGATATGCGTTCGTATTGTCCAGCACCTTTTCCGTCACCATCTGCCCGTTTACGCGCACCACCTGTACCTTCTGCGGGTGGAGAATCTGCCGCACGTTGCGGCGCAGGCTCTTGATCAAAAGAAGCGTCCTTCCGCACTTAAAGCCGCCGCCGGTACTTCCCGCACAGGCGCCTACGATCATCAGTCCCAAAAGGATCGCTCTGGAAAAGCTTGGCCACAAATCAAAATCCGCAGTCGCAAAACCAGTGGTCGTCATAATACTCGCTACCTGAAAAGCCGCATGGCGTACCGTCTCTTCAACGGTCCCGTAAAGCCCCCGCACATTCCATGCAATCAGCAGCACGCTGACAAGCACCGTCCCCAGATAAAACCGAAGCTCCTCATCTTTGAAGACATTCTTCACCTGACGGATCGCCAACAGATAATAGCAGCTGAAATTGACTCCAAACAGCAGCATAAACACCGTACACACATTCTGCAGATAGGGACTGTATCCTGCAATACTGTCATTCTTAATGCCAAATCCACCTGTTCCCGCCGTTCCGAAAGCCGTACACAGCGCGTCAAACAGGGGCATCCCCCCAATCAGCAGAAAAATCACATTTAAGACCGTCAAAAACACATAAATGAAATATAAGATTTTCGCGGTATCCTTCATCCTTGGCACCAGCTTTTCCACCTTTGGCCCCGGGCTTTCCGCCCGCAGAAGGTGCATGGTATAACCGTCGCTTTTCTCCCGTCCTCTGCCAATCGCCAAAACAAACACCAGCACACCCATACCGCCCAGCCAGTGCGTAAAACTGCGCCAGTAAAGGTTTCCCATGGACAACGGCTCCACCTCCGGCAGAATGGAGGCCCCCGTCGTAGTGAAACCGGAAACCGTCTCAAAGAGCGCGTCTACAAAGCTTGGGATCTCCTTCGAAAAATAGAAAGGCAGACATCCTAAAAGACTCATCACGATCCAGCTCGCACCGACACAGACAAGTCCCTCTCTTGCATAGAAACCCTTTTTTGCTTTTCGGCAGAGCAAATACAACAAAGCAGACGTCGCCACCGTAATGACTATACTGGTCAAGAATCCGAAAACTGCCGCCGTTTCCTCATGAAAAACACTGATCAGCAGCGCCGGAATCATAAAGATCGCCTCCACCATCAGAATCCGGCTGATAAATTTTCCCATCATTCTATAATTCATACATTCCTCATTTCGGAGCATTTATGCGACGGGACGACGCAAATATCAAATTTGCGTCTGTCATGAAACAAATATGTGATGCTCTTGCACATATCTGCAAATCAGCGCATCAGTGTGATTTTTACATAATCCACCCTAGGACATAAAGATATCGTTCAGCTGATATATGACCTCGTCACCGCCTGTCACGATAATGACAGCGTCTCCCTTTCGATAGAAAGAGTCGCCGTTTGGTATCTCAAAGCTGTTGTGTCTGTTAATGCCCGCCACGCGTATATTTTTCTTCAGTTTTAATTGCTTCAGGGGTTCCTCACAGTGCTTTGTGCTGTCATCCACCAGGAACTCGATTGCCTCTGCCTGTCCGTCCGCGATCACATTGACCGCCTGCGCCGCTCCCGTCTGATTGCGGATCGCCCGCACATAACGCACGATATCGTTACAGCACAGCTCCTTCGGACTGATGATACTGCCCACAGGCAATTTATCCAACATGCGGTTGTTGGACAGCCTGCCCAGCTTTGTGATAATCTGAGGCACCTCCGCATTACTGCCAATCAGGGAAATAAACAGGTTCATCTCGTCCACTCCAGTCAATGTGACAAGTGCGTCGCATTCTCCGATCCTCTCCCGCTCCAAAAGGAACTCATTGCCGGCATCACCGCATACTATCGTCACATCGGGGAGCTGATTTGCCAGAGAAAGGCATCTGTCGTAATCCTGTTCAATGATTTCCACCATGATGCCGTCCTGATTCAAAAGCTTGGCCAGATAATAGCTCAATCGTCCGCCGCCGCATAAGATCACCCGTTTTGCCTTATGCGTAATAATGCCCATATTTTTGAGAAATACGGTCAATTCTCTGGTCGAGGCTGTCACAAAAATCCTGTCACCCGCCTGCAGCACAAAATCACCGTCGGGAATGATCGCTTTGCTGTCGCGCAAAACGGCGCAAACCAAAATTTTGCATTTGACTATATTGGTCAAATCATACAGTCCCACATTACAAAGCTTCGATCCCTCCCCGATCTTTAATTCCACGATCTCCACCTTGCCCTTGGCAAAGGTATCTCTTTTAAGAAACCCGGGATACTTGATCAGTCGTTCCATCTCGATGGCTGCCTGACTCTCTGGATTGACCACCATGGACAATCCAAACAGATGCCGCATCTGATAGATCTGATCCTTGTATTCCGGATTGCGTATTCTCGCTATCGTATGAAGATTGGGATTCATACCGTGCGCAATCGTGCAGCAGAGCAGATTCACCTCATCCGCTCCCGTCATCACGATCAGCAGATCTGCCTCCTCCACGCCTGCCCTCGAAAGCGTCGTCATGGACGCGCAATTTCCCTGCACCACCATAATATCGTAACGTTCCTCACTCAGTTCCAATACTTCCGCCTTCGCATCGATCAGGGTAATATCGTACCCCTCCGCGACCAGCTGTCTCGTCAGCGTAGAGCCTACTTTGCCGTCCCCCGCTATTATGATCTTCACTAGAAGTTCCCTCCGTTGTAACTTTATCCGCAATGCATGCTCGAAAAACCTTCGGTCTTCCTCGCTCACGTGCTTCGCCCTATGCATCCATTCGGATAATCGTTTCGGTGAGCAAGCTCTCCGCTCCGCTTATCCTCTGTCTGTGCACTGCTCATTGCCATCGTGTACATTATAGCACTAAATAAACAAAAGGCAACCCTGCACAGGAAAACGCCGACCTCCGCAATGGGATGCCGGCGCAAAATTTACAGTCGCACACAATTCAAATGACAGCGAAATACTTCCCAATCTGCTGTCACATACTTTCTCAGTTGGGGATCCGCAGCACCTGACCGATCTGCAGATCGTCGCTGCTAAGTCCATTCAGCCGCTTGATGGCATCCACCGTCGTACCGAAACGGTTGGCCAACAGCCACAGCGTATCCCCGGATTTCACTGTATAGTTAAAGAATCCCGTGGGCTGCTCTGTAGGGATCTGCAAGATCTGCCCAATCTGTAAATTGTCACTCGTCAGGCCGTTCAAGCGCTTGATGGCATCCACCGACGTGCCGAAACGGTTGGCTAAAAGCCACAGTGTATCCCCCGATTTCACCGTATAGGAAAAAGAACTGCCGCCCGTGTCGGGTGTCGGGTTAGGATTCGGGGCCGGATTTGGATCCGGGTTTGGCACAGACACATTCTGCAAGATCCCCTGATAGGTCCTATAGAGCGCATTCCATGTGGCAGGCCCGACAATACCGTCAGCCACCAGCCCCATTCGCCTCTGAAAGGCAGTCACTGCCTGTTTTGTTCCGCCACCGAAAATTCCATCCTGCGTCACCTCCGGAATGTCGGCATAATATTCCGAGATGACATCCAGCAGATATTGCAGGGTGATCACATCCTGCCCTCTCGCCCCCTGGCGCAAAACGGCGGCAGGCGGTACGGTGCCGATCCCCAGATTCGTCCCTTCGCTGTTTAGTTCCGCAAGCTTTGTCACTGCCGTATAGAGGCTTGAAATCTTAAACCAGGTGGATTTTCCCACAACGCCGTCCACTGAAAGCCCGAAAATACTCTGGAATTTCCTGACTGCTGCCCGCGTACTGTCCCCGAAGGTCCCAGGCGCATCCGTGATCGCCGGTATGGCAGAATAATTGCGCCTGATCCGCCCCAGCCAGGTCTGGATCGTCTGCACATCCAGTCCCGTGCTCCCGATTCGCAGCGGCGTTCCCGGATAGGAGGACAATTCATTGGTGATGATATTCGTCTCCACGATCTCCACGTCATCGGGGTAATAGTAGCGCAGGATCCGCAGCGGCGAGTAGCCTTGATTGGCCAGGGTCACTGTCCCCCACTGGGACATTCCCCTGCAAGTCGTCGTAGTCCCGTTGCAAAAAGAAGTAAAGTATGGTGCTTCCTGTCCCTGTCTGCGGACGTACTCGTTGAAAATCTCATCCACGATCCTGTTTATGGATTCATAAGTAGGTCTGCCGTAGACGAAAGCCTGATCATAGGATGTACTGTTTGTGATGTCAAAAGGATAGCCTTTCGCCCGATACCACTCCGTATAGACGCGGTTTAGCGCAAACGTAATAATCGCGTAAATATTGGCCCGCAAAGCGTTTTCCGGCCATGTCGGATAAATCTCACTGCTGGCTACATTCTTCACATAATCAGGAAACGATACCTGTACGTTGGAAGCGTAGGAATCCGGTGTCCCCAGATGGACCGTGATCGGGTTCGGAACGGCAACCTGTCTGAGCACCTGTGGAAATTCGCTGCTCTGGGAAAACCCTTCGGGCTCCCGCTCCCCCTCCATGGAGACTGCGGGCGCTTCCACCGTAATCTGCGTCTGTGTTTGTTCCCTCTGCTGCCCTTGCATAGGCACAAGAACAAGCGGAAGGATCGCCGACTCACCGTCGAAGATCGGTATGTCTGAGACAGATACCGAATCAAATCCTTCCGCCTGTGCAAGCACATTATAAGTAATATAAGGGGTTCCCGTAAAATTCTCGTTCTGTGAATAACTCTTGTCCATGGTCTCAAGGGCTACCCTTTTTGTCTCGCCGCTTTCGTCAGTCACCAGTTCATAAATGCGGTTCTGCTCATCGTCTAAGACGCTCACCCGCACACCGGGCAGGGGCAACGCATCGTGCGCCGTTCTTGCCTGCATGGTCAGATATCCGATCGCCATACTCTATTCTCCTCCATAGCCGTTTTTCGATAAAATCCTATGCTATAGAGTATGCAACGTCCTCACTTCTGACTCTGCTTACCGAATCCCGATCTCCGTATCCGACTCGGTGACATGGCTGTGTGTCTTGATATAGTCCACGATTTCATCCAGTTTCGTGAACGCCAGGCCCACATAGCTGTCCGCGCAGCCGTAGTAGAGCGCGATCTTGCCGCTCTCGGAATCGTGGATGGTCGCGCAGGGGAAGCACACGTTAGGCACAAAGCCTCTCTCCTCATACCACTCCTCGGGCGTAAGCAGGAAGTTCTCACAGCGATAAAGCACCTTGGAAGGATTGTCGATATCGAGGATCGCACCGCCGATGGAGTAAACGAAACCGTTGCAGGTGCCCGACACGCCGTGGTAGAATAAAAGCCACCCTTCCGTGGTCTCAATGGGCGCTGCGCCGCCGCCGATCTTGACGGACTCCCACCACTCACTGCTCCTGCCCATGACATGCCTGTGTTTTCCCCAGTACACCATGTCAGGACTCTCGCTCAAGAAGATATCGCCAAAAGGCGTATGCCCAGAATCCGAAGGACGGCTAAGAAGCATATACTTGCCGTTTATCTTTCTGGGGAAAAGCACCGCATTCCTGTTAAAAGGAATGAAAGGGTTCTCGATTCTTGTAAAAGTCTTAAAATCGGTGGTCTTTGCCATACCGATGGAAGCGCCGTAAAAGTCCTGGCACCAGATGATGTAGTAGGTATCCTCCACCTTTACCAGGCGGGGATCGTAAGCATAAACAGGCATAAAGTCATTGCCCTGCTCATCCTTAAAAGGAATCTTCTCCTTTTCAAACTCCCAACGAATCGCATCTTTGCTGTGGCCAAGATAAATATATGGAATACCGTTTGTCTGCTCGCCGCGGAATACGCCGATGAACTCGTCGCCGTAAGGCATTACGGCACTGTTAAAGATCCTGGCAACCCCCTCCACGGGATTTCTGCCGATGATCGGATTCTCCTTGTAACGCCAAATCGGCGCACCCACCAGGTTTGCGGGCTTCTCCTGCCAGGGTACGTTCTTTACCGCAGGGCTTATCATTTTTACTTCACTCATGTCTGCTCTCTCCTTTTCTCATTTCCTTATTTGAATCATGATAAAGCGCATTTTGTCCGTTCCTTATTGTTTGCTCAAAAACTCTAAGTTCTTTTCGATCAGGCCGCATCTTTGCGCCACACACTCCACAGAGCGGTAAGGGTCTAACGGCGTGTTGAAGACATAATCCTTCAGCTTGTCGATCGTCGTTGCCGCCACGTGCATCCTGGTGTCGCTGGCCGCATAGTAAATATAAACTTCACCGTTATCCTTCGCGATGGCACCGTTTGTGAACACCACGTTCGACACATCGCCCACACGCTCCCAATTCCTGGGCCCGATCAGCATCCCCGAAGGCTCCGCGATCACCTTGGACGGGTCATTTAAGTCTGTGGCAAACGCATAAATCACGTAACGCAGTCCTGCCGCCGTATTTCTCACGCCATGGGCAATGTGAATCCAGCCCTTATCGGTCTTGATGGGCGGTGCGCCCGCGCCGTTCTTCGCCTCAGTGATGGTGTGGTATCTGCGGATGGAGGTCATCTTCTCCTCATCGACCACCGCATGAGTGATGTCGTCGCAAAGGCCAAAGCCGATACCGCCGCCCGACCCGGTCTCGATGAAATCATCCATCGGTCTGGTATAAAAAGCATACTTGCCATCCACAAACTCCGGATGCAGCACTACATTCCTCTGCTGAGGGGAGCGCTTCGTCACCAGATTGGGCAGTCTCTCCCAATTCTTTAAGTCCTTCGTGCGCACGATGCCTGCCGCCGCCACCGCCGCAGACAGGTCATTGACCGTGGTATCCTTGCTCTCGGAGCAGAACACGCCGTAAATGTAGCCGTCCTCATGCTTGGTCAGCCGCATATCGTAGACATTCGTCTCCTCCGGACAGGTATCCGGCAGTAAGATCGGGTAATCCCAGAATTTGAAACCGTCGATCCCGTTATCGCTCTCCGCCACGCCAAAGAACGATTTTCTGTCGTTGCCCTCGATCCTCGCCACCAGATAGTATTTTCCATTCAATTCGATGGCACCCGAGTTCATCACCGCGTTGACGCCCAGCCGCTCCATAAAATAAGGATTCGTCTCCGGGTTCAAGTCATACCGCCAGGTCAGCGGGATGTGCTCGCGCGTCAAAACAGGGTACTGATAGCGGTCATAAATTCCATTATAATCGTCGAACTTGACATTTTTTCTCTCAATCAGCTTATTATACTTCTCTAATTCCACATAATACCGTTCGTGCAGCATTTCCTTTTTCTCCTTCCTTTTCTTTTCCCTTTTTTTGCGGAGCGAAAGCGCGGTGACGCAGCCAGTCATGCCCACTCACGCGTCCGCCTTACTCAGCTTCATAGACTCACCTAGTTTATTCCTCTGCGAATGACCTCCAGACACATTCTCCCATTATGGTACGGGCACTTCCACGGCTCCACGATCGGCTCGCCGCTCACCGCTTTTCCTTCTTTATTCACATCCCAGAACCACTCGGAACCGGGCCTTTTATCGATCACATACTCGTTGATAAACGCCCACTCAGCCCTGGCCGCCTCCAGATACTCTTTATGTTCCGGCGCAAGCTGATACCCGTTCAAGAAACCCACCACCGTCTCCGCCTGTACCCACCAGATACGGTTTTCGTCCACCACGCCCTTTTCGCACTCATTGGCGAGTGAGCGGCCATCAAAGGCTACCTTATAGACTTGACCGGTTAAGTCAAGAATAATCGGCAGCATCTTTTCCTCGTATGCTTTATCTCCCAAAACATCGGTCCCACGTCTGATCAGCCATGCCGTCTCGATATCGTGACCGTAGGAATGCAGGTCAATGATGGGATTCATTTCTCTGTCAAAAAATACTTCCTGTCTGTGCAGAGCAGGATTATAAATCTTATCCGCGATGGTATCCAGGATCCAGAACAGCCTCTGTTTCACGGCAGCATCACCGCTCACGCGATACAGTTCCGTATAAGCTTCAAATACATGAAGCAGGGTATTCATGGTCTTGTCTGCAATCACGCCGTTTTCGGAAAGCTTATCGTTCTCGATCTCCTGAAAGTCTCTGTCAAACGCTTCCTTATAGCCGATCTCATCCATGCAGCGCTCCTCAATGATGTGAAAGAGCTCCAGCGCCAGCTGTAAGGCGCTCTCATCCTTCGACGCATCATAATAAGAAGATAAGGCATAGATGGAAAACGCCTGATTATAAGTGTGCTTGGTGGTATCCTCCGGCGTACCGTCATATTTCACCGACCAGTAAACGCCGCCCTTCTCGTGATCCACACAATACTTTTGCATAAATTCGTAGCCGTGCTTTGCCTCGGCAAGCAGCGACTCGTCCTGCAACGTCAAATAAGCGTTTGCAAAAAACCAGGTAATGCGGCTGTTTAAGATGCAGCCCTTCACCGCCTTTTCATCGACCCTTAAATCGTGATCCATGTAGCCGAAATAACCGCCGTTTTTATCATCCCGCAGCTTCTTCCAAAACGGGATGATGCAGTCTGTCAGGTGCTGTCTGACCTCTTCCACCATCATGATCTCTCTCCTCATTCCGAAGCGTTCTTTGCTTCCATTTCTGTAATAATTTCGCCCGTTCCAGCTTAATATTTAGCTTAAAACGAGCGAAATAACTTAACTGTTAATTAAATTATAAAGTAAATTTTCTTAATGTCAACCACCTTTTACAAAAACAGCATCTTTACTTAATTAAAAATTATTTTTTGTATACTTTTACCATACTCATAAGTTACCCATGCAGAGAATGCCGCTTTCTAGGCATTCTCTTAGGTGAAACTTAGAAGTTCTCCGCGAAATGCCGAGCCTGCGAAGCAGCGCTCGTGAAGTTAATTACGCAGGAATTTACTTCAGCCTTTGACAGACCCGGCTGTCATGCCGTTGTAAATCTGCTTCTGGAAGAGAATGAACACGATCAGCGCCGGCAGAAGGGAGATGATCACGCCCGCACAGATCAGGTTATATTTACTTCCCAGCGGACCGACAAAGGTGTAAAGGCTGGTCGCCACGGTGGGCAGCTGCTTCTTATTCTGTAAGTACAGGTTCGCGCAGTAATACTCATTGTAAGTACCCACGCCCTTCAGAATACACGATGTCACAATCGCCGGTTTCAGCAGAGGCAGAAGGATCTTATGATAAATCGTAAAGTAAGACGCCCCGTCAATGATCGCCGACTCGTCTAACGACACACTGATATTCTCAAAAAACTGGATGTAAATATAAATCGCAATCACATCCGTGCCGCACATCATAATGATATAGCCGTACAGGGTATTAATAAAGTTCAAAGAGTCCATAATCCCGTACACCGCAACCTGCATGGCAACACCGGGAAGCAGTGTGGCAAAGAGGAACAGGTTCCGGATCAGCCCGTTACCCGGGAACTTAAAACGGTTCAGCACATAGGCGAGAGAGGTTCCCACCAGCACCGATACGGTCAGCACTGCCACAAGAATGATCAGGGAATTGACAAACGCCTTACCCATGTTCGCCCTGTCAAAGGACTGCAGAAAGTTGTTAAAATTCAGCCAGCTTTCAGGCAATGTCATCACATTCGTATTTTGGTATTCCTCCTCTGTCTTAAACGCCGTGATCACACAGGAAACCACGGGCAGCACTGCCACAAAGGAGAAAAACACCAGCGATAAATACTTTAAAACACTCACCAAATAATGTCCGATTTTCTGTAATACCGTCATTTATCTGCCCGCCTTTCTAGCCGCGTATTTCGCAAGCTGTTTTTCACGCTTTTTCGCCGCGCCGAAATCCTCATCCTCCGCGTTTCTGAACACGTACTTAAAGAAAAGCTTCTGTAAAATCGTCGCCGCAAAAATGATCAAAAGCAGCACCACCGCCATGGCCGATGCCAGTCCGACCTTCTGCTGGGTGTGAGCGATCTCGTTCATGACCACGAAGTAAGTACCCGTTCCGTTCGCGCCGCTGGTGATAACATAAGGCGGTTCGAATGCGCTCAAGGAACCTGTGATCGACAGGATCACATTCAGCGTCACGATCGTCTTGATGCTCGGCAGGATGATGTACCGAAACTGCTGTAAACGGTTGGCACCGTCAAGCATCGCCGCCTCGTAAAGTTCGGAATCCACCGACATGATCGCGCCGATAAAGAGCACCATGTTCTGCCCGAAATACCGCCACACAGACGTACCCACGAGGGATATATTGTTAATCCTCTGATCTTTTAACCAATAGGGAAGATTGTCTAATTGAAAACCGCACCACTGGAGCACCGTATCAAACACAAAGCCCCTGGTGTAGAAAAACTTGAATATAAAACCAATGGCAATACCGTTGATCAGATAAGGGAAAAACATAAATCCCTTAAAAAGATTGCCTCCCTTTACCTTGAAACTTAAGACCGTAGCGAGATACAGCGCCAGTGCAAGCTGCACCACGGAACCGCCCATGTAATACAGGCTCAGCTTGAGCGCACCGAAACAGTCTTTTCTGCTGAACACACTGGCGTAATTCTTCCAGCCCACAAAGGTTCTCTTGCCCAAATATTTCATCTTATAAAAACTGAAACCGACCATCTCCCCGAACGGAAGATAAGTAAATGTAAATAACAGAGCCAACGGAATGATCATAAACGCTACAATGATGATGACCTGCTGACCCTTTCTGCTTCTTGCCCACTTCAGGAATCCCTTATTGTCTCCCGCCGTATTTACCCGTGCCGCCATATGCTACCCTCCTGATAATTGAGGGCTGCCACTTGTTTGTTTTTCCTGTGCCAGCCCTCCTGTTTACCATTTAAAACTTATCATTTTTGATTAAAAATTTCCTAATCGCTTTCTTAGTAAGTAACCTCGATGCTGCACGCCTCCTGTGCCAGATTCCACGCCTGCGTCCAGTCAGCCATGATATCATCGAAGGACTCAGAGCCTGTAGCAGCCGCCTCAACGATTCTCTGTACCTTTGCATCGCCGCCTGCGTTGAAGGAAAGCTCGGACTCAGAGTTCATCTCGTTCATGAAGTCCTCCTCGCCCGCAAGAGCAGTTACGTTGTTCACGATGTTTACACCGTCAAATACGAAGGATGTGGGAGCGTTCTTGGAAATCGGGTAGCCGCCTTCTAAATCGCACCAGCCGGAATCCTCAACCATCCACTTAACGAATACCATTGCCGCCGTCTTGTTATCGTCAGAAGCGTTTGCATTGATGCCGTAGCAGTAGTCAGGACCTGCCGTTGCATACTGCTTACCGTTTACAGTGATTGGGAAAGGCATGTAACCGATATCGTCCGGGTTGCTGCCCGCCGCCTTCATCTGTGCGATCGCCCAGGAGCCGAGCACCATGGTGCCGATCTCGCCGTTGTTGATCATGGGCTTACATCCCTCCCAGTCGGTAGTGGTGTAGTCATCCTCAATCAAGCCCTTTTCCACAGCGTCAAACAGAATCTTGTACAGAGCGTATGCGCCCGTGCCATCGCCGCTATCCTTGAAAGGCTCCGCAGTGTGCACAAATTTCTGGTTTAACCAAGTCTCGTCGCCAGTAGTGATTGCACCGAGATAAGCATCCCACTGACCGCCCATCGTCCAGCCTGCCGCATAGTTGGTGTAAAGCGGAATCGCGTCGGTATTGTCCTTGATCGCCTGCAGAGCCGCAATGAACTCATCAGGTGTCTTGGGAAGTGTAGTCACACCTGCGTCAGCAAATACCTTCTTATTATAAAGAACACCCTGCGCATTACCCATGTAGCCGATACCGTAGCACAGATCGCCGTTCTTCCACTGATCCGCAAAGTTTACAAGCTCGCTCATCTCAGCCACGCTGCCGTAAGGAACAAAGTATGTAGGAAGCTCAGCCGCATCCACTGCAGGGATGAACATCACGTCGCCCCAGTCTCCAGAAGAAAGGCGAAGCAGGGAATCTTCCTGATAATCGGTAATACCCTCGGTCTCAACCGTGATGTTGGGATATACTTCATTAAATCTGGAAACCAGATCCGCCATCAGGCCGTCCTCTTCACGGTCGGTCTTGTGATGGATGAACTTGATCGTGGTCGTCAGGTCCTTATAGTCCTGACCAAGATTGATGGATGCATAGGTAACACTTTCTGCCGCTGCGGGAGCCTCTTCCTCTGCGCTGTCATCCGCCGCGCTGTCTGCCGTGTCATCTGCTACGGGCGTCTCATCCGCTTCCGCTGCAGGTGCAGCAGGTGTGGTTTCTGCACTGTCACCGCCGCAGGCTGCCAGCGATAAGGTCATTGCCGCTGTCAAAGTTACCGCTAAAACCTTTTTCAGTTTCATAATAAGTATCCTCCTTTGATGATGTATGTTTTGCTAATAATTTTACCTAAAAATCAAGTTAATTTATTAGCCTTAATCTTAGTATAGTCAACTTAATTTTTTAATCATCACCCTTCTTTGCGTTTTGTATATCATTGTTGCTTTATTTACTTTTTTCCATATTTTATACAATTTAGCTTATTTAATTTTGTGCGTTATGGCAATAGATTAATTCATTTTCCTTATATTAAACTAAATGTATGGGTAAGTATTTAGCTAATATTTAAGCAGCTTAGAAAGGGCGCACTTATGTCTTTTGACCTCGCTTATCAAAAAGCGCTGACTCTGGAGTCAGCTATACCGCCGGAAACGCTCCCCGAAAACACCTACTTTGCCGGTGTCTTTTACGAGCTTTGCGAAGCAGCTGCCGAGCAGCTGCCCACCGTATTGAGCGGCGGCAGTCTCGAGATCGCCTCCTCGCTGACCCTTTCTTTTCAGGCTCTGGACTGCCGTATGCTCCTCTATACAAAAGAAGGTAGCGGCAGTCTTTTGATGCGCGGTGCCAACCATGCGCTGCAGGCAGGCAGTCTGCTCTATCTGGATTGCAGTAAAGCTCCCTTTTCCCTGAAAGCAGAACAGCTTCCCTGGCACTATATCGTTTTTTCGTTACGGGGGGGGCTTTTTCCCGTTTGCGAATCCCTGACTCCCTTTGAGACTTTCCTGCTGACGCAGCCAGACCCGCATGGCACGCTCCTGCGCAACATCCGTCAGCTCCTCAGCGGAAACACAGACAAAAATTTAAGAAATAAACTGCGGGACGCAGGTCTGATCACCGCCATAATGACGGAGCTGTTTTCAGACCTCCTTCCCGCAGAAGATGTGAAAGAAGACTGCGCACCCTACCTTCTGGAACTTCGGCACTATCTGGATCACTTTTATAAGGAGCCGCTGCTGTTAAGTGACCTGGAAGCGCGCTATCATATCAGCAAGTATCATATTTGCCGCAGTTTTTCAACTGCTTTCGGTGTGCCGCCTTTAAGATACCTGAATAAAAAAAGACTGGAGGCTGCAGTCAATCTCCTTTTCTCCACCGACAAAAAGATCCATGAGATCGCACTGGCTGTCGGCTACGAGAGCACCAATCATTTCATCAACCTATTTAAAAAGGAATACGGCACCACGCCGCAGGCATACAGAGAGGCGCATCAAAACTGATGCGCCTCTCTGTAACCACTTTGCGAAAAATTCATGCGGAGAATGCCGTGTTTCAGGCATTCTCCTGCGTGAGATGGAGTTGCAAAGCAACTCTTAGAAGTTCTTGGCGTCCCATCCTATGATGGGACGTCTTTAGAACTTCTTCTCACGCTGTCTTTGTAGACAATCCTGCCATCCACAATGGTAACGCCCTGTTTGTAATGCTCCCCCGACGCCTTGCGGATCAGGGTCTTCACCGCCTGCTTTGCCATCTCCGGCATGTCCACCTCGTAGGTGGTGATGCGTACGTCGCACAGCCCCGGCGGCTGGTAGTTATCGTATCCCACCACGGAAACATCCTGCGGCACGTGATAGCCCGCCTCTTCCAATTTGTTGACGAGCATGGTTGCCGCCACGTCATTATTGCAGACAAAGGCAGTCGGCATCTCCTTTGGCAGTTCGAATTCAAAATTCTTATCAGACCTCCCCGTCTTCGGATTCCTGTCGTACAGCAGCCAATCCCTGCGCACTTCCTCGCCATGCTCGCTTAAGGATTTCACATAACCGAAATAGCGGTCCGTAATGGAATCCGTGTAGTGGATATTGCCGACAAAAGCGATCTTTGTATGCCCCATCTCAAACAGATAATTTGTCATCCGATACATCCCGAAATAACTGTTGGAGATAACTGCGTCATAATCCCTGTTCTGATCCGCAAAATCAAGGAGAATAAAGGGAATGTCAAGCTGATCGATCAGCAGATCCAGATAAGGACGCTGCAGTCTGCCGATGATGATGAGCCCTTCCGCCTTTTTTTCTCCCAGAAGCTTTGGCATCACCAGCCGTTCCTCATCCTCCGCCTGCAAGACCTCCAGCATGGTAAAGCAGCCTTTTTGCACTGCGGCAGTCGCCACCTCCTGATACAGATTCCAGTAGAAGGACTCGTACTTGGCCAGGAAGCGGTCCGACACGATCACGCCGAAGGTGTAGCTTGCATTCTGCGCCCGCTCCTTATAGCGCAGGGACACGGACTGATAGCCAAGCTCCTCCGCTTTCTGCTTGATCTTTACGCGCAGTTCCTCGCTGACGCCCTTTTGATCCGAGAGCGCCTTTGACACCGTCACCGTGCTCACACCCATAACCTTTGCAATATCCGCCATTCTGACCGCTTTTGCCATGCTGATCCCTCTTTTCGCCTTCCTGCCATGAAAACATGTTTCTATGAAACAGGTTAATTTTAAGTAATCAACTTAAATTATAAAGCAATTTAGGGCAATGTCAATGCGCTTTCCATTATAATTTACTTTATCAGAAACATTCTCTCCAATTTTGTGCCTTTTCCCTGTCACGTGCAAGAATCTTCCTTATTAGGAAGCATGAAACTGCGCCATATAAAGCCGATAGTAAACGCCTTTCTTCGCCATCAGCTCCTCCGCGTTCCCCTCCTCGATGATCCTGCCGTCGTCCACCACGAAGATACGATCCGCCTTCTGGATGGTAGAGAGTCTGTGCGCAATGACAAAGGATGTCCTGCCCGCCAGCAGATGCTCGATCCCCTCCTGCACCAAAAGCTCCGTCTTGGTATCAATGCTGGAGGTGGCCTCATCCAAAATCAATATTTTCGGATCGGATACCATGGTCCTGGCAAAGGCCAAAAGCTGTCTCTGTCCGATGGAGAGACCGCCGCCGCGCTCCGTCAGCTCCGTATCATACCCCTTTTCCAGTTTCATGATAAAATCGTGGGCATTGACGGCTTTGGCCGCTGCCACGATCTCCTCCTCCGTCGCGTTGAGCTTCCCGTAGCGAATGTTTTCACGAATGGTACCTGAAAACAGGAAGTTATCCTGTGTCATGATCCCCATCTGCCTGCGCAGGCTCTCGATCGACACTTTCTTGACATCGTGACCGTCTACTGCCACCACGCCCTCCTGCACGTCGTAGAAGCGGCTGATGAGGTTGACGATGGTGGACTTGCCTGCGCCCGTGGGTCCCACCAGCGCGATGGTCTCCCCTTCTTTTATGCGAAAACTCACATCGTCCAGCACTTTGACCTTATCATCGTAGGAAAAGGTCACGTTGTCAAAAGTCACCTCCCCGCGGATCGGCGGCATCTCTTTTACGCCATCCGCGTCCGCGATCGCAGGCGGCGTATCCAAAATCTCAAATATGCGCTCCGCGCCCGCAATGTTGGTCACCAGCTGGTTATAGAAGTTACTTAAATTATGAATGGGCTGCCAGAACATATTCAGGTAGGTTCCAAACGCAATAAAAGTGCCCACACTCACATGTTCCACGCCCAGCACCACGATGCCCGTAAAGTACAGAAGGATACAGCCGACTCCCCAGGAAAGGTCGATCACCGATCCGAAGGCATCGCTCATGCGCACCGCCCCGTAAAAACTCTCCCGATGCTCCGCTAACAGCTCGTCAAAGGTGTTTTCTGTCTCCTCCTGCGCGTGGAAGCTCTGAATAATGCGTATCCCCGCCATATCCTCATGGATAAAGGCATTGAGGTTCGCCGACTTCTTGCGAAAAAGCTGCCAGCGCGGATGTGCCTTGATCTGAATGAACAGGATGCCCGCCGTCATAAAGGGGATCGTCATCAGAGAAGCCAGCGCAAGTTTTGGATTCTTTGCGACCATGATGGCCACCACTGCAAAGACCGTCAGCATATCCGGAATCAGCGTGGTCACAAAATTGGAGAGCACATCCTTTAGGGAATTGATGTCTCCAATAATACGCGAAAGGATCTTTCCCGTGGGTCTGCTGTCAAAAAAGGCAAAATCCAGCTTTTGGATATGCGTGTATAGTTCCTGCCTGATCGTGAGTAAAATATTGTTGCAGACCTTCGCCATGATGTACATCCGCAGTTTTACCGTGACCACCAGAAAGAGGTTGATAGCCAGCGCGAACAGGAGCAGGCGCAAGAGGCCCTGCCAATCTCCTTGACTGATGTAGTCATCCGTTGCCGACTCCATGATCAGCGGATTGACCAGACTCACCGCCACGCCGTAGCCCATGATGAGGAGCACCAGAATGATCTGCCACTTGTAGGCAAGTAAATAGGAAAAAAGGCGTTTTAAGGTCTGCGTTTTGCTCCTCTCAGTGCTGACCTCGTCGTCTTTATACGAATTGAAGGACATTGTTCTCACCTCCTGTCTGTCTTTCCCCGTTCGATCGCTGATCAGCAAACGCTTCTGCCGCATTCATTCCACCGTCTGCATCCGTCATTGCCGCTGAAAGTTCTCCATATTGAGACAGATACGTCTCGTAATAAAGCCCCTTTTGTGCCAACAGCGTCTCATGCGTGCCCCGCTCCGCGATGGCACCGTCCGCAAGCACTATGATCTCGTCTGCATTTCGCACCGCGCTGATCCTGTGCGCAATGATGATCTTGGTCGTATGGTCAAGCGTCTTTAAGGTCTGCTGGATCAGATGTTCCGTCTCCATATCAAGCGCCGAGGTGGAGTCGTCCATCACCAGGATCGGATCTTTCTTGGCAAGCGCCCTGGCTATGCTGATCCGCTGTTTCTGTCCGCCGGAAAGCCCTACGCCCCGCTCGCCGATGACCGTATCATAACGCTCCTCCATGCGCTCGATAAATTCACTCGCCTGCGCCTGCGTGGAGGCACGCCTGACCGTCTTAAAATCGATGTACGCCTTCTTCCCCAGCTTGATATTCTCCTGAATGGTATCAGAAAATAGAAAGACGTCCTGCATCACATAACTGATACTCGTGCGCAGCTGTTCCAGAGAAAGCTTCCTGATATCCACATCATCCAGGTAAATCGCGCCGTCCGTGGCATCATACATCCGCTGCAGGAGCTGGACGATGGATGTCTTGCCCGCGCCGGTCGCTCCCATGATGCCCAGAGTCTTTCCCTCCTCCACCGTAAAGGAAATGTCGTGGAGGATCTCATATTGATCCGCCTTGTGAAAGGAAACGTTGGCAAAGCAGATTTTTCCTCTCACTTTTTCCAATTTGACCAGTTCGGTCACCTCTGTGACGGTGGGTTTTTCCGCATACAGTTTTTTGATCTTTTTGTTGGATGCCACCGCTGCCGAGAAGCTGTTGGTCAGCCAGCCCAGCATCTCCATAGGCCACACAATGCTGCCGGAATACTCCACAAAGGCCGTCAACTGCCCAAGTGTCATCCCGCCATCAATGACAAGTTTCCCACCGACCAGTATAGTCAATAGCGGCAGTACCCTGGTCACGACCGTGAAGCAGGGATAGTATCTGACAAAAACTTTGGACTGCTGCATATTCAGTTCATAATAGCGCTTATTGTGGGAGAGGAATTTGCCGATCTCAAACTTCTCTCTGGCAAATGCCTTCACCGTGCGCACGCCTGCCAAATTTTCCTCCGCCACCGTATTTAAGGCCGCGTTCTCCTCGCTGATGTCCTCGTAGACCTGTCCCAGCTTCCGCTCCATGATGACGGCGAAGGAGCCGCACAAAATCATGGCCGCCGTAGGAAGGATCGCCATGCGCCAGTTAAGCAGATACATACTGGCTAACGTGATGGCCGTGTGATAGATCACCTCGATCAGCAGCATCCCAACATAACCCAGCGCATCCCAGATACGGTCCACATCCTCCTTGACGCGGGCCATCAGCTCACCTGTGTTGGTCCTGTCAAAGAAATCCGCCGACAGCCCCTGCACGTGACGGAACAGATCGCGCCTCATATCCCCCGAGATCTTGACGCCGTTCTTGTCAAAGGTATACTCCTTGGCGTACTGGAAGATACATCTTCCCAGACCGATCCCCAGAAAGCCCAAAAGCATCAGAGGCAGTTTGGCCCTGTCGCCGCCCACGATGACCTCGTCTACCATCTTTGCCATCAGCCGCGGCGAAAGCATGTCGAGTGTGACCGCGATCAGCAGGGACAGTATGGCTCCCAGATAAGAGAGACGGTATTCCCATATGTAACTTGATATCTTTTTCATTTATTTTCCCCCGTTAACCCCGCATACAATCGAGTAGGAGGAATTTCTCTCAATTGAGAAATTCCGACCTCTCACACCACCGTGCGTACCGTTCGGTACACGGCGGTTCAATCAACTTAACAAGTGACATACCTTGCGGTGTAGTAATCTAACATGGAGATTAGCATTGATTGTTCAGCCCTTCGCTCCATTCCCATTACAGGAACTTCTTCACTACTATGGCTTCTGCTGACTTCTCACAGTTCGTTGTTACTACAGCTAATGGAACCGCCTGTGAGACCTCCCCAGTTAAGGTGCGGATTCTTTCCCTCCATGTACCTGCCGCATTTACTCGTACTTCCAGCAACTTTTGGACTTCAGTGCTTCTAGCCACCTTATCCGTATTTCCGAGCCTTATATGCGGTTCCTGTCCGTCAGGTCAGAGGTTTGCTTACAGCTTCTTTCAGATTCCGTCTCACGGCGGACACCCTTGCTGTTCGGCTATGTGCTTCATCGTTGCCTATGCGCACTCGGGACTTTCACCCGTTAGAACTCGCCCATGCTGGCAAACTAGAAAAGGGCTGTGGTAAAATTACCACAGCCCTTAAATAGCACAATAACCGGCATATCCTTTTATCGACTAATCGGGTCAATGACCCCTGACCCTGCCGACTCCTTTATATGCGGAGGTAATTTCACGTAATCTGTTTTTGTTTGTTCTTCTGCCAGAATCGGCTGTTTTATCAAACTTCCTGTTAAACATGTGACTACCTCCTTTCCTTAGATTTTTATGTGATACTTTTGCTATCTTAATCCTTGCAGCATCTTTTGTCAAGATATTTTTCTACGCCGTTCAGCGCCGAGTTCGCAAAGCGAATCTCGCGAGCAAGTATTACTTGCTCATGCCATATCGCAAAATCGCGCCGTTGGCGCTTTTCGCTGCTTTGCAGCTTCTTTTGCTCATGTACAGGCGTTCCCTCAGAGCTACATCAGTCTGCCAAATTCATGCAAGCATGATTTGCCAGGCAAACGCAACTCTGGCTGAACTTTAATGTTCCATCTTCCAGAAGTACGCGCTGTAGGCGGGAAGGGTGCTGCCCCCGCCAAAGTCATGGTTTTCCCCTGTGATCAGATCCACCGCCATGCCGCAGCCCGCGTCGAAGTGAGCGGTGTAATCCTCACCGTCCGCGTTGATGGCTACGAGCACTCTCTCGTCGTCGCATTTTCTCTCGAAGATACACTGCTTGTTGGTCAGCACCACGGAGCGAAAGTCGCCGTAATTGAGCGCCTTGGATCCCTTTTTTGCCTCGGCCAGCTTACTAATCCACTCGGAAAGTTCATTCCACACAGGTTCCTCGAAACAGGCACGCAGCGCAGGGTCTCCCTCGCTCTTATTGGCCTTTGCTCCCCACTCGCTGCCGTAGTACACGCAGGGGATGCCCGGCATACCGAAACATAACGCATAGATGAGCGGCAGATGCTTTTCATTGGTCAGATTGCTGGCGATGCGGCTCACGTCATGGTTATCCACAAAGGAGAGCAGGTGCTTTCCGCGGTAGAGGCACCAATTCTCCGGCCCGAACTGCCGCAGCAGAGAGTGGTTGATTTCAAACATATTCATGCTGTTAAAGCTGGAGAATAACCCTTTGTAGCACTCATAATTCGTGGAGGAGTGCAGCATCTGGTCGTTGACCATCTGATTGTAATCGCCGTGCAGCATCTCTCCTAATAAGAAAAAGTCCGGCTTTAGGCTGTCCGTAAAGGCTCTCAGCCTCCTGACAAAATCATGATCCAGACAGTATGCCACATCAAGACGCAGGCCGTCGATATCAAATTCCTCCACCCAGCCCTTTACGCTGTCCAGGATGTGGCCTATCACATCACCGTGCCGCAGATTGAGCTTCACCAGATCGTAATTGCCTTCCCAGCCCTCGTACCACAGACCGTCGTTGTAGTTGGAGTTTCCTCCCAGATTGATATTGAACCAGGAAAGATAGGGAGAGTTCTCACGGTTCTTCAACACATCCTGAAATGCCCAGAAGCCTCTGCCCACATGATTAAAGACCCCGTCCAGCACTACTTTGATGCCGTTCTCATGCAGATTATCGCAGACCGCCTTAAAATCCTCGTTGGTTCCCAGCCTGCAGTCGATGGTGTGATAATCCCTCGTATTATAACCATGGGTATCCGACTCAAAGACCGGGGAAAAGTAAATCGCATCGATCCCCAGTTTCTTCATATGAGGGATCCAGTCATTCACCTTGAGGATCCTGTGCGTAAGCTCCCCGTCATTCTCGAAAGGCGCTCCACAGAACCCCAAAGGATATATCTGATAAAATACACTCTCAAAAGCCCACATAATGCCCTCCTGTAAAATCTATATCTTGTAGTTTTTCCTGCATCAGTATACCACTAATTGCCATATCGCGTCAAATATCTTCTCTCAGACAGAAGCCGGCAGGAATTGACCAAATAGGTTTGCTGTTTTATAAACTAAAATCCGTGCATCGACTTTTCCACAAAATTTGTTGTCTATTTTTTGAAAAACACCCCACTGGGAGTCGAGAAATCCCCAATTTCCACAAAGTTATCCACATTGACAACCTTGTCACTTCCCGTCAATTGTTGTATAATTATGGCAAGATTTGTCTGTCATTTTCGGTATTTCCTATCATCCTTTTGTCAAAAGCACCTATTTTAACGAGAAATGGTTGACCGTTTTTGTCGTATCCTGTTTTCTCGAAGTCAATCATATTTTGTCCCTTGACGCGAAAGGTCAATCCAACCGCTGCAAATTTTTGATTCGCACACACTGTCTTATTGCATTGACTTATTGAGTCTCCCGTAAAATTCAGCACTTACAGCCATTCATCCCAAAATCTTTCCACTTTTCGACCTATTTGGTCAACTATAACAGCCTGCCAATTCTGCCATTCTCTCGGAAAAAGCTGCCGATAGGCCGGGGAGAGAAACCGCTCATCCAGCAAAACGGCAATGCCAAAATCATCCTCTGTACGAATCACCCTGCCCGCCGCCTGCAGCACCTTATTCATACCGGGATAGCGGTACGCATAATCAAAGCCGTTCTCTCCCCAGCCGTCAAAATACTGCCGCAGGATTTCTCTCTCATGGCAGACCTGCGGAAGTCCCGTTCCCACAATGAGCGCGCCGATCAGACTGTCGTTCTTCAAGTCGATGCCCTCACTGAAGATACCGCCCATTACACAGAATCCCAGAAGACTTTTCTCCTCCTCCATCTCGATTTCCATGCCAATGAGACTTTGCAGGTCACAGTCTTCATTCCCGCGAAAACGATTCAAAAAAGCCTCCCTCGCTTCTTCGTTCATATGGCTTTCCTGCAAAACGCATTCCACCTCGCCCGCCTCATTAAAATGTGTCTGATAGATTTCGTAAACCCGCTGCAAAAAGGCATGAGAAGGAAAAAAGGCCATGTAATTTCCCTGTCTTTGGCTGATCACCTGATGCAGATAGGAAGCAATGCGGTAATACTCTGTATCTCCCCTGCGCGCGTAGCGGCTGGTCACGTCACTGCCGATGTAGAGTCCCAGCTTATCCGGCCGAAAGACCGATTTGGCGTAAACCTCGTAGTCGCCTTCCTCCGCTCCCAGAAGGATCTTGTAATACTGTATGGGCAGAAGGGTGGCCGAAAACAGGATCGTGCTCCTACCGCGCATCATGCAGTTTTTCAGATTGACCGCGGGATTCACACAGAACAGCTTTACGATGAAGCTGCCATCCTCCCGCAACTGCGAATAAGTCACATAATTTTCATCCGCCAGCTCATACATCTCCAGAAAATGAGATACCTCAAAGTAAAAAGCGAGGATCTCCTCCCGCACAGGGCTGTCCTCCCTGTCTTCCAGATGATCTTCGATCGCCCCGCCAAGCCGTATCAAAGCGCGCACCAGTGCCTCGATCGTCGCCTTCACACGGCAGTCTCCGCACTCTCTTTTCAGGACCAGCAGCTCCTTATTGCACTTATCCAAATTCTTGGAAATCCGCTCGTCATATGGCTTTACCAGCTTTTTCAGCTCCAGGAAGTCTTCCTTACAAAGCACGGCGCTGTACATCTCCCTGCCCCGCTCCACCAAATTATGCGCCTCATCCACCAAAAAGACATACTCACCCTGTATGCCCTCCGAAAAAAAGCGCCGCAGATAGACATGGGGATCAAAGAGATAATTATAATCACAGATCACGGCATCCGCAAAGAGACTCATATCCAAACATAGCTCAAACGGGCAGACCCGATACTGTTCGGCATAGGTCTCTATCGCCTCCCTGGTGTAATTGTCCACATGAGTCAACAGATCATACATGGCCTCATTGACCCTGTCATAATGTCCCTTCGCATAGGGGCAGGACACGGGATTACAGGCCGTTTCTTCCAAAAAACAGATTTTGTCCTTAGCGGTCAATATGACACTTTTGAGCTTGAGTCCCTGCTCCCGCAATAGCGTGATGGTATCGTCCGCTACCGTGCGGGTGATGGTCTTGGCCGTTAGGTAAAAAAATTTTTCACAAAGTCCCTCGCCCATCGCCTTCACTGTGGGAAACACGGTGGAGATCGTCTTTCCCACCCCGGTCGGCGCTTCGATAAAGAGCTTTCTCTTATGGTAGATCGTCCGATAGACATCCCCTGCAAGTTCCTTTTGCCCCTCTCTGTAGGAAAAGGGAAATTCCAGCTCTTTGATGGATGCCTGCCGCAGTTTCTGCCACTGAAAGCTGTAATCTGCCCACTTGCGGTACTGCTCCATCACGTCTTCAAACCAGCATTTCAATTCTATGTAAGTATAATCTTCATAAAAATAACGGATTTCCTCCGTCTCCATATGACAGTAGGTCATGCGCACCCGAATGTCAGAGAGGCCGTTTTGTTCCGCGTAGATATAAGCATAGCACTTGGCCTGCGCCAGATGTACGGCGACGGGCCCCTTCATCTTCTTTAAGTCATGATATGTTCCCTTGATCTCGTCTATGGTCACCGTAACTTTTTGTATCGTCTGCTCCTGTCCCGGTGTCACACGCAGACGTGTCTCACTGTCGTCTGTCTTCTCCTCGATCGATAGCGGCGGCAAAGCTTCCCTGACGACTTCCGTAATAATGCCGTCAGCGCGGCCCTCCACGATGATCTCGTACTCCCCCGCGTCATGGACATAGCGAAGTCCAACCTCCGCCCGGTACTCCGGCCCCATCCGCCGCTGGATCATGCGGTGGATTCGTCCGCCCTCCTGCATCGCATCCCCGGCGGACGCCGCTTTTCGATTATCGATATCGCCGGAGCGCAGGATAAATTCTACCAGGCTCCGCACGGAAATGCGTACTTCCATAACACAATACCTTCCCTTTAAAGCGCATACGCAGAGTCTGCTTATACGCGAAGACTCCCTACATAAGATAATCTTACGTTATCTTACATAGGGAGTCAATGTGTTCGCTGTGACCGAAATTTATACCGCTACCGCCCATTTTCTGAGATGTCTCTCAAAGTCTGCGTCGTAGCCGTTGTACGCAACGGTTAAAATCTGATTGAAATTCAGTCCCAACACGCCTATGATGGATTTCGCATCCACGATAAAGCTGTTGTAGGAAATATCCACGTCGCAGTCACACCTCGTAGCAGCGGAGACAAAGTCCTTTACTTCATCCGGTCTCAATTTGATTTTGTGTTGCATAGTCACCTCATTTCTACGCCGCTCTTGCACATAACCGAGTTTGTACCAAGCGGCGCGCAGGTACAAATCTCGCGATTGAAAATTTTAATTTTCAATCAGCACACATAGATAAAAAACGTTTTCTTGCTCCTCATTTGAGTAGATTATACTCCAATCATTTCATTTGTAAAGAGGTAATTTTGTTTCTTACAGCGTACAATTTTGGATAATCTTGGTCACTCTGCACAAATTTACATAATTAGTTTGAACATCAAATGTATTTTTGTGAAAACTGCCTATTATCTCAAGTTTCCCCGTTCCCGCGCGTCTGCATTTTATCGTTTTTGCTCAAATTCCAGCATATAATCTTGGTAACGGTAAGCGCACATCTGCCTCTGCAATGCCCTGTTTTCACGGCTCTTGATAGCGATCGTGCGGTGAAATGTCCGAAACAGCTCCTGATATTCCAACTCTTTTGCAGACCATGCCGACACCCCGAGCAAAAAATCCGCTTCTGCCGTCACCAGATACCATTCCTCTCCCGCAGGGTGTACCCCGAAAAGCTTACGATGCTCATCATAGACCATGAAGTTTTCGATGCTCAGTCTGTCCGCAAAGTGGGGCATCACAAAGGGCACCACATTGTTTTTGGGCCCGATCTTTGCAAACAAAATGCTGTCTCCCGCACCGTTCATGGCCGCAAGCTCCTGAAAACGGATGAACTCAATCTCATAGTGCGCTTCATTGGCCGTAAACCGCGCCAGCTCAAAACACCTCGCCACATGAGGATTTCTCACATTTTCCATCACCCGCCTGCCGCTTCCCGCCGTAAGCGCATCCACCACCGTCTGATAGACCGCCTCGCCTTTATCGGGATAACAGGAGGCCGCCGCGCGGCAGAGAGAATGGTAAACATGCTCGCCCAGCCTTGCCTGCAGGGTCCTCGCTACCTTATCAGTTTTGACAGGATCGGGATCAATATGCACATACGTTGCAAATAAGCGAAGATTTTCTTCCTTTCCGATTTGCAGATGGAGATGTTCATGCCCCTCCCGCAGAGCATAGGCATCATAGATGCCTGTGAAGATTCCCTCCAGAGAATCCTCGCAGATGAGATATTTTTCTTCCACACTAACCTCCATGTTACAGCTTTTCTGTGTCTCAAATCGGCGCGAAGAATGCCGCATTTCAAGCATTCTCCTAAGTGAAACTGAGTGCTTCTTGGCGTCCCGTCCAATGGCGGGACGTCTTTAGAAGCACTTTTCACC
>CAJTKA010000031.1 GCA_910576815.1 uncultured Lachnospiraceae bacterium
CTCAATCCCTATGCTTGCTATTCTTCCCCCTGTAATTACTACGCACTGGAAGCCCCAAATGGCAAACTATGAGAAAAGTTTTTGAAATTTTCACAAAAGGAAAAGAGGGACAGCCTGCTTTATCTATGGCTTTCCCCCTTAACCGCTACCCGTTTTCCTCTGATAGCTTCGTGATTGTTATTCTGTTTTCCTCACAATCCAGTTTTATCTTGTCCCCCTCTGAAAAGCCGAGAGCCTTTAGCCATTGCCCCTCAAATCTGATCTGCGGGACAGTCTGATTGAATTGCTTTGTCTTTCCGTACACGGTTAGTTTTCTGCTGCCTTTTTCCATATGCCCCCTATACTTCCCGGCACTCAATTTCAAACACGCCGCCGTCTGCCATGCTTAACTGAAATGTATTCAGTTTATCTTTTGTTTCAATGTCTGAAAGTGTATCAGCGTCCACCTCATTCAGTAAGTTAAACAGCCAGTCCTTAAAATCGTTAAGTGACATTTTTTATCTCCTTTCGTGAATTGTATAGTGTCATTGCACGAACACTATCATAAAGCTAATTTTACATGGATAATTGACTTTATACAAGTACCAAACTGAAAAAAGGCAGGCGAAAAAATGATAAAATATGACCGACTTTGGGAAACCATGCGGGAAAAGGGCGTAACACAGTATGACCTTTACACATACCACAATGTAAACCGTTCCCAACTGGATAGATTACGGAAGAATAAGAACGTACAGACCAACACGATAGACAGGCTATGTAATATCCTGCATTGCAATGTCGAGGATATAATGGAGCATATCGAAGATGATAACCATTTCTGAAATGGGCGACAAAAAATTACACGGGCAGCCGGGAAAGCTCCGGCTGTTTTTTCTTGTCCCAATCCCTTTATTTCTGCCGCCGCAGGGCTTCCCTACGGTGGCATTTTTACGCTTTCCCCCATGTGGAAAAATGTCATGCTTTGCAGAAAGGCTTGATACAATCCCGATAGAAACATGATAGAAACGTGATATTGCCGCTGTAACATTTTTTACTGGAAAGCGGCACAAGCCCTTTCCCAAAAAATCAAGGAGGTGCAGCCTATCCATAAAAAAATTCTTAGTGACAGCTACACCCGAAAAAACGCCCCGCATTTTGGGCGGGAAACACCGATTTACCAACGACAACAACCCTCTCAACACACCCGACTGATAAAGAAAAGCAGCCGGGCTTTTTTATGCTTTGTCGAAAAGTTTTTGAAATTTTTTTTGAAAAAGTTTGCCATTTTTGGCTTCCAGTGCGTAGTAATAACAGCACAGGAAAAAAGCACAGACTTTTTCCGCAGGCGTGGGGAGGTGGCAGCATGAAGCCAGACCCGAAAGAAAAACACAAGCAGCACAGTTTTGACGCATACTGCAAACGCATTTTGAAGAACGAAAGCAGCGACTACCACAGGCGCATGAATGTACTTAGGCAGTATGAGATACCCTTTTCCATGCTCCCGCAGGGGATGCTTGCACAGTTAGCCGTATGGGACGAGTATTTCAAAGATACATACCGCTTTGAAGCAAGGGGATTTGAGATTTTCATTGCGGACGGGCTTTTAGCCGAAGCACTAAAGACCTTGCCAAAGGACAGGCTTGAAATCATTCTGCTCTATTACTTTTTGGGAATGAGCGACACGGAGATCGCAGCGCACTTGAACCTCTTGCGCCGGACGGTAGCCTACCGCCGTACAAGCTCTTTGCAGGAACTAAAAAAATTCATGGAGGGAAATGCTGATGAATGAAACGACTGCCAACACGCCGCACTTGCAGGGCGGCAAAGGTTTACTCCCTTACCCCGTGATTGTGTCGGCTGTTTCCGGGGACGTGGACGCAATGAATACCGTGTTGAAGTATTACGAGGGCTACATCAACACACTGTCAACACGAACCATGTATGACGAAACGGGCTGCCCCCACCCGTGGCTTGATATGGAACTGCGGCGCAGACTGGAAACCAAGCTGATTATTACGGTAATGACCTTTAAGGTTGCTTAAAGGAAAGAACAAAGGAGAACCAAAAGCACGGGCGGGCTGACCGCCCGCTGTTTGCTGCCATTCCGCAAAAGCATATCTATACGGTGTGCCTTTGCGGGCTGACAAGCCCCGGAACTTTGACAAAGAAAGCGCACGGCGCAGCATAGGGCAAACGGACACGTTCAATGTGCGGCGAGCCTGCGGGCTGATACGCCAAGACCCCCGGCAAGGGGCGAGCGATACTATCAGTGAACCGCAGGCGGCAAAGTGGAAACTGCCGCCGCCATGACCCGCACATTGGCATAATGATACACCCGTATGACACGGCTACTCATAGGAATGAGAGGGGTGCAAGTCCCGTGGAGCTGCCAAGCCGTCCGTTTCGCCCATTCAATAAAACCAACAACAGCAATCCAAAGATATTCTGAAAGGAGGGCTGCCAATGATAAATAGTGAACAACTGGACTTTATGAGCAGGCAGGGGGCAGACACAGCCGACCCCGCACAACTGACGGACATAAACCATGTTTCCATTGACACGGGGCTTTCTGCCACGGAACGCATGAAAGCGTACCTTGAACAGATAAAGAACCCGTATTGTTTCCGCTGCGGGGAAACAGTCGTCCGTCTGTCCTTTGCGCCTGCGGGAAATGACCTCAATTCCCACTTAATCAGCTTTTTCGGCGGTCTGAAAAAAGGTTGAAAAATATGTTGAAAAATGCTGAAATAATCTCCGTCCTATGGTATAATAGACGTGTGGTTATAGGGGGATTGGAGGACAAATGCCACGCATTAGAAAAACACAGAACCAACCCACTATAAGCCGTATTGTATGGAGGATTGCTGTCTACATAAGACTATCCAAAGACGACGGGAACGACGAAAGTTTGAGCGTAACCAACCAAAGAAAAATCATCACGGAGTATATCGAGGAATTTTTCGAGGGCGAGTATATCATTGTTGATGTTTACGCAGACGACGGGCTGACCGGGACGGACTACGAACGCCCCGAATTTCAACGGCTGATACATGACGTGGAAGCCGGGACTGTCAACTGTATCATCTGCAAGACATTATCAAGGGCTTTCCGCAACTACTCCGACCAAGGCTATTTTCTGGAAAAGGTATTCCCCTTATACGGGGTACGCTTTATCAGCATTGGCGACCCGTCACTTGACACATTCAAGAACCCGGACGCAGTACAGGGAATGGAAGTACCCATAACCGGGCTGATGAATGACCGCTACGCCGCAAGGACTTCCAACGACATACGCCGGACGTTCAACACCAAGCGCAGGAAAGGCGAATTTATCGGCGCATTTGCCCCCTACGGGTACATGAAAGACCCGGAGGACAAAAACGCCTTTGTGGTTGATGAAGAAGCTGCCGAGGTAGTGAGGAATATTTTTCACTGGTTCGTTGACGAGGGCATGAGTAAGTTAGGCATTACCAAGAAGCTAACCGAAATGGGAGTACCCACACCCACAGAATACAAGCACAGCAAGGGCTTGAATTTGCAGACACCAAGAATAAGCAGGAATGACGGTATGTGGGGAATTACCACCGTCTGTACTATCCTTAAAAATGAAATGTATATCGGGAACATGGTACAGGGGAAGCAGCGGGTAATCAGTTACAAAGTGCATGAGAAGATTGCACCGCCTAAAGAAGAATGGTTCATTGTGGAGAACACCCACGAAGCAATCATTGACCGGGAAACATTCGACAAGGCACAGCGGTTACAGGAACGGGACACACGCACCGCACCGGGCAAGAAACAGCTTTACCTTTTCTCCGGGCTGATAAAGTGCGCTGACTGTCAACGCTCCATGACAAGAAAGACGTGCCACAAGCCAAACAAGACCTATATTTATTATGTTTGCAGTACATACGTCTTTAAGTCAAAGGACAAATGCACCCGGCACGTCATAAAGGAAGAAGTCTTATACGAAGCAGTATTGAAAGCCGTACAAGCGCAAATCTCCCTTGTGGGGGATATGGCAGAGGTAGTAAAGGAAATCAACAACACTTCTACCGTCTGCACCCAATCAAAGCGGTTACAGCAGCTTTTGAAAGACCGCAGCAAGGAGCTTGAAAAACTTACCTGCGTTACAGACAACCTTTATATGGACTGGAAATGTGGGGACATAACCCGTGCTGAATACGTTAGAATGAAAGCCAAGTTTGAACAGCAGGCAGAGCAGGTAAAAGGCATAATCGCCAACCTGCAAACGGAAATTCAGCTATCAGAAAAGGGCGTAGGAAACGACAACCCTTATCTGACAACATTCTTGAAACATGAGAATGTGAAAAGCCTTGACCGTGGGCTTTTGGTAGAATTGATTGATACTATATACGTCCACGAAAACAACGAGATTACAATTCAATTTAACTTTGCCGACCAACACAAGCGTATTGTTGAGTTTATCGAAAACAATCAACATAACCTTGAACTGATAAAGTCCAACAACGCCGTGTAACGATTAGCGGCGTGTTGGTATCAAATCTTTAGGCAAAGTTGTCTATAAATTCATGCACCTTTCGGCCCGAGAAACGCAAAAATGCTGCCCTCGTCCACGGCAAAGGAAATATCATCCACTGCGGCAAAATCCCCGTACTTTTTCGTAAAATGTTTGACCTCAATAATTTTGTTCATATCTCTTCTCCTCGTTCAAAAAACAAGTCCTATGCGTTTTTTCGCATAGGACTTATCTCCATAAAATATGGTGCCTTTTTTTTGTTGCTGCCGATGTTATCTCCAAATATCGCCTGTTTCTATCAATTTTTTCTGTATCCGCACATACGCTTCTGCATCTTCCTCGCCTAATGATTCCAGCATTTTTGCGACCGCTTTAATCATTGCGCCCCTGCGATCTTCAACCACGGAAGCACCTGATTCCGTCAGTTCAACAATTACTTGCCGACTGTCGCTTGGGTCGGGCATCTGGCAGCCGTTACTTTACCTGTGCCGAAGCTTTTTGTCAGTCTGTCGCTTTGCGGGCTGGAGATAATTGTCCCGGCAGCGATGATCATGGAGAGTCCGCCCGCATAGGAGACGGGTACGGAAAATTCCTGATACATGGTCGGCCATGCGGAACCCAATAAGGAGTCGGGGAGCCCCAGACTGATAAAAGCAAGATAGATGATAGCCAATAATAACTGAAACATATTAACCTCCATTCCAAAGCGTCAAAGTTTTTGAAAGGATACTCCTTTACCCTCCTAAGCTATCTTTATCAAAAGAATACCGTTAAATGGCGTTTGATGCAATATATTTTCCGTCAATGTCAATGTTCTACCTTTTTATGGAAAAGCAAGTATGGAAATGCTATAATCAAACCAATATATGCAGTGCAAGGGGATTCAGAAACGACATGAGTGAAAACTATCAACCCCCATTCACAATGAATGAGGAAATTACAAACTTAATAGTTGAAATAGGTGAATATGTCGGTAGGATCACCACATATGACGCAATGCGTCCGAATCCGATTTTGCGCAGGGAAAACTGTATTAAAAAGGAGGCGGGAGTCTTCCGAAGTGGAAATGTTGGCGTTTATGCGGGGACAGAGTTAATCCATGCTGGGACACCTGCTTCATCCGTTTGCGGATGGTAACGGACGAGTGGGAAGATCAGGAAGAATATTATAAAGTGTTGCAGCATGCTGATAAAGCAGGGGATTGTACCGAATTTATTCAGTTTATGCTTGAGATGATATGTAATGCCTTAAAGGAAATCAGTGAGACAAACAGCACAATAAATGTCGTAACAAATAAGGGAAAAAATAATAGCGCTTTTAAGGCAGGATGGCAGTATGTCGGCTAATACGCTTTCTGCTTCTTTAGGAATTACACAAAGGCAGGCGCAGCGTATTTTGGCTGAATTGAAGCGGGAGGGGAAAATCCTGTGGCATGGAGCCAATAAAAATGGTTATTGGGAAGTCATAGAGTAAAGGATATAAATGCAGATTTTAGACTTTAAAGAAAAACACATCGAAGTGGCAACGGAACTTGCCCTTGCAAATTATGATGAGGAGCGGCGATTTGTAAAAGAATTGCCTCAGATCAGTGACATTCCCGATTTAAAGGGGTTTTCTGCAAACGGGTTGGGGGTTGCCGCCTTTGAAAATGAGAAAATGGTGGGCTTCTTGTGCGGTTGCGATCCATTTGATAACGCGTTTCGGGCCACTGACGTAAGGGGTGTATTTTCTCCGATGGGCGCAAATGCCGCTGTTTTTGAAGATCGCACAAAAATATATGCTGCCATGTATCAGGAAGCAGCAAAAAAATGGATCAAAGCAGGGGCCGTTTCTCATGCAGTCTGCTTATATGCTCATGATGAAGAATCTCAAAAGCAGTTTTTTCATTATGGCTTTGGTCTGCGCTGTTTAGATGCAATTCGTCCGATGGAATGGATTGACTGCGAACCGTGCGCGGGCTATGAGTTTGTCGAACTGTCAAAAGCCGAATATCATACGGTTTACCCGCTTCATTTGGCACTATACCGCCATTACTGCGAGAGTCCCTTTTTTATGAATCGTAAACCGGAAACGCTGGAAGAATTTGTAGCAATTTCCCTGCAGGATAAAGAGCGGTACTTTGCGGCAAAGCAAAGCGGGGAATTATGTGCGTTTTTAAAGATTTCGGTTCCCGGAGAAACATTTATCACAACGGATCGATCTTATCAACATATCAATGGTGCATACTGCCTGCCGGAGCATCGGGGTAGGGGTGTATATCAAAACTTACTGAACTTTGTTATTGGCGTGCTGAAAAGAGAAGGCTATACCAGACTGGGAGTGGACTTTGAAAGCTTCAATCCGACAGCTCGCGGGTTTTGGCTGAAATATTTTACGGCCTACACCCATAGCGTAACAAGAAGAATTGACGAGAGAATCATGCAGTCATCTGTATGGTAAAAAAGAAGTGCTGTGAAAGGAGATCGGCGTGAAGAAAATCATTACAATTCAACACACACAATCTGTTCACCATACAAATGGTATGGTTGGCTCCTGGACTGACTGGGAACTATCGGAATTAGGAGTGCAGCAAGCAAACAGGATTGGTGAAAAGTTAAAAGCAGAGTTATCGGATCAGAAGTTTGTGTTGTATTCCTCTGATTTATTACGAGCCAGGCAGACGGCTGAGATCGTCGGCGGATATTTAGGGTTAACGCCCATTTTAAGAACTGAGCTACGGGAAAGAAATCTGGGCAGATGTTGTGGGAAATCTGTTCAATGGCTTCGCGAAAATCAGGAAATGCAGGAGAAGACAATCGATGACAGGCTGTTTTCGGATGCAGAAAGCCGCAGGGACGAGTGGAACAGGCTGCAGCCCTTTTTTGAGGAAATGATAGCAGATAATGAGGAAAATGTGATCCTTGTTTCTCATGGAGACTTGTTAAGTGTTTTCAATGTCATGTTCCTTGGGTTTAGTGTGGAAACGATAAACAGAATTGATTTGTTTGGAATGGCCGGCGGGGTTTCCTTTATGTTTGTCGATGATGAAGGGAAAAGGATTATCAAGGGAATGAGTGATATGTCCTATATCAATTAGCATATTAATGTCATTTTTGAATTATAAATCGCTTCTCACGGAAAAGGAATGCTGTGAATTATTGAAAGAGGATGCGTCACACCGGGTGCATCATAATGAGAAGGATATCGTTTTGCTGATTGCAAATAATTATGACGTGTTCTTTAATTTTACCCATATGACAAATGAGTGGAAGATTGGAAACTTGAAGACCGATAGTCAGGAAGAATTGATCAGGCGGATCGTTGACGAGGACATTCCCGCATTAAATCGGGCAAGACAGGTCACGCTGAAGGAACTTGCTGAAAAGTATGGCAATGTGCAGTCGAATAAGGCGTTTCAGTTGGGCGATTATAAGGATTTTCTGCTGAATCGGTATTTGGAGGATGAAAATTCATGAAAGACACATATGTAATCAGACAGGCGAATAGCCATGATATCCCAAGAATCGCGGAGATCATCGTATTTGGAAAAAGAGTCGCATACAGACCAATTTTTGAGAACGATGAAGTGTCATTTAATGAATTGCAGGTTGTTTCTTTGTATGAAGAATATCAGAAAAACCCTGATACGTTAGAAGGAATGCATCTGTATGATGACGGGATCATCAAAGGCGTAATAAAAGGTCATTCCGAAGATGAGAAAATAGTTGAGATCACGGACTTTTATGTGGAGCCCTTTTTTGTAGGACAGGGAATCGGGACACGTCTGCTGGAATACTTGATTCAGCAGGTTAGAAAAAAAGGGATTCAAAAAATTATTTTATGGGTTATAAAGGATAATGAGAAAGCCAGAAAGTTTTATGAGAGAAATGGGTTTATTAACAGCGGAGAAACGCGTATCATAGAGGGGACAGATAAGATTGATTGTCGGTATGAATATGCCTTTGACTGATTTGAGATTGTCTTAAATAGGTTGAAAAAGATAATAGAAATCAAGTAGAATGGAAATATATGACACAACAAACAGGAGCAGGAGGAAACCATGCAGGGCTTTATTCAAATCTCAAAGTACGCAGGAATGCGAAACGACTTAGCGCAGGCGGGAGGCGGCAACACTTCCATGAAGCCGGACGACCACATCATGTTGGTGAAAAGTTCAGGAATCCAGCTTGCGGATGTGAGCGAGGAGAGCGGATATTCTAAAGTGGATTACCGCCTGATCGTGGACTATTTTCAGGAGAACATCAAAGCAGACGGGGAATCCGTGCTGACGGAGGAAGCAGGAAAAGAGCTGCTTGCGAAGGCGCAGATTGAGGGCGGACGTGCTTCCATCGAGACGTTCCTTCATGCGGTGACGGGGAAGTACACCCTGCATTCGCATCCTACTTTAGTAAATATCTTAACGGCAAGGGCAGGCGGCATGGACGCACTGCGCACGCTGTTTCCCGAGGCGGTGTTTGTCCCTTATAAAAAACCCGGGGCGGCGTTGGCAGAAGCCTATTATCAGGAATTTTGCAAAAAGCAGGCGCAGGGAGCGGACGGATCGGTCATTTTTCTGGCAAACCACGGGCTGGTGGTGAGTGGCGATACGGCAGAGCGCGTGATCGAAGGGACGGAAGCTGTGCTGCAAAAAATAGCGGCCTATCTGCAGATTCCCTACGAGGCGTATCCGAACGCGACAAAGCTCTGGAAGGCTTTTGCGGAGATACCCGGGCTTGCGGATAAGATCGTTTATTTGTCAGAGAATATGTCTTTGACTCTCGAAGGCGCGACGCAGTCGGTGCTGAAGGAAGAAACGTGGAATCATGCTTTCTGTCCGGACTGCATTGTTTACGGGGCGAAAAAGCCGCTGTTTTTAGCCGAAGATTTTTCGAAGGAGGATGTCATTTCCTTTATAGAACATAACGGAATCCCGGCGACTGTCTGCTATCAGGGACGTTTTTACATTTTGGCGGAGAGCGTGAAGAAGGCGCAGGAGATCGAGAATGTCATGAGCTTTGCGGCGCAGGTGCAGGCGGCGAATCTTTCTCAGGGCATGAATTATTTGAGTGAAGGGCAGCAGGACGAGCTGTTAAATTGGGACGCGGAAAAGTATAGGAGGAAACTATGAACATTATCATACCCATGACAGGTTACGGTTCCCGCTTTGTGGCGGCGGGCTATCAGGAATTGAAACCCTTTATCCCGGTGATGGGAAAGCCAATCATTGAGTGGATCGTGAAAGGGATGTATCCGTCTGATGTGCAGTTTATTTTTGTATGCCGCGGGGAACATTTACAAAAGGATCCTTCCATGAAGGAGAAGCTTCTGGCGCTTGCGCCTGATGCTGTAATTGTCTCCATCGAGGACTGGGTGAAGAAAGGACCGGTCTGGGATGTGCTGCGGGCGTACCGTGCGCTATGTGGGGCGAACGCTGACGGTGTGCAGACCATTAGCGGTGATGCTGCGCAATTTCACAAAGAAGACGGCGTTATCATCAATTACTGCGACTTTTATATGAGTTGGGACTATGCTGCATTTGCAAAGGAAGCAAAGGAGCGGGACTGCGATGGCGCGGTACCCTGTTATACGGGATTTCACCCGAACTTACTGCCGGCGAAAAATTTCTACGCTTCCTGCCTGACGGATGCAAATGACGATTTGGTGGAAATTCGGGAAAAATATTCGTTTGAGAAGGACAAAACGCAAGCGAAACATTCTCCCGGGGTCTACTATTTTAAGAATGGGGAGTTGATGGAGAAATACTGTCTGCGCTTGGCGGAGCATGACGAGTGCGCCATCAATGGCGAGTTTTACGCAAGCCTTCCCTATAATTTTATGGTGCAGGATGGCTTAAAGGTTTGGATTCCCACAAATGTCACTTATTTTTGTCAGTGGGGGACACCCGAGGATATGCAGGAGTTTGTCTATTGGACAAATCTGGTTGTGCGTAATGAAAAGAACGGAAGTACGACAAGCAGGTCGGCTGTTGAGGAAGCAGGCGGATCGGGTAATGCGGCCGCAGGTAAGGTTTTGATTCCCATGGCAGGCGCAGGGCAGCGGTTTGCTGATGCGGGGTACCGTGTGCACAAGCCTGCGATTCCCACGATCGACAGATGGGACGGCACGGAAAAGCCTATGGTGGTCTGTGCCACAAAGGACCTTCCCGGGGTGGCAAAGGACGGTGCGAATGTCATTTACGTGGACCGCACTTTCCATAAAGAGGATGGCGTGGAGGATGCCATCAAAGCATATTATCCGCAGGCGCAGTTTATCACGGTCGAGAAGCTGACGGAGGGACAGGCCTGCACCTGTATGCTGGCGGAATCCTATCTGGATCCTGAGGAGCCGCTATTGATTGCGGGCTGCGATAACGGAATGGATATTGACGAAAAAACGTTTTATAATATTGCCAAAGAATGCGACTGTATTGTTTTTACTTATCGGCATAATGAAGCCGTTTTACAAAATCCCAATGCCTATGGCTGGATGTTGACGGACGAGGATGGAAACGTTACAGGCACGTCTATTAAAAAGGCGATTTCCGATACGCCGATGGAAGATCCTGCAGTAGTGGCGACTTTCTGGTTTCGAAGGGCAAAGGTCTTTTTGGAAGCAACAGCAAAGATGATCCGTGAAAATGACAGGGTCAACGGAGAATTTTATGTAGACCAGACGGTGAAACATGTGTTAGACTTAGGATATCGGGCAAAGATTTTTGATATTGATCGTTATGTGGGCTGGGGAACACCCGCAGATTATGTGGGGTACCAGAAGACATATGCCTACTTCAAAGGTTTTTTGGCTTTTGAGAAGAAAAGACGGTAACGAAATAAGTAGTTACATGGATCACGAAAGGGAGATATGGGCTGAAAGATGCTGTACAGGCTCGACATGGAAAAAAATTATCATAAATATCTGCGGGCGTCCATCCTTGTGGGGGTGTTGTTTAAGTTACTTTTGATGGGGCTTTTTTCCTCGGATTATCAGGATATGATGTTTATTCCCTTTGTGAAATGTTTTCTGGGAGGGGAAAATCCATATCAGGTCTACTATGATAATGCACTGCTGCCTTCCTTTCCCTATCCGCCCATTATGCTCTTGATTGAATGTATCGGCGGTGTCTTTGTTTCCTTTTTTGGAGGTATGCCGCTCTTTTTGCGAAATTTGATATTCAAACTGCCGATTCTTCTGATAGATCTTCTGGGGCTGTATTTTCTGCTCTGCCTTTCCAGAGATAAGAGAAAGTATATTCTGGTATTATATTTTCTGTCGCCCATCATTCTCTATGCTTCCTACATGCACGGGCAGCTGGACCTCATCCCGACCGTGTTTTTGGTGGGTGCGGTCTACTATCTGACGCAGATGGGCAGGGCAGCGAAGAAGGAGACTGCCTGCGAGTGGTGGTTCATCCTGTTTCTTTCGCTGGCGCTTTCGTCTAAACTGCACATTGCGGCGGCGCTGCCGCTTTTCTATCTCTATCTGCATAAGAAAAAAGGCTGGCGGAAGGCGGTCTGCATGACAGGTCTGCCGATTCTCTTTACGATTGTGGCGATTCTGCCTTTCTGGGGAACCGGCTTCTTCAATATGGTGTTGTTTAACAAGGAACAGCAGGCGATCAATATGGTCTACCTTGATTATGGAAACGCGCATCTGCTTTTGACGGTGCTGGCGCTGCTTTTCCTTTATTTTCAGGCATTTCGCGTCAATCAGATGAATGGCGATCTTTTGATCAGTATGACGGGACTGCTTTTTTCGGTATTTGTGGCGCTGGTGCCCGCGATGCCCGCCTGGTTTATTTGGGTCGTTCCTTTCTTTATGCTGTATCTGGCAAGACTTCAGGAAAATCGCGGGAAGATGGTCCTTGTCTATGGGGGCTTTAATCTGTTATATCTGTTGTATTATGTTTTTTTCCATCAGACGCGGTTTGTGGATCTGTATTTTATGGGGAGCAGTTTAGAGGGCATCAAACTTGCGGAGGGAAACTTAAAGGATATCGTTTTTTCTTTGATGGTAGGTGTATTTCTGATCTTAGTGGTCAGCATGTACCTTTATGGTGTGGGGAGTAATTCTTACTATCGCAGAAGAAGCAGACCTTTTACCATCGGTATTGCAGGGGACAGCGGTACGGGGAAAAGCAGGCTTTTGGAGATTCTGGAGGCGCTTTTTTCCAAAGAGCGGCTGCTTTCCGTAGAAGGAGACGGCGATCACAAATGGGAGCGGGGCGATCATAACTGGGAGGAGATGACCCACTTAAATCCCCGGGCCAATTATCTTTACAGACAGGCATCGGACTTGCAGGTACTACGGGGGAATAATACGGTAAACCGCGCAGATTATGACCATGAAACGGGCACATTTACAAAGAAGCGCAGGCTGGTGCCCAAACCCTATGTGGTGCTATGTGGTCTGCATTCCTTGTATTTGCCGCAGATGAGGCAGGTGCTGGATATGAAGATTTATCTGGATACCGATGAAGCACTGCGTTGTCATTGGAAGCTGTGCAGAGATCAAAGTGACAGGGGACACGGACGGGCAGCGATCCTGGAGCAGATCAAGGCGAGGAGAACAGATGCGGAAAAGTACATCCATCCCCAGAAACAGTATGCGGATCTGGTGATACGTTATTTTGACGAGACTCTCGCAGCCAGACCGGAGAAAGCAGGCAGGCTTTCTGAAATTTGCCTGAGCGTAGAGTTTATCATGGATGTAGGGATCAATGTAGAACCGCTTTTGTCACTTTTACAGGATCGTGACGTAAAGGGCGTTCTTTCCTGCGACGATCCCCTGCGGCAGAAAGTTTCCTTTAACGGGCAGGAGATCAAGAGGAATGGAAGACTTTGGGCGAAGCTTGCGGCGGCAGCAATTCCGCAAATTGAGGATTTGACAGGAGGCCGCGCGGTCTGGGAGGATGGGGTGAACGGCCTGGTGCAGCTCATGCTTCTTTTGGTGATCAGTGAGATCATGAAGCGGGATTGAGCGGATATTGAAACTTGTAGCGAGGAAAGATGAAAGAAACAGGGGAATAAGGGGGAGACAAATGATAAGAGCAGTGATTTTTGACTTGGACGATACGCTGTATGACTATCATACGCTTCACAAAGAAGCTTTCAAGCGGGTACAGGAGCTTGTGGTAGAGCGATTGGGCGTGAGCGGGGAACAGAGCGAGGAGGCCTTTCGGAGAGCGAGGATTGCGACGAAGGAAAATCTGGGCGAGACGGCAGCTTCCCACAGCAGAATGCTGTATTTTCAAAAAACGCTGGAATATCTGGATATCAGGCCGTTGTATCTGGCGCTTGACATGTACGAGATTTATTGGGGCGTATTTTTGAATAAAATGACGCTTTATCCGGGTGTCGATAAGCTCATGGACGCATTGCATGATAAGTATGTCCGCGTGGCAATCTGTACGGATCTGTTGGCACAAATCCAGCATAGAAAGTTAAGGGCGTTGAGATTGACGGATGATGTGGACTGTCTGGTGACAAGTGAGGAAGCGGGAGCGGAAAAACCTTCTCCGAAGATCTTTCAGATGTGCCTGGACAAGCTTCGGCTGTATCCGAAAGAGGCGTGCTTTGTGGGAGACAGTTTTGAGAAGGATGTGAAAGGCGCAGCGGCAGCAGGGATGCGGGCGATCTGGTTTAATCCCGAAAAGCAAGAGCCTCCGGCAGGGAGCGAAGATGTTGTTTTTGAGACCGTGGCCAGCCATGAGGAGCTTTACGCCCTACTTGCCCCGACGTTATCTTTGCCGCCGATAGAAGAAAAGAAGGGAGAGGCATAAATGAAGCTTTCCATTGTTGTGCCGTGCTATAATGAGAAAGAAAATATACCGTTGATATTAGAACGATTCAATGATGTTGTCAAACGGGATGATGTAGAAGTTGTTCTGGTTGATAATGGTTCCACCGACGGCAGTGCGGAGGTGTTTGACCAACTGCTGCCGCAGTATCCGTTTGCAAGGATGGTAAAGGTGCCCGTGAATCAGGGCTATGGATACGGTATTTTACAGGGACTGAAGGAGTGTCGGGGTGAGTATATCGGCTGGACGCACGCGGATATGCAGACGGATCCTGCCGATGTGCTGAAAGCGCTCGACCTCATTGAGGAGGAGAAGGGGCTTGTTTTCGTAAAGGGAAACCGCAGGGGAAGACCACTGTTTGACGTATTTTTTACGATGGGCATGAGTGTGTTTGAAACTTGTTACTTGCGACAGAAGCTTTATGATATCAACGCCCAGCCCAATATCTTTCCGAAGGTTTTTTATGAGGGCTGGGAGAATCCGCCCCACGACTTTGCACTGGATCTGTACGCTTTGTACATGGCGCGAAAAAAGGGTCTGAAAGTGGTGCGCTTTGCGGTGGATTTCCCGGAACGGGTGCATGGGACTTCCAAGTGGAATACGGGACTGGCGGCGAAGTGGAAGTTTATCAAAAGAACGATGGAATTTAGTGTGAAGCTTAAGAAAAATCTGTCATGTTGAGATTGTACAAATAACAGAATCATTACAAGATTGAGAGAATGATTTAGTCTGGGAGGAAGGTATGACTACAGAATATATCGCACACAGGATCAACACCATTGAGGAGCTTGAGGAGCTGCCCACAGAGTACGGTGTGGAGCTGGATCTGCGGGATGATTTGAATGGACGGATCTATATTTCTCACAATCCGTTTGAGCCGGGGCAGGACTTTGAAGCATACTGCAAAGCATACCATCACGGTACGATGATCCTCAATATCAAGAGTGAACGAATAGAGCATGAAGTGCTTGCGTTGATGGAAAAGTATCAGATTAAAAAACACTTTTTCCTCGACTCCTCCTTTCCCATGATAAAACTACTGACGGACATGGGTGTGAAGGAAGTGGCGCTGCGTTTCAGTGAACTGGAAGGGCTTGACACGATTCGCAATATGGCGGGACGGGCCGAATGGGTCTGGGTAGACTGTTTCACGAAAGTTCCCATCAACAGGGAGAACTATCGGGAACTAAAGGCGCTTGGCTATAAACTCTGCTTCGTTTCTCCGGAACTGGAGGGACAGGAGGAAAAGCTGTCCGAATATAAGTCGTATCTTATGGAGCAGGGTATCGTATTTGATGCGATCTGCACAAAAAGCTATCATATAAAGGATTGGATGTAAGGATATTGGGCGAAAGAAAACGGTTTGGATTTAACAGGGAATGGCAGAAGAAAGTCGGGATGGCGGCGGCTGTTACGCTTACACTGTTTGCGGGGCTGCTTTTGTTTTGCAGGCATTGGCGGTTTGAACTGCCCCTTTACCCAAATGTGGACGAGCAGCTGTCTCTGGGCTGTATCTACGACTTGCTGAATCAGCATCTTTATACGGGAGATCTCTATGTGCTCGATTTTTTTCGGTACCCGCATCTGACGTTCTATTATGCGGCGCTGGGTGTGCGCGTTCTGGGAAAGTTTTTCCGCGGTACGGACATGGTGATTCTTTTGCGGTATGTGGTCTGCGGCACTGCGCTTTTGTCTAATATCTGTATTTATTTCAGCGTTAAAATTTTAACGGGAAACCGCAAGTGGGCTTATCTGGGATTTCTTTTGTCCGTTTTTTCTCTTTATGGCTATGCTTATCTTTTTTATACAGGGCCGGATACTCTGCTCTATGCGGTGGCAAATGTTATTTTGCTGCTCGGCTGCCTGATTTTGCGGGAGAAGGATGAGGAGAGGGCGGTTTATCTCTGGTATCCGCTGATGGCGATAGGTATCGGGCTCGCGATGGCGGCTAAATATCACGGCGTGGTCTTTGGCGTTTTTTGGCTTTGCCTGCACATTGGGAAAAAATATTGGAAGCGGCATAGGAACAATTACCTGTTTTTCCTGGACTGCATCGTGCTGGCGCTCACCTTTGTACTTTGTAACTATTCCCTCTTTTTCCATTTCAAGACCTTTGTCGGAGATAATTTATATAATCTGAATCATTATGCGTGGGGGCATCCCGGGATCGAGCACAATTCAGCTTTTCTCGGTTATCTGGAATCCTTCGCTTTTTCTTCGTATGGGCTTTGCGGAGGACTTTTATTGCTGCTAGGGATCGTATATATGATCCGCAAAAAAGAGTGGGGAACGTTCGTAAGTCTGGCTCTGATGCCGTTTTGTATCATGATCTTATTGTCTAAATACAGCATTGTGCTGGGAAGGAATTTATCGCTTGTGCTGCCGTTTGCCTTTTTATTTATGACATGCGGACTGATGGAGGCGGAGGCAATCTTTGAAAAATGGTTACGGGCAGCAGGCAGAAAAGGCAGCAATGTGAGATCGGAGCAGAGAGCAGATGGAAGGACCGGGCGGCACGGTGAGTCGAAAGGATGGAAAATTGGCGGATATGCGGGGTTTGCGCTGGCAGCAGTTCTTGTGCTTTGCAACAGTATTGCGGTCTTGGCAAATTACCGCTATGAGCTGTCCTACGACCATGCGGCAGCCTACATAGAAAAGAAGATACCTGCGGGGGCCACAATTTATTGTACGGCTTACGCACCTTTGATGGAGGAGGGAAGATATGAGATCATTGATGTTGGAGAGGATCTCACTCTTTTGCCTGATCGGCTTTCGGAAAACGAGTATTTCGTTGACGTAGAGTATGCCACGGGGTATTTCTCACAGAAGAAAGATTATCTGCTTTGGAAAGGCGGGTACATGTATCCGGAAAAGAAGGCACTCTATGAACAAAAGACCGCGGCCTATTCGCTTGTAGAAAAGTGGCAGGGCCTTTCTTACGGCGGGGAGTGGAAGTACAGGATCGGATATCTTGATCTGTTTCTGCGTTCTCCGAGAGAGTATTATGTGGGACCGTCGATCGTTTTATACGGTCAGTGAACATCTTACAGAAACGGTCATCTTATACCAAAAATTCGCGCAGCAGAAGCTCCAATTCTTCGGCTTCGGAGGGGGTAAAGTCAGGGATATCTTTTTTCTGTTCACTTGGCATACGAAAATCGTCGTCCTGCGGCAGGTTGGCTGCTTTTGCGGACTGCTTTTTTTCCTCTTTTGCATCGGGTTTGTCCCCGCTTTCTTTTTCCATGCCGACCAGGCGCATATCGAGCTTTGTCTGTTCCAGACGCCCTGACAGATGATTTTCCAGGTAATCCACCAGATTTGTGCGCAGCATCGCTATCTTTCCGGGAATGTCCGCCAGAGAGGAGATTGCGAAATAAAGATACAGGCCGAAAAAGCTGATCAGATAAAAAGGCGCGATCTCAAGAAAGTTTTCTCCGCGAATGATTCCCAGGCAGGCGCCGATTCCGGCCACCAGAACGGAGAGGAGAGTAAGCTGCCCCGAGAGGTGCCTGAAAAAGGAGACCGGGAAGCGACCGATGGACAGTTGATTGATATACTTGTCCACAAAGACGCCGACATTGGGAATGGTCTCGTGGAGCTGTCTGCAGCTTGTGAATTTCAGTTTCAGTTTTTGCAGAGACTTATTTTTTGTAGCGGACATATTTTCCGTTTCCCGAATCAGGCGGCGGTATAGCACACCAATCAAAATCTGGCATAAAATACTGCATGAGAGCAGTGTCAAAATGGCGATCATAAAGTTTTTATGATGGAAAAAAGGCGTAAGCATGGTTACCTCCGTTCGTCAGAGAGCATACTAATACTAAATTTGAATCAGCATACCTATATTATATTAGGTTTTTGCCCGAAAAGAAGGTTTAAGGCATCGACAGATTTTGCAATAAAAACGTTTTGCGTTATGTCTGCGGTTGAGCTATAATGTACACGTAGGCAATGAGCAGTGCGCAGACGAAAGATAAAGAAATGGCTGCTTGCAGACATTTTTTTTAGATTGCGGATGCATAGGGGTGCTAAGCGCCAGTGGCGCTTGTTTAGCACGGACCGAAGCGGAGCGTAGACAGCCCGTGAAGCGAGAATAGTAAATGCCATTGGCATTAACTATACGAGCGTGCACTGCGGAGTAAGAGGAATATGGAAATGTTTTAAGGGAGGAAAAATTATGATCTACCAGCCAAAGGGCGTTTGTTCTAACGCAATCGACGTAGAGGTAGAGGAAGGCATCATCACTTCCGTTAAGTTCACAGGCGGCTGCAATGGCAACACGCAGGGTATTTCCAGACTGGTCGTTGGCATGAAGGCGGAGGATGCAATCGACAGACTGCGGGGCATCAAGTGCGGTATCAAAAATACTTCCTGTCCGGATCAGTTGGCCTGTGCGCTTCAGGAGATGCTGGAACACTAACATAAGCTAATACTAAATTTGACTGATAAAGGAAGGCATAGTTTATGGGAAAAAAGATTGTATTAACCGGTGGCGGGACAGCAGGACACGTGACGCCAAACATGGCTTTGATTCCGAAATTACGAGATTTGGAGTACGAAATCATATACATGGGATCCTATGATGGCATTGAGAAGAAGCTGATCGAGGATTTTGACATTCCCTACTATGGCATTGCGACGGGAAAATTTCGCCGCTATTTTGACCCGAAAAACTTTTCCGATCCGTTCCGCGTGATCAAGGGAATGCGGGAAGCCAGGCGATATCTCAAGGAGATCAAGCCCGATGTGCTTTTTTCCAAAGGCGGTTTTGTCAGCGTGCCCGTAGTGCGTGCGGCGGCGTCTCTGGGGATTCCCTGTATCATTCATGAGTCAGATATGACGCCGGGGCTTGCCAATAAGCTTTGCATTCCGGTGGCGAAGAAAGTATGCTGTAATTTTCCGGAGACTTTCAGTCAGCTTCCGGCGGCAAAGGCGGTGCTGACGGGATCGCCGATTCGTAAGGAACTGGCCATGGGAGATAAGGAGGCGGCTTATCGGCTGTGCGGCTTTGACAATTCGAAGCCTGTTATTATGGTAGTGGGCGGCAGTCTTGGCTCTGCGGCGATCAATCAGGCAGTCAGGGATGTACTTCCTGAGCTTCTAAAGGATTTTCAGGTGGTGCATCTGTGTGGCAAGGAAAAAGTGGATAACCTGCTGCTCACCACGCAGGGTTACAAGCAGTTTGAGTATGTGAAATCCGAGATGAAAGATATCTTTGCTATGGCGGATATTGTGATTTCCAGAGCCGGGGCCAATGCAATCAGTGAGATTTTAGCGCTCAAGAAACCGAACATCCTGATTCCGCTGCCTTCATCCAGCAGCAGAGGCGATCAGCTTCTCAATGCGAAATCTTTTGAGTCCCAGGGTTTCAGTATTGTTGTGGACGAGGATGATTTGACGAAAAAGCTTCTGCTTGAGAAGATCCAGGAACTCTACTTTAACCGTTTTACCTATATTGACGCGATGAAAAAGAGCAGTCAGCGGGATGCAATCAGTACGATCATTGATTTGATCGAGGATGCGGTAAAGCAAGAGTCGTAAAACAATGAAATTATGCGGGTTTTTGCAGGAGAAAATCTTGCTTGGCCTGTAAAATCAAGAAAATGAAAAGAAAAAGGAGGACAACATGAGCAAAGTAACGTTTGACTATTCCAAGGCGACGGCTTTTATTGGCGAGAATGAGGTAGAATCCATGAAGAAGCTGGCGCTTGACGCAAAAGAGGTTCTGGTGAGCAAATCGGGCGCAGGCAATGATTTCCTGGGCTGGATCAATCTTCCCGTGAACTATGACAAGGAGGAGTTTGGCAGAATCAAAAAGGCGGCAGAGAAGATCAAGGGCGATTCTGAGGTGCTTCTGGTAATCGGTATCGGCGGTTCCTATCTGGGTGCAAGAGCGGCAATTGAGTTTCTGCGTCACAGCTTTTATAATGTTGTGGACAAGTCTGTCAGAAAGACACCCGAAATCTACTTTGTGGGAAATTCCATCAGCTCTACTTACATTAAGCACCTGATTGACGTAATTGGAGACAGGGATTTTTCCATCAATATGATCTCCAAATCCGGCACGACCACGGAGCCTGCTATTGCATTCCGTGTCTTCAAGGATATGGCGGAGAAGAAATATGGCAAGGAAGGCGCGGCAAAGAGAATTTACGCTACCACCGATAAGGCGAGAGGCTCCCTCAAAAATCTTGCCACCGAGGAAGGGTATGAGAGCTTTGTGGTGCCTGACGATGTGGGCGGCCGTTTCTCCGTATTGACGGCGGTAGGATTACTTCCCATTGCAGTATCCGGCGCGGATATCGACAAATTGATGGAAGGCGCGGCGGAAGGCAGAAAGATGGCTCTGGAAGCACCTTTTGAGGAGAACGACGCAGTAAAGTATGCAGCGCTTCGCAACATTTTGCTTAGAAAGGGTAAAGTGATTGAGATTCTTGCAAACTACGAGCCCAGCGCACATTTTGTTTCCGAGTGGTGGAAACAGCTTTATGGCGAGTCCGAGGGCAAGGACCAGAAGGGTATCTTCCCGGCAAGCGTCGATCTGACCACCGATCTGCACTCTATGGGACAGTTTATTCAGGACGGTTCCCGCACTATGTTTGAGACGGTATTGAATATCGAGAAAAGCAGGGAGGAGATCATCATCGGCAAGGAGCCCGTGGATTTGGATGGATTGAACTATTTGGCAGGCAAGAATGTCGATTTTGTTAATAAGAGCGCGATGAACGGCACAATCCTGGCGCACACGGACGGCCAGGTGCCTAACTTTATGGTTAATGTGCCCGAAGTCAACGAGTTTTATTTGGGCGAACTGTTCTACTTCTTTGAATTTGCCTGCGGTGTCAGCGGGTATCTGCTGGGCGTGAATCCGTTCAACCAGCCCGGCGTGGAGAGCTATAAGAAAAATATGTTCGCATTGCTTGGCAAGCCCGGGTATGAGGCGCAGAGAGAGGAACTGCTTAAGAGACTGTAAATATATTACAATAGAAAAGAAGTAAAAGGAGTTTATGATGAGCAACAAAACGATTCCCTACAAGATTTATCTGGAAGAAAAGGAGATGCCGACGCAGTGGTATAACGTGAGGGCAGATATGAAAAACAAACCCGCGCCCCTGTTAAATCCGGCGACGATGCAGCCGATGACGGCAGAGGAGCTGTCTGCAGTGTTCTGCAAAGAGCTGGTGAGTCAGGAGCTTGACGATACCACAGCTTATATTGACATTCCGGAGGAGATCAGGAAATTTTATAAGATGTACCGTCCTTCTCCCCTTGTGCGGGCTTACTGTCTGGAAGAAAAGCTTAATACGCCCGCGAAGATCTACTATAAATTTGAAGGGAATAACACCAGCGGCAGTCATAAACTCAATTCGGCGATCGCACAGGCGTACTATGCGAAACAGCAGGGCTTGAAGGGCGTTACCACGGAGACGGGCGCAGGCCAGTGGGGAACGGCGCTGTCGATGGCGTGTTCCTATTTCGGCCTGGATTGTAAGGTGTATATGGTAAAGGTTTCCTATGAGCAGAAACCTTTCCGCCGCGAGGTGATGCGTACTTACGGCGCCAGCGTGACACCTTCTCCTTCTACTACCACGGAAGTAGGAAAAAAGATCCTTGCCGAACATCCCGGCACCTCGGGGAGTCTGGGCTGTGCGATCTCCGAAGCCGTGGAAGTGGCTGTCGGTACGGAAGGATACCGCTATGTGCTGGGAAGTGTGTTGAATCAGGTATTGCTCCATCAGTCGGTGATCGGTCTGGAAACCAGGGCGGCTTTAGATAAGTACGGGATCGAACCCGATATTATCATTGGCTGTGCGGGCGGCGGTTCTAACCTGGGAGGATTGATCTCACCTTTTATGGGCGAGAAGTTAAAGGGAAATAAGGATTACCGCATTGTTGCGGTAGAACCGGCATCTTGCCCCAGCTTTACGCGCGGGAAATTTGCTTATGATTTCTGCGATACGGGCAAAGTTTGTCCGCTGTCAAAGATGTACACGTTGGGGAGCGGATTCATTCCTTCCTCTAATCACGCAGGTGGATTGCGCTATCACGGCATGAGTTCCACGTTGTCTCAGCTTTATGCGGATGGCCTGATGGAGGCTGTTTCCGTGGAGCAGACGGCAGTGTTTGAGGCGGCGACGGAGTTTGCGAGAGTGGAAGGCATTTTGCCTGCACCCGAGAGCGCACATGCAATCAAAGTGGCTATTGACGAAGCGAAGAAGTGCAAGGAGACCGGAGAGGAGAAGACAATCGTTTTCGGCCTGACGGGAACAGGCTACTTTGATATGGTGGCTTACCAGAGATACAATGACGGCGAAATGCAGGACTACATCCCTACGGATGCGGACTTAGAGCCTGGTTTTGCGTCGCTTCCAAATATCGAATAAATGGGATCAGTTCCCCATCGGCAGAAGTCGGTGGGGAATTTTGTCAAAAATGATGTGGTGAAAGAATGGAGGGAAAATAAGATGCAAATGGGTTTTCGCTGGTATGGAGAGGGCAACGACGGTATTTCGCTTGCGGATATCAAACAAATTCCGGGCGTAACGAGCATCGTATGGGCGCTCCATGACAAAATGCCCGGCGAGGTGTGGGAGAAAGAGGAGATCGCTAAAGTGCAGAAACAGTTAGAGCCGTACGGCTTTAACATGGACGTTGTGGAGTCTGTCAATGTGCATGACGATATCAAGATCGGACTGCCCAGCCGTGACGGCTATATTGCCAATTATATTCAGACCATCCGCAATTTGGCGGAGTTTGGGGTGAAAGTAATCTGCTATAATTTCATGCCTGTGTTTGACTGGACACGGACCGACCTTTTCCACCCTGTAGGCGACGGTTCGACGGCGCTTTATTATGAGGCGGACAAGATCCACGACGATCCGAAGGAGATGGCGGATTATATCTTAAATAATTTGAATGGGCTTACTTTCCCCGGCTGGGAGCCGGAACGTATGGCAAAGCTGGATGAATTGTTTGAGGCGTACAAGCCTGTGACAAAGGAAGTGCTTTGGGAGAATCTGAAATATTTTCTGGAAAGCCTGATGCCCGTGTGCCATGAGTGCGATATCAAGATGGCGATCCATATGGACGATCCCCCGTGGGATATCTTTGGACTGCCCCGCCTGTTGGTGGATGAGGAGTCCATCGGCAGATTTTTGAAGATGGTGGATGATCCGTACAACTGCCTGACTCTTTGTTCCGGCAGTCTGAACGCAAATCCCAAAAATAACGTGGCGCAGATCGTGACCAAGTACTGTGACAGGATCGCTTTTGCGCATATTCGAAACGTGAAACATTTTGAGAACGGCGATTTTACCGAAACAAGCCACCGTGACTGCGACGGCGATACGGGGATATTGGATATCGTTAAAGCGTACCATGACGGCGGCTTCGACGGCTATATTCGTCCCGACCACGGGCGGCATCTGTGGAATGAAGGTCCGGGTACTGTGCGTCCCGGCTACGGGCTTTACGACCGCGCGCTCGGTATCATGTATATGCTGGGGATTTGGGATATGCTGGACAGACTGGACGGGAAAAAATGAAGCTGAGGAGGTAAATACCTATGAAACTAAATGAACAGGGATTGGCGGACAGGGCTGCATGGCAGGCGGCAGGCTATGCGCTTCCGAACTATGACCGCGCGCAGGTGACAAAGGCTACGCGGGAAAATCCGTTCTGGATTCATTTTGGCGCAGGTAACATTTTCCGCGCCTATCAGGCCAGAGTCGTGCAGGAGCTCATAAACGACGGCGTTCTGGACAGGGGGCTGGTCGTGGCGGAAGGGTTTGACTATGAGATCATCGAAAAGATGAACCGTCCGCACGACGATTACGGCATTGCCGTGACACTGAAAGCAGACGGCAGCATTGAGAAAGCAGTTGTGGGAAGCGTGGTGGAATCTCATATCCTGGATTCCGAAAACGATGTGGAGTTTGAGAGATTAAAAGAAATCTTTACCAAAGATTCGCTGCAGATGGCGTCCTTTACAATCACGGAAAAAGGTTACAGTCTGGTGAACGGCAAAGGTGAATTGCTGGCGGATGTGGAGAAGGATTTTCAGGCAGGCCCGCAAAAGCCCGCCAGCTATATCGGTAAAGTGGCGGCTTTACTGTATACGCGTTTCCTTGCGGGGGAAAAGCCGCTTGCTATGGTAAGCATGGATAACTGCTCCCACAACGGCGATAAGCTGTACGCAGCAATCGACAGATTCGCAAAAGAATGGGTCGATCGTAAGCTGGCGGATGAAGGGTTTGCGGCATATATCAACGATCCCGCAAAAGTGTCCTTCCCGTGGAGCATGATCGACAAGATCACGCCCCGCCCCGACGCGTCGGTGGAGCAGATGTTAAAAGAAGATGGCGTGGAGGAACTGGATCCTGTCATCACCACGAGGCATACTTATGTGGCGCCGTTTGTCAATGCGGAGGAGTGCGAGTATCTTGTGATCGAAGACGCTTTTCCGAACGGCAGACCGCCATTGGAAAAGGGCGGCCTGATTTTTACACAGAGAGAGACCGTTGATAAAGTGGAGAAAATGAAGGTCTGCACCTGCTTAAATCCGTTGCATACCTGTCTGGCGGTATTCGGATGTCTTCTGGGGTATGAAAAGATCTCCGAGGAGATGAAGGATGCGGAGCTTACCGCACTGATCGGGGAAGTCGGGTATCGAGAAGGACTGCCAGTTGTAATCAACCCGGGAATCCTCGATCCCACGGAATTTATTGATACGGTGATCCAGGTACGCCTGCCGAATCCTTTTATGCCGGATACGCCGCAGCGTATCGCGACAGACACGTCGCAGAAGTTGGCGATTCGTTTCGGAGAGACGATCAAGGCATATCAGGCTGCGCCCGATAAGGACGTGAACGATCTGAAGCTGATCCCGCTTTTGTTTGCGGGCTGGCTGCGCTATCTGATGGCTGTTGACGATACGGGGAAGGCCTTTGCGTTAAGCCCCGACCCGCTGCTTGACACCGTCTGCCCGTATGTGGCGAAACTTGAGCTGGGAGGGAGTGTTGATGCGGAGAGCCTGCGCCCTGTTCTGGAAAATGAAAAAATTTTTGGTGTGAATTTGTATGAAGTGGGTATGGCGGACAAGGTGATATCGTATTTGAAGGAGATGATTGCGGGACCGGGGGCGGTACGCGAGACATTGAAAAAATATGTCCCTAAAAAATAGGGAGCATAATAAGGATATATGATTAAGGGGATAGAGTGATACTTAGGGAGGTGCTTATGAAGCTGGTAGTTTTGGAGCGAAACAGCGTAGGAACGGATGTTGACGTGAGCTGTTTTGAGAAATTCGGAGAAGTGGAATATTATCCGAATACCGTGGCGGAGAATACGGCGGAGCGGGTAAAGGATGCGGATATCATCATCTCAAACAAAGCGCCGATGAATGAAAGTACGCTGAAAAACGCGCCGAACGTGAAGCTGATCTGTCTGTTTGCCACAGGTTTTGACTGTGTGGATCTGGCTTACTGCAAGAGCCGCGGCATCAAGGTGGCCAATGTGGTGAACTACAGCACGGCGGCAGTGGTGCAGCATACGATTTTGCTGGCGCTGGCACTGGAGGAAAAGCTGGCCTTTTATGACGATTATGTGAAGTCGGGTGCGTATGCGGCGCAGGACCGTTTTTCTAATTTTGACAGGACATTCGGCGAGTTGGACGGTAAGATCTGGGGCATTGTGGGAATGGGTAATATCGGCCGCAGAGTAGCCAAAGTGGCGCAGGCTCTGGGGTGTAAAGTGATTTTTTACTCTGCGTCCGGCAAGAGCAGCTGCACGGAATATGAGCGGGTGGAATTTGAAGAATTGCTTGCACAGTCAGATATTTTGTCGCTTCATTGTCCGCTGAGCGACAGGACTAAGGGTCTCATGAATCGGGAAGCTTTTTCTAAAATGAAACAGACGGCGATCCTCGTCAATGTGGCGAGAGGTCCGGTGGTGGATACGCGGGCGCTTTACGAGGCGTTGACGACGGGACAGATCGCGGCGGCAGGACTGGACGTGCTGGAAAACGAACCGATTGCGAAAGATGATCCGCTGGGCAGTATTACGGACAGTACGAAACTGATCATTACTCCGCACATGGCCTGGGCGAGCAAGGAGGCGAGGGAACGCCTGGTGGGCGAAGTGATGGAAAATATGCAGGCTTTTCTCAATGGAGAAGAGCGAAATATCGTTAATGGATAAGCGATTACATGTTCTTAGCTTTGCGATTTCGCAATCAGTATTGTGCTGTGATGGTTTGGCAATGATTCTAGATAAAGAAAGGGAGCATAAGGATGGGAATCGAGATAAGAGATGCGTTGGCGGTTTTGCCGCAGGGCGCGGAAGATGTGGTGCGGGAGACATCGATCTATGTGGAAGGAGACAGGATTGCGGGAGTCGGAGCAAAGCCGGCGGGTTTTACTGCTGACAAGGTCATTGACGGGAAGGATAAGCTGGTGATCCCGGGACTGATTAATTGTCATACCCATTCCTATATGTCCTTTATGCGAAATGCGGCGGATGATCTTTCTTTTATGGACTGGTTGTTTGGCACCATTGATCCACTGGAGCAGCAGATGTCAGACGAGGATACATACTGGGGTGCAAATCTGGCTATCATCGAGATGATGAAGAGCGGCACCACCTGCTTTAACGATATGCAGATGAACATCCATCAGACCACCCGCGCAGTGAAAGAATCCGGAATGCGGGCTGTGATCTGCCGCGGTCTTGTAGGAAGCGGTAATGATGAGGCAGGACAGTCGCGTCTGCGTCAGGCATACGAGGAGAGGGATGCAGCAAAGGACTGTGACAGACTCACTTTTAAGCTGGGACCGCATGCGCCTTACACATGTGACGATGCGTTTTTAAAAATTGTGGCGGCTGAAGCAAAAAAAGAACATATGGGCATTCATGTGCATCTGTCGGAGAGTGAGAGTGAGATTTCACAGATTCAGGAAAAGTATGGCTGTACGCCGATTGCGCTGGCAGAGAAATGCGGGATTTTCGATGTGCCTGCCATCGCTGCGCACTGTGTGCAGGTGACGGATGAAGACATCGAGATTTTAAAGCGGAAAAACGTCAGCGTCGTGACCAATCCGGCCAGCAATATGAAGTTGGGAAACGGTTTTGCACCCATTGCAAAAATGCTTGATGCAGGGGTGAATGTGTGTCTTGGCACAGACGGCGCTGCCAGCAACAACTGTCTGAATATGTTTCATGAGCTGAGTCTGCTGACACTGATCCACAAAGGCACGGGCAGGACGCCCCAGTGTGTCAGCGCGAAAGAAGGATTTCGCATTGCCACCATAAACGGTGCGAAGGCGCTTGGTCTGGAAAAGGAGATTGGCTCCATTGAGACGGGGAAAAAGGCGGATCTGGCCATTCTCGATTTGAATACGCCTTCCCTTACGCCGCGAAATAATCTGATTGCGGGTCTGTCCTACTCTGCAAACGGCTCTGAAGTGGACACGGTGATCATTAACGGAAAAGTTACCATGGAAGGACGAAAGATTCTGACGATGGACGAGGCGCTGGTCTATCAAAAGATACAGGATATTATCGTAAAGATGGGACTTGACAGGAAAGTTTATTGATAAGTGGTACGATTTTTCCTCAATTTGGTTATTTTTCTGGTATTGAGAAAAAAGTTCTGCTATAATATATATAATAGCCTTTAGGGATTACATAAGGGAGGAAATATTATGCTGGCAACACTGATTCCATACTTTGACAAGGATATGAAGGTCTCCGCCTATGCGCTGGTGTCGCAGAGAGAAAACTGTCTTCTGAATCCGCCGATCTTCGGTTCGAGCAGTCCCAACGGTCTGGCAGATATTGACGGCGTGGAGATCGTTCACAATATTGGAATTGACACTCTTTCACCGGGGACCGACGTATTGATTCCGGTAAGTCATATCGCAGTGTTTTCTTCTGATTTGGAGGTGCAGTGCGAAGACCTCCGGGGCAGGGTAGTTTTTGTGTTTGATAATGGGGTAGAAAATACGGAAGCTTACAGAAATCGGTTTGCACAACTTAAGGAAGAGGGCTATAAACTTGCCATATCGAAACTTCCCGTGAGTAAATATGAGGAAAATAAAGAGATTCTGAAACTGATGGACTATATCATATTGGATCAGACAGAAGTGGACCTCTCCAAGGTGAAGATCTACTTCAGACGTCAGTATCCGCAAATCAAGATCTGTGTGGGTAACATCGGCACTCAGGAAATTTTCGACAGTTTGAAAGACGATGATAATTTTTATCGGTTTGAGGGACCGTTTTACCGCATTCCGATCACGAAAGGTGAGACGGAGGTTTCCCCGCTCAAGATCAACTATCTGGAACTCATGAATATCGTAAACGATGTGGATTTTGAGTTAACAAAGGCGGCGGATGTCATTGGGCGTGATACCGCGCTGGTGGTGGAACTTTTAAAAATGGTAAATCATATTGCCATCAATTCTCAGGTAACATCCATCCGGCATGCGGCGGCGATCTTAGGACAGCGCGAATTGAAAAAGTGGATCAACACCGTGATCACCAAGGAGTTGTGTGCGGACAGGCCGAACGAGGTTGCTCGTACTTCCATGCTGCGCGCAAAGTTTATGGAGTGTCTGGCGCCTGTCTTTGGGCTGGGGATGAAGTCGGCCGAGGTCTTTTTGATGGGACTGTTTTCTATTCTGGATATTATTCTGAATATGCCGATGGAAGAGGCACTAAAGATGGTTACGGTCTCGAAGGAGATCGAGGATGCACTGGTGCGCAGAAAGGGAGATTTGGCTGGGATTTACTCCTTTGTAGTCAGCTATGAGGCGGCGGACTGGCAGGAGATCAGCAGACAGCTCATCGTACTGAATGTAGATACCGATACCATTTATCAGGCGTACACGGAAACGGTGTGCTGGTATAAGGAAATGTTTTTCGAGACGAATTAGGAGGAAATCATCAATGAGCAGTGAAATCAGAGACATTCATCTTGCCGAATCCGGTGAGAGAAAGATTGAGTGGGTAAAAAGAAACTGTGATCTTCTTCGCACTCTGGAAAAGGAATTTAGTGAGAGTAAGCCGTTTTCGGGCAAGAAAGTAACGCTGTCCGTGCACTTGGAGGCCAAGACCGCATATCTGTGTCTGGTGCTGGCGGCAGGCGGGGCAAAGATGTATGTAACGGGTTCCAACCCTTTGTCTACGCAGGATGATGTGGCGGCAGCACTTGTAAAGGCGGGACTTGAGGTGCACGCCTGGTACGATGCGACGCCCGAAGAATATGAAAACCATATCCGCGCAGTGTTGGAAGCAGGGCCGAATATCATCATCGATGACGGCGGTGATCTGGTCAATATGGTGCATAAGGAAATGAAGCACCTGATCCCGAATATCATCGGCGGCTGTGAGGAGACCACCACGGGTATCATTCGTCTGGAGGCCATGAATAAGGCGGGTGAATTAAAGTTCCCCATGGTGCGCGTCAACAATGCGGCCTGCAAGCATTTCTTTGATAATAGATACGGCACGGGGCAGTCCGTTTGGGACGGTATCAACAGAACCACGAACCTGATCGTTGCAGGCAAGATCGTCGTCGTGGCAGGCTATGGCTGGTGCGGTAAAGGTACCGCCATGAGAGCGAAAGGTCTGGGTGCGCGGGTCATTGTCACGGAAATCGATCCGATCAAGGCGATCGAGGCAGTGATGGACGGCTTTGATGTGATGCCGATGAAGGAAGCTGCGAAAGTAGGCGATTTTTTCATTACCGTAACAGGCTGCGACGGCGTTATTGACAAAGAAGACTTTGCCGAGATGAAAGAGGGCGCGATCCTCTGTAATGCGGGGCATTTTGACTGCGAGATCGACATGGCGTGGCTGAAAGCCAACGCGGTAGAGTGCAGAGAGCAGAGAAAGAATATCATGGGCTATAAGCTGCCTACGGGACAGTGGATCTTCGTGTTGGCGGTGGGGCGTCTCGTAAATCTGGCGGCAGGCGACGGGCATCCCGCGGAGATCATGGATATGAGCTTTGCGATCCAGGCGCTTTCCGCGAAGTATCTGGTGGAACACGCAAGCGAGCTCACTGAAAAGCTGATCGATGTACCCGAAGAAGTGGATAAGGATGTAGCGAAAAGAAAACTTGCCTTCCTTGGGAAAGAGATCGATGTGCTGACACCCGAGCAGGAGAGGTATCTGAACAGTTACAGTTTATAAGAAGAAATGAATGGATGCCGGGCAGGTTACGCTGCCCGGCTTTTCCAATGGGGGTACTCAATGAAGCGATTTTTTTTATTAGAAGATGATCTGAGTTTGATAAACGGGCTCATCTTTGCCTTAAAGAAGCAGGGGTATGAGGTGACGGTCGCGCGCACCACGAGAGAGGCGGCTGCGTTGTGGGAGAAAGAGACCTACGATCTGGCGGTTTTGGATGTATCGCTTCCCGACGGCTCCGGCTTTGATTTCTGTAAAAAACTGCGGGAAACGTCTAAGATACCCGTACTGTTTTTGACGGCAGCCGACGAGGAGACGGATATCATCATGGGCCTTGATATCGGGGGCGATGATTATGTGACGAAGCCCTTCAAGCTGGCGATTTTTCTGTCGCGGATCAACGCTTTATTGCGCAGAAGCGATAACTTTAGCGCTGCCGACACGGAACTTGCTTCTAATGATATCTGCGTGCAGCTTTTAAAAGGCGAAGTCTATAAGAAAGGGCAGCTGCTCGATTTGACGGCCAGTGAGTATAAACTGCTATGCTTATTTTTGGAAAATCCCGACAGAATCCTTTCTGCGGAACAGATCTTGGGGAAGCTGTGGGACTGCAACGAGAGTTATATTGACAACAATTCCCTTACCGTGTATATCCGCAGGCTGAGAACGAAGATCGAGGATGATCCGGGGGAGCCGAAGCGGATCGTGACAGTGCGGGGGATGGGGTATAAGTGGAGTACGGCGGAGTGAGGAGTTTCGCAGGCAGCAATTACGGAAGTGTATCGTGAATGGGGTGATAGATTATGACAAGAATCATGGCAAACAGAAAGGTCAAAAGGTTGTTCTGCGGGATGATTGCCTGTATGGGGGCTTTTACGGCGGTCTCGGTAATATTTATGTACTTGAAAGTGGGAAAAGAAGCGCTTCCCATTTTATTTTTTTCTGTATGTATGAGCGGCGGGATTTTGTTTCTCTGCTACCGTTATTTTCAGGAGCAGCACGGGATCATGGAAGACGCCATTTCGCAGATTACGGAATACATCGCGGGCAGCAGGGATATTACGATCGAGTGCAATGACGAGGGCGAATTATATAGACTATTTCATGAAGTCAACTCTCTGGTTTCTATTCTAAACGCCCATGCTGAGAAAGAAAAAAGCGCTAAGAAATTTTTAAAGCAGACCATCTCCGATATTTCACACCAGCTAAAGACACCGCTTGCCGCTCTCAATATTTATAACGGCATTTTGCAGGAGGAGACAGAAAACTTTGTGGTAGGGCAGGAATCGGCAGCAAATAGGAACGGAAAATTTGCGTCAGTGAATCGGGGCGACCTTACGACGATGCAGGAGTTTATCAGACTTTCCGAGCAGGAAATGGACCGCATCGAGACGCTGGTGCAAAATCTCCTAAAAATCACCAAACTGGACGCGGGCATGATCGTGTTGGAGAAGTCCATGGAAAATGTGGCTGATTTTGCCGAAAGGGTAAGGGATTCCTTTGCGTACCGCACCAGTCAGGAGGGAAAAGAAATCATTTTGGCGGGCGATGAAAGTGTCACGCTTCTCTGTGATAAAAACTGGATCATTGAGGCGGTCAGCAACCTTGTCAAAAACGCCCTTGACCACACGGGGGAGGGCGGCGTGATTCGTATCGAGTGGAAAGCCTTCGATACTTTTGTGCAGATCACGGTGAAGGACAACGGAAGCGGTATCGATCCTGAGGATCTCTATCATATCTTTAAGCGGTTTTACAGAAGCCGCTATTCCAAGGACACGCAGGGCATCGGACTGGGGCTGCCTTTGACGAAAGCGATCGTGGAGACGCACGGCGGGACGATCGAAGTGGACAGTACGCCAGGGGAGGGGACTTCTTTTATCTTAAACTTTATGAGATGATATTCGCAATTCCTACAAAATTGTAGTCTGATTGTAATAGGAATGTTGGAATCCTTTGTTATATTGACGTTATTCGAATAAACACACAGGTAATTGAGAAACACATTCAAGATAATTGGAATTGTACAATTATTGTAAAGATGTGATGAGTTTCGCAATAATCTGCCTGACAAAGAGGGAAAAGGAGGATAACATGAATTTACTGGAAGTTAACAAAATCAGCAAGATCTATGGCAGCGGGGAAGCGGCGGTACAGGCATTAAAAAATGTCAGCTTTTCCGTTCCAAAAGGGGAGTTTGTAGCGATCGTCGGCGAGTCCGGTTCAGGCAAAAGTACACTTCTGAATATGATCGGCGCACTGGACGTGCCCAATTCCGGCATGGTCACGATCGACGGCAAAGATATTTATGCTATGAATGACAGGAAACTTACCATTTTCAGGCGGCGAAACATCGGTTTTATCTTTCAGGCGTTTAACCTAATTCCGGAGCTGACCGTGGAGCAGAATATCATTTTCCCGGTGCTGCTCGATTATCAGAAGCCGGACCGACAGTATCTGGAAGAACTGCTTGCCGTACTGAACCTGAAAGAACGGCGCAATCACTTACCAAGCCAGCTTTCCGGCGGGCAGCAGCAGAGGGTAGCCATTGGAAGGGCTTTGTTTACGCGTCCTGCGCTGATTTTGGCGGACGAGCCAACAGGAAATCTGGATACGGTAAACAGCAGAGAAGTGATCGCCCTGTTGAAAGAGGCGTCAAAAAAGTATGAGCAGACCATCATTATGATCACCCATAACCGTACCATTGCACATACGGCGGATCGAGTGTTGCAGGTATCGGACGGGGTGCTGACGGATTTCGGGAGGGCACAGGATGAGAGGGGTGGTGACCGCGTATGAAAAGTTATCTCAGTTTGGTAGCGGTTTCCGCGCGGGTTCATAAGCGCCAGAGCCGTATGACACGCCTCTGTATCGTGTTGGCAGTGTTTTTGATTACGACGATTTTCTCCATGGCGGAAATGCTGGCCAGAGGGCAGCAGGAAGAAATGATTAGGAAACACGGCAACTATCATATTGCATTGACAGGCGTAGAAGAAGATATCGCGCAACAGATCAAGGAGCGTCCTGATGTGGCGGTTTTATGTGAGTATAGTGAAAGAAATGCCGACAGGGACGAAGGCTATTATTTGAAAGATAAAAATATTGTGTTATATGGCGTGGAAGAAACCTGGCTTACCGAGATCATGCGTTATCAAAAAGAAGGTTCCTATCCCGTCATGGATCAGGAGGTCGCGCTTTCCGCCGATGCGAAAGAGCTGTTCGGAGTCAAGGTGGGTGATAGCGTGACTTTGCAAACGCCTGCGAGAGCTGTTGATGTTACAGTATCCGCTTTTTATGAAGACGATACGGAGTGGAATGATATCATTGACGGCTGCTGTGTCTATCTGAACCGCTCCACTTTTCAGACCATCTGTAATGACAGCGGAACTGACGCGGGAACCAAATACTTTTTGCGTTTTTTTAAGAATGCCGATATCAAAAACGGAATCGCGGATATCAAAGCGCAGTATGGATTGACGGCGGAAAATGTGGACGAAAATACAGCTGTTCTCGGTCTGGTTGGAGCAAGCAGTAATGAAACGATGAAGAATCTCTATCCGATGATCATTGCCTGTTTTGTGTTCGTTCTGCTCGCGGGGATTTTTATGATCTCGAGCTGTATGAACAGCACGGTTGCCCAGAGGACAAGTTTCTTTGGTATGATGCGCTGCATTGGCGCAAGTAAGGAGCAGATCGTGCGCTTTGTGAGACTGGAAGCGCTGAATTGGTGTAAGAGCGCTATCCCGACAGGATGCCTTTTGGGGGTAGCGACGTGCTGGGCGGCGTGCGCGGTATTACGCCTTGCAGTCAAGGGAGAATGGGCGGATATACCGCTTTTTGGTGTGAGCGCAGGCGGAATCATCAGCGGGATTGCCATTGGTATCATCACAGTGTTTCTTGCGGCGCAGTCTCCCGCAAAACAGGCGGCGAAGGTGTCTCCTGTCGCGGCAGTGTCCGGCAATGCACAGGAGGCAAAGACGGTCAGCCATGCGGCAAATACCGGATTTTTCAAAGTGGAGACATCGCTCGGTATTCATCATGCGAAGGCGGCGAAGAAGAATCTGTTTTTGATGACAGGATCCTTTGCGCTTACGATCGTGCTATTTTTGGTTTTTTCCTCCTGCCTTGACATTGTGAAAAAACTGCTTCCCTCGGAAAGCAACTTTTCACCGGATCTCGCAATCGCAAGTGAAGAAAATGTCATTGACAGGGAACTGGCAGGGAAACTTTCGCAGATACCGGGTGTGGAACACGCCTTTGGTACGATGTATGCTGTGAAGCAGCCTGTTTTGATCAACGGGAATGAAAGGGCAGTCGATTTGGTATCCTATGATGAATATCTGATGGAAGGTTCTAAAAAGTCGGTGGCAAGCGGTGATCTGTCAAAGGTTTACGGACATTCTGATTATGTGAGCAGCATTTTCAGTGAAAGCGGTAAATTTAATGTGGGTGATAACGTAAGGATCGGAGAGCAGGAATTGGAGATTGCCTGCGTTATGACAGAAGGGATCGGCAGCGTCAGCGGATCTCCCGTGATCGTCTGTTCCGAAGAAACATTTCAGCGCCTGACGAAAGAGCAAGGGTATATGATGATCAATGTCATTTTGGAGAAAGGCGCGGGAGAAGCGGTCGTGAATCAGGTAAAGTCTCTGGCCGGGTCTTATGAATTTATCGACCGCAGAGAGGAACAAGCGATGCTGCATGGCAGTTTTTGGGTCCTGCGGGTGGCGGCATACGGCTTTTTGACGATCATTTCCTTTATTACGGTATTAAATATTATGAACAATATTTCCATGGGTGTGTCCGCAAGGATCAAGCAGTATGGTGCGATGCGCGCCGTGGGCATGGAGAGCGGGCAGATCACAAGGATGATTACGGCGGAGGCAGTTACCTATGCACTCTGGGGGCTGTTTGTCGGGATGATCATCGGGCTGGTGTTCCATTATTTGATTTTCCGCACGATTATTGTAAATCATTTCGGGGGAAGCTGGCAGATACCGCTTTCCACACTCGCGGTTATCTTTGTCCTGATTACTACGTCGTGTGTTGTGGCGGTCATAGCGCCGGCTAAACGGATTCGGGGGATGGCAATCACGGAAACAATCAATGAGCTGTAAAAGGGATACAGAAATTTAAGGATGTGCCTGCAAAGCGAAGACCGCCCCGTATTAAGAGGCGGTCTTCTTTAGCGGTCATACATTTTGCACAAGAAGCAGGAAAATCAAGCTTTGCGGACAGGAATCCATAATTCGCAGAACAGTCCCTTTTCGCCGTTTTCAAAGTAGATTTCAAAATCGGTATCGTCTGTCTGTACATAGCCTGTCTGGGGCAAAAACTCTTTGTAGAATTTACTCCATGTCTCGCCAATGCAGTCGCCGTCGGTGCCAATGCACTGAAACACGGCGTAGTCGGCGGCTTCTGTCTCCCATAAGGTATAGCCCTTTTCCAACAGCTTTTTTACGCCTGCCGCATCAGTGTCCCCGTCAATGATCACACCGATGCCGTATTCAAAGTGCGTCTCATTTTCTTTTGTGGGACTGCATAAGCCATAGACATCCCGCTTTCCTTCCTTTCGAAGCTGCTTCATGGGTTCGACCAGATCCTTATCGTAGCATTCTCCCCAGAAATCGGGGATGCTGTGGTCGTTGTCATCATTGATGATCTCGTTGGGAAATGCTCTTACCATGGAGAGAAACTGCTGCGGTTCTTTGTGTTCCATTCTGTAATCCATAATACTACCACCTTCCGTTATGATTTTTATCACAAGGGGATTGAACAGATGCAGTTTTGCGCCCTGCTTTTTCGCCTGTTTCGGCGTGGAGCCGTGGAAGCGCAAAAAGGCTTTGGAAAAGCTTTCCGGCGATTCATAACCGTACTTATAGGCTGCGTCAATGACGGACAGATCCGCCTCCTGCAACTCCTGCGCAGCGAGTGTGAGACGGCGGTTTCTGATATACTCATTGGCGGTCATTCCCGCAATAAAGCTGAAGGTACGATGGAAGTTATAGTTGGACATATGGATGCTTTTGGCCACGTCAGTGTAGTTGATGTCCTCGTAAATGTGTTCTTCCATGTAGTTGATTGCCTGTTGGATCAGTTGAATCGACATATCGGGTTTGCCTTTCCTTTTGTGTCGTGGGCAACGAAGTGTTTGCTCGATCTCCCTGTGTAATATGATTGTATAAAATTGTGGAAGGAAAGTCCTGTTTTTGTTTGCGCAAGATTGGGATGGTTTTCGTTAGATTTATCTCAACCATTTTTTCGACTATAACAGCACCTCTTTGGTCTGATTTTATCACACTTTCTATTTTCTTTGATATTTTTTTTGATGAATACAAAATATTATGCCCCAAAAGTCTGCCAAAGTTCAATTTGCATTTGGGAAATGAACATGCTAGAGTATATGCCTTTTTCTGTGCCTACCCGTATGATGGATTTGTTATGAATGGCCAGATTTTACAAATGAAAGATTTGTATTGACAAAATGTGTTTACAGGCGTAGACTTTACCTAGAGAGTCTACGAACGTAAACAATAGGCTGCTGAGAAATAGATGATAGGTAGGAGACATTTATGAAAGATGCAAAAATATCCGATGCGGAACTGGAAATATTGGAAACGCTCTGGGCGGCGCAAGAAGCATTGAATGCGAATGAGATCCGTGCGCACCTGAATGAAAAAAAGGACTGGGAGCGCACCACAGTGCTGACGCTGATTCGCAGGCTGCTTGACAAGGGCGTGATCGCGCAGGAGAAGCGGGAGGTTTATTATTATATGCCCCTCATTGCGCGAAACGATTATGTGAAAGAGGAGACAAAAAGCTTCCTGAATAAGTTTTTTAAGGGAGAGGCAAAGAATCTGGCGGCGGCTCTGATTGAAGACGAGGATTTGAGCAGGGAAGATGTTGAGGAATTGAGGGAGTATTTTCGGGGAGAGTTTTCGGTAGGATAACTTGAAATAAATATGTAATTGCGAGCTTTGTGTCTGCACGTTGTTTGTCACAAATTCGGTTATGTGCAGAAAGGAGAGAATTATGTTAAATTTATTTTCTGTGGTTTTATCGTTATCGGTATCAGGCGCGTTGGTGGGGCTTTTGATCCTGCTGTTTCGCCCGATCTGCGGACGGTTTTTTACAAAAAGATGGACATATTATCTTTGGCTGCTGGTAATCGTGAGGCTGCTTGTGCCGATCCATGCGGATTTGAATTTGATGGAATACTTGGCGGGGAATCTGGCGGCAGTCGGGAGTGTATTGGCGGATTCGGTCGGGCAGGATAATGCAGGCGGTGTGAAAGATGCAGATGCGGCAAAGATGAAGGAAATGGCGGAACAGAACAATGCAAATGCCGTGGCGAATACTGATGCGGTAAAGATGGAAGGAATAAGCGGGCAGGACAATGCAAACGCCGTGACGAATACCGAAGCAGTCGGGAATCGAGAAATAGCCGGGCAGAATAGCGGTGCCGGCGTGGAAATGATATCCGCAAGCGGCATGAACAGCGGTGCCGGAGTTGGCATTTGGGAACATTGCTTACAGGCGGCAGCTGTTATCTGGATTCTGGGCGTATTTTTTACGGCATTGCGGAAACTTTGGCTTTACCGATGTTTTGTAAGAAACGTATGTGCGGGCCCTGTGGAGACAGTCAGGCAAAGGCAGTTAAGCAATGGGGAGCTTCGTACGGCGTGCACGCCTGTCACCGATGAGCGGATCCTTTGGCAGTATGCGGAAATCCAGAGGAAACTGAGGATCGGCAGGCGGGTGCCGCTTTATGAAAGTGTGGGAACCGATATCCCGATGCTGATAGGATTTTGGCAGCCGCGCATTTATCTGCCGCAGGCGCTTCTTGCGGAAATGACAGGGCGGGAGAATGATATCTGTCTGATTCTGCACCATGAACTGGTTCACTATAAACGAAAGGATATCTGGTATAAGTGGCTGTTCCAGGCGGCGCTCTGTGTGCATTGGTTCAATCCGCTGGTTTATCTATTCAGCCATAAATTCAATGTGGATTGCGAGCTTGCCTGTGATGAGGCGGTATTAAAGCTTCTTTCGGAGGAAGGGCGCAGGGCATACGGGAATGTGCTTTTGGATGTGGCGCAGAAGGATTGGAGTGAGGGCGCGTTTTCGGGGAAAGGTTTGAGAAAACACGGAAATGTACCGGCGATGACTTTGCTGGAGGAAAAAAGTACCTTGAAGGAGAGACTGCGAGGAATTGCGCGGTATCATAAAACAGGATTAGCGGTCGGACTTTGCTCGGCGGTGGTATTGGTCATGTTTTTGGCAGTGGCTGTTGTCTGCGGCGCGGCGGGGATCCGCGGCGGTTCGGGGAGATCGCTGCTTTTGCAAAATAGTGGAAGCGGCTTGATTGAGCGTTTTTGGGAGAAGTCGCTGTGGTCAGAAATGTGGAAAGATTTTTTTGATCTGGCGCAGCCGATTGTGGTAAGCAGTAACGGAACCGCTTATCGGATGTATGACGATGACGCTTTGATTGCCGGGGACAGCGAGAGTGACTGCTGGCGTGCATGGATGTATACCGGCGGGGACAGGAGAGTAGACGTTAAGAAGTTTGCGTTTAACGGTTCCGAATCTTTATGGATCTTATATGCCAATAAGGAAACGACGTTAGAGATATCTTCCGTGTTCAATCTCTATGACGGCCGTTTTAAGCTCGTCTGGGTAGGGCCTGATCAAACGGTGCAGACACTCAATGAGAGCGGAGAAGAAAGTACCGTAAAACTCACGCTGTCGCAGGGCAGAAATGTAATCAAGATGGTGGGGCAGAAGGCGAAGCTGATAGATCTTGGTGTAGCTTACGGAAAGATAAAAACGGGAGATTTTGACGGTATCTATCAGAGTGAAGCTTCGGAGTATGGCTATTTGGTGCTGGAAGGAAAACAACCTTTTGATCTGCTTAAGCTGAAAGAGGCCTATCCCTATCTGAAAGAAAAGGAGGTAAGTGAATTATCTCGGATGGCTTGGGAAGATGGGACAGAGCTATCGAAAAAGGACTGGCAGGAGCTGTTTATCTACTCCGATGATAATTTAACGGCACAATATCTTTTGGAAGCGTTACAGGCGGGTAAAGTCGGGAAGTTTGACAGTAGCATACTTATCGAGATTGCACCTTATATGCAGGCGGCGGATGTGAGCGAATGTTTCCGCTACCTTTTGGAGCGGGATGCGGTATTGGATTCTGACTGGGAAAATATCTTTGTATATTCCGATGCCAATCAGTCGGTAAAGTATCTTGCCGAGGCGCTGCGGAAAGGGAAGGGGAACGGTTTTAGCGACAAGGCGCTTGAGCGGATCTGCTATCAGGTATCCGTGAAAGAATTGACGGATGTCGTGACGGCGATGGATGAATTGTCTTTTGAAAGTCTGGAACACGTGCTGGCTTATGTGCAGGATATGGACGAGGCGGCAACGTGTGTTTGTCATTACATTGATCTGGGGAATGTATTGACGGATGAGCAGCTGAGACGGATAGAAGCTTATTTGAATGAGGAGGATTTTTATCGGGTCGTGAATTATAATAAGGAGAAAAATTTATGAGCGTCATAAAAATCGAAAATCTGGTACGTGATTATGGAGGAGGAAAAGGAATATTTGATGTCTCCTTCCATGTAAATCAAGGGGAAGCTTTTGGCTTTCTGGGCCCGAATGGTGCATAGATTTATAGATAACTTTGCCTAAAGATTTGATACCAACACGCCGCTAATCGTTACACGGCGTTGTTGGACTTTATCAGTTCAAGGTTATGTTGATTGTTTTCGATAAACTCAACAATACGCTTGTGTTGGTCGGCAAAGTTAAATTGAATTGTAATCTCGTTGTTTTCGTGGACGTATATAGTATCAATCAATTCTACCAAAAGCCCACGGTCAAGGCTTTTCACATTCTCATGTTTCAAGAATGTTGTCAGATAAGGGTTGTCGTTTCCTACGCCCTTTTCTGATAGCTGAATTTCCGTTTGCAGGTTGGCGATTATGCCTTTTACCTGCTCTGCCTGCTGTTCAAACTTGGCTTTCATTCTAACGTATTCAGCACGGGTTATGTCCCCACATTTCCAGTCCATATAAAGGTTGTCTGTAACGCAGGTAAGTTTTTCAAGCTCCTTGCTGCGGTCTTTCAAAAGCTGCTGTAACCGCTTTGATTGGGTGCAGACGGTAGAAGTGTTGTTGATTTCCTTTACTACCTCTGCCATATCCCCCACAAGGGAGATTTGCGCTTGTACGGCTTTCAATACTGCTTCGTATAAGACTTCTTCCTTTATGACGTGCCGGGTGCATTTGTCCTTTGACTTAAAGACGTATGTACTGCAAATGATATTGTCAATATTGGTTGACACTTTTTCCGCAAGGATATCAATGCCTAAGC
>CAJTKA010000032.1 GCA_910576815.1 uncultured Lachnospiraceae bacterium
GGATCGTGGAAATACCCATCTTGGAGGCAATCTTTACGATACCGTGCAGAATCGCGCTGTTGTAATCGTTCACCGCCGCATAGTAATCCTTATCCAGCATGTGATTGTCGATCAGCTCCTTGATGCTCTCCTGCGCCAGATAAGGGTTGATCGCCGACGCCCCGAAACCGAGCAGGGTCGCGAAATGGTGCACCTCCCTCGGCTCCGCGGACTCTAAGATGATATCCACGCTGGTCCTTTTCTTTGTGCTGACCAGATGCTGCTGCAAAGCGGATACCGCTAACAGGGACGGAATCGCTACCCTGTTTTCATCCACGCCCCGGTCGGAGAGAATGATGATATTCACGCCGTCGCGGTAGGCTCTGTCCACCTCCACGAACAGCCTGTCGATTGCCTTTTCCAATCTCGTATTTTTATAGTAGGTAATCGGAATCACTTCTACCTTAAAGCCTTCCGCCTTCATAGTCTTGATCTTCAAGAGATCGGTGCTGGTCAGAATCGGATTGTGCACACGCAGCATATTACAGTTTTCCGGCATCTCCTCCAAGAGGTTGCCATCCTGTCCCAGATAGACCGTGGTGGAGGTGACCACCTCCTCGCGGATCGCGTCAATGGGCGGGTTCGTCACCTGCGCAAAAAGCTGCTTGAAGTAGTGGAACAGCGGATGATGCGCCTTGGAGAGCACGGGAATCGGCGTGTCCACACCCATCGCCGCAATCGCCTCCGCTCCGTTTTTCGCCATCGGCAGAATGCTGGTTTTCAAATCCTCGTAAGTGTAGCCGAACGCCTTCTGCATCCGCTGCCTCTCCTCGTAGGTAAATTCCGGCACGCGCTGGTTGGGAATCTTTAACTCCTTCAAACTCACCAGCTTGCTGTCCAGCCACTCACCGTAGGGCTGCGCCGACGCGTACTTTTCTTTCAGCTCGTCGTCGTCAATCACCCGTCCCTGCACGGTGTCTACCAGAAGCATCTTTCCGGGATGGAGTCTTTCTTTCATCACGATTTTGGACGGATCGATATCCAGCACGCCCACCTCCGAGGAGAGGATCAGCGTGTCGTCATCCGTGATCATGTAGCGGGAAGGGCGTAGACCGTTTCGGTCAAGCACCGCTCCCATGATATCCCCATCACAGAACAGGATCGACGCCGGACCGTCCCACGGCTCCATCATGGTCGCATAATATTGGTAGAAGTCTTTTTTCTTCTGGGACATGGTCTTATTGTTTTCCCAGGGCTCCGGGATCGTGATCATTACTGCCAAAGGCAGGGGCATCCCGCTCATCACGAGAAACTCCAGCGTATTATCTAGCATGGCGGAATCGGAACCGGAAGCATTGATAGCAGGAAGGATCTTGTGCATCTGCCCCTGCAAATGCTCGGACTCCATATTCTCCTCTCTCGCCTGCATTTTGTCCGCATTGCCGCGGATAGTGTTGATCTCGCCGTTGTGGACAATGAAACGGTTCGGGTGCGCCCGCTCCCAGCTCGGATTCGTGTTCGTGGAAAACCGGGAGTGCACCACGGCGATCGCCGACTCGTAATCCTTATCCTGCAAGTCCGCAAAGAAGGTGCGAAGCTGTCCCACCAGGAACATGCCCTTGTACACGATCGTCCGGCTAGACAGACTGACCACATAAGTCACATCCGTTGACTGCTCAAAGGTGCGCCGTAATATGTACAGTTTTCTGTCAAAGTCAAGCCCCTTCTCCACGCCCGCCGGTTTCTTGATGAAAGCCTGCATGATGCAGGGCATACACTCTACCGCCTTGTGACCAAGCACGGAAGGCACCGTCGGTACGTCGCGCCAACCCAAAAACTGCAGCCCCTCTTTCTCCGCAATGATCTCAAACATCTTCTTCGCCTGATTACGCTGCAATTCGTCCTGCGGGAAGAAAAACGTGCCCACGCCGTACTCCCTCTCGCCGCCGATCTCAAAGCCCAAGGCTTTCGTCACCTTGACCATAAATTTATGTGGCATCTGCGTGAGGATTCCCACGCCGTCTCCCGTCTCGCCCTCCGCGTCCTTACCGGCTCTGTGCTCCAGATTCTCCACGATCTTAAGCGCATTCTCCACGATGGCGCGGCTCTTTTTGCCCTTGATATTGACGCAGGCGCCGATACCGCAGTTGTCGTGTTCAAACTCCGCCCGGTAGAGCGGGGATTTCGGGATGGTTGTTTTTACGTCAAACATTTGCTACCTCCTTGTCAGAGCCGTTTGATTTTTCAATCTTTTCTCTTGACTTTTGATGGTTTCTACATAAGAAAGAACGCAAAGAAAGCATCTAGCGCTCCGTTGCGTTCTACATGTATACAATAATACACCCGTGTTTGGAATTTGTAAATAAAGACTTTTTTGAAAATTGTCGGATTATTAGAATATTTTAACTATTATGCTATTATTTTCAGACAATATTATCAATTTATTTTCATTTCCTCTCATGTCATCTCAGATACCCTCCCTTATTTTTGATAAAAGACTAAGGTCAGTCTCTCATTGACGACTTCCATCCTGCCAGTCCGCCGATAGCCCATTTTCTCATACAAATGACAGTTCCCGGGTTCCTGCAAAATGGTATCCAACTCCCATTGCCCGCTTCCATGCGCTTCCTCGCAGAGCCTGATCGCTTCCTGCGCGATGCCCCTGCCCTGAAACTGCGGCAGGATAAAGATGGGCGATATCCTTTTATTCTTTCCGGATTCTTTTGTGTCAACAACGCGGACCGCTCCCACCTTTTTCTCACCCAGACAAATAAAATAGAACCAGGTGCTATCCTGCTTCAGTCGCGCCTCTACCTTTTCCACGCCTTCACTTGCGGGACTCGTATCAAAATCCTGATACTTCTCCAGCAGTTTCCGAAACGCTTCGATCTGCATGGCGTGGATTTCTCCCGCATTGGAAACGTCCGCCCTGACTAAACTTACCTCCATGGCAACTCCTTTCCGGAACATCTATGCAATGAGCAACACTCATTTCCTATTTACGTCTGTCATCAAACACTCCCATCAAAACTCTCCTACTGATCACAAAACCGATATTTCCCTCCGTATGCCTGCGCCTGATACCGTAAAATCAGATTCGTCTCCGGAAGCACGATCGAGTAAAACCCCTCTTTCTGTTCCCTTAAAACCGTGATTTGTTTATGTCCGCTTTCTTCCCTTTGACCGCTTTTCTAAGGATGTTCATTATACTTTCACCTTCTCTTTGATCCTATCATATCACATCCCTGAAAATCGTCAATTTCATTTCCATTCTTTACCGCTTTCAAATAGCGCGGCAATGTTGACATGACAGTTGAAAAATGATATTTTAATAGTCACCAAAATGACTTTCATGATAATGGACAAGGATACGGGAAGATACGCAAGAGGAAAGATAAATGCCTGAATTACCGGAAGTAGAAACAATAAAAAGAGTGATCGAACCGCAGATCAAGGGACTCATTATTGAAAAAGTGACCGTGCGCCGCCCAGAAGTGGTGGCCTACCCCGATGCGGATACCTTTAGCGAAACATTGACCAACCAAGTCATTTCTTGTATAGAGCGCAGGGGAAAATTTCTGATGATTGTGCTGCAAAGCGGGGACCGTATCATCCTGCATCTGCGGATGACAGGCGGGCTGCTGCTTACCCCGAAAGGCTATCCCGAGGAAAAACATACGCACATTGTATTCAGCCTGCATAGCCATACGGAACAGACAAACCTGCCAAATCAGGATGCCGCAGAAGCAAACGCTTTTCTGGAATTGCGCTTCTCTGACATACGCCGTTTCGGGCGGTTTTGGTTGATTCGAAAAGATGAAGCCGATACTTACAGCGGAATCCATAAATTAGGGATAGAGCCACTGACCGAATCGGTCACCGTAGAATATCTGCACACTCGTTTGGGAAAACGGAAAAAGACAATCAAAGAATGTTTGTTAGATCAAGGCGTCGTGGCAGGCATCGGTAATATCTATTCCGACGAGATCCTATTTACCGCCGGGATTCATCCTGCGCGCCCCGCCGCCAGTTTGAGTGAAAAGGAATGGGAAACACTCGCCGCCGTGATTCCGCAACGCATTTCCTATTTTATAGAAACAAACAGGATCTCAGCAGAAGACTATCTGCAAACCAAGGGTCGTGACTACCGCAACACGCCTTTTTTACAGGTCTATGGGCATGCGGGCTGCCCCTGTCCAAAGTGTGCGCAAACGCTTTGCCGTACGGTGATCGGCGGTCGGAGCAGCGTGTACTGCCCCGTCTGCCAGAAGAATTTATAAAGGGATTTTCATGCCATCATATGCAAACCGTATGGATTTAAGCTCTCCCTCCAGCTTTTTGTAATCGTCGTAGGTTTTTCCCCAGTCTTCCTCCAGATGCGTGATGATCACTTCTTTGATACCGTACTGCCTTCTTAAATCGTCGATCTCATCTAACGTGAACAGTTCCTTACGCAGCGGATTGTCTTCTTCCAATACAAAACCGTCTTTTAAGACATCCCCGACAATGGTATTGCCAATGATCAAAACATCCGCATCCTGAAATTTCTCCGATTGCGGGAAAGGCTTCACATCACAGGGCGCATAGATTACTTTTTTGCCTCCTGCTGAAATCACAAAGACTGCCACATGTTCCTCTGCGTCGACGGGAACCAGATCAACTGCCATGTTGCCCTTCTCAAAGGCACGTAGGCCTTTTGTGCGGACTAAACCTTTTGCTTCATAATACGCAAGCGCCGAACCGTACTTTGTTCCCTGTTGTTTGATATCTTCAAGGATTGTCGGCAAAGAAGCTACCTCAATCGGATCTGTCTGCCTCTTTCCCACCGAATCGGCAAGCCAGTCCATCTTAAGCTACTCGATCACGCGCATCCCCATGGTGTGGTCGGGATCGCAGTGACTGTATAAAATATGCTCCACCTTCTGCACATCCGCATGATTCAAGGCGTCACCGATGTCTTCCGGCGTATCGATGAGGATGTTTGCCCCTTCGATCAACAGGCTGCATCCCGTTCTTGCATAGGGAAAGCCTTTTTGCCGCGCCTGCGTACATACACGGCAGTTACAGCAAGGCCGCGGCGTACTTACACAGCCGCCGGAGCCAAGGATAATAATGTTCATATTTTGTCATTCTCTTCATCTCTACCACATCGACACCCGGCAGGCCCACATAGACCGGAAACGCAGTCAGCTCCGCAAGCGCCTCCAGATCCTTTCTGGCGGCTGCATCCTTAATCTTCTCGGCGAATGCCTTTGCCGCCTCACTGTCGACCGCAAAGTTATCCTCGTATTTTTCTGCTGTCTGCACAGGTTTTTCTGCTGTCTGTGCCGTATCTTCTGACGCCTCTATCGGTTCTTTTACCGTCTCTGCTTCTGCCTCTGCTCCTGTAATCTCAAATTCAATTTCCCCCGATGAACCGGGTGCTATCTCGTATTTATCAAACACAATGACCGGGCGGTTACTCCCATTGATATAAAACTTCACATCTTCCGAAATCCCCGCAAACCCTCCTTCCTCTGCCGTAAAGAATGTTTCTCCCGCCCTTTTTCTTGCAGCGATCTGTTCCCTAATGCTCCTGTTTGCCAGTTCCACATAATCGTCGCCCAGCATATCCTTTAATGTGACAATTTCCCCGGTACTTAAGTCTAAGTTGTAATACTTCGACTCGCTGTAGGCATTTGTCCAGTTTTCGCTTCCCCTCACGACAAAGGAAAGATAATCGCTATTCTGCTGCTTGATCTCATAGCCCACCGTGATCCTGATCTTATGCTCCGCCCATTCTTCTGTTGTGCCGCCTGTTTCCAGAAAAGCGGTTCTGTATTCTTCCGCGCGTTTCACCGCTTCCTCCGCATACTGACTACAGCGGTCAAGAATTTCCTGATTGATCTCATCCACCTTGATTCCGGTATCCTCCGCGATCATCTCAATCGTAGGGATTTCCACAGATACTGCTATATCATCCTTTTCCGTTTCGTAAGAGCGAAACGTCAGTACCCGCGCCAGTCCTCCGATCACAGGAAGCTCCCCTGCCTCCTTTGCAAATACCGGGCTTGTATTAAGCGCCGCCGTGAAAAGAACACATGCCGCCGCTGCCATTGCTTCCATACTGTGTATCACTTTTCTGAATCTGTGGCTGCTGCCGGCACGACCTTTTTCTTCCTGCTGTTTCCTTGACTTCTGTATTTCCTGCTGCACCCGAACGTTAAGTTCCTCCGGAATGACGATATTGTCATATCTTTCTTTCATAATTTCCAATTTACTCATAGATCCGCCTCCTGCATATTTTCTTTTAACTGTTTTAGGCCACGATAAAGTTTTGTTTTCACTGTATTCAGATTTAATCCGGTAATACGGGAAATCTCCTTCAAAGACAATTCTTCAAAAAACCGTAGTCTGATAATTCCCTGTACATCAAGATCCAGACTGTTCAATTCCTTTTCCAGGTCGTATGACAGAAAAAAGCCTTCCAAAATCGGAAGGCTGATATCGCACAAGATACGATTCTTTTACCATTTACAAAATCACTGAATTGTCTTCGCCATGCACAAAGATTCCGGCATATCCGCATAGGGTCCGTAGTTTGGAATCACCTCAAACCCCAGCTTTTTATAGACCGCGCAGGATTCCGCCAGCAGTTCCCCCGTCTCCAGGATCATCCTCCGATAGCCAAGCTGTGCCGCCCATTCGATCAACAGGGAAACCAGCCTGCTCCCGATCCCCTGCCCCTGATATTCATTCTGTACAAACACCCTCTTTAGCTCGACATTCTCATCGTCGTATCTTCTGATGGCACCGCCGCCAACTGCCCTGCCATGATCATAGACGACGATCGCTTCCCGTATCTCGTCAAGTTGGTTAAACTTCTGATACTTTTCTCTCTTGATCTGCCTCCCGACACGCCTGTCCAGATCCATGTCAAGAAGGCGGCAGTTTTCGATGAAATCTTCATTTTTACCGTCTGTTCTCACATAGTCCATAGCCATACGGTTCCTCCTGTATTTCCTGTCCCGGCATCGCTGCTCCTTGTTTTAGTTTCACGAAGATTTCGGTTTCCCGTATCTGAGCCGGTTCATCACCCGGAACATTTTCCCCATGTCCACCGGTTTCGCCAGATGTTCGTCCATCCCGGCGTCCTTTGCCATGGCCACATCCTCGTCAAACGCGTTGGCTGACAGCGCAATGATGGGAACCGTCTTTGCGTCCGCCCGGTCCATGGCACGAATCACGCGCGTCGCCTCGTATCCGCTCATCACCGGCATCATCAGATCCATGAGCACACAGTCAAATGTTTCGGGAGCAGACGCCGCGAACGCATTCACGGCTGCTTTTCCATCATTCGCCGTCACGACTTCCGCGCCTGCATCCTTCAGCATAAATTCAATGATTTCACAGTTGATCTCATTATCCTCCACCAGAAGGACACGCATCCCGGCAATGGTACCCTGCCCGTTCTGTTCTTCATCGACAGACTGCCCGCTTTGTACCCCGTCGATCTGCATGGGCAGGGTGATACGGAACACACTTCCATTTCCGATCCGGCTCTCCACCTCAATATGCCCCTTCATCTGGTCTACCAGCTGCTTCACAATGGACATGCCGAGACCAACGCCATTATAGTGCGTTCTCGCGCTTTTATGCTCCTGTGTAAAAGGCTCAAAAATATGCTTTTGAAACTCCTTCCCAATACCGATCCCGGTATCTTCGACCACAAACTGATATTCTGCGGCGTCACCCCTGCCGGCAGCCTCCTTAGCCCGTACAAAAACGGAACCCTGCGGGCGGTTATATTTAATGGCATTATCTATAATGTTCATCAAAATCTGCTGCAGATACAGAGGATTACCAATCACCCTGTCATGCTGTATATCAACTTTCTCCAAAATCAGCTGTATCCCTCGATCCTCCGCTCTCTCGGACAGAAGCGCGATACTGTTTTCCAATACATCACGAAGCGCAAACGACTCCTCCGCTTCCGTCGGTCTTGCGCTGTCCATCTTGCTGATCTGAAGCACATCGTTGACCAGAGAAAGCAGATGCTCCGTCGATACGCGTATTTTGTTCCGGCAATCCCGCTGCCGTTCCGGGTCATCCGAACTTTTCTCCAGAATAGACAGCATACCCAAAATCCCGTTGATGGGTGTGCGCAGATCATGAGACATATGGGAAAGAAATTCGCTCTTTGCCGAATTTGCCCGTCTGACCTTTTCCAGCAGTTCCATGATCGCCTGCTCCTGTTTTCCCTTCGCTACCATCGTCTCCGTGATATCCTGATGATATCCGTTCAGACAGACGCCCGGTTTCTTGAATGTCTTGTCGGGCACACCGCCGCAGCGCACATAAATCTTTCCCAATTGCGGATGATTCCACGGGTAAATCACCTCAGAACGTCCGGTTTCCACGATCTCCCGCACGGATTCCTGTACCATCTCCACATAGTCCGGCTCAATGTTTTGAAACCATTGCCGATAACACTCCTCCGGCTCGATCTCATCCGACACACCAAGCAGCACCCGCATGATGCGGTTGGTATACATCCTTGGCTCGCATCCTTCTTCCAACTCGATCGTCCAAATGCCGGTCCTTGCTCCCTCCAGAATATCTTCCAAATTCTGTCTGGCTTCCAGTTTGTACTTCTCCTCCTGCTCCACGACCGCATTCACATCCCGCAAAGCAAAAATCGCGCAGTTTTCTTCCTCCGTTTTCTCCGTGGCCGAAAAATGAATCTCCATATGTTTCAGTCCATAAACGTTGTCATTGACCTGATAGCGCACATAGAACTTCTTCTTTGTCCGAAGCTGCGTAAGCACATACTCCTTTTTTGTCACAGCGGTAAGTTTTTTCTGATCTCTGGGCGCGACACACCGGGAAATATATTGCCCCACAGCCGCCTGATAGCCGTCCTCAAAGCCGACACCCCAATCCATATCCATCTTTTGGCTGTTCCTGTATACCTCACATTCCCCCGTATCAAAATTCACCTGATAAATGCCCAGATAATCCACGCTGAGCGCCTGGAGGACATTGTAACTGCGCTTTTGAAGTTCTCTGACCAAGTTGCGCTGTTTCAGGCATGACACAATAAAGTATGCTGCAGTCTGGAGCATATTCGACGCGTATTCCAGCGACTTCACCGGAGGATTGTCCACCCCGTAAAAGCCGATGATCTTTTCCCCGTTGTAAAGGGGAACCACCACAAGAGAACGGATGCTCTGCCGCTTCAGATTCTCATACTGCAAAGGCTCCGTCTCCCGTATATCTTCCAAATTTTCTATTACAATATGTTTTCCTATACTGAAGTTCCGATACCAGCTGGCGCACACCTCCGGAGGCACATTCTGAAGGTTCTCCTTTTCCGGCTCCACCCCGTCCGCCACCCACTCATAAGTGTTGTCGTCACAGCCGGACGCATTCTGTTCAAATATGTAAGTGCGTTCCCCGTCAAGCGCCATCCCCAGATGTTTTAACAACACATCCAGAGACTGGTCGGGAGTCTCCGCCATCAGTGCGACACGAAGTCCCTCGTTGATGACAGTTTCCAGATTCTGAACACTCTGCATTTCATTCTGCTGCCCTAAACCGTTCATTACAGTCCTCCAGTATTTCATGAAATGGCTTCATTGCTTTAATATTTCTATTATATCCGCAAATAAGCAGATTCTCAACCCAAAACCGTCCGCCGTTTCTATCTGTCGCATCATCATAACATATATCAACGGCATACCATATAACGAAAATGCGGCATATCCACGCCTCTGTAGTGTTTCGTCCAAGTGTCTGCAACCGTCATGCCGTTTCTTTCCGCTACCGTTTGGGACGCCTTATTGGTGTCCCGGATGATGGAGCAGACATCTTTTGCTTTCAATACGTCAAAGGCATACTGCTTACAGGCCTTTGCCGCTTCGATCGCATAGCCCTTATGCCAATGTGACCGTTCAAGCAGATAGCCGATCTCCAACACTTCCTCCTCTTTCCATGGCTGCATCGTAAGTCCGCACTGACCGATCATCTCCTCAGTCTCCTTCAAAATGACCGCCCACAATCCAAAGCCCCATTTCTGATAACGGTCAAGCTGCCTGTCCAGCCATTCCTGCGCTTCCGAATCGGTGAATGCCCCCTCATACGCATACATGGTCTCCTCATCCTGTAGTATGTTACGCAGAGAGGGAAAATCGTCCTGCGTCATTTCCCGCAGATATAATCGCTCTGTTTCCAGTATCCTATTGTTTTTCATTATAGTCCCACTCCCCTCCATGATTCGGTTCTCCAAAATCTAAAAGCACTGCACGAAATACCCTTTCCAGGCCATTCACACCATCGTTGTCCTTCTGTACTCGCCGGGCGTCATCTGAAACACTTCCTTGAATTTTCGGCAAAAGTACCCGATATTTTCAAACCCGGTATCTCTGGCAATTGTGGAGACACTGCTCCTCGTCGTGACAAGCAGTTTTGCCGCCCGTTTCAATCTGTAGTTTATCAGATAATCAACGGGCGATGTGTGAATATTTTTATGGAAGACATTTAATACGCTGCTTTTACTGAGGGAAACCGTCTCCGCAATGTCGTCGAGTGTGATCTGACAGGGATAGTTTTTGTGTATATATTGCAGCATGATCTGGAGCTGCGCCTGTGTCTTTTCCGCTGCCCGCGGTGAAAAAGTCTCCCTCCTGACATCTGTATGCTCATACAGCATACGCCACAGTTTCAAAAGCAGTTCCGTCGTTTTGATCTCGCATCCGTTTTCTTCTTCCTGTACGGCAAACACCGACGCCAGTGTATCTAAGAACTCCTTGTGCCCTAAATCATCGGCAGAAAATATCACGCACTCTGCCGCGTCAAGAACCGGCTGTATGTAATTCTGATAGATCAGGCTGCCTTCCGGTGCAAGCAGAACAGGAGAAAACACAATGTTAGGAATAATGACACTGTCTGCCGCTTCAAATCTGTGAATCACTTGGGAATTGATAAAAAAACCCGTTCCGGCATTCAGCTGATATCTCTCACTGCCGACCAGAAGTTCCATGGTGCCTTTTTCAATCAGCACAAACTCTACCTCCGGGTGCCAGTGCCAGTCGATACAATGAAAATCAAATTCCCAGATATCTTCCAGATAATAGCGAAACGGATACGCCTCGCTCCCATGGGGAATCGTTTCCCGCAAGGATTCATCCGTGACAATCTTACTGTAGTTCTCATGCGTGTACTTCATGTTTGGCTCCACTTTGTGATATTGTGTAATAATATTGGGATATATTGCATTGATATTAGCATTTGACTACTATATAATACAATTCATCACAGAAGTCAATCCCTTCTGTATGCAACCGATGAAAGGAGTATCTGCTACCATGTCAAAAAATTATAAGAAAACACTGCTTGCCTGCTATCTTGGCTTTATCACACAAGCTATCTGCGCAAACTTTGCGCCTCTGCTTTTCCTGACATTTCATAACAATTACGAGATTCCGTTGGGGCAGATCGCGCTGATCTCCACCCTGTTTTTTCTGACGCAGCTGATTGTGGACGTTCTCTGCTCTTACTTTGCTGACAAGATTGGCTACCGCAGATGCGCCATTGCCTCGGAACTGTGTGCGGCGGCAGGACTTGTAGGTCTCGCCTTTCTGCCCGACCTGTGTCCGAACCCGCTGACCGGCATTATCGTAAGCGTCATCATCTATGCGATTGGCAGCGGTCTGATCGAGGTACTGGGAAGTCCTATCGTAGAAGCCTGCCCCTTTGACCACAAAGAAGCAGTTATGAGCCTTCTGCACTCCTTTTACTGTTGGGGGTCTGTGGGCGTGATCCTTTTATCCACCGTATTTTTCGCTGTTTTTGGCATTGACAGCTGGAAGTGGCTTGCCTGCGCATGGGCTGTGCTTCCACTTTATAATATCTACAATTTCGCTACCTGCCCGATCGAGCATACGACCGAAGACGGAAAAGGCATGAGCACGGGGCGCCTGCTGCGCGTTCCCTTATTCTGGATCGCCATTATTCTAATGGTATGCGCCGGAGCTTCCGAACTTTCGATGGCACAGTGGGCCTCCGCCTACACCGAATCGGCTCTGGGATTTTCAAAAGCGATGGGAGATCTGACAGGACCGTGTATATTTGCGATCACCATGGGAATCAGCCGTGTCATTTTTGGAAAATACGGCGAAAAACTGGATCTGATGCGGTTTATGATGGGGTCGGGCGTGCTGTGCCTGAGCTGTTACATCGCCGCCTCCATTTCCAACAACCCGATCATTGGACTGATTGGCTGCGTCCTCTGCGGCTTTTCGGTGGGCATCATGTGGCCCGGCACGATCAGTATCTGTTCCGGTCGGCTTCCCGAGGGCGGTACCGCCATGTTTGCCCTGCTCGCCATGGCCGGGGATCTTGGCGGCGCATTTGGTCCGAGTCTGGTCGGCAATATCACACAAAATGCGGGGAATGATTTGCGAAAAGGGATGCTGGTGGGCTGTGTTTTCCCGCTGGTACTGATTCTGTCTTTGCTGCTGTTGAAGGGTATGAAAAAAATGAAAGATTAGTGTTCCTTCACATACTGTAAAAATTCAGGCGTCTTCGACCAGTATTTGATGCCCCAATTTTCAAAATTCCACTCGTCCATATAATTGTTGCATTCATAATCTATATAGAAAAGCTCTCCATTTTGTGCCACAAAATTCGTGGGAAAGTAGTCGATATTCAGATGTGCGTCATACAACAGGGCGCACATCTGCCGCACATGCTCTACATAAGCAGGTGACATCCTATCCTCCAACACCAACTGATAAACCGTATCTCCCGCAATGTATTCCTTGAGAATCCGCTCCTTATCCCTGTCCACGTCGATCAGCTTCGGCATACGGATACCGATCTTTTTCAAGCGCTCATAGTCGTGAAGTTCCGCCTCGATCTTATTTCCAAACTGATAATAGTCGCACGGTTCATGGTGAATCTGTTTCAACACATATTCTCTGCTTCCATCATCTGCCAGATAGGAATAACCGCCCTTGCCTTTTCCCAGAAGCTTCCTGATGTTATATTCTGTCCCGTTTAAGAGCATTGTCTGAATGTTCATAAAATTCTATTCCTTTCCCAGCCGCCGCTCCACCAGCACGCACCCTGCCGAAACCGCCAGCAGAACAGCACAGCTCCCCGGTGTAAACAAATACTCCTGCACGCCTTCCATCCGTGCCGTAGTATAAACTGCCAAATTTGCCGCGGCATGAAACAGGATCGGAATACAAAAGCTCCCGCTCCGTTCATATAAATATGCCATCAGCATTCCCAAGCACGCGCCATACACGGCCTGTACCAAATTGCCGTGAAAAGCGCCAAAGAAAATCCCCGATACTACAATGCCGATCAAAGGTCCATAAAAGCGGCGCAGGCGGTTGTAAATCACACCACGGAAAACCACCTCCTCCGCCAACGGAGAAATGATTCCATAGAGGACCAGCCCCAAAACAAAAGCAACGCCGTACTGTTTGTCCGCCACTTCCTGATACGTCTGAGAACTGTCCACAAAGCCCGTCATTGTCAGCAGGGCATTCAATCCCAGAGATACGCAGCAGGCAAGAACCACTGTAAATGCCGCCATGCTTCCCACACGCCGCGGCTTTTTACTGACCACATCGGTCAATTCATCTGTCACGCTAACCTCGCCATCTGTTCGTCCTGCTGTCCCAGCCGCCGTCGCAATTTCTCCTGCCGCATCCGTCGTTTCCTGCCTTCTTCGCAGTTCCTCCCGCAGCATCGGCACAAGGGGCAGGATACCGATCAGCATACACAGCCCTCCCAACAGGCCCGAGACGTTGACAGCATGGTCCGTCACAAACTGCCCGGACGCTCCGCCCCTTTGTATCACGTTCTGACATACAAAAGCCAGAATCAGATAGGTCGCATTGTATGTCAGATAATACAGCAGATACGGAAACAGCACCTCCCATGTCTTCCGAAAGGAAGATCGACTATTGGTATCACCTTGTTCCTGTTTTTTTATCATTTGATTCCTCCCACATCCACACATATCCCGATCTTCCACAAAATTCCCTTGACTTTTTCCCCATGACCCCCTATAGTGAAGGAAGCGGATATATCCGCCGCGGCATCTGCCGCATAACTGAATAACTTGCTAGGGGAGCTTTTGCTGAGATTGAGCCTGCGTACATGGTGCACGGGACTCTAACCCTCATTACCTGATGCGGTTAGCACCGCCGTAGGGAAGCACACGTAATTACTGTCTGCCGCACAGCGGTATACCGTACTTACCGTTCCCCTCCTTGTTTATTCGAAAGACAAAGGAGGATTTTTTATGTTCTACAATGTTGTTGTCAACGACTGGGAAGAAACGACTTACGTCCCCACCACTCTGGGCAATGTGCTGTTACTTGTCATTCTGGCCGTTCTGCTTGCCTGCGCCGTCATTTTCGCCAGGCGCTATGCTGCCCGCCAAAATCCGCCATCGGAAGAAGGCGTCAAAAAGGGCGGAAAACTGACAGCCAAACAGCTCGCTTTCTGTGCCATGTCCATCGCTCTTGGCACCGTACTCTCGGAAATCAAAATCATCGACTTCCCATGGGGCGGTTCTGCAACGCTGCTGTCCATGTTCGTCATCTGTCTGCCGGGCTATCTTTTCGGACTGGGCGCAGGGCTGATGACCAGCATTGCCTACGGCGTCCTGCAGCTTTTATTTAACCCGTACGTACTCTTTCCCATGCAGCTTGTAATGGACTACATTCTTGCCTTCGGTGCATTGGGCCTCTCGGGGTTGTTTGCGGGCGCAAAGAGAGGACTGCTCAAAGGCTATCTGATCGGCATTTTCGGACGCTATGTATTTACGGTGTTGTCCGGCTGGATCTTCTTTGCCGAATACGCTTGGGAAGGCTGGCACCCGCTGCCCTATTCTCTTGTCTATAATGGTATTTACATCTTTGCGGAAGGCGCTCTCACCTGCACGGTGATCCTCGTGCCCGCCGTCAGCAGCGGTCTTGCCGCCGTCAAAAAGATGGCCTTGTCGTAACGTAAAATACCGAATATTTTAAAAATGGCGGTTTCGCAAGAAACCGTCATTATGTTATTGCGTGTCTATACAGGCTTCAAATGGTTTCAAATACCGCCTTTTGCGTCAGCGCTTCCTCATATTCCTCCGGGGTGCCGAATGAAATGTGCATATCCGTCTGAAAGGTTTTGATCTGCATCTTCTTTTTCACCATCTCGTTATAAACACCGCTCAAAAAATACTCGCTGTAATTACAGTTTTTCAAATAGACATCCGCCGCTTCCAGAAAAACCTCCTTATTTCTGAAATAATAAGCGCCGCAGATGGCTTCATTACTTACCACTTCCTTTTCCACCGTCCCGCACACGCTCCCGTCTCCGTCAAATTTTACATAGCTGTATCGGGGATCGTTGGATGCAAAGGTCAGCAGGCCGCCATCGACTTCTCCGCCGCCTCCATTACTATAATCTCTAAAAGCTTCACAGCGAAACGCATGGTCACAGTCATTGAATAAAATGGGCTCCGCATTTGAAATATCTTTGATTCCTTCCAGGCACGTCAGCAAGGCGCCGTTGAGCACCTGCGGAATGATCCTGAACTGACTCTCCGGGTAATACTCCAAAATCTGTTTATCGATCTGCCATTTTTCTATATGCTCCTGCAGTACCGCAAACGTAATGTTTCCTACTTCAATGCCATTTACGACCGATTGCACCGCCCAATAGAAAAAGGGTTTCCCGTGTATCTGAATAAGCGGCTTCGGCACCGTAAATCCATGATTCTCAAACCTTGTTCCGCCTCCCGCCATGGGCATGACCAAATTTAATCTCATATTTTTTCCTTTCCCAAAATCCTCGAAACCTGTATGTTGATTCCCTAAGGTTTATTGTTTGCCTTCTTCCCGATGTACGACCTGATACTCATATTGCTCTATTTTTTTCTCTCGGGAATCCTGTTCCAAAAATTCTTTTCCCTTTATCAGAAAACCAACTGCCATTTTCAACGTTTTGACAGCCTGGCTCATCACCTTCGCGTTGGACACCTGATCTGTTTCCCGCCATGATAACGGGAAAAAGCAGTAGTGCTGCTCATATGCCTTTGTTGCCATCAGCATATAGACATTAAAGGTAAGATTGTCCGGATACGTATGAAAATATCGATCTTTCAGCATATCTACGCGGTACAGATTCAAACCGGCTCCCAGATCATAAACTTTTCGTTTCATCACAACGGTAAAAATGAAATCAAACACATGATTTCCGAATATCCGGAATTTGGAATACCCGTCCAGCCTCGATTTGGGGGCAAACCTTGCTCCCAGACAGCAGTCATACTTCCGATAACCTCCGCTTTTTAAGGCCGGCAGCAGATCCGCGATCGATCCCTGATCGTCCCCATGAAGTACAATGACGTAATCAAAGTCATGCTTGATCGCATACTCGAATGCCACCTTATGCGATCCGCCCAAACCATAATTCTCTACATTTCTCAAAACACTGACGGGAAAAGAGAAGCTGCTTTCCTTTATTTTTTCGACCACCGCTTCCTCGCCGTTATCCGTGCTGCGATTATTTACAATGATCGCCTCGGCCAGATACTTTCCCACCTCCCCGCTTAGCTGATCGATCACCCGCACGATCTGTTTTTCGCAATTATACATGGGAATAAAAACCAAGATCTTATCTTTCATTATGCAAACCCCCTTGCCACAAAAACGGTTGCCCCGCATTCTTCCGCGGCAGCAATTCCTACTGCAGAATCTTCAAACACAATCGTATTTTCACCTGAAATGCCATAGTACTGCATGGCCTTCAAAAATCCTTCCGGATCCGGCTTTTTCTTTTGGACATCCTCTCCCGTGATCAATAGATCAAACTCCTTTTCCTTCCCGAAATAACGGAGCAGTTCATCGCAGTTTTTTCCGGAAGCCGTCGTCACAAGCGCCGTATGGTAAGTGTCCCGCAAAGCCCGAATGAGATCAAACAGACGCTCGTTGCTCACTGCCTCACACAAAAAGAGGCTGTAATACTCCTTCTTTCTCTTATGGACTTCCTCTATTTTTGCCTCGGCATCTGTCAGGTTCCCCATGATCCGCGGCAGAAAATCTTTGTAATGCCTGCCGTTGCATTCTGCGGAAAAGAAATCATAATCCAATCGGATCCCAAATTCTTTCAACGCCTTACCATAAGCGGAATAGTTCACCCGTCTCGTATCGAACAGAGTGCCATCCAAATCAAAAATTGCCAGTTTATCTTTGATGAAAACCACCTCCAAATTTATCTTCCACGTCGTTCATCACCATAAGCATACCCGCATAAAAAAGCAGCGCCCGCTTCCCGCTTTTCTCGATCTTATACGGCATCAGCCGCAGCCAGTGCACGATCTCATGATAATAAATGCTTCTGACGGTTTCCTCGGTGAATTTCTCTGTCAGATAAGAATCCAACATGTGGTAAAGGTATACATAGATATCTGACTTCGTAAAAATAAAATCGATACGGTTCTGCGATATCTCCACGTTTTTCATCACCATTAAGAATTCATATCCGCCATGTAACGACTGCAGCAGTTTTGCATAATCCAAATTAGGCGACTCGTGGATATTTCCCGTATTCGGATCAATGATATAAAAGTCGTCCTCCCCTTCCGGCTTGCGGGTACATATGATGTTCTCTACCGTCAGATCCCCATGGATCTCGGAATAGCTGTCATTTTGAAAGATTTCAAACAGCCGCATTTTCTCCAGCTGCGGAAGATAGTACGGTAAATTTTTATACGTTTCTCCGTTTATAATGATTTCTTCATATTCCATCAGTTTCCGCAACTGTTTGGCATTCATTATTTTTTCAATATTTTTCGTTACTTTTTCCTCTATATAAGTTTTGATCGTATCCGCATCTGCTCTCCGGCTGTTGATCCCATACAAAGACCCCTCCAGGCATTCCATGACCCTCTGTATGGTCCTCCAGGCGTTTTCCTTCGGCATAGAGTGCGCATAGTTGAATAAGCCTACCGCGCGGCTGTCATAAGTCATATCATAATAGCAAAAATCCTGCTCCTTTTCGTGATCGATCACCTCGGCAAGCGGAAGATGCGTCTGAAACCGTTTCAGCCATTTGATCTGCTCAAACAGTTTTTCTCCGTCCTCGCCAAAGGCATATTTCCTGAAAAAGTTTCGATTCCCGTCCATACAAAGCATGGTCGTTGCATTAGACCCCGCCGAATAATCATTGATGATCAGGATATTTCTGTTGATCTCTAAATACTTTTTCACATAGCTGCTTTTTTCGCTCTCAAAATACAGTTCCAGAAACGCAACCTTTTCCTTGTCATTTACATGAGGTATCAAGTTCAAATAATCGTTCTTTTCCTCCGCCTTCTCCCCGTACAGACCTGCCGCAAAAGAAAACAGAAACAGGAAAATGACCGGCAAAATCAGAAAAACAGCAAACCATGTTCCCTGACCGGCTGTAAAAAACAAGTCCAGGGTATCTATGCCTCCGGACAGCAGACTGTCTTTTGCAAACAAAAGATAAAAAATATCCACTGTCTTAACGGCGCTTCCGGTTCCCGTCAAAAATCTGGAAAAGGTAAAATAAGATAACAGGTACAGACCCCACATTTCTACTGTGACCAGCAGCAGACGGCCCTTTACAACTTTGTAGATATCCTTAAAACTGCTGATCAGGGAAAAGCAGAATTTTAAAAAGGCAAACTCGAGTTTGGTGTTAAAAATAGAAGCGACCCTTTTGAGTATTTTTTTTACGTATTTTCTAAAATACCATAACAATGCCGTTCCGATCAGAGCCGCCAGCGACAGGCAAACATAAAAAAATATCGTGTCCGGTGTATCTGCTCCACGATTCAGACATCTTAAGATAATGAAGATGATTCCTACCGCTATAATGTCGAGATATCTGTCCATGGCAACGGTCGCCGCCGCAAAACCTACGCCATTCTTCATTTTCTTTCCGGCCATCCAGGCACGAAATAGATCTCCGAATTTAAACGGCAAAAAGAAATTCAACAGATATCCTGCTGCCAGGGACTGCACTAAAGATTTACTGTCAGGCTTCTCGTATATCCTGATAAACTGCTTCCATCTTTGTACCCTGATCATATGCGCAACACACATAATCAATATCGAAAGCGCCAACATCCTTTTTCTCCATTTCTGCGCTGTTAGAAGTCTCACGAAAGAGCGTATTTCTATGCCGACGTTTTCCCGGACTTAACTGCGTATAGCAGTCTGTATACCAAAAACACATAGCCCAGCAAATAGAAGGACAGCATATACATGATCCATCCGCTCGGCTCCGTCAAAAAAACGATCGGCACTCTGACCAGAACTGCCGTGCCTATGACGAGCAAAAACCATTTCTTGCGAAACAGCATTTCAAACCAGCCATAAAGCAATACCAGCAACGGGATGACTGCGTTCCATACCAACCTCTGGAGTAACCCGCTATTACTGCCGTCCATTTTTTTGATCCCCAGCAGATAGATCGTATGCTTTCTGATCCTTCTAAACACAGGTTTGTCCGCGATCCAGCCTTTGGCAAATACAGCCTGTGCCGGAAGGTTCTCCTGCGTCCCGTCATATAAGACCGCACTATCCTCCACATTCGTCTTTGACCATTCCGTCATGCCCAGCGCCTTTCCAAAAATCTTAAAACGCTCCCTAAAGACTACCTGCGGATACTTTAAGGACAATGTTACGATGGCTTTTTGAAATGCCCCGTATTCTTCATCTGTATACCCATTCCGTATGATATCCGTGCCCCAGCCTGTCCCCGGCATAGACGGTTCACTGCAGAACATCTGCCAATCCACCACTTTATCGATTGCCTGCAGCGCTTCCGCATCTGTGGCCTGATCTGCATGGCGTACCAATTCCGCACACGGATTCAGCAGCGAAATGATCTTGTAATTAGCATTCCCCAGTTGTGCATTATGAACCTGATTCAACGTAAAAAAGCTCAGGAAAAGGAGCAGGATCGCCGCACCTTTCTTTTTTCGGGAAAGTACATTTTTGCTGCCGCACAAAACCATCACGCACGCCAAAACAAAATAGAAAAACGATTCGGTCCTCCACACCGCAACGATACTGCATAAAACGCAAAACAGCACAAGATACGCCATCTTCCATTCCTGCGCATCCTTTTTCATCCCCAACAGCATGACCAGCACTACCAGTTCCAGATACACATACAATCCCATTCGGTATCCTGAAAACTGATACATCAAAACCGGCGGTAAGAAAAAGGGCAGCAGTTTGATCAGCACATCCACAAGCCCGTTCTTTAACCGACCCAATTCCAATATCGTCTCCAGCCTGGTAACGCTGAAAGCAACGCAAACAGAAATGATTGCATTTTGTAATAATATGATTCCGCCGGGAAACGGCAGGATCTGTAACAGTACATCCTGATAGATCCCCGTGATCGTGTGCTGCCACGGCTGCCAGCTGTCATAAGCAGATATGGCGACAAGCGTCCAGAGGTCATCATAACTCCAGGTCCCCGGCCACAATATCACCAATAAAGCCATCATCAGTCCTAAATAAATCTTAAAAACAAAAAAGGCTCTGCGATAAAACGCATCGCCCTCCCGAAGTTTCCGATATACCGCAGCTCCAAAACACCAGGCGACGGTCAATGCAATAAAATAAAGTATCTTTGTTGTAATAAGATACTTACTGTCCAAATCATAAGAGAAGAATAGTCTGTCCACCTGAAATACAGTTGTCACAAACCACTGTATCGATGCAATACAAATGGGAATTTTGCTTTTTTGCACGATCTCCATCAATGACTCCCTTTACCCTGTCCCCTCTACGCTGTCATAAACATCTCGTATGCGCTGATTGCCTGCTGCATGCGAAAATTGCTGATGCCGCCATTTTCGTCAAATGCTACTGCCTGCATGTTTTGCGCATTCTCTAATGCCACGTTTGTCTCCGGCTTTTGCTGCACAGCGTCCGCCGCGTTCTTACCGCCAAACTTCACTGCCGCTGCCTGTGTCTGCGCCGCATCCGTCTCCTCCTGCGCTGTCTGCACCGGCTTCATCACCCTCGCCGCATTGCTCCTGCCGCGCTGCATCTGCAGCTGCAGCATGTCCGCAAAATTTAGGGTCTGCCCCTTCTTAAGCGGATTTTCATTTTCAACAAGTCCGCTGAAATCCATCTTCTGATCCGGCACGTTGTCCGAGATTTTGGACAGCTTATTCATGCTGGCCGGACTGATGGCATTTACATTGTAAACATAAGGTTGAAAACTGACTGCATCGATCCTCATACTTGATTCCCTCTTTGCTGATCCCATTTATTCTTGTTTCACACGCAGAATCGCTCCTGCTTCTTTTTTATTATCATAATTCCTTTTTCCGAAAGATACAAGTAAAATCTATCTGTTCGCCGTATTTTCTTCCGTAGAGGTATCAAAACATACGGAATCCAGTACTCTGTTTTTTACGTTATGGTACACCACGATGTTAAGCCCCTCTTTTTGTCTTGATACTTCTTCCCCGTCGATCAGGATGGAACCGCCGCCCGTGATCTCGAATGTCGTTTTGCCATTTCGGATCGAGCCGCTGCAGACCCTTTGGTCATAGCCGATATATTCTTCCGTCTGCCCGTCTGACAGGACCGCATAATAGCAATAAAAATCTTCTTTGGAATCGTCTGTCTGCAAAGCGACCTCCAGCCCCGCCTGCCTTAATCTCTGAACAGTCGAGTCCCTGAGCGCCGCGGCATAACCGCCCTTTGCCGAAAGAAATACGCTGTATCTGTCATCCCGCAATGCCTCTATATAGTTATCGATATCGGTCATATGGATCAGTTCGCAGTCTTTGCGGATCGCCGCGTAAGAAGCCTTTGTGCTCTCCCACTGTTCATCCGTATTTCCCCGGATTCCATACTCCTTTTCCAGAATCCCTCCCAGATATGCCGTGATCTTTTGGGCACCCCACAGATTGGTGTGCGCCGTATCGTAACTGTCTGTCGCAAAATCATAATCGGAAGCTGCATAAAGCGTCTTCTCATTAAAATCATAATAAGACACGCCGTGTTCCTGCGCATATTTTTGCATGGTTTGATACTTTCCCGCATCCGCATGCAGCTGCGGCACATTGATCAAAATCAGTGCCGTCCCTTCCTGTTCGCATAACGCCACGATATCATCCAGATATCGTTCCATGAGCGGAAGCATTGGCGTCTTGCCTGCGTCCGCTCCCTTTCCATAGGGCGCTTCGCCTTCACCTCCCCATTGGCCTGCCAAGGGAGAATATCCCTTCAAATCATATTCATTCGCTATCCTTGCAAGCGTAAAGTCTTCCTCTGTCAACTCAGCCCATCTCTCATGATAGCGGATATTGGGGAACAGATAACTGCCAAAGGACTGCTCCGCATCCAACTCGCAAACGGTTCGAATCGCTTCCAGTTTTACAGGTGACCACTTCATGTAATCAATCGCCCGCCAAATGGCATCCTCCGTCGTGTTCAGGATCTTGTCATTGGTTTGAAACAGGTAATTGCAATCCATGACCACCACTTTGGGCGATTGGCGGCGCAGCGCTTCCTTTAACCAATAATAGGATATCACAGGGCTCTGCTTTTCACTTGCCAGATTATAGCTGCGTATGCCGTAACGGTCATACATCTCCTGCGGAATGCAGGCCGTGGCCGCCAGACTGCTTCCCAAAAAGATCACATCTGTGGTATCCTTTTTGATCTCATAAAAATTTACATAGGACAGGGTGGTTGACAGCATTTCATCATAACAGATCTTCGGCGTGATGATCCGATAGGTAATCAGGATACATACGCACAGGATACAAAGAAAACCTGCGCTCCTGCCGGCAAAACCGAGATGTTTTCTCATATTAAAAGCCTCCATAGATAAAATCCTGCGTCTGATAGCCATACCCGTACACGCCAAAGATCATAATGCCAAGGATGACCGCGATATACAGGGCCCAGCGGAGATAGACCGCTTTCTCTAAGATACCGTCCCTGATACAGCAGCCTCTTTCCTGCAGACAGTCCACCAAAAACAGCGTCAAGACAGACAAAAACAGCACAAACCATTCCTTACCGTTTAACCCTAAACGCAACAGGCTGCCGTCCACTAAGATCCAGGGATTCCAAATCGAAAACAGGCTTTTGATCATTAAAAGGCCGCTCCGCAGGTTGTCAGCCCGAAAGATGATCCACGCAAGAGCCACCCAAACAAAAACTCCCAGGCGCTGTATCAGCCTGCGCGTCCCCGATCCTACTGACAATCGAAACAGTTGATAACATCTGCTTTTGATGGGAGCCGTCAGATCCCCGACGATCTGAAATGCCGCGTGCATCATTCCCCAGAACAAAAACTTATAACCGCTTCCATGCCAGATCCCGCTAAACGCAAAGGTTATGATCAGGTTGCCATACTTCCTGAGCTTTCCCTTTCTGGAACCGCCCAGAGGAATATAGATGTAGTCACGAAGCCACATGCTCAGCGAAATATGCCACCTTCTCCAAAAATCTTTGACGGAAGTGGCAAAATAGGGACGCAGAAAATTATCTGTCAAACCAATGCCGAACAATCCGGCGATACCCTGAGAAAGCGTGACGCATGACAGAAAATCGGCATATAGCTCAATGCTGTATAAGACGGCTGCCACTAATACATAGCTACCCTGATATTTGGAGGGATTTTCAAAGATCACATTTACGACGATCGAGGCCCTGTCCGCGATCAGAAATTTGAGAAAGAATCCCCATAGGATCAGCTGCATTCCCTTGACAAACTGTTTCTCGTCAAACAAATGCCCTTCATAAAGCTGATCCGCCAGCTGCGCATAACGCGGTATCGGCCCCTGCAGGATCTGCGGGAAAAACAAAACAAACAGAGCATACTTGGCGGGATTTTTTTGAACAGAGATCCTGCCGCTATGTACATCCGCTAAATAGGAAACGATCTGCAGTGTGTAAAAGGATATCCCCAGCGGCACGATAAGCCCCCAATTCGTATGTCCCAACAGGAAGCTCCCGTTTTTGATCACAAACCAGGGCGCCATCACCAGAAAAATAGACGCTGCCAGCACGATTCTTTGCAAAAGAACAGGCTTTGGGGAACGTTCCTTCAAAAAGGCAAGCAGCAGTCCGGCTCCATACGACAAAAGCAGTGTGAACAACAGCACCGGGAAGCCATCCCCGCTCAACAGGATATAAAATGCCGCGCTGCCTGCAAGCAGGACCACCCAGCGAAACCGTAAGGGCATGATAAAATAGACAAGCAATATCAGGGCTAAAAAGGGATAAAATCCCAATGACACATATGTCACAATTTATGTTCCTCCCTTTCTCCGCGCCATATAAAACCGCAGCAAACGGTAAATGCCAAAGCCAAGAGCCGCGCCGAAGCAGTTTAGCAAAAGGTCATCCACATCAAACGCCCCAAACGCGCTGAACAGTTGAAAGACCTCGATCCCCAGCACAAATACAAAGGCGTTTAAGAGCATCACAAAAAAGCGCTCCCCTTCCTTTGCCACCAGTGGAAAAAGAAAGCCAAAAGGCACAAACACCAGCACATTGCCCGCCAGATTTTCCACACTGTTCAGTTTATAAGCATAATCTATATACATTTTTATTGTTTTAAAAGGTGTAAAGTTAGCCGTGCCTAATCCCTCAAGAATCACGCCTTTGCGCCACGAAGCCGTGATCGCCGCCAGCTCCTCATAGGGATATTTGAAGATGATGACCTTTATGACAACTAAAATGTAGATAGCAAAAAGGAGTTTCCACAGATTCCTTTTTTGCACGCGCACTCTCCCCGCTGTCTACTTTTGATTTTTCTTATCCTTAAATTTCTTGATGATCTTGGGTTCTTCGATTTTGATCTGCGCTGCTTCCTGCAGCTGTTCTTTCAATGCCTTATCCTGCTCGATCCCCTGCCTGTAGATATCCTTTGACTCTTTCTCATATGCTTCCACAACTGCCATATCCTCAGTCCGTATCCGTCTGAAATGATTAAAGCCTGCCACCAGGATCCGCAGACTCTGTCTGGTGGTATCGAAGGCCCCTTCCTCATAAAGGTTGACAAGGATAATGCCAATGGGCACTGCGAGGATCATCCCCATCACGCCCGCCACCCGATATCCGATATAGAGCAGGAACAATGTCGGTATGGCGTCCATTCCGATGGAATCCCCTACGATCTTAGGCTGGATCACCTGACGGACCAGCTGTCCGATCAGCCAGATGGCGATCAGTCCGAACATCATCCTGTAATTTTCCGACAATAATTCGACCACTGCCCACGGGACCATCACCGTTCCCGTACCGAATACCGGCAAAAAATCAAGCACTGCAATGCCAAATGCCACCAGAAACGCGTAATCGACCCCCAGAATCATCAGACCGATCACCAGCAGGATATAGATCCAGCACTCGATCTTAAACTGTGCGCGAAAATACCCTCCGACCGCATTGCGGAAACTCCTGCGGATCAGATCAAAGTGATAACGCACCGATGCCGGCACAAACTTATCGGCTGCCGCAGCCACATACCCTTTATCAGCTACAAAAAAGTAGGCGGAAAGCAGGCACATCACCACAGCCAGAAAGATATCCGGGATCTGCTTGGCTACATTTCCCACCGCCTCAAAAGACGGCAGCTCGATTTTGTCCGTGATATTACTGATATAGTTTCCCATTTCTACAATTATATGATCGATCGTAGCCTGCATATCCGTCGGCATCCTGTTATAAACACCCTGCAGGTTCTGTCCCACCTTGTTAAACTCCGCCAAAATGGTGTTCCAGATATCCGGGATCTCGTTGAAAAAGTTGACGCCTTCCCTGATCAGCTTGGTGATCAGCAGATAGACAAAAAGCACCACGACCGCCAGCACCGCCACGATCACCACTGCCGATACGGCCTTTCTCCTTACTTTGAGCTTTTCCTCAAAAAAGCGCACCACCGGAGAAGCAATCAGGGATATCAGCCATCCCACGATAAAAGGCATGAAAAACCAGATCAGTCTGGGCAAAAGAAAGATACACAAAAGCAAGACCGCAAGCGCGGTAAACAAATTCAAAGCCACTTTCAAATAGATCCTTGCATCGTGCTTCATATATTCTTCCTTTCTGCGCCGTCTTCCTGCACAAATCCCCGCGAAAACTACTCGTTTGCCGCAAGCAGTTCGTCAATCAAAGTATAAATCTCCTCCCGCCCCTGTTTATTCAAGGCGGAATATGGTATGACAATCGTGTCATCCTCAACGTCAAGCGTGTCACATATCATCTTTTTATGCTTTTCCACCTGGCTGCGCTTGATTTTGTCAAGTTTCGTCGCTATGATGATCGGATGATACCCCCTGCTCACGATCCAGTCATACATGATCCTGTCATTCTCTGAAGGCGCATGACGGATATCGATCAATAAAAAGATGGCCCGGATCTGCTTTGACTGGTGCAGATAATCCTCGATCATCTTCCCCCAGGTCGCCTTCACCTTTTCATTCGCAGTGGCATAGCCGTAACCGGGCAGATCCACAAAATACAGTTCGCCATTGATATTATAGTAATTGATGGTCTGCGTTTTCCCCGGCGAAGAACTGGTACGCGCCAGCGCCTTGCGGTTCATCAAGCCGTTGATGAGGGAAGATTTTCCCACATTACTCTTTCCCGCAAAGGCAATCTCCGGCAGGCTGTTTTCCGGCAGCTTGCTTGTCACGCCACAGACGGTCTCCAAATTTACGTTTTTGATAACCATGCCAATTTTCCCTCATTCAATCATTTATAACGATGCAACACGTTCAAAATCTCCAAATTCTGCTTACAAACCAATCTATGCCCCGAGAACTTCCGATTGTACGCACCCTATCCCCTAGGCAGTAGGGCGTGCTTTGCCACTTCCTCCATGGTCTCCACAAAAATGATCTCCAGGCCTTCCCTGATCTCCTCCGAGATCTCCTCGACGTCCTTCTCGTTCTCTCTCGGCACCAGCACAGTTGTTACCTCCGCCATCTTTGCCGCCAGGAGTTTTTCTTTCAAGCCGCCGATGGGAAGCACCCTGCCCCGCAAAGTGACTTCTCCGGTCATCGCCAGATCCGCCCGTACAGGCGTTTTCGTCACCACCGAGAGCAGCGCCGTCGCCATGGTGATCCCGGCAGAGGGGCCGTCCTTTGGCACCGCGCCCTCGGGAATGTGGATGTGAAAATCATGCTTTTTATAAAAGGTCTCCGCCACTTTGTATTTCCCGCTGACGGAACGCACGTAGCTTAGAGCTGTCCGTGCCGATTCCTTCATGACATCGCCCATTTGACCAGTTAAGTCAATCTTTCCTTCACCGGGCATCAGATTCACTTCGATCTGCAGCGTATCGCCGCCCACACTGGTCCAGGCCAGGCCGCGGACGATGCCGATCTCCGGCTTCTCATTGATCTTATCCTGCCTGTACTTTGGCTTTCCCAGATAGTGCTCCAAATTTTCAGGCACAATATTGACTAGTTCAGTCACCTTTGCTTGACGCCGCTTGACGATCTCCCTGGCCTCCTTGCGGCAGACTGCGCCGATCTGACGCTCCAAGCCGCGTACGCCGGCCTCTTTGGTATAAAAGCGAATGATATCCCGCAGCGCTTCGTCGGAGAAAGCCACTTCCGTCTTACGGACGCCGTTTTTCTTCATCGCCTTCTTTACTAAATGCTCTCTGGCGATATGAAACTTTTCATTGGCCGTATAACTGTTGACCTCGATCAGCTCCATGCGGTCTAAGAGCGGCCGCGGAATCCCGTCTCTGCTGTTTGCCGTGGCAATAAAGAGCACCTGTGAAAGGTCGAGCGGTATCTCTACATAGTGATCCCTGAACGCATGATTCTGCTCTCCGTCGAGCACCTCTAACAGCGCGGAAGAAGGGTCTCCCTTGTAATCATTTCCCAATTTATCGATCTCGTCTAAGAGCAGCAGCGGATTTTTGACACCCGCCTGCTTTAGCGCCACCGCCACCCGTCCGGGCATGGCGCCCACATAGGTCTTCCTGTGGCCTCTGATTTCCGCTTCGTCCCGCACGCCGCCCAGGCAGATACGCACATACTGCCTGTTGAGCGCCTCCGCCACACTTTTGGCAATCGAAGTCTTACCTGTACCGGGCGGTCCGACCAGACAGATGATCTGGCTGCCTGCCTTTCCCGTCAGCATCCGCACGGCTAAAAACTCCAGCATGCGCTCCTTTACCTTTTCCAGACCGTAATGCCGGTCATTCAATATCTTTTCCGCCCGTGCCAGGTCTTTACTGTCACGGGAAACCTTATCCCAGGGAAGCTCCAAAAGGGTCTCGATGTAGGCTCTCTCCACCGCGCTCTCGGAACTGCTGCCGGACACGTTGGTATAGCGTGTTATCTCCTTACGGATCTTCTCCTTGACCTCCTCCTTCGCTTTCAGCTTCTCCACCCGGGCAAGAAAATGCTGCGCGTCAGAGTCGGTATTGTTCTCTCCCAGCTCCTCTTTGATATACTGCATCTGTTCCCGCAGGATATAGTCCCGCTGGTTCTTATCGATCCGCTGCCTGATATCCTTTGCCAGATCGTTCTTGATGCGGATGATCTCCACCTCCCGCATAAGGATGCTTGTCAAAATCGTAAATCGCTCCCGCACCGAAAGCGCTGCCAATATCTTCTGCTTATCCTCTGTGCCAAGAGGCATATTGATGGTAATGCAGTCTAACAGCTTTCCGAGCGGCATACCATCTTCGATCTGATCCTTCACCGCCTTCCCCACCTTCGGGAAAAAGGTGCCATAGGCTTCCAGAGACTCTTTGACCGTTTTGGTCATTGCCTCCTCGGTAAACCCATCGATATCTGCGCTGTCATCTTTTTCATATGACACGCGTGTCACGATGCCTGCTTCAGTCTGAGAAACCGCATAAATACGGACTCTGGAAAGCCCCTCCACCAAAACGCGCAGAATCTGCCCCGGAAGCTTACTGACCTGTCTGATCAACACCAGCGTCCCCACGCGGTAGATGCCCTCTAAATCCGGTGCTTCTTCCCCGTCGTCCTTTCTAGTCACCGTAACCAATCGCTGATTTCCCAACATTGCCTGCTCGACAGAAGCGATCGAAGGTCCCTTGCTTAAATCAAAGTGAATCACCATGCCCGGCAGGATCGTCAATCCCCGCAGCGTCACTGCGGGAAGCGCGTCCTGCGCTAACAGGTTGATGGCATCCGCGCTGTCGATTCCATTTTCTATCTGATTCCAGTGATCCATAATAATCCCCATTCCAGATTGTCACTTTTTTTTCGATTGTGATAAGCGCCGCCAAGGTTCTGGCGACGCTCATTTTTTAACGGTTCTATTACTTTGCCTGCAGCAGTCTGTCGCGGTATCTCACGACCGGCTTATCCTCGCCGTCCACTGCCTTTTTCGTGAGGATACATTCCGCGATGCTGTCGTCCGAAGGGATCTCGTACATCACATCCATCATCACCTTCTCCAAAATGGAACGCAGCCCTCTCGCCCCTGTCTTTCTCTCGTGAGCAAGTCTCGCGATCTCCTGCACCGCATCGTCCTCCACGGAAAGCTTCACTTCATCGAAGGAGAACAGCTTCTTATACTGCTTGATCAGCGCGTTTTTCGGCTCCCGCAGAATGCGCACCAGCGCTTCCTGATCGAGGCCTTCCAGCGCCACCGTCACCGGCACACGCCCGATAAATTCCGGAATCAGCCCAAACTTCATCAGATCCTGCGGCGTCACTTCCTTTAAGATCGCGCCAATCTCCTTGCCGCTCTTTTCCGCTACCTGCGCATTAAAACCGATCGAATGGCGGTCTAACCGCTCCTCTACGATCTTTTCCAGCCCGTCAAAGGCACCGCCGCAGATGAAGAGGATATTGGATGTATCGATCTGTAAAAGCTCCTGGTGGGGATGCTTTCTGCCGCCCTGCGGCGGTACGCTGGCCACCGTACCCTCGATGATCTTTAAGAGCGCCTGCTGAACGCCCTCGCCCGACACATCTCTGGTGATGGACACGTTTTCTCCCTTTTTCGTGATCTTATCGATCTCGTCGATATAAATAATGCCGTACTGTGCCCGCTCGATATCGTAATCCGCCGCCTGAATCAGTTTTAAGAGGATGTTCTCCACATCCTCGCCCACATAACCCGCTTCCGTGAGCGTCGTCGCATCCGCGATTGCAAACGGCACGTTGATGATCTTTGCCAGAGTCTGCGCCAGATAAGTCTTACCCGAACCCGTAGGACCGATCATAATGATATTGCTCTTTTGCAGCTCTACCTCATCCTCGTCGTCCTGCGGCGCAGTCACCCGCTTATAGTGGTTGTAAACGGAGACCGCCATCACCTTCTTGGCCTCCTCCTGTCCAATCACATACTCGTCAAGGAAGTTTTTGATCTCCACCGGTTTCAGGAGATTGATCTCCATCTCCTCAATTTCCGACCCTTCCTCGTATTCCTCCTCTATGATGTCTGCGCAGATATCCACGCACTCATCACAGATATAGACGCCGTTCGGACCGGCGATCATCTTTTTTACCTGATCCTGTGTCTTATTACAAAAAGAACACCTAACTTTTTCCTCAGAAATCTTTCCTGCCATCTTACTCCTCATTTCATAGCACTCATAATCAGAACATCAATGCAGAGAATACCTCATTTAAGGCATTTTCTTGCGTGAAACTTACTGTTTCTTGCTGTCCCGTCCAATGGCGGGACATCTTTAGAAGCGCTTTTCACACTTTCATCTATTCTGTGCTGGCATGGCTGGTGATGATGCGGTCGATCAGCCCGTAAGCAAGCGCTTCCTCCGCGGTCTTCCAGTTATCCCGCTCCGTGTCTGCCATGATCACCTCATAATCCTGCCCCGTGTTTTCCGCCATGATCCTTGCCATTTTCTCCTTGGTAGCCAAAATGTGTCTCGCAGATATCTCGATCTCGGTAGCCTGACCCTGTGCACCGCCTGCCGGCTGGTGGATCATGATCTCTGCATTCGGCAGAGCCATTCTCTTGCCCTTCGTGCCGCCCGCCAAAAGGAAGGCACCCATGCTTGCCGCCATACCGATACACACGGTAGAAACATCACACTTGATAAACTGCATGGTATCGTAGATCGCCATACCAGCCGTGATCACACCGCCGGGACTGTTAATATAAAGGTTGATATCCTTCTCCGGATCTTCCGATTCCAGAAAGAGAAGCTGCGCCACGACCACACTGGCACTGGCGTCGTTTACTTCCTCCCCGAGGAAGATGATCCTCTCTTTTAACAGTCTGGAGTAAATATCGTAAGAACGTTCTCCTTTAGACGTTTGTTCGATGACATAAGGTATTAAAGGCATAGCGCACCTCCCAATCTTTTATTTTGCTTTTCTATTATTTCGCCTTGCTTTCTTTTGCGTTGCCTGCAACAAATTCAGCGGCCTTTTTCACCAGCAGATCCTGCTTGATCTCCTTTTCTTCCCGCTCGCCCATAAGCTCTTTTACCTTTGCAAGTTCCATCTGGTAAACGTCAGCCATGGTCTTTAACTCATCCTCGTACTCCTCGTCGGTCACTTCGAGCTTCTCCGCTTTCGCCACCGCCTCAAGTACCAGCCTGGAGCGAATGCGCTCCTCCGCCTGCGGCTTCACCTGTTCTACCATCTGCTGATAGTTCGTGCCGCTGAACTGGAAATACTGTTCCATGGAAAGGCCCTGCATGGTGATGCGCTGCGCAAACTCCTCCACGATCCGCTTCTGCTGCGTTTCCAGCATTGCCTCGGGAATCTCCATCTCGGAATCCTCCACGGCTGCTTTTACCGCCGCTTCCTCTTTCTCTTTTTCCGCTTCTTTCTTCTTCTGTTCTTCCAGCGTTTTCTTTACATCCGCGCGGTACTCGGCAAGCGTCTCAAAATCGGATACATCGCTCGCAAACTCATCGTTCAGCTCAGGAAGCTCTTTCTCCCTGATCTCTTTTACCGTACACTTGAAGACCGCTTCCTTGCCCTGTAAATGCTCCGCCTGATAATCCTCGGGAAAGGTCACCTTTACTTCGGTCTCCTCGCCGATCTTTGCGCCGACAAGCTGCTCCTCAAAGCCGGGAATGAATGCACCGGAACCGATGGTCAAAGGATAGCTTTCTCCCTTACCGCCCTCGAAGGCCACACCGTCCACAAAGCCCTCAAAATCCAGAGTCGTCATATCACCGTCTTTCACCGGACGGTCTTCCACTGTAATATTTCTCGCGTTGTTCTCGCGTTCCCTGTTGATCTCTGCCTCGACTTCTTCCTCCGTCACCGCAGTTTCGATCTTGTCCACCTTCACGCCCTTGTACTTACCAAGCTTCACCTCGGGCTTTAAAGCCACCTCCGCCGTAAAGATAAAGGGCTGGCCTGCCGCAATCTGCGTCACTTCGATCTTCGGAGAAGAAACGATATCCTCCTCGCACTCGTCAAGCGCCTTGTCGTAAGCGTCAGGAATCACGATATTTGCCGCTTCCTCAAAAAATACTTCCTTGCCGTACATCTTCTCTACCATCTGGCGGGGCACCTTGCCTTTACGAAAGCCCGGAATGGAGATCTTGTTTTTCTCCTTCTGGTAAGCCTTCTCGACTGCCTTCTCAAAGGTATCCACATCCACCTCGATGGTCAGCTTCGCCATGTTCTTCTCCAATTTTTCCACCTGTAAACTCATGCGATCCGTTCCTCCTTCAATTCCTCGTGCTGCTCTCTTTCTTCTATATATATAAGATTTTCAGCCTTTCAAATAAAGTCACTCAGACATTATAGCACAAGACCTTGGAAAATACTAGGGAAATTTTATAACACAAGAACGCCCCGCCTGTGATTTCACAAGCGAGGCATCCTTTTTTCCTGCTGATTGTTACTTCATCTGCTCTTCCTGCTTCTTGATCATCCTACGAACCATCTCGCCGCCGATGGAACCTGCTTCCTTAGAAGTCAGGTCGCCATTGTAACCCTCTTTCAGGTTTACGCCCAGCTCGGACGCAACCTCGGTCTTGAAGCGGTCCATAGCTGCCTTAGCCTCAGGAACCTCAGTTCTATTGGATTTGTTGCTTGCCATTTCTTTTCACCTCCGAAATACGTTTACATCCTTTGATGCTTCATCTATATTTGAGACAAGCGCTTTCTTCATGCGCTTGTCTTTTGACTTGATGTCCTTTGACTGCGCAATCTGTCTGCCGCTTATCTTGATGTTAGTATGTTCGGGTGAAAAGTTTTTATAATGGTAGTTGTTTCCAGTTAATCGCCTATTTTACAAAAACGATTTTTTCAGCCATCGCCTCCGCCGCGTCTTTCCCCTGCAATTTCTCCAGAATGGCCAGCCCAAAGGGAATCGCTGCGCCCATGCCGCGGCCGGTGATGATATTACCGTCAATGACAGCGGGCTCCCGCTTCAGATCCGCGCCTTCCAAATGGTCTTCAAATGTCGGAAAAGAGCAGGCTGTCTTGCCTTTCAGATGCCCGCGATGGCCCAGAATACTCGGTGCGGCGCAGATTGCCGTCACCAGCTTGCCCGCTTTCACAAAAGCATCCACCTGCTCCATCAGCGGTGCAAATGCTTCCAGATTCTTCGTGCCCGGCATTCCGCCCGGAAGCACGATCACGTCTGTCTCATCAAAATTGACCTCAGAAAAAACCTTGTCCGCCGTCACTTCCACGCCGTGCGAACTGGTGACGCGCCGCTCGTCCGTGATGGAGACCATCTCCACCGACTCCTCTGCCCTGCGCAGGATGTCCACCACCGTCAGCGCCTCGATCTCCTCAAATCCTGTTGCGAAAAAAATTGCGATTTTACTCATACATACCTCTTTTCTGCGCCACTTTTCTGCGCGATTTACGCCGAAACTTTTTATTAGTATAATACCATTCCTGAAAGTCAGTCAAACGATTTCCTGTAATTTTTTCAGCATTCGTCTCATTTTTCGGCATTGACGCAAAAAGAAACACTCTGCGCCATCTGCTCTTTCAGCTCCAACTCCCCCGTCTCCAGCATCTTTTTTACCTGACTGCGGGATAATCCCAAGAGCATGGCGATCTGCTTCTCAGAGCGAATTTTTAGCTTTCGTGGATTATGTATTGTAATCATTATCCCGTTTCCTAAACTGCTGCTTTCGCCGTTTTCCTCTGTTTCCCGCAGTTTTGTAAAAGTAACGCTTACCCTTTCCGCATCAATCTCCGCCTTGTTTTTCTGAAACAACCGCATATCTGCGCCATACCTTAGCGCCAGCGCTTCGTCATTGTCCAGAAAACGCTGATATTCCTCTTTCGGGATAGAAGAAACTTTCTGCCTCTCATAGATTGCCAGATTCAAGGTGTGTTTACATTCCTCACACTGATAGATCAGCCACACGTCCAACTGATTGCCGTTGGCATTGACGCGAAATTTTCCTGTGTTTACAAAATGCGTCTTTCTCCCACATTTCGCACAGCCGCGTATCACCGAAAAAGAGTCGCCCGGTATCATCTCATATTCAATTTTTCTGAAATAGCTCATCTGCATCTCCCATTTTTTCGTTTGCGATGCATGGGCTATTACATGATTTTATTTTTTATTTGCAATAGCCATGCTATGCAAACATAACGGGTGTGGTCATAACTTATGGCTCCTTTCTTCTTTTTTACAGTTCACCGTAGGCAAACAGGTTGTCCTTTCCCATCCCGCATACATACGGATCAGAATCATACTGATGGCAAAACTCCAAAAAATCCTGCCGCTGCCCAGCGTCCTTCATGATCTTCACGAGCAATTCTCTCGGAATCGTCCTCGCATAGGCACCGGGACCTGCCAGTTTAATCTTTTTTACCCCGCAGCGTTTCAGGATATCCTCTAATTCACCCGGCATAAACGTGTAGGTGATGCACCACGGCGTTTCCCCGTTTTCATAGGCAGCAATTTCCTCCTCGCCGCCCATAAGCCCCTCATCCCACAGCTTCATCACTGTGTCTTTCTTAAAATAGAAGTCCTCGATTGCCTTTTCCCTGTTGGCAATGCACCATTCAACATAAGGATCGCCGCAGTTCTCATCCAGAATAAACTGATTTCTCTGAATCGGGTTCGCCAGATACGGCAGATACCCCAGTCGGCTTGATACGCTGAGCATCATTCGTTTGCGGCATATGCGCACAAGCTCACCGATCACCTTCTCCTGATTGGGATACGTATAGGAAACGGGGGCGTCAAAAGAAATCACCATATCATACGAATGATCCGCAAAAGCGCTCAGGTCCTCCAGCGCCCCTTTTACAAAGGTGATTTTTCCAAGAACGCCCTCTTTTTCCGCCAATTCCTTTGCCTTATCGATCATGGGCTGCGAAATGTCAAAATGCGTTACCTCGCAACCGTATTTTGCCAAAAGGATGGAAAATCTGCCGCAGCCCGCACCGCCGTCAAACACAGTTTTGATGCCATCCAAATGTGAAAGCAGTTCCTTTTGCAGATGGCTTTTCTGGATGATATCGTCTATGAAAGTCTCCTCGCGGTGGCTTTCCAGCTCGCCTTTATCCGCCTGATTCCACAGGCGTTCCGCTATTTTTCTGCTGTAATCCCTATTTTTGATATAATCCATTTTTGCTCCCTTTTTCAATCTTTCTTCCATGCCAAAATAATCGTAGCCCCGTCCGGATCCTCCAACACTTTCTCGATATGGAAGCCGACCTTTTTCATGATCTCCGTTTCATGTTCGAGTGTAAGCGGAATATCGAAATGTACAAAACAATCAGCCGCTATCCCCTGCTCCTGTCTCTTTTTCAGACACACGTCCCGCAGAAGTTCCTCCTCCTCATCGCAGCAGGCAATATAATCTCCCAAAAGAAAAATGCCGCCGTCCTTCAGGCTGTGATAAACTTTTTGATACAAGCTTTCCTTTTTTTCCGGCAGGAAATGGTGCAGGCTTTCAAAGGAAACGACTGCGTCCCACGCTTCCAGACCAAAATCATATTGAAAGTAATCCTCACATACCGTGACAAGTTTTTTATCACCATGCTTTGCCTGCAGCTTATCCAGCATATCCTGACATAAATCGACGCCCGTGACTTCTATCTGCGGGTCTCTTTGCCAGATCCTTTCAAGCTCTAAGCCCGTTCCGCACCCTAAGTCCAAGAGTTTCCGACAGTCAGTGGGCAGGCTTTCCGCAAACATCTGATAAGATTTCTCCCAGATTGCCATATGTTCCTCATAGTCATGCAGGCGCTTGGTAAAAAAGTCCGCCATTTCTTCCAACGGGGTGTCTGCCGTATCCGCAAGCCACTTCTTTAGGTCCTGTAAGTATTCTTCTGTTGATTGCATCGTTTTCAACCTTTCTCCATTATGGATTGCTTTTGTAGCACTTTGCTCCTACGCTACAGCATAGCATAGCCGCCTTTCGCCTTCCACCTCATGCATTTTTCTAAACAAAGATGAGCATTCTATGTGCATTTGTGATGTGAAAAGAAGGAACAGCTTGACATGTTGAAATCGTATCTGAAATAAAACAGACCATATAGAACGATAACAGACAGGGCGGTCAGATTGTCAATACTTGCCTCCGCCGCCCTGTTTTTTCTCTAATGCCCGCTCTGCCAGATCAATTACAAGTTTCATTTTCTCATTTACAGTCATAGTTGATACCCTCTCACTTACGCCCTTTGAAAAATTCCGCTCAACCGCTTCGTACCAGGAAAATATACCATTCCCAATGATAAAAAAATGAGGCCGCCGCCCAAGCGTCAGCCCCACGTTTTCTTCTCCCATTTTTCAAGAACACTTCTGTACTCTCAGAATACGCTGTATGCTCTTTTCCGAAAGATAATATTTACAGGCCAATTCCTCCGTCCTGCATCCGGCAAGATAATCCTGATAAATCTGCCTGTCGCGTGAAAGAAGCTCCTGCCTGATCTGCGTGCCCGCTCCCCACGCCTGCCTGTTTGACGACTTGCGCGGGATATAAATATTTTCTCCGTCCACATACTGCTGTATCAGTTCGATTAGTTCAATGGGCAGAATTTCTTCTGCTCTCATATAGCCCATGACTGCCTCCCTAAATTTTTATTTTTGTTTAGGAAAAGCATTGGCTATAGCAATTTATTTTTTTCTGCAATAGCCAGTGCTATGCAGCGATAACATATCTTCTCATATACAAGTCCCCTTTCCTCCGATATAATCACGACTTCTGTCACCATTTAAGACTACCGCAAACTGCCGCGTCCTGTCAACCGGTTCCTTTCCGTTGGTTTCCGAATAGAATCTGCGGCCGCAAGTGATTATTGTTGATGTTCCATAATCCACTGTAAGAGTTCCTTTTCTCCAATATCATCAGATGCCAACGCAAGAATTACATCACTTAACTCCTTTTGGCTATATGTCAATTCATATCCGTTTAATGCAAGAAATACAAGCATCACATGAGCGCCTAGTCTTTTGTTTCCATCCATCATAGCATGGTTTTTTACCAATCCAAAACAAAGCCGTGCCGCCTTTGTCTGAATGCTTGGATAAAGTTCTTTTCCGTCAAATGACTGAAACGGATTATTTAACGCCAATTCCAGCATTCCTTCATCACGAATCCCGTCACTTCCTCCAGTGGCTTTTATTAAACTTACATGGAGTTTTAGTACCTGCTCTTTGCTTAAAATAATCATTTTGCAAGAACCCCATATGCTTCCGTATTCTGCTTTATTAACCGTTCAGATATTGTAAAGACATCATCATTAGCAGCAACTTTTTCTTTTTCCGCTTTACTGAAATCAATGACCAAATATCTGGGTACATTATTTTTCAGAATAACCGCTGTTCCATGTTCGTCGACTACTTTGGCTACTTTTGAAAAATTTTGATTTGCTTCTGTAATGGAAATCATTGTGTTTGTATCTATTGTCATTCTATATACACCTCACTTCCGTTAACATTATATGCAAATTCTAGCTAGAAAACAACCTATTTTGTCTTTTGATTGCACCACTTTACAACTTTTGAGCTAAGCTGTTTCTCCCAGGCATAGTCTTCGTAAG
>CAJTKA010000033.1 GCA_910576815.1 uncultured Lachnospiraceae bacterium
TGTTCATTACCAACTGTGCTGGATATAATCACTCAGGATTCCGAGAGATTATTTATTTTTTCAAACATGTTGCAGCTGCGCTTCCTGTCTGATGGAGCCAGTGTAGCATGACCACTCGGAAAGTTTCCGTAATCAAATCGGAAAGTTATCGGAATCCTTTCAGTTTGCGGCTGTAGTAGATCTCCTTCTCCTTATTTCCCTGCTTTTCATAGTGAACAAGCAGCCTGCCAAGCACCTCGTAATATGCCATATCATAGACCGCTTCGTATTCCTCCACCCACTCATAGCTGTTCTCAAACAAAAGAGGAGCCGTATAGATCCGTTCCGCACGTTCCCAATCCTCAACATTCTCACTGTCGAGGCACCTGATAAACTCCTGCAGATCCAGCTCTATCAGCTCCGTATCCAGATAGATTTCTTCTCTGTATATGGCAAGCGGCAGCTCGATTCCTTCTTTCTTCTGCCATCCGTTCAGAAATGCGCATACCTTATACAAACTGTCGCGGGCTTTTCCTCTCTCCGCCTCTGCCCACATCAATTCTTCCAGCATCCTCTTTCTGACTGCCCTCCCTCCGCTGCAGCAAAGATAGGAGAGCAATTCTTCCGCCTTTCTGTTTTTCATCGGATGATAGCGCCCATTTCCATAAATGCTGAATTTACCAAAGCATTCAATTTGCACGCTCATTTTTTTTCGTCCCGACCATAGTTTGCGTCAGGAGGATCGGTGTCAGCAGGATTCCCGTCTGTGTGATACTGCATTCCAGAAAATCCTGCTCCCTGATAGAAAAAGCTGCCCTTGCCTGCGCGGGGAGACAGATCATCCCCTCGTTTTTCACTTGTACTCTCATTGTTTTTCCCCTTTTACGTTTTTCCATCATTCGAATTATCCTGCCCGATCTACAGATCAGACTGTCTGCTTTGACACCTTTTTTATGATAAATCCGCACAATGGTTTACATAATATTACCATAATTTCCATGTTATGTAAAGTTATTTATGTGCCGTGTCCGTCTTTCACGATCCATGCCGCGGTAAGGTTACACTGTGACCTTTCCTTATTGCCCACAGGGTGCTATACTGGATGATAAGAAGCAGCGATCCGTTGCCCGCGAAAGGAGTCTTACCTATGAAAGAAAAACTCTACACCATCCCCCTAAACGACGCTATGAATGCGCAGGACGAATGTCCTTTCTGCTTTATCGAACGCAATGTGGAACAGGATCTTTTGGATTTTGTCCTCGGCTCCGGCTCCTCCTACATGGAGAGCGACGTCCGGGAACAGACTGACAAAGAAGGGTTTTGCAGAAATCATTTCAAAAAAATGTTTGATTACGGGAATACGCTGGGAAACGCCTGGATCCTGAAAACACATTACCAGCGGATGAACCGTGAACTGCATGAGCAGGTAAAAGGCTTCAAGCCCGGAAAGACCTCCTTTAAGGATATGCTCAAAAAGCAGAGCGGCTGCACCAATCCCATCGGTATCTGGGTCGCTGAGAAGGAAACCTCCTGCTACATCTGCAAACGCTACGCCGACACTTATGAGCGCTATCTGGACACCTTTTTCGTGATGTTCCAAAAGGATCCCGACTTTCGGGAAAAAGTCAAAAACAGCAAAGGATTCTGTCTCCACCACTTCGGCGATCTGTGCGAAGCAAGCGAAAGCCGTTTAGGCGAAAAGGACAAAAAAGCCTTTTATGACCTGATCTTCCCGCTGATGGAAGAAAATATGACACGCCTGTCAGAAGATGTTTCCTGGCTGGTGGAGAAATTTGACTACCGCAACAAGGACGCCGACTGGAAAAATTCAAGAGATGCCATCCAGCGCGGCATGCAGAAATTAAAGGGCGGCTATCCCGCCGATCCGCCGTATCAGGCGAATAAATAGAAACAAAGGAGGTATTCTTCTCACGAAGAATACCTCCTGTTTTCTGCACTTTTACATTCTTTCCTGGTTCCTCTATGACTTGACCTGTCTATGCCTCCGCGTAGCCATCGTCCTCGTCATCAAAGAACTCTTCGACTTTCTTTGCGCCGCCGACGACCTTGTCTGCTGCCTCCGCCTTTGCCGCCTGAATGCCTTCTTTAAAGACATCCTTCACTTCTTCTTTCAGGCTCTCTTCCGCCTTATTCAAATCCAGATTCACATAGTTGCGGTCAGGATCGCCCTCGTCGAGATCTTCGTCAAAGTTATCGAAATCATCGTCATCGTCAAAATCATCATCCAGAAAAGCGTCCCTGCTCTTGAGATAGTAGTACGCTCCTCCTGCTACGGCGCCAAGAGCCGCTGTCAGAAATAATGCTTTACCAAATTTTTTTGCCATCAGTGTTCTCCTTTCACGGATTGTCGCCCATGTATCTGTTATTATATATACTAATACTATTTTGTAAAAATGAAAAGAGAATATGTATAAAAAAACAGTAAAATTTACCAAATCCGCCTGACAACCACTACATCTTGTGCTGAGAAAATTTTTCAAAACTAGTTTTCTCCTGAACGTTGAATCCTCGCTGCTGTTGTGCTATAGTAGAATCTGACCGAAAAGGTCAATTTATGTAGAATCGGGGAAGACATGAACGAAAAATTTTTTGATTTAAAAAAGGAAAAGCAGGACCGCATGATCAACGCTGCCTTAAAAATATTCGCTCTTGGTGGCTATAAACATGCCAGTACTGACGACATCGTAGTAGAGGCCGGCATCAGCAAAGGATTACTGTTTCACTATTTCGGGAGTAAGCTCGGTCTTTACAGCTTCCTCTTTGATTACAGTGTACGCTTTATGAAACTCGAGTTGACGGGCGCCATCTCCTCCACAGAACAGGATTATTTTGAGATCCGCAGACTGATGGAATATGCCAGACTGCAGGTCCTTAAGAATTATCCCTACATGCAGCAATTCTTAAACCGCTGCCGCTGCGAGGATGTGAGCGAGGCGCTGGTAGCCATTGAGCGGCAGAGAAACGTGCTCAGCGACGTGCAGGCCGTGCTGAAAAATCAGGCAGACCGTTCGCGTTTTAAGGCGGAGGTCGATTATGAAAAACTTGATCATATGCTCACCTACACCTTAAACGGATTGATGAACGCGCATTTTGAGGATGCTTCTTTCCATCCCGATATGCTCTACGAGGAGAGCTGCGCTTATCTGAATATGGTGAAAGCATTATCCTATCGCTAGAGTATACTTTTGCAAACGAAAAGCTTGGCTTAGCGCCAGGCTTTTTTTAATCTCCCGATTCCTTCCCGGATCTCTGTCTCAGACAGTCCCCCGTAACCCAAAATCACAGTAGCCAGGCTGTTTTTCCGCTGTCCGTCCTCCGGCCTTTTGACTTCTTTGGTCAATTTTGCCGTCAAAGTGGCTTCTGCCTGCGCGTCCCCCATCATGCGAAACGCACTCATCCCGTAAACTTTCACATCCGCCTCCGCCGCCGCCCTGACAAGACTTTCCTCATCCCGCCCTCTCTTGTCGGTCAGCAGGATGTGCAGCCCTGCATTCTCACCTTTGACGTCAAAATCCGCCTCCCATCCTTTGATCTCTCCCAGGAGCAAATCATGCTTGCCGCGGTAAACCTTGCGCATCTTATTGAGGTAGCGTTCAAAATAACCGTCACGAATAAATTCGTTTAAGATCGTCTGGTCGATCCTGGATACCGTGGAAGAAATAAAACTGCACTCGCTGCGGTATTTTTCCAGAAGCGGATAAGGCAGCACCATATAGCTGACACGGATCGCAGGGGCGATCGACTTAGAGAAGGTTCCCAGATAGATTACCCTTCCCTGCGAATCGGATGCCTGCAGGGAAGGCAGGGGCCTTCCTTTATAGCGAAACTCACTGTCGTAATCATCCTCGATCAGATAGCGTCCCTCCGCCTCCGCCGCCCAGCTAAGAAGCTCCATACGCCTTCCGATGGGCATGGAGATACCTGTCGGATACTGGCGGGAAGGCATCACGTAAGCAACCTGTGCGCCACTCTCCCGCAGCTGATCGACGCGGATCCCTTTTTCATCCATGGGCACCAGGGAAATCGGGTAAGCAAAAGAATGGAAGATCCGATAGGCTCTCCTATAGGTTGGATTTTCCATAGCGATCGGCACATGACGTCCCAGCAATTTCTCCAGCAAAAGAAGCAGGAAGTCATTTCCTGCTCCAATGATGATCTGTTCCGGCCCGCAGTTGACGCCGCGGGAACCGTGCAGATAGCGACATATCGTAATCCTAAGTTCCTCATCCCCCTGGGGCTCCCCCAAGGCAAACATCTGACTTTTCGCATCTACCAAAATGTTTTTGGTGATCTTTTTCCAGGTGGTATAGGGAAAATGCGTCATGTCGATGGCAGTGGGAGAAAAGTCATAGCGAAAGGCGCTCGCCGACTCTTTCCCGAATGTCTGCACCTTCTCCCCCGCTGTCGACATCCCGGTATTATACTGCCCTTCCGTGGCATTCACAAAATACCCGCTCTTAGGCTTGGCCGTCAGATAGCCTTCCGCCACAAGCTGACCGTAAGCCATATCCACCGTCGTTCTGGATACTTGCAGAGAATCCGAGAGGAATCTGGCTGAAGGCAGCCTTTCGTCTGGCAAAAGGCTCCCTGTCCTAATCTCCTCCCGGATATATTCATAAAGCTGCTCGTATAAAGTTTTACCGCTCTCCTTCTCTAAGCGAATACGGATCGGTAACTCTTTCATAGCAATCTGCGCCTCCGCTATTTCTTGGCGGCTGCGTTCTTTTCCTTGATCTTTTTCATGATCATTTCCTTCACATCCCGCGCCTTATCCTTCATACGGGGATTGGCTGTCTTTGACGTAATGAGACCCGTGATCAGACGGCTCGCCACATCATACTGCTCAAAACGCATGGCCGTAACCGCGATCAGGAAATCCACTGTAGGCTCATCCATGCCGCACATGGGGAAACTCTCGGTCTGTCTCGCCGCCAGGAAGCCTTCCAGCGCATTGCGGAGAAACTCCTCCTCCTCCTCCTGACACTGCTTCTTCTTCTCCTCGTAGCCTTCCTCTGCCGGATCCAGATGCTCTGCCTGCCCTCTGAGAAGCCAAGCCGTCTTCAGGCAGATATATGCCTTTTCACTCGCCTTAGTCTGTTTGACGATCGCATTGGCAAGCGCCATCTTATAGCGCTCCAGCGCCTCGTCATAACTATAGGTCTCCGCCATCTCCTTCTGCGGTTTAAAATTCGCGGAGATTGCCTTCTGGATATTCTTTGCCTGCGGAGACGTCAGATATTTGAAAAATCTGCTCAGTGCCGCATAACCGCAGGACGGGCACATGATCACATCATATTTTAACAGATCGATCTGCTCATATCTGGGACGCAGATCCAAATCACTCCCCGCTAACTTTGCTTTACCGATTTTGACGGTCCTAGCCTTAAATTCTCTGTCACAAAGCGGACAGGTAAAGGATTTGTCAAAGAGGAAATCCTGCTCCTGTGTCACATGTGCAGCGGCTTCTCCGCCTTCTCCATCCTCCGCCTTTTTGGGGGCCTCATAGAGATCCATCCCTTCCAGATTACTCAGTCCAAACTGCTCTAACCCCGACAAAAGTCCTGCCATTTGTTTATCCTCCACCTTTATTCGTTCAACTATAGCCCTTCAATTATATACTATTATTCTGATTTCGGCAATACATACGAGCTCTTAAGTGACACAATTCTGTTAAAAACAAGGTTACCCGGCTTGGAATCTTTACAATCCACACAAAAAAACCCCTGTCTGACAAACTGAAAGCTCTCGTAAGCCTCTGCATCCTTCACCGACGGCTCAATGCGGCAGTCTTTTAAGACTTTCAGCGAATCAGGATTTAAGTTGAGACTGCCGTCCTCATTGTAGACACCCTTCTCCTCGTCGATGATGTTTTCGTAAAGGCGAATTTCCGCCTGCACGGACTGAGCCGCTGACACCCAGTGGATGGTTCCCTTGACCTTTCGTCCGTCAGGGCTGTTCCCGCCTCTGGAAGCCGGGTCGTAGGTACAGTGCACGACCGACACTCTCCCCGCCTCATCCTTTTCATAATCGGTGCATTTGACAAAGTAAGCGCCCATGAGCCGCACCTCATTGCCCGGGAACAGCCGGAAATACTTCTTCGGCGGCTCCTCCATAAAGTCCTCCCGCTCAATGTAGAGCTCCCTGCTAAACGGCACCTCACGGGATCCGAGGCTCTCATTTTCCGGGTTATTCACCACGGGCAGCAATTCGGTCTGCCCTTCGGGATAATTGTCAATGATCAGCTTGACCGGATCAGTCACTGCCATGATCCGCGGGCGTTTCAGCTTCAGATCCTCCCTGATGCAATACTCCAACATCGAGTACTCCGCCGAGGAATTTGCCTTCGAAACACCGCACAGATCCACAAACAGCCGAATGGATTCCGGTGTGAAACCGCGTCTTCTGAGAGCGGCGATGGACACCAGTCTGGGGTCGTCCCAGCCGTCCACGATGCCGTCTTCCACCAGCTTCTTGATATAGCGCTTACCGGTGACCACGTTGGTCAAATACATTTTGGCAAACTCGATCTGCTTGGGCGGATGGGGGTATTCAAGCTCCGTCACCACCCAGTTGTAAAGCGGTCTGTGATCTTCAAATTCCAAGGTACAGATCGAGTGCGTAATGCCCTCAATCGCGTCCTCGATGGGATGCGCGTAATCGTACATCGGATAGATGCACCATTTGTCGCCCGTATTCTGATGGGACAGATGCGCCACCCGATAAAGGATGGGATCGCGCATATTGATGTTGGGCGAGGACATGTCGATCTTCGCTCTGAGAGTCTTTTCTCCGTCCGCGTATTTTCCTTCTTTCATCTCGGTAAAGAGTCGCAGATTTTCTTCCACACTGCGTTCTCTGTTGGGATCATCGCGCCCGGGCTCCGTCAGGGTCCCTCGATATTCCCGCATCTCATCCGCCGTCAGGTCGGAGACATAGGCCTTGCCCTTTTTAATGAGTTTGACCGCACCCTCGTACATCTCGTCAAAGTAATCGGAGGCAAAAAAGAGCCTGTCCTCAAAATCCGCTCCCAGCCACTTCACGTCAGCCTTGATGGATTCCACAAACTCGCTCTTTTCCTTGGTAGGATTCGTGTCATCGAAACGCATATTGAATTTGCCGCCATACTGCGCCGCCAGCCCCGAATTTAAAAGAATGCTCTTGGCATGGCCAATATGCAGATAGCCGTTGGGCTCGGGCGGAAATCTGGTGTGCACCGTATCATAAACACCCTCCGCCAGATCTTTCTCTATGATCTGCTCGATAAAATTCTTAGATTCTTTGGCTTCCACGTTTCTTCTCTCCTCTATCCTATCTATCGTGTTTGAAACATCATTGTGTCAGCGGGAATTTTCACTTTATCAACATAAGGGCAAAATCCCACCCTGTGAAATCTTGCCCTATCGCTATGCTTTCTCTACGTGTTGCTGCGCGTTAATCTTCCTCATCGTCCACCGCGGCCGCGATCCCGGAAACCACCGAAGATACCACGGAAATCACAACAGGAATGATCACTACCACCAAAAAACCGCCCAATAACAATGTAAACATAATCAAATGCCCCCATTCCGAGACGTACTGCCGCCCCTCTGCCTACTGACACTTTATCTATCAAAAAAACGCTGTACAAGAATTATTATACACATTTTCAAAAAAACTGCAAGACCCGACACAAAATCCCGGACCGCCTGCATTGCTACAGTTTCACCGTAAAATCAGTCATTGCTAAGACACCCTGGCCAGCGCTCCGTATAATTCCAATAACTGCTGTCCTGGAGCACCTTACGGCCCATATCCACGGTCTCCTCCATCGAATATAGGGGGGTGGTATAGATCTCGTCTCCGTTATGCAGATACAGGGTCCCTGACTGTGCATCGCAGGCCAGGAAACCACGAATGTGCGCATATTTGCTATACTGCCGTTCCCCGATGCCTATCCGGTAAGCATCGTCATACCTGCATAAAAAGGCAAGATCCGCGCCCTCTGCCGCTTCATATCGCTTCATCTTGCCGGGGAACCCTGTATATCTGCCCAGAGAGCCGCAAAACCGGACATCGTCCTTCGTCTCCCAATCCACAGCGAAAATATGCACCGTTCCGTCCCGATAGACCAGATACAGCTCATCGTCTTCCTCATTGAAAAACATGGTCTCCAAGTATTCGATATCGAGGTTCTGCCGCCCCGGGTCCACATAGACGCCTTCTTTTCCCATCTGATAAAAGAGCAGTTCATCCGTCTCTCTGACGGCCAGCGCATAAAAAGGTCGTCCGTTGCACACAGCCGTGACGCCGTCCGCAATCGCTTCCGCATAGAGGCGCTTTCCGTCTGAAAGCTGATAGCCGTACAGGATATTGTTTTTTTCCATCGAGAGGATGCCATTCTTACAGTCTATACCCAAATACGACATCCAGTCCTTTTCAAAAGTCACGGTCCGTCTGACGCTTCCGTCTTTGTCAAAGTCCCCGAAGGCCATTGCCTCATAGTAGGCTGTATCCTTATACGTCCAGAGCAATTCTTTCTTTGCCGTATCAAACAGCTCCACACAGGCATTGCTTTCCTCGTCATACCTTACCGCCGCCAGATACGTTCCGTCTCCGCTCAGCCCGGCCTGGCTGTATATCCCCTCTCCCTCATGGAACGTCTCCATGCCTTCTCCAAGTGCCCGCCGGTACACCGTAATGCGATTGCTGCCATAGGGCAGGGTCACACAGTAGCCGTACCCCATGGCAAAGTCCTTCACATTGGAGGACGTACAGTCCGCAAAAACGCTCCCCACCATATCCATCCGATATTCTGTGTCCAGATAATGCCAGACGCCGTCCCTGGTAAAGGCCATAAAGTCATCCGTATCCGTATAGGCGCCGATCTTTACCACTTCCGATCCGAAAGAAAAGGTATTGAGCAGCGTCCCGTCCCTTCTGTCCAGCAAGAGGGTATCACTGTATTTTTGGCACAGAAGATAACTGCAGCCCTCTCTGCGTGCAAAATTCACATCATAGAGCCAGTTATCCGATACCTCATAACGTCATAACTCTTTTTGACCAAATAGGTCAATTACTTGCAGCCGTCCCAGCATTCCCGCTGTCGCGGCCTTCTGCTCCGTTCTTTCCGCACGGTTGCTTATCACATAGAGCAGATCGCCGCCCTGCTGATAGCGGCCCGCCTCCAAACAGAGCGCATGGATATATTCATATTCGACGGGATATAGAGAGGTCTCGGGACCTTCTCCCAAATCGGCGGGATAGGCAAGCACCGCGACCCGCTTATGATCCTCGCTTCCTGAGCTTAATTCTATCGCCACCAGGATCCTGCCGTCCTCCGCGACCACCTGATCCGCCTCAAAGCCGGTTTTCGCATACAACCCTTCTTCCAACTGCTCCCACTGCAGCCTGCTGCCCGTTTTTCCGTCTGCGCCCACCAGATAACAGCCGTCCTTCTCCACCACCAGAAAGGCTTCCTTCTCCGGTATGGGAATCACGCCCCCATAGTCATTGCAGGGATAGGTCGTGATCTCATCCGTTTCGAGATCCTGTACGCAGAGTTCTTCCTGTGCGTCTTCCCTCTGCTGCGGATACAGAATCTTGTTTTCCGACACAAATCCCACATGGCATTCCCAGGAGAGATCTTCCCCTTCCGGGCGAAACGAGATCGCATTGCTCTCGTGCAGGCTTTCCCAGACCGTCAGCCTGCCGGAATCTCCCACCGCCAGCACATGTTCCCTGTCGTGCATCTGAATAAAGGTTTTGATCTCCTTGCGGCACCAAATTGACTCATTCAGTCTGGGCGAACAGATCACAATCAGATATTCCGACTGCGAAAGCGCCTCCGTGATCGGATCGGCAAGATTGCTCACAAGAGGCAGCTCCTCTTTATCGCGAAATACTCTGCGAATCCGCGTCTTCACCTGTTCTGTGCCGCTCTCTCCCGCCTTCTCTTTCGCGTGATCTTCCCCTTTTTGCCGCGCCACATTGCGCGGGAGCCGAAAGTTCTCCAGACATCTATGAAGCGTCTGCGCCACAAAACTGTCCGGCTGCATATGACGATAACTGATAAAAGCGTCATACTGCCAATCTTTATTCATCCGCCTTTTCCTCATATGTTTTAAAGAAAATATCCCGTTCTACCACATAGATATCATGCCTGTCGTCGCTTCGCACCGCCAGATAATCTCCGGGCTTACCCAGCATATACTTCTCCTCGTCCCAGGCGGTAAATACCTTGACCCTTTCAGTCAATTCTCTGGCATATATCTGTCCGCCGCCGTTGGCAGTACACATTTTGGCGTGATCGATCAGTTTCATGATCTCTCCCGTGGAACGATCATGTACTGTCGGTTCATACAAGAGTTCACACTTACTGTGATCCTCACATTCATGATAAGGCTTCTGTGTGGCCTCATAAGTTCTGGCAAAGCGCTCCCTGCGGTTCGGATATACCTCTCCTTTGATCCCTACCATGATGATCAGATCTTCTTCCACCACCATATCCACGTCCCCTTCCAGCGTGCGGATCGTGATCGGCGTGCCAAGCGGCAGCACATCCTTGGCCTCCACATAACCGAGGGGGATCCTTTTTTTGACATAGGCGTGCATATCCGTAAGATCGATCTCATAATTTTTGGCATAAATGATCTGACAGCGATCGAAATAATCGTTGAGCCGTTCGCTGAAAAAGGCCTCCGAATGAAGCGTCGGATACGCGTCCTCATAGAGCGTCATATTGATGAAGCCGCCCGCCTTCTCCCGATGCCCGCCGCCGGAACCCACTCCTTCCGCCAGAAAGGCCGCCAAATCATTGGCCTGTACCTCTTTCACACAACTGCGGACCGAGAATTTATAACCGTCCTTTGTCTCATTATAAACCACACAACAATAGACTTCCGCCACCTGGATCAAAAAATCGCTGATCAGGCCCAAAATATTGGGATCGCAGGGCTTTGACTTGATGATCGCATAGTTATAGTCATCATTATAGATGTGCCGAATCATCGCCACCCCTGCCACTTCCATTTCCTGTAAGGAAAGATTGGAATTACGGAATAGGGTGATCAGCGTCTTATCCACGGGAACCGCTTCCCGCATATCCATATCCAGCGGATTGAAGATCTCTGCAAATTGATTGGTATCCGTAAACAGGCCATAGTACAAAGCCGTTCCCAACCTGCTGTCATCGATCTCATAACCGGCTTGGCACAACATCTGCCACACCAACGTAGAGCAGCTCCCCACATGAGGATTGATCTCACTCAGCTGCGGCTGTACCGTCTCGATCTGGTGATGGTCGATGACTGCCACCTGCTCTGCCGGCAGCTTGATCACATTGCCTGCGCCATACTGACAGTCCACCGTCACCAAAAGTCCTGGCAGTTTCCCGCCCGGCAGTTCCTGGATATAAGCCGCCGCATCTTCTATATGCGTGATGGAAATATCCAAATGTTTCAGCATCAACAGCAGATTCGGCTTTTGTATCTTATTCCTGCCGCCGTAGATCAAATACGCACGCCTGCCCCTGGATTCAAAATAGCGGCAGAGCCCATACCCTGCCGCTATGGCATCCGCATCCGGATTATCATGACACTGTACCATGATCGGATCATATGTCAACAGTTCTTCCAGTCTCATCTTATCCTTTCCCCTTCGCACTAATTTCGGTCAGGTTCACCCGCGTTCATATCCGTATACATATCCAAAAGCCCCACCGTCTCCGACGCAGGTCTCCCGTACATATTACAGCATTCGTGCGAGACACTCTTTTGCTCCTCGCTCTGCTCGTCAAAATTAACGCTCATGCGGTATACGCCCTGCATAGATTCCGTATCCAAATGCCGCATGACCTCCTCGATCATCGCCGCGTCCTGATCTTTTTTCTCACCCATCATTTTTCCTCACCCTACCATAAATAATCCCCTGCAATTTCCCAAAGATAACCATATTCCCGATCTATTTTCTCTAAGATCCTGCCCCAATCGTCCTCTCCCATGGCGAATACGGCATTCTTCGGCTCCACATACTGCTTCACCCGCCCGGACAATGGCGCCAGATCGATCTCACCTCTGACCAGCATAGTCTGCTCGCCGTCTGTCAGAAACCGAACTTCGTCAAGCTCCAGATCAAAGCTTTCTCCCTTTTTGATATGGGAAAAGTCTCCTGATGTTTCCACCGCGAACTCCGTTCCCTGGATATCGGCGGATGCCTTTGCCTGAAAGCTGTTCTTTGGCCCGTCGTAGTCAAAATCCCCTTCCAGCTTTACGGTATGCTTTACATCGTTTTGTAAAAAACTGTATTTCGCTTCTGATTCCATGCGGTATTCGCCCTGCTCAAGGCTGCGGACCACCTGCCAGACGATTTCCCGCTCTCTGCCTGTCTCTGATTCTTTATTGTCAAAGAAAATCCGTCCCTGCATTTTTTCCAGGCTGTTTTCTCCGCCCAGAAAATACACGTCGCCGTCCAGGGAAATCGCACCTCTGCCAAGAGAGACCGGATGCTCAAAACGAATGCTCTCTATCGTGTCTTTCTCGTCCATCTCCAGAAGAAAACTGATTTCCTCCGGACCGGAGCCAGGATCAAAACAACTCATGATCCCTAAAATGCTCTCGCGGTACGACTGGGGATACTGCAGATGATCATGCAGATAATCGCTGAGCACCTGCCTGACAAGCGCATTGAACGAGCTGCCTTCAAAGCGGACCCGATAAAGGTCCCGTCCCGCTTTTTCCATCACCATATATCGGCGGCAGGAGTCGATTTCCATGGCATAGCGGTTCAAAAACGCCTTTCCCGCTCCTTCCTCGTCCGTAATATACCAGGGCGCGGAAAACAGGTCAATGGAAAAATCGTCTCCTCTTACCTCACCAAAAAGCCAATCCTGCGCCCACAGAGAACGATTGTACTGCGCGAGCACATCCTCATTTTCCACATAGAGATCCTCCAGAAAAAGTTCCGGCACCGAAAAGCAGACATTCTCCCTGTCCGCGTACACATCCAGATGCCCAAACTCATAGTTCATGACACTGAAAGCGGTCGAGGAAGACAGCTCTTTTTCTCCCATGTCCTTTCCATAGTCTGTATCCACCCCCAGGGTAACTTCACCCAGAAACGTATCGAAGGTGACATTCAATTTTGAATCCACCTCGCCGCCCTCCGTAAAGAACATTCGACAAAGCGCCTCCGTTCCCAGCTTCTCATCCATGGGATTTTTCAGCGCCTCCGCCTCCTTGGACAGCTTCATAAGGCCCTTGCCGATCCTGTAAGATGCTGAATGCGTGTAAAAAAACCAAAGGATGCCTGCAAGCAGCGTCACTGCCACGATCACGCTGATCAGGATGATCAGGTTTCTCTTTTTGTGATCGCGCTGCGGCAGATAGGGCTGCACGGAAGGCCCCAAGCGTCTTGCCGGCGGCGTCTGTTGTTGAAATTGCGGTTGTATCGGATAGTCATTCATGGTTTGATCCTTTTCTGTTTGTACTTCTTCTCTATTTTATACTATCATATCTTCCCGAAAAACAAAATAAAAATCGTCGTTCGCCAGCAATAAGATAATATGATTTATGCTGCCATAAATTCCCAATAGCATAAAAAAGCGTAGGAATATCCGTTTTTACAGACATTTCTACGCTTTCTGTCATTGATTGGTTTAGCGATACAATTTATTTCGCCGCTGCGATCTCCGCTTTCAGAGCCTCTGTCAGCTTGGGAACGATCTTGTTTAAGTCACCCACTACGCCGTAGTCAGCCACATCGAAGATCGGCGCATCCGCATCCTTATTGATTGCAATGATGATGTCGGATTCTTCCATACCTGCCACGTGCTGGATCGCACCGGAGATACCGATCGCAAAGTACACGTTCGGGCGGACGGTCTTACCGGTCTGACCTACCTGCAGATCTTTCGGCTTCCAGCCGGAATCCACAACCGCACGGGAGCAGCTTACGGTACCGCCAAGCACTTCCGCCAGATCTTCAAGGATCTTGAAGTTTTCCGGGCTGCCTACGCCACGGCCGCCGGACACGAGAATCTTAGCGTCCATGATATCAACGGTCTCAGCAACGGATTTCACAATGTCAAGAATCTCCACATACTTGTTGTCAGGCGTAAAGCCGGGATTGAACTCCTCGACATTTGCCTTTGCACCCTTGATGGGCTCGATCTTCTGCATAACGCCTGCACGAACCGTAGCCATCTGAGGACGGTTGTAAGGACATGCGATCGTAGCGATGGTGTTGCCGCCAAATGCCGGACGGGTCATCAGAAGCTGGTTGTGAAGCTGCTCCTGTCCGGGAACCGCCTGCAGCGGGAAATCGCCGATTTCAAGAACGGTACAGTCAGCCGTCAGACCGGTAGCCACTCTCGCGGACACTCTCGGACCTAAGTCTCTGCCGATAGCGGTAGCGCCCACCAGCATGATCTCGGGTTTATACTGATTGATCACGGATGCCAGCGCATGTGCGTAAGGCTCCGTTCTGTAATCCTTCAATTCGGGATCGTCCACCACGATCACCTTGTCTGCGCCGTACTCGGCGAGCTGGTCAGCCAGGCCCTTGATGCCTGACCCGATCAGTACTGCGGTCACTTCCGTATTTAAGTCCTTCGCCAGGTCCTTTGCCTTGCCGAGCAGCTCAAAAGCGATGCTGCTGATCTCGTTATCTACCTGCTGCGCAAAGACATATACACCCTTGTATTCTTCTAAATTCATTTTATACCTCTTTCTGCGCACTCGTTTACGCGTATTCTTTATTAGATGACGTGTTTCACCTTTAACTTGTCAACGATGTAGCTTACGGACTCATCGGGATCGAGGGTGACTTTCTCGCCGGCGCCCTTTCTCACCTTGTCGGAAGCCTTCGCAATCTTGGTCGGGGAACCCTTCAGACCTAAGTTCGCATCGTCAACATCCTTAAGATCCGCTCTGCCCCAAACGGTGATCTCCTGCTTGTAAGCATCGAAGATGCCGCCGGGTGTCATATAACGAGGCTCATTCAGCTCGGAAAGAGCGGTGATCAGGCAAGGCATTTTCGCCTTGACCACATGATATCTGTCCTCATACTGACGCTCAACAACTACGCTGTCGCCCTCGATCTTGATATCCTGCGCGTAAGAAATGACAGGAATGTCAAGATGCTCGGAAATCTGCGGACCAACCTGCGCGGTATCGCCGTCGATTGCCTGACGACCAGTAATAATGAGATCATACTCCAAATTTCTGATCGCACCTGCCAGTGTGGTGGAAGTAGCCCATGTATCAGCACCGCCGAGCACTCTGTCTGTCACAAGTACGCCCTTGTCCGCACCCATAGCCATTGCCTCACGCAGAACCTCCTCTGCCTTGGGCAGACCCATGGTCACAACCGTTACCTCTGCACCGTACTGATCCTTTAATCTAAGCGCCGCCTCCAAGCCTGCCTTATCATCAGGGTTCATGATGGTAAGCATAGCGCCTCTGTCAAGTGTTCCGTCGGGATTGAACTTAACGCCGCCTGCGGTATCCGGAACCTGTTTCACACAAACCACAATTTTCATTGTATTTTTCTCCTTCTATATTTTTTATGTGCATCATTTTTGCCGTAAGCCGGCACTCGAAAATACTTCGCGCCGTCTTACTTAAGCAGAGCCCCGGAAATAACCATACGCTGCACTTCGCTTGTGCCCTCGTAGATCTCCGTGATCTTTGCGTCACGCATCATGCGCTCAACGTCGTACTCTCTGATGTAGCCGTAACCGCCATGCAGCTGAACTGCCTTGGTCGTCACTTCCATAGCTACCTCTGCCGCGTAAAGCTTCGCCTTTGCAGCCTCTACGGAATATACTTTCTGGGTTGCCTTCGCCATAGCTGCCTTGTAAACGAGGAGCTGCGCAGCCTCAACCTTGGTAGCCATATCCGCAAGCTGGAACTGCGTGTTCTGGAATGCGCCGATTGCTCTGCCGAACTGTTTTCTCTCCTTCACGTAAGCGATGGTGTTGTCGAGAGCGCCCTCCGCCAAGCCAAGCGCCTGGGAAGCGATACCGATACGGCCGCCATCCAGTGTGTGCATTGCAATGTTAAAGCCCTTACCCTGCTGCCCAAGGAGATTCTCCTTCGGGATGCGGCAGTCAGTAAAGATCAGCTCATAAGTGGAAGAACCGCGGATACCCATCTTCTTCTCCTTCGTACCGAAGGTGAATCCGGGTGTTCCCTTCTCCACGATAAATGCGGAAATTTCCTTCTGCATACGGCCGCGCTTCTCAACCGTGCCCGTGATTGCAAAAATGACATAAACGTCTGCTTCCTTACCGTTGGTGATGAAGCACTTGGAGCCGTTAAGCACCCACTCTTCACCGTCAAGCACAGCCTTCGTCTGCTGGCCCTGCGCGTCGGTACCTGCACCGGGCTCTGTCAGACCGAATGCGCCCAGCTTCTCACCCTTTGCCAGGGGAACTAAGTATTTCTGCTTCTGCTCCTCGGTACCGTAGGTCATGATCGGATCGCAGCACAGAGAGGTATGTGCGGATACAATAACGCCTGTTGTTCCGCATACTTTAGAGAGCTCCTCCACACACATCGCGTATGTCAGAGGATCACAGCCCTGTCCGCCGTACTCCTTGGGAACAGGAATGCCGAGAAAGCCTAACTTCGCCATTTTCTCAACTGTCTCTCTCGGGAAAACCTCTGTCTCGTCCACTTCCTGAGCAAGAGGTTTTACTTCTTTTTCAGCGAACTCTTTGAACAGAGCTCTCGCCATTTCATGTTCTTTGCTTAACGTAAAATCCATGATTTTTTATTCCTCCATGTTTTATTTTATGATCTGCCTTTCTCACGATAAGCAGACTCAAAATGCTTCGCATTTTTCGTGCACGTTGCACCTTCAAATAACTCAAAGAAAAGATTTATGCCTGCCCGCAGTCAAAATCTTTCTTCGAGTTATTCTCAGTCTGCTTATCGTGCCTATTTAGAATAGTCAAAGAATCCAACGCCGGTCTTTCTGCCGAGTTTCTTCTCCTCAACCATCTTTTTCAGAAGCGGCTGGGGCGCATACTTCTCGTCCTTCGTCTCGTTGTAGAGCACTTCCATGATCGCCAGGCAGATATCCAGACCGATCAAATCGCCAAGGTGCAGGGGCCCCATGGGATGGGAAGCGCCAAGCTGCATAGCCACGTCGATATCCTCCGCGGAAGCGGTGCCTGCGTCGAGTACGCCGATCGCCTCGTTGACCATCGGGATCAGAATTCTATTTACAACAAAGCCGGGCGCCTCTTTTACCTGTACGGGCGTCTTGCCGATCTCCTCAGCGATTTTCGTGATCTTATCTACCATATCCTGAGGGGTGTTCTCGCCTCTGATGACCTCCACCAGCTTCATTCTGTCAGCCGGATTGAAGAAATGCATACCGATCATCGGTCTGTCAAGGCCCTCGCCGATCTTGGTGATGGAAAGGGAGGAAGTATTGGATGCGAACATGCAGTCCTTTTTCACGATGCCCTGCAGTTCCTTGAAGATGTTCTGCTTGATCTCCATCTTCTCAAGCGCAACCTCAACGATCAGATCGCACTCGCCGCAGATATTGTTCAGACCCGTGGTGATCTTGCTCATAACCTCGTCAGCCTTCTCCTGCGTGATCTTCTCCTTGCTTACAAGAAAATTCATATTTTTCTGGATCTTCGCCTTGCCGCCCTCAGCGAACTCTTCCTTGATATCGCAGAGGCATACCTCGTAACCGTCTGTCATAGCAAATGCCTGCGCGATGCCGGAACCCATGGTTCCCGCGCCGATAATACCTACTTTCATTGTAGTTCCTCCTTATTTATTTATAATTAATTACACATGTTACTTTTGGGGCAACAATTTAATTACGCACGTTACTTTTCCTTGCACTTGATATGTTCTATGCGTTCTTAAACGGCTCCTTCACCTTCTCCTTGTTCTTGTCAAGGAAGAATGCCATGCCGTACTTCTGGTCCTCTGTCTCGAAACAGTCGCCGAAAAGTTTCTCCTCGATCACGATCGCCTCGTCCATGCCAACCTCTAAGCCGTCGTTGATCGCCTTTTTGCAGTTGCGTACCGCAATGGGCGCGTTCTTCGCGATGCCAGCCGCCATCTTCTCAGCCGCCGCCATCAGCTCCGCCTGCGGATATACCGCGTTTACCAGACCGATTCTGAGAGCCTCGTCCGCCTTGATGTTTCTCGCGGTGTAGATCATCTGCTTTGCCATGCCGGGACCAACGATCCTCGCCAGTCTCTGCGTGCCGCCGAAACCAGGGGTAATGCCAAGGCCTACCTCGGGCTGGCCGAATACCGCGTTGTCAGAGCAGATTCTGATATCGCAGCTCATGGAGATCTCGCAGCCGCCACCCAGTGCAAAACCGTTCACCGCAGCGATCACGGGGATAGGGAATGTCTCTAACTTGCGGAACACATCGTTTCCCTTCTTGCCGAAAGCCTCGCCCTCAGCCTTGGTGAGTGTGCTCATCTCGCCGATATCCGCGCCCGCCACAAAGGACTTCTCGCCCGCGCCCGTCAGGATCAGGCATCTCACTTCATCCAAATTCACACCATCTAACGTCGCGTTCAGCTCGTCCAATACGGTGGAGTTGAGGGCATTCAAAGCCTTCTCGCGGTTGATCGTGATCACGCCGACCTGACCCTTCACTTCATATAACACAAATTCCATTGTATCCGTCTCCTTTTTTATATTGTGTACAATATCTATGGATGCGGATTGACATTTCTGCAAGCAGGTACTCTGGAGCCGCCGGTACTTATATGCCGTTCTTTGGCATATTAAGTACCGTTGCGAGCGGAAGGTAGCACAAGCGTGCCTGCGGTAGAAATGTCAATTCTGCATCTTGTATTCTCACATCTCTACAATGGTCGCACATCCCATGCCGCCGCCGATACACAGCGTAGCCAGACCCTTCTTCGCACCCTTTGCCTGCATCTCGTGAAGCAGGGTTACGAGGATACGTGCGCCGGAAGCGCCTACCGGATGACCGAGTGCGATCGCGCCGCCGTTCGGGTTAAGCTGCTTGTCCACGTCGATGCCGAGCTCCTTGCCTACTGCAACGGACTGTGCCGCAAATGCCTCGTTTGCCTCGATGATATCGAAGTCCTCGATCTTGTAGCCGGCCTTCGCCATAACCTTCTTCGTAGCCGGAACAGGACCGATACCCATGATCTCGGGTCTGCAGCCAGCCAGCGCGCCTGCCACAAAGGTAGCCATCGGCTTCACACCAAGTTCCTGCGCCTTCTCCTCGCTCATCACAACGATGGCAGCTGCACCGTCATTGATGCCGGAAGCATTACCTGCCGTCACAAAGCCGTCGGGATTGATGGTGCGCAGCTTCGCCAAACCTTCCATGGTTGAACCGGGTCTGGGACCCTCGTCCACCTTGAACTCAACCATTTCCTTTTTCTTCTTTACCATGACAGGAACGATTTCCTTATCGAACGCGCCGCTCTTCTGCGCCGCCTCAGCCTTCAACTGGCTCTTTAAGGCAAACTCGTCCAGCTCCTCGCGGGTCAGTCCCCACTCTCTGCAAATGTTGTCTGCCGTCATGATCATATGATAATTGTTAAAGGCATCCCATAAAGCGTCATTCACCATGGTATCTACCAAGGTGCCGTTGTTCATTCTGTAACCATAGCGGCCCTGCATCACAGCATAGGGAGCCATGGACATATTCTCCATACCGCCCGCTACCACGATATCGGCGTCGCCTGCCTGAATCATCTGCGCCGCCATGTTCACGCAGTTAAGGCCGGATCCGCAGACCACATTGATGGTGACCGCCGGAACCTCATTGGGGATCCCTGCGTGGATGGATGCCTGACGGGCTACGTTCTGTCCCAGTCCTGCCTGGATAACGCATCCCATATACACCTGATCGACCTGCTCCGGCTTCACGCCCGCTCTGTTAAGAGCCTCCTTGATCACCGTTGCGCCAAGCTGCGCTGCAGGCGTAGTGCTCAGTCCTCCGCCCATCGTGCCGATCGCGGTACGGCAGGCGCCTGCCAAAACTACTTTTTTTGCCATCTTCTTTTCCTCCATCTTTGAAATTTAGTGAAAGTTTATTGAAAGCCTTTTGAAAAAGGCTTGTGAACGATTGTCATTTCCCGTTATTGTCCATCGTTTTTATTGTATCATAGCGACTTCAGTTTTGCAATCCACTTTCAAAGCGAACCCCTTCACTTCCATATGCACTTTCTGTATGGTTGTAAACCGCACCGTCACTATCGTTTTTGCTCCCGATAGGCCTCCGCCGCCGGGTCACTCATCTGCACGGTTCGCCGCCATTCCCTGGTCTCTCCCACCTTCTCCACTTCACTGCGATTTTTGTAAAGGAATTTGGTCAGTTCGTAGCAGTCGATCCAAATCTCGTTGTTTCCTTCTTTCTGGGATTCGTCAAAGATAAGCTGCAGTCCCCAGTGCAGATGCACGGTCTTGATGTTATTGACATTCTCCTTCGCGCTGTAGCCGGTGTGCCCCATGTAACCGATCACATCCCCCGCCGTCACCACACTTCCTTCGGCAAGGCCGTCCGCGTAGGGGTAATTCTGCCGCAGATGCGCGTAATAATAATACCGCTGCCCGTCAAAACTGCGGATGCCGATGCGCCAGCCGCCATACTGGTTCCAGCCGAGGGCTTCCACATAACCGGACTCGATCGCGATGATGGGCGTGCCGATCTGCCCCATCATGTCATGCCCCAGATGCGGACGCGAATACCCGTAGCTTCTGGAAGATCCAAAGTCATCATAGTGGCTGTAATCAAAGCCTTTGGCAATGGGTGAATATGCCTTCAGCCCATAATAGTGTTTTCCATCCAGGGTAAACTCTCCCACCATGCCACCGAGCACCGCCGTGTACGCTTCCAGATAATAGTCATAGTATTTCATATCCTTTGTCAGCTTCTCCATGGTCGTCTCGCCGTTTTTGAGCTTTTCTCCTGTCTCCCGGATCTTTCGCGCACTGTTACTGTCAAAGCTTCCGCCCGTCCTTGCGCCCTCATAAGCAAGAAGCTCGATCCAATGCAGCTGTATCTTGTCCCGATAGGTCTCCACATCCAACTCATAAGCCGCATTCAGTGCTTCGCAGGGCGCGTGAAAGTCCACCCACTTGATATAGCCGCCGTCAGCCGTCACTTCAACGGCCTGCTCACGTCCCGTCCTTACTGCGTTATAAAAGCCCTGCCATGCACTTCCCTGCCAGTCTTTCGTCAATTCTTTCACCGTATAGACACAGACCAGAGCCAGAAGGAAGATGAGCCCCATCCTGACAACGGTTCCGCCGCGTTCCCGCCTGTCGCACTCTTTCCTGCCACGTTCCCCCTGATATCCCTTATTTCGGTTCATTTCCACCTCTGCCGCTTTGTCCCGCACAAACACATCCCCGCAAAGAATGCCGTGCCACACTTGTTTTAATATATGTGCGGCAAAATACCGTTATGTCAGTGCGCAAAACCGTGCCAACGGAAATAGAATAAAGAAAGGATGATATCAGATTGTGCTGCGCCGCATATCCTGATATGATAAGAACAGATACGATTCGTTCACGAAAGGATCTGCCTATGACAGACAATATTCGAAAAAAGCCGGAGGGTCAGGAACTGTTTGTCTTCAGCATCGCTACTGCCCTGCTCTTATTTCTCACCGCAATCGTTCTCGCCCCGCCGAAAGAACTGTTGCGCGGCATGGTCACAATTGTGCTCACCAGAGATGCCCTGGTTACGGATTACTTCGAGCTGGCCGGCTTCGGCGCCGCCTTCCTGAATGCGGGACTGGTTCTCAGTCTGGCCATTCTGCTGATCCGTTTGCAGAAAATCCCTTTCACCGGACTTACCATGGCCGTTCTTTTCATCAACGCAGGCTTCGCTCTTTTCGGTAAAAACCCGGTCAACGTCCTGCCCATACTGTTTGGGACCTGGCTCTATGCAAGGTTTCACCACGCAAGCATGAGCCGCTATATCTACACGGCGCTTTTTGGCTCCTGCCTGGCGCCGATGGTCACAGAACTTGTATACCTGCTGCCGTTTTCCCTTCCGGTCAATTTGGGGATCGCCGTGGTCGTCGGTATTTTTTCCGGCTTCGTGCTGCCGCCGCTCTCCGTACATACCGCCTCCATGCATATGGGCTACAATCTGTTTAACATGGGATTTGCCGGAGGACTTTTCGCCTTTGTCATGGTGTGTGTTCTACAGTCCTTCGGTCTGAGCAGTAATAACGTATTTATCTGGCGCTACGGCCGCCCCTTCTGGCTGCCGGCAGGCCTGTATCTCTACTTTACGGCCGCCCTGCTGTTCGGTCTGTTTCTTGACCGGGACAGCCTGCGCTCCCTTTTGAAGCTGATGCGCCGCCCCGGACGTGCCGTAACGGACTTTGTTTTGATGGACGGTGCACCGACTACTTTGGTCAATATGGGCATCGTCGGTCTGATATGCACCACTTACATCCTGCTGATCGGCGGCGATCTTTCCGGCCCCGTTGTGGGCGCCATCCTGACTGCTTTCGGTTTTGCGGCTTTCGGGGTCCATGCCAAAAACTATCCGCCGGTACTGGCGGGTGTCCTTCTCTCCACCTTTTTTACCCATATGCTGCCAACCACACCCGGCATCCAGATGGCCGCCATATTTGCCGTTGGTCTGGCCCCCATCGCCGGACAGTTCGGCATTCCTGCCGGAATCATTGCGGGTATGCTGCACGCCGCAGTTGCGGTATGTTCTTCCTCCCTTTACGGCGGATTGAATCTATACAACAATGGCTTCTCCACAGGCCTGGTTGCCATCGTCCTGGTTCCGGCATTTGAGAGTTTTATCAAAGGATTTCAAATAAAAAAGAGTAAACCGTCAAACACTAAAAGAAAGGGCGCAGATTCTGCGCAAAGCGGAGGCATCCATGACACATGAAGAAAAAAAGACCGCCAAGATCATAGAGGAGCTGACCATGTTCTTCTTTGCCTTGGAGGCATCCTGGATCGACACCCGGATCGAACGGAAAGAAAACGAAGTCCTGATCCGTCTGGAGGCGGATTTCAACCCCTCCTACGCCGACAGGCTCGCCCGTCTGGATCACTATCTGAACGGCCAGAAAAATGATGGCATGAGCGATATCTACTGGGAGCTGGCGGGCAGCGGCGATCCCGGCGAAAGCAGTGAACTTCTCTTAGTCGGTATGATGATAGACCGCGCCGAGATCGAGCTCGCCGCAGAGCGGGTGAAGCTGACGCTGTATCGGACGTTCTGACAGCTATGTATTCCTAAAAAGCCCGTTATCAGAAGATTTCCGACCAACATCAAAACAGCGGGAGAATGCTCTCCCGCCGCCGTTTCTTTTCCCTTACACCTCCGGCTCGATCAACCCGTAGGTATTTCCCTTTCTCTTATAGACCACGTTCACCTGGTCAGTCTCCGCATTGCAGAAGACGAAGAAGTTATGTCCCAAAAGCTCCATCTGCACGCAGGCATCCTCGGGATACATGGGCTTGATGTCAAACTTCTTGGCGCGGATGATCTTGACTTCTTCCTCATCCATGTAGTCCTTTTCAATAAATTCCTGACGGAAGTAATCGTTCCCCTGCTTCTTATCCACCAGCTTATGTTTGTATTTTTTCAGCTGTCTCTCAATGATCTCCTCCACCAGGTCGATGGATACATACATATCGCTGCTGACCTGCTCGGAACGGATGATGTTTCCCTTTACGGGAATCGTGACCTCGATCTTCTGGCGATCCTTCTCCACACTGAGGGTAACGTGCACTTCCGTATCCTCGGTAAAAAACTTTTCCAACTTACCGATCTTATCCTCCACCGCTGACCGCAATCCCGGCGTCACTTCGATATTTTTGCCTACAATGATAAATTTCATCGCACTCATTCCTTTCATTGGATATGACTTGTCTGTATTATAGCATATCCGCCTTCTGCATTGCAAGATAATCGAATGGAAGTTTTCCTTCGCACAAGCAGACTCGAAATGTTTCACATTTCTCATTCGCGTTGCTCGTCATAAGTCTTCTGACTCTGCTTATGCGCGCAGAAAGAGACGACCCGTCTTGAGCCGCCTCCTGTTTTTACTGTTTTTATTGATTTTCTTCTGTTAGAAAATTCTCCTGATGGAGAGAATGGAACGATAAGTTGCACTGGACACGATGATACCGGTTTTGGATGTGGATGCGTGCACGATCTGACCGTTGCCCGCGTAGATGCCCACATGCCCCGAATAGCAGATGATATCACCGGGCTGTGCATTCTCCAGACCATTCACTGCCGCACCGACATTTCTGTCAGCCGCAGACGAATGCGGCAGGCTGACGCCAAAGTTTTTATACACGCTCATCACAAATCCGGAGCAGTCCGCACCGTTCGTCAGGCTGGTGCCGCCGTACACATAAGGATTGCCCACAAACTGCTTCGCAAACTGTACCACATCGGCACCCGTGCTGCCCGTCGGGCTGGCATAGGTCTTGCCGCCATCTTCGGTCTTGCCGCCGGAGGCTGCATTTTCCGCCGTCTTCTTTTTCGCTGCTTCCTTCGCAGCCCTTCTGGATTCTTCTTCCTTTGCCAGTCTCGCCTTTTCCTCGGCAATGGACTCAGCTTTTACAAACTCGGTAGAAAGTGTCACGTAATCAAGAGAAACGTAGCCGTCACCTTCCTCGATATTGACCTTTACCCAACCGTCTAACTCCTCCGTGACGATCAGTTCATCCTCGATGGGCACCAGACCCAGGACTGTCTCATCGAGTCCGGGCTGCTCGCGAACCTTAAGCGTCGTCGTGGTAACGGTAGCAATACGGGTTCCCACTTCCTTTGCATAATCTACGGCTTCGTCGCCTGTGACACAAAATTCACCTTTGACATAGCCTTCCACGGAGCCGGAACTGATCTTATACCAGCCGTCCTCCTCCTCGATAAAACTTCCGACAGATTTGTTGTAGAGTTTACCAACAATCTCGCCTTCCTCGCTGGGAATGCTGCGTACGTTCACGTAGTCGTTCACCCTGGCGATGACCAGATTCTTAAAACTTTCTTCCTCCTCAGAGAGGCCGCTTCCTGCTGCTTCACGCAGATCCTTCGTATATCCTTCACTGACCACCACGGTATCCAGGATCTTCTTCTCCGGTGCTTTGCTGATTCCATCCGCTGTGCTGACCAGATCGGAAAAACCGCCAACCTGCAGACTGCCGACGCTGATTCCATCCGCATCAGGCATCTCCGTCTGCTCTCCCGACTGCTCTGCAGCTTCCTTGTCGGATTCTTCTTTCAAGTTCGATAAGGAAGTCGACTTTTCTCCGTCCTGCAGAGAAAACTCTATGCCGGCCGACGGCAGAACGCTTCCCACATTTCCCGTCGCCTGCGCCTCCAGCCCTGTCCCTGTAAAAGTAAGTACAGCTGTCAGTGCACATACTGTTAATTTCAGTCCATTTTTTTTCATAAAATTACCTCATTTGTTACAGAATTGTTACATCTGGCTATAATATAGCATTGCAGTTACGTTTTGTCAACCACATCATCTACCATCATTACGCATATATAAACGCAAGTTATTGTGTCTTTTCCACAAAAAGTCGGATTCTTCGTCGCCTAATTCCAAAAAAGTTATGTCAAGTCTTGCCGATTTGCAGGCGAAATCAGTTGTAACATTTCTGTAATGTTTCGAGGTGTATTTCTTAATAATCTCTACAGCAGCCCTCCTTTTTTACATCCGCAGCTGTTTCTTTTTTACCGTAGGGAGAGATATTGCTCCGCAGAAGCCACCGCACAGGCACCGTCAGACACTGCTGTTACGATTTGTCTCAGCCTCTTTGTACGAATATCTCCCGCTGCAAAAATGCCGGGTACATCTGTCTTACAATCCTCTCCCGCGATCAGCCAGCCGTTCTCATCACAGGCGACCAGCTCCTTGTAAGCTTCCGTGTCAGGGTGCATCCCCACCGCAATAAAAACGCCCTCCACGGGAATTTCCCGCTCCGCTTCTTCCTTTTGATTGCGGATTCGGATCTTTTCTACCAGATCGCCGCCCTCGATCGCAAGAAGCACGCTGTCCCAGACCACCTCCACGTTTTCACAGGCAAAAAGCTTCTCCTGTAAACTTTTCGCCGCCCGCAGGCTGTCCCTTCTGTGGATCAAAAAAACGTTGCGGCAAAACCTCGACAGATAAATCGCATCCTCGACCGCCACATCGCCGCCGCCGATCACTGCCACATCCCGCTTCTTAAAGAAGGCGCCATCGCAGGTTGCACAGTAGGACACGCCCTGCCCGCGAAACGTATCTTCACCCGGAACTCCCAGCTTCGTGTGTTCCGCCCCGCCCGCAAGAATCAGCGCCCGCGCCGCAAAAACCGTACCGTCTGCAAGTGTCACACTCTTTTTCTCTCCGTCGTCACTGATTTTTACAGCCTTTCCTATATGAAAGACTGCCCCCTGTCCATCCGCGTGCTGCCTGAATTTTTGTCCCAATTCAAAACCATTGATCCCCGGAAGGCCTAAATAATTATCCACCTCATAGGTATTGATGACCTGGCCGCCGCCCATGGGCGTCTGCTCGATCACCAAAAGGTCAAGCCCTGCTCTCCTCCCGTAAACAGCCGCCGACAGTCCTGCCGGACCCGCTCCAATAATGATCAAATCGTACATAATACACCTCATTTCTGAGCAACTTGCTGCTCATCTTCATTTTCCGCAGATGACTTTCTCTGCTGCCTGTAGTATAATCTTTGCAGATAAGAGATCGTTGATTCTAATTTCATATTTCATTGTGCAAATAATATGCTGGGAAGGAATCAATAGTATGACAACGAATCAAAATCCCCCCACACCTAAAACCGCCCTGGTGACAGGGGCTTCACGGGGCATCGGGCGCGCTATCGCGGAAACTCTTGCGGGAGAGGGCTATCACCTCTACCTCACCTGTCGGCGCTCCGAAGCAGAACTGACACAATTGTCACATTATCTGTCAGAAACCTTTTCCGTCTCCTGTACGCCTATTTTAGCGGATATGGGCAACCCGCAGGACGTGGAGCGGGTCTTTGTGGAAATCAGTGAGTTGACCGTTTTAGTCAACAATGCCGGCATCTCCCATGTCGGGCTCTTGCACGAAATGAGTCCGCAGCAGTGGCAGTCTTTGATGGATGTGAACTTAAATGCCCTGTTCTACACCTGCCGCCTGGCCATCCCCTTGATGTTACAGCGTCATGCGGGGAAAATCCTCAACATCTCCTCCGTTTGGGGAAATGTGGGCGCTTCCATGGAAGTGGCCTACTCTGCCTCCAAAGGCGGGGTGAATGCCTTTACCAAAGCCCTCGCCAAGGAGCTTGCTCCCAGCGGCATCCAGGTCAACGCCATTGCCTGCGGCCTGATCGATACGGATATGAACCGTGGCTTTTCGGCAGAAGATTTGGAGGCGTTACGGGCAGAAATTCCTGCTGACCGCATTGGTCAATCAGGAGAAGTTGCCCGCCTTGCTCTCTCTCTTTTGAACGCGCCCGACTATCTGACCGGGCAGATCATCACTATGGACGGTGGGTGGACTTGACCAGTTCAGTCATTTTCTTTTCCAGCTTCCCTGCCACTATGAAATAGCTGCTGACCAGCACTACATCCGCTCCCAGCCATGCCAAAATCTCGGCAAAAAAGATTCCTGTTTCCCCGAACAGCATGGGCAGAACAATCACCGATAAGGTCCGCATCACAAACTCCGCTACACCTGACAGCATGGGAAGCACCGTATTTCCCATCCCCTGTAAAGCAGAGCGGGTCACATGGAGCACATAGAGGATCGGCAGGCAGACACTCATCACCGCCAGATAAAAATAAGCGATCTGCATGGTCTGCTCCACTACCTCGGGGCTCCCTGAAATAAAGAGTCCCAGAATCCCCTTGCCAAATACCAGCATACAAATGGCAATCACCACGGAAGTCGCCATAGCGATGCCCATGGCTGCCCGCATCCCGCTGCGAATACGATCCATTTTACCCGCTCCCAGGTTCTGTCCCACATAAGTCACCATGGCGTACCCGTAGGAAGTTCCTGCGATCTCCAACAAACCGTATAATTTGTTGGTCGCCGTAAACCCTGCAATAAAGAGGACGCCGTAAATATTTACCACAAACTGCACGATCATGCCGCCCACCGCAATGATCCCGTTCTGAAAAGCCATGGGAAGTCCCAGAAAAATAAGCTTCCTTGTCAGATCCTCCCGCAGCCGAAAATCCTCCTTCGTCAGTTTGAGGATCGTCAGCCTTTTAATATAGAAGAAACAGAACCCGCTCGAGACCGCCTGCGCAATCAATGTGGCCACAGCGGCCCCCGCAATTCCCCAATGAAACCCCAAGACAAAAAGGCAGTCCAGCACTATATTGGTCAGGGATGCTACGATCATCGCATTTAAGGGCGTCCTGCTGTCTCCCAGCGAACGCAGGATACAGGCTAACAGGTTATAGAGCATGACAATGGGCACGCCCGCAAACATGATCCGCAGATACAAAAGCGTAAACTCTATGATCTCTGGGGGCGTCTGCAAAAGCACAAGCACCGGCCTTGCCGCCAACTGTCCTGCCGCCGTCAAAAGCACTGCCGAAAGCATGGAAAGTACCACTGCGCTTCCCACGCACTCTCTCAATCGATCCTGTCTGTCCGCACCGAACTCCTGCGCCATACGGATGCCAAACCCCTGCGTCAACCCCTGGATCACACCCAACATCAGCCAGTTGAGCCAGTCTGCCGCGCCCAGCGCCGCCAGCGCGGTAACGCCCAATACTTTTCCAACCACCATGGTATCCACTACGGTATACAACTGTTGGAAAACATTTCCCGCCATCAGAGAAAATGAAAAGGCAAGCAGGAGTTTCGCGGGCTTTCCCGTTGTCATATTTTTTACACGCACTGCCATTGTCAACGCCCCTTTCGCAAAAACCGCCGCTGTCGTTTTGTATCCTCCCTAAATGGTTTCCACTGTCGCAATTACCTAATGATTGAAAAAGAAGCCGGAAAAACCGACTTCTTTTCTGATTGGTTCATGGAAGCAATGGGGCTCGAACCCATGACCTCTCGCGTGTGAGGCGAACGCTCATCCCGGCTGAGCTATGCTTCCAAAGTGGAGATAGGGGGACTCGAACCCCTGACCTATACGTTGCGAACGTATCGCTCTCCCAGCTGAGCTATATCCCCATAACCAAAATTATAGCATAAGAACAAGAAAAAGCAAGAAAAAAATCCTAATTTTTAAGGGCGAGGACCTTCCGAAAAAACTCCAAAAATCCATCCTCCACCGCAACCTGGTCCAACCTGACAGGCGGCAGATCATAATAGTATTGGCCTGTCCTGATATCTACAGAGAGGCTGTCCAGCGGAAACCCTTCCTTTCGGATCGTACTGTGCGGCCGAGCCGTCAACAGAAACGGCTCACTTGCCATCGAAGGCTCCATCGCCTCATAACTATGATCCTCATCCTTTACAAAGCAGATTGCGTTTTTGTATCTCGCCTTCAGATCCCCATATGTTTGCGCAAGCCCCGCATAGTATGCTATCATCTCATCATCTGTCAGACATTTCCCTTTGACATTGCGCACATGTACGCCCGGCTGAACCTCATCCGGCACATTGTCAAAATACAGTCCTGAATCACAGGAAAAAACAGGCATCCCAAACGCTTTGTAGTAAGCCTCCGCCTTTTGCCTTGCATTTTCAAGCGGCGTATTGCCGTCTTCCAGCACCTTGGGAATCCTTTTCCCTTCTGCCATGAGATCCTGCAGCCCAAGCAGCTCAATATCCATTTGTGCAAGGCGGCTCCTCATTGACTCCAATTTGGCCGGATTGCCCGTGCCATACAGTAATTTCATATCTGATCTTCACTCCGTTTTCAATGCTTCCTACCGTAAAATGCGCTATCATCTCTTGCATTCCCATAGAAGTTCGGTTATAAAAAGGACACAGATGCAAGTAACCTTGCCTTGTGCCCTTTTCCATATCTGCCTTCTGCAAATAACACTTATCTCTTTGGTAACTTGCAACGCCTGTATACGGGCGTTTCCGGGCTTTTTGTTACTTACCCGTTAATTACTCACGTTGTCCGGCGCTGCCGCAGCCTGTTTCTTCTCGTACTCTCTTACCACTTCTATGGCCTCTTCTATCTTCTCCGGCTCCATCATATCGTTACAAGCCTTCTGCTGCTTTTCCCTGTCCTCGCCTTCCTGGTAGGCCGGGCATTGTTCGCAGCCTACTGGTACCGCTTCCATACAGATCGCTAAAGCGGCCAGGCGTTCCGCTGCTTCCTGATATTCCATAGCCTTATACCTGCAATTTCCAGCCAGCTACGATATAGTCGGCGGTGATCTTCGGATACTTCGCCTTATTGGCCGCTACAATGGCGTCCACGGTGGTACCGTACTGTTTCGCCAGCTTCCCCAGGGTGTCGCCCTTCTTTATCTCATGGACGGATACGGAAAGATTACGGTAAAGTGCCTTCCCGGCGTCGTCAAATACCGCGTAGCCTGCCGGGCAGTTATTTACGGCATTATCGTACACCTTGTAGGCGCCTACCTGGCTGGCTGCGTCTTCCCAGGACTTACGGACGCGGTACCAGGTTGTAGCCGCCTGGTCTTCTGCCTTATTGGTAAAAATGGCTTTTCCGCTTTCGTCGAACACGCTATAGCCTTCCGGGCAGTTCTTTACTGCATTGTCCTTCACTCTGTAGGCGCCTACCTGGCTTTTGCTGTCCGTCCAGGACTTACGGACGCGGTACCAGGTTGCAGCTTCAGCGCTGGCCGCTGCGTCGGACGTGGTGGGCTTCTCTTCTGCCGCCTGGTCTAACGTCTGCTTCATGCCGTAATAGTCTGCCAGGGCTGCCGCCTCTGCCTCTGCCATCTGCTGCAGGTGGTTATCATCCAGCAGCCAGGCAGTTGCCGCCGCGTTGGTATGAAAAGAATGTTCCAGGATAAGGCCGGGTACCTTTACGCTTTTGGCGCCGTGAAGGACGCCGTAGTATTCGTCGTCAAAAATGCCGTTTCCGTCCCGGTCGTTGCTGCTCTGCTTCGTGTACGTCCTGGCCTGCTGCTTCGTCTGCATTACCTGGGCTACTACCTGCGCCAGCCGTTCGCCCACGGCCTTGCTTACTTCGTCTATGGTGGTCTTATCATCATTCACCATAGTAATGGCTACGGGGTAGTCTACGGAATTGTTTACCCCGCTTCCCACGGCGTTGGAATGGATAGATATAAACAGATCGTAGCCCGCTGCCTTCCGTCCCCTGGTGCTTAAGTCCAGGTCATTGGCCTGGGCGTCCCTGGTAGTCCCTACGGTAATGCCGCGCTTTTCTAATGCCGCTTTAAGCAGCTTATGGAATTTCCATGCAAAATCACTTTCGTAATATGCTGCATTGGCCGGGGAACGGTTATACTTTCCATAGTGTCCGGCGTCCAACATGATCTTAATAGCCTTCATTTCCTTAACCTCTTCTTTCCCGGCGTCGTAGGCCGTAAGATTGTACTTGTTGATAATGTTCATTACCTTTTCTACATAGTCCAGGGAAGTGGCGTACTCGCCTTCCTTAATGATCGTTATAGCCTTCCTGGCGTCCTTCTCCCCGGCCAGGCCTGCATAGCGTTTCTTTCCTTCCTTCATGGCTCCGATAAGGTAGGCGCTGTGATCTGCCACACTGGCCGCCGCGTCCGGGTACTTCCTAAAGGCAGCCGTAACGGTGTAATACTCCCCGGTTGGCTTCTGCTCCCCTGTGTCCTTCGTATAGGTCGCCCCGTCCCAGGCGGACGGCCAGGTATTCCCGGATAAATTGGCCTTCATGCCGAAAAAGTTACAGGCATTAACCGCCAGTTCCGACGTTCCCCAGCCACTTTCTAAAATGGCCTGCGCCAGTGTCACGGAGGCCAGTACCCCGCTTTTTCCCATATCCGCCACGGCCAGCGGCGCCATTTTTGTAATAAATTCCGTTGCGCTCATATAATCCCTTCTTTCCGTCAAAAAGGCCTCACGGTTTCCCGCAAGGCCTTACCTTTCTGTTACTGCAATCAATACCGTTTCTTTCCTTTCCTTCCCCGTCTTCGTTTGATTGCCTTTACTGCCACTTCTAAAATTTTTATTATTGCCAGTGCCACCACTGTTATGGCAGCACACGCAACCGCTGACATTAAAACTATTAAATGTTCTACGTACATTACGCCACGCCTCTACTGTTTGAAATTTCCGGCAGCTTCGTACTCTTCCGCCGTTACCGTCCCGGTTTTATTTCCGTTCCCGTCGTATGCGTTGTAGGTTCCGTCCTGGTTCTGCTCCAATGCTCCAGGCGGTACAACGTCCGTAAGCGTCACGCCATCCGGCAGCGCTTTTCTTTCCTGCTCCGCGTCCTGCTCTTCCGTGTCCGGCAGTTCTTCGGTATACTTCCCTAAAAACGCCTGTACCCTCTTCCATACCCCTTTTACGGGAAGCCCACATAATGCCATGTTCTTAAGGATACTTACCACTTCATAGCAAAGATACAGAACGCCGAAAAACTCCGCCAGGCCTATAGTGGCGGTCGGCAGATAGCTTCTTACCTCTTCCGGGATAAATGCTATCAAGTTGATATGTACCAGGGCGTCCACCACTCCCAGGAACACGATAGAAATAACCATAGCTATTTTTCTGATCGCCCCGTCAATGCCTACGCTGCTGTTAAACTTATGTTCACGGATTGCCCGGCCTATGCCGAAAATGGTATCCATCACCACCGCCACGACTACCAGGCGCACGATTGTATTAAGCGCCAGGGTAAAAATAATTCTTTCTACTGCTTCCATCTTTCTTTTTCTCCTTTCCTTTTTGGTGGCTACGCGGCCTTCGCTGCGGCCTCTTCATCCGCCCGCGCTGCCAGTGTTATGATCTTCTTTTGCAGGTTGTAACTGTCTGCATGGCTGGCGTGTCCCGTCCAGCTTGTTACGCTCTTTTGTAACTGCTCCTTTGTGATCTTGCCTTTCACATACCATTTAATTTTTCTTTTCATCCGCTTTATGCTGTCCCGGCGTACCTTCTTATGTGTTCCCCGGTGCTTATAGCCGACAAAATCAATACCATTCTTTGCCGCCAGTATTGTGGTCTTCGGGTTCAATTTTAGCCGCAGTTCATCCCGTAGGAAGGTTTCTATAGCGGCCAGCCATTCCCGTAACTGCCCTTTGTCCGGGCTTAATAATATAAAATCATCCATGTAGCGTACATAGTGCTTCACGCCTAACGTATGCTTTATGAATCTATCCAGCTTATCAAGGTATATATTTGCAAAAAGCTGGCTTGTAAGATTTCCCACGGGTATGCCTACGCCATCCGGCATATTTCCGTTATGGTCTATAATCCGGTCTATCAGTGTCAAGGCCTCTTTATCCTTTATCACGCGCCGGATTTCCGCCTTTAGTATCTCATGGTCGATACTTTGGAAATAGTGGTGTATATCCGCCTTTATAGCGTATAACTGTTCTTCCCCGTGGTATTTCTTCCAGCCATATAACCAGCCTTGCAGCGTTTCAGACGCCTTGTGCATACCCTTTTTCTTTCTGCAGGCGTATGAATGGAATATGAACCGCTTATTAAAAATCGGTTCCAGTACGTTATTTATGGCGTGTTGTACTACCCTGTCATAAAAAGGAAGCGCCATAATCTGCCGTTCCTTCGGTTCGTAAACCTTAAAGTAATGGTACGTCCCTGGCTTATACTCCTGGGTTAAAATATCTTCCCGTACCCGCTTTAGGTTCTCTTCTTTTTCCTTCGTGAACCTTATAACATCTTTCCTGTAGCGCTTTCCCTTCCTGGCCTTGTTGTATGACTTCTGTACGTTCCCGTAGTCCGCCATAGCTTCCACCAGGGTAATGCTGTTCCCTCTTTTGTCTTTGATATGCCCTATCCGTTTCATAAAAATAAGCCCCTGTCCTTCGCCGCAGCTACTAACCAGCAGCCTGTATTTTTCTTTTTGCCTTTTCCGGCGGGTACAACCGCTCTGACTATAGAATTATTAAGCACTATACCTAAATTCCTTTAAGTCCTTGCTAGGGTTCCGGGGAACACTAAGCCTGTAATACTTTCACTAAGTCACACGCCCCGCGCGCGCCAATGTTCGTGTTGACATTCCACGGGTAATTGTTGCAATTCACGGCGCGGGCGCCCGCATTGGCGCCATTGTTCCAGTTGCCGCCCGCTATCAGCGCCGCAAGGGCTAAAATAAGCAGTTGCCCCATATCTTTATTTTCCTTTACTTCCGCTTCCCGCTTTTACATCCTCTATCAGAACGCCCAGCATTACGCCTATTTCCGCCAGCTTGCCGCAGCTTACCCCGTAATGCTGCTTATTCATGGCGCTGTACTTAAGGTCATTCGCCAGGCGTATCAGTTCTTTGGCCTGCTGTAGCGCGCTATCCGCAGTATACAGGTGGCTTTTTGTTGCCGTCTTATCCCACTTCACCAACTCCAACAAAACCTCTAATATGGCGTTCCTGGTGGCTGTCTGTAGGCTGAATTTTTCATACTTCGGATACTTACTAAGCAGCGGATACAGATATAAAAGAAAGTCGTACACCTTTTGGTGTACGACGTCTGTTTGTTCCTGTATATTCATTTTTCACCCCCGGCGTAGTCGGCTGGGCTTTCGCCCGCCGTCTACAAAGAGTCACACGCCCCGCGCGCGCCAAGGTACGTGTTGACACGCCACGGGTAACTGTAGCAACTCACGGCGCGGGCGCCCGCATCGGCGCCACTGCTCCAGTAGCCGCCCGCTATCAGCGCCGCAAGGGAATACGCATAATACTGGTAAATGTTGCCTACGTCGTATTTTGTGGCGTTATCCCTTAAGGGGCTTTTCTTATCCCATCCCCAGGCTACTGTAGGGTGATATTCGGTATTTGTAGCGTGTTCTGCCCTTGTGATAAGGTCGTTAAGCCATTCCCATACACGGCCTACGGCGTCCACGCAGCCTACAGCCGATACCGCATTAACCACGCTTCCGGTAACGCCCCTTCCCGTGTTCGTGGTGGCCGTCCAGGCGTTCGTATTGGCATTGTCAAGGCCTGCCGGGCTTCCGAACGCATACGCGCAAAAGTCGCTATAATCCGGCATACGCTTACCGGATTTCGCCAGACGCTCCGTGAAGGTATACCAGTTCATGCCTTCGGTTCCGGTCATGGGCGCGCATCCATATTCAGACTTAAGGCCATAGGCTCCATCATCAGAATTTAAGTAAATGTCTATCCAGGTACCGCCGCCCAGGTATACCATTCCTTCCGGGTTGCATTTCGGGCGGTGTCCCAGCGTCCATACGCTGCGGGGTACAATCCCATTACTTACCGCGCTTTCCCATCCAGTGCCAAAAATGGCGCCGCTGCTGTTCACGGGCTGCAGGTTCCCGTCCACTTTGCGGACGCGCCCATAATGAAAACCGCCGATTTTCCGGCTATCGCTTGCGTTCCATCCAGCCGGATACGTAGAATTTAAGGAAACTACGTACCGTTCGTTCTGTGCGTCCACCCTGGTGTCGCAGATATATACATAATAGTCCTTCCCCACCTCAAACGCGCTACCTATATCCAGGTTCCCGGCAGTAATAACGGTTGCTTCGGTTGAAAAGATACCCGCGCCGCCTACTGCAATTACGCAGCCTTCCAGCAAGGTTATTTCATTCGCCCCGCTGGCGTACAGGTATTCATTTTTAGGCGCCACAATGTCGGAAATGGTAGCCAGTTTATTGACATTCAGCAGCGCCCGGCGGTCTGTCTTCGTCACATCATCAACAAGTAATCTACTCATACTGTTTTAATACTCCTTTCATTGAGTTAAAATCATCCGCAGACATTCCGGCTACGGTCTTCGTGATCTCCAGGTTTATGGTGTCCGTTCCTGCTGGTACCGCTTTGGAAAGTGTAAGCGCGGTACGGTCGTACCCTTCCTGGCCTTCCGCCTCTGCCTCTGCGCTCTGCTTGTGTACTGCTGCCGTAATGCTTCCGCTTACGTTCCCGGCGGTAAACTTCATTCCTGCCGCTGCTTCGTCGCAGTACATCACCGTTACGGCCTTCTTTTCCGCTGCCACTTCTACCACGGCGCAGCAGATAAAGCGCTGTCTTTCCGCGCTCTCAATCTTTGCCAGCAGGTCGCCTGCTGCCAGTTCTCCCCTTGCCACCATTCCCAGGCAGTTGTAGAAGTCTTCTTTTGTCTTAAGCGTTTTAGGAAAACCATCCATCTTTTTTCTACCTTCTTTCTTAAAAATTATTTGCTAAATAGGAATTGCCTGCATAGGCCACCCCTAATATTGCCGTTTCTTCTGTCCGTTCGTGCTGCTCCGTCATATAGGCAGCGCCCAGGTAGCACAAGCCTAATATGGCGTCATGCTTGTAATTGATACCCCAGCCATTTTCTACGCTGGTTAGTCTTCTATCCAGGTCGGAAATACTCTGCGCTATGTCCTGGGTGCCTTCCTGTACCTGTCCTTGCAGCGCTTCCACGGCTGCCGTAAGCTGTTCTATTTGCAGTTCCAGCGCCCCGGCTGCGTCTTCGCCTAACCTTCCCTTCACGCTCTCAAACCAGGCGTTAAAGTCCGCTTCCGCCTCTCCCTCAAATAGTGTTATACTTGCCACAAAAGCGGTATAGGCTTTCAGTAATTCCGTTTCCCAGTCTTCCAGCGTATTGGTAAAGGCTCCGTACCTGTTGGTAAACTCCGTTTCGTACTGTGTAAACAGTGCTTCGGTCTGTGCTACGTACTGGTTATATACCCCTTCAATGGTGAAAAGATAATTTTCCATAGCCTGCTTATATACGCTAAATTCATCCATCACCGCATTACTGTATATCTCGAAAAAGTCGGTAAATTGCTTTGTCAATACACTGGCGTCTATTTCTTCTACGGTACCCTTCACAATGCCGCATACCGCACTATTAAAGCGCTGATCTGTAATATTTGCCGTCCGTATCGCGGTAACGCCCTTTCCTACGTATATGTCCGCTAAAGCCAGTTCCCAGCGCTCCGTATTCCTGGTTAATGCCGTGGCCGTAGGCTTCGCAGACGGTACCCCCTTAAGGATTGCTAAGTACGTGTCCCGCTCTGTCAAGTCCCAGCGCACTACAATACGGTCTATACGGTTTAAGGCGCCTTCCGCTGTAGCCAGTTTTATGCTTTTGCTTGTCGGGTTCCTAAAGCCTGCCCCATTGATAAAGGCGTAGCCCATATTAACCCGTATTTCCATGCCCTCGTAGGCTATCACCTGCAGGCCGTCGCTGGGCTTCGGGAATACCCCATTAGCCAGGAACGTGGCAAAATACCACATCCAGTCTTCGGCCTTGTATGCCCTGTCATGGTTTATTGAATTAAACGGTAAAGTATCCGCCATCCTTCTACCTCACTTTCTTAATTTG
>CAJTKA010000034.1 GCA_910576815.1 uncultured Lachnospiraceae bacterium
GGTAGTGAAACGCATATATAACATCACCCGCTCTAATATCTGTTTGAGAGTCTTGTAAGTTAGGAAGGTAGTGAAACGCCTGGGCATCGGTTTCTTCCGCTCCATCGGTTTGAGAGTCTTGTAAGTTAGGAAGGTAGTGAAACACGATATGGGTCTTTCCTGCTAGGGTTTTGGTTTGAGAGTCTTGTAAGTTAAGTGAGTAGAAAAATGAAGCGTTAAGTCAAACTAATTGATAGAAATTTGAAAACTCGACAGGAGTCCCCAATATGCACTACAAAATATCAATTATTGACGACAATTCCACCGACACAGAATATGTATCCGCCATCGTCACCCGCTGGGCAGACACCGCAGGCCACGAGGCGCACATTTCCACCTTTCCATCCGCGGAAGCCTTCCTGTTTCAATACGAGGAGGAAAAGGACTTTGATATCCTCTTACTGGATATTGAAATGGGAGAGATGAACGGCGTGGATCTGGCAAAAAAGATACGGTTAGAAAACGATGCGGTGCAGATTATTTTTATCACCGGCTATCCTGACTTTATCGCGCAGGGGTATGAAGTCGCGGCATTGCATTATCTTATGAAACCGGTCTCCGAGGAAAAACTGAATGAAGTGCTTCAGAGAGCCGCAGCCAATCTGCAAAAGACGGAGAAGCGGCTTTGCGTGACCTATGATCGCAGGACAGCGTTTGTCCCGTTTTCACAGATTCTTTATGTGGAGGCGCAGAAGCAGTATGTGCTGATTCATACGTTTGGTGAAACTTATCGGATGAAGCAGTCTTTTGGGAAAGTTTTGGAAGAACTGGATGAATTGTTTTATAAATGTCAGCGGTCATTTGCCGTCAATCTCAGTCATATCACAAGGATCAAAAGCAGCAGCGTGCTGTTGAAAAACGGCGAGGAAATCCCCATCAGCAGGGGAATGGCGGAGAAAATTGGGAAAGAGATGATAAGGCTGTTTTAGAATGAGGTATTTATGATATTACAAAAATGGATCGACAAACGGATCGGGGATTATCAGAGCGAGCTGCTTCAAAAATACTGCGACGAAGTAGAGTCGATGTATACGAAGATGCGGGGCTGGCGTCATGATTATCACAACCACATACAGGCGCTGCAGGCGAGCATGGCATTGGGGAAATACGAGGAAGTAAATGAATATCTGCACCAGTTGAACGATGACCTGACGCAGGTGGATACCACAGTCAAAACAGGCCGGGTGATGGTAGATGCCATTCTAAACGGCAAGCTGAATATCGCGGCACAGCATGAGATCGCGGTCAATGTGAAAGCGAAGATTCCCGAGAATACGCCGGTCAGTGATGTGGATCTCTGTGCCATCATTGGCAATCTGCTGGACAATGCTATCGAGGAGAACAAGAGGCTTCCCAAGGAGGACAGATTCCTACGCATCTACATCGGGCAGAAGAATACCCAGTTTTATCTGGCATTCACTAACGCCGCAGGAAAGAAGCGGGAAAAACGAAAGAATCTGTTTGCATCCGCAAAGGGGGAACAGCACGGGATGGGGCTTATGAGAGTGGAAAGCCTTGTCAAAAAGTACGGCGGTCTGTTCTCTGCTGACAGTGAGGACGGCGGGTTTACGGCAGAGCTTTTGATCCCTTTACAGTAAAACGCATTTCGTTCACCGAAAATGACTTTTGGTTAGCGAAATGCTTTTTTTTGCTTCTTTCAGGTATAATGTTAAGCATGAGCGATTGCGAAACACTGGTTGAAAGGAGTCGGCAGGAGTTACGATGGAAAAAGCAATACAAAAAGAAGAAAAGCGCAAACCAAAGTACGGACTGTTATCCTGTGTGGGATATATTTATAGGATGCTGTGGCAAAACGAAAGAAAGCTGGTGTTTGCGGGAGTGTTTATCGTCCCCATTTCTCTTGCGCTTTCAGTGCTGACGCTCTATACACCTTCTGTGATGCTCTCAGTGCTGGAAAAATCAGACAGATTCTCGCAGGTCGCGCTTGTGATCATAGGCTTACTGTTGGCGCAGCTTTTGTGCAGTCTTTCCGATAATGTGGTTTCCACAATTATTTTTTATTCAGAGTCGTATGCTTTGGGCAGTATGGGAATGCTCTGGCGCACCTATTCTCGCGACAGGGACAGATATCTTGATTATAATCCGGAAGTACAAAAATGGAATGAGCGGGCACTGAATGTGATCAAAAACAATCATACGGCCGGGGTGCAGTTTCCGAAAGATTTTTCAAATATGCTTTCTCTAATATTGAAATTTCTGCTGTTTGGGACGGTGATATCCCTGCTGCACCCAGTCATTATCCTTCTGCTGGCTGTTGGCTGCGCGCTAAATGCCGTTATAGGGAAGCGGGAATGGAGAAAAAATTGGGAGGAGCAGGACATCCGCAATGATCTTGATAAAAAGATCAACTGCATCGCATGGTCGGTTTCTCAGGATCTCAGTTATGCCAAGGATATACGGCTGTATGGTATGAAACGATTCCTGCATGATCGTCTGATGCAGCTGCTTGATTTGAGTCTGGTGGAGCAGCGGAAGATGGAATGCCGCAGTATTTTGACTGCATTAATTAACTTTTTCGTCGTTTTCATTCGTGACGGGGCGGCGTATGCTTTTTTGATTGCGGAAGCTGTGCAGGGAAAGGTAGATGCTGCTTCCTTTGTTTTGTATTTCTCGGCGATTTCATCTTTGTCCGATGTGATGGGCAGTATTTTGGAAATCATAAACAAAGTATCTGAGGGCGCGATACAGGTCTCTGATTTCCGCGAAGCAATGGAAATAGAGGGCAGACTGAACCGCGGGCCGGGGATTCCGACACCGAAAGAACCTTTCTCGATTACTTTTAGAAATGTTTCTTTTCAGTATCCCGAAGGTGAGAAAAAGGTGCTTGAGAATATTTCTTTTCAGATCGAGGCGGGAGAGAAGATTGCGCTGGTAGGACTGAACGGCGCCGGAAAAACCACCTTGACCATGTTGATGTGCGGAATTCTTTTGCCTGACGAGGGGGAGATCCTGTTGAACGGACACAGCTTGTATGAATATAATCGCGATGAATTGTATTCCCTGTTTGGTATTGTACCGCAGCAGTTCAATTTGCTGCCTGCGTCCATTGCGCAGAATATCGCTGCCGCAGAGGAAGATGCTATCGACAGGGAACGGGTCGATTACTGTATGGAATTGGCAGGATTGACAGAGAAAATCGCGTCCCTGCCAAAGGGCGCGGATACGCCGCTAAACCGCGAGCTGTATGAAGATGGGGTGGAGCTGTCTGGCGGGGAGACGCAGAAACTTTTGCTGGCGCGGCTTCTCTATAAAGATCCGCCCTGCATCATTCTTGATGAGCCGACAGCTGCGCTTGATCCGATTGCGGAGGATCGGATGTACCGCAGTTACCATCAGATTGCAGCTAAAGCGACATCCGTTTTTATCTCCCATCGTCTGGCGTCAACCAGATTCTGCGACCGTATCTTTTTGCTGAACGGGGCGTGTATCGCGGAGGTTGGCACCCACGACGAGTTGATGGCGGCAGGTGGAAAATACAGGGAGTTGTTTGAGTTGCAGAGCAGATATTATAAGGAGGGGAAGAAGGGTGAAGTGGAATGATGAGGCGGGAAAGCGTACTTTTCGGGAAGAATGGGGGTTGATTTGGCGCGGTATCAAGATTGTAAATGAGATGCTGCCGCATTTTTGGCTGTATCAGGTACTCTGTACATTTACGCAGACCCTGTTTCCTTATTTTGCTCTTTATTTGTCTGCGCAGATGGTGAATGAATTGGCGGGAGACTGTGATTATAAAAGACTGCTGCGACTGGCAGGGATTGCGGTACTTGGCGGGTTGGTTCTTTCCATCGTGGGAAGGCTTCTGCAAAGCCGTCGGGATCTGTGCGAGGCATTCATGTATCAACGACAGGATGTTTATATGGCTGATGCACAGAACGATTTTCAGTATGAGCATCTTGAGGATCCGGATGTCGTGCTGCGCCGTGCAAAGATACAGGCTGGTATCAATGCCACGGGCGCCGGGCTTCCTCAAGTGAAATGGCAGTGTTGTTTTTTGTTGAATGATTTTATGGGGGTAGTGTTCTCCGCCTCCCTAATGGCATCTATGCTGATTATGACTGCCAAGGGCGAGCATACAGGGGTGTTTGCTTTTATCAATTCGCCGACTTCCTCGGTGCTGATCATGGTGCTGATTCTGATCAGTGCGGTCTGTTCCGTCAGAATTGCTGCTGTCCGTGGGGAAAAGCAGCAAAAGGCGTTGGGCGGTTTGGCAAAGGAGAATACGCGTCTGTCTGTATTCAATCGCTTATGGGGAACGGACATGATCGTTTTTCGACTGGATGACCTCGTTTTAAAGGAGCTGCGAAAGCATCTGCGTCCGAAATGGCTTGAGGAGATACAAAAGGTGACGATCAAATATCATTTTTTGTCTATTCTTTTGAATGCTGCGCTAAATCTTTGTATCTTTCTCTTTGTGGCAGCCAAAGCGTTCATTGGTGCATTTGGCATCGGTAGCTTTGTCCTCTATCAGGGCACGACGCAGCGCTTCGTAACGTCTGTCTCCAATGCTGCTGCGGATATTGGAAGACTAACAGACAATAATCGCTATCTGGCGCTTCTTTTTGAATATCTGGATTTGCCAAATGATATGTATCAGGGTACGCTGGTGGTGGAAAAGCGGGATGATATCGACTATGAGATCGAATTTCGGGATGTGAGTTTCCGCTATCCCCGCACGGATGAGTGGGTGCTGCGCCATGTCAGCATGAAATTTAAGATCGGGGATAGGCTGGCGATCGTGGGAGAGAACGGTTCGGGCAAGACCACCTTTATCAAATTGCTCTGCCGCCTGTATGACCCAACTGAGGGGAAAATTCTGTTAAACGGTATTGATATTACCAGATATCGCTATGATGAATATATGGCGCTTTTTTCCGTAGTGTTTCAGGACTATAAGATATTGGGCTTTCCGCTGGGAGAGAATGTGGCGGTCAGTCAGAATTATGATGAAACTTATGTGCGAGACTGCCTGATTCGTGCGGGGTTTGGCGATAAGCTGGCAAGTCTGGACAACGATCCGTCAGCCAAGGAGAAAAACAGTTTGCGGCGGGCGCTCTGGCGCAACTATGATGCGGAGGCAATAGAACTTTCGGGCGGCGAATGGCAGAAAGTGGCGCTGGCGCGTGCGCTTTATAAGGATGCCCCGTTCGTGGTCTTAGACGAGCCGACGGCGGCGCTCGATCCGATCGCGGAGGCGGCAGTCTATGAGGACTTTAATAAGCTTACGGAAAATAAGACGTCCGTGTTTATCAGCCACAGGCTTTCAAGCTGCCGTTTCTGTGATTCCATTGCCGTGTTCGATCACGGACAGCTCATACAACAGGGCGCGCATGATATGCTGGTGGCTGACGCAGACGGTAAGTACAGTCAGCTTTGGCACGCGCAGGCACAGTATTACGAAGGTGCGTGACGTAGTCCTCCAATGGGATTGGGGAAGGGGACGTTAGGACGTTTCAGATGCTTGCTGCCAGTCGGATTTTAGTATGGCATAGTAGCAGGTGTCCCGGATGCCCTGATTGTTTCGATCCGCCATCCGCATGGTGCCCTCATAGCGCAGGCCGCATTTTTTCATGACGTTGCCGGAGTGGGGATTTTGCGGATCATGTCTTGCCTCGATCCGGTTGACGTTCACTTCCTCGAAGAAAAACGTGACCAATGCCTTTAATGCTTCGGAAGTATAGCCTTGATGCCACCAAGCCTTTCCGATGCAGTATCCGATATGGACCATGGAGAGATCCTCGTTCATCTTTACGGCGCTGATGCTGCCGATCGGTTCGCCAAGTTCTTTTAATTCGATTGCCCACTGATAGTAATTATCATCGGCATAGGAAGTTTCCCATGTCCCAATTACATGTTTCGTTACGTCGATACTGGCATGTGTAGGCCAGACCAGGAATTTTGTCACCTCGTCGTCAGATGCCCAATTGCGGTACATGGGTTCCGCGTCTTTAGCGGTAAATTTTCTCAGGATCAGTCTTTCGGTTTCCAGTCTTTTTGTTCCGCGGTGATTCATATGTTTACCTCCATGCCTAAGCTGTGTTTGCCTTATAGTATAAGGGAAGTGCTGAGCTTATGCAAGCATCGGCTCATGGTTATGTGATTTATATCATCAATATGGAAAGAGTATCGCAAATGTGATCGGCAAACCGTCGCTTAAAAACATATCATCGGAGATGTTTTTGCTTTCATCATGTATGATTATGTGACAGGCTGCTTACACTATCTTTGAAGAAAAAAGATAATTTTGTTGATACAATGGAGGCATCTATGGATCATAAATTAAATAATACGGAACTGACTGCCGCTTTGGCTAAAAATACGTTGGATGAAATACCGAAACCGAAGTCAGACGCAAAAGAAATCGTCGGCCTGATTCGGCACAGCGGAAAAATTGCAGGCTACCAGCTCTCTGACAGCTCCACCGTGAGCAAGGAAGAAGGCGTCTGTATGGCAAAAAACGGTGAGATCAAAGGCGTGGGTGTGGCTCACCGGGGAGATACAGAATACTTGAAATCCATCCCAGACGGTTCAGAAAGCAATAACCTGGGGAATCTCCCCACGGTATCCGGATGAAAAAGGGCTGCCTGAAGGCGGCCCTTTTTCCATCCGGAAAACAGCCCACAATCCGATTGCTTTTGCGCCGTGATTACTTGCACTTTTGCTCCATATTCCATATAATGGTGATTATGCCGTTAATGTCGCTTCATGGGACAGCAATTACTTTTATGCGATGGCGCGTATCCGCCGGTTTACGAAAGAGAGAGGTACCAAAATGGAGAAAGGAACCATATTCCGCCTTGCGAAGCCTAAAAGGAAAGGCATCCTGCCGATTCTGTTCAGCCGCTTTCTGCTCATAGTCCTGCTGCTGCTTGTGCAGGTGGCCCTGATCGTGGGAATCTATGGATGGCTGTATGAATATGTTTCCATTTTCTCTGCGTTTTTGGGTGTCTTTACTCTTATGATGATCCTATATCTGTTCAATTGTGAGATGGATGCGACGGCGAAGCTGACGTGGCTGTTTATGATTGCCTTATTCCCCCTGCCGACGGCCTGTTTTTTGTCCTTTACGCAGACCAATGCGGGACACGTAAAAATCAAAAAGCGAGTGGAGGAATTGATCGACAGCGCCAAAGACTCAATCGCGCAGTCTGAGGATGTGATTTGTCAGGTAAAAGAGGACGGTTCGGGGGTCGCTGCATTAACGACGTATCTGAACAGGAGCGGGTGTTTTCCGTTGTTCGATCATACGGAGGCGACTTATTTTCCGCTGGGGGAGGATAAGTTTGCTGCAATGCTTGAAGAACTGCGAAAAGCAGAGACCTATATCTTTATGGAATACTTCATCATTGAAGAAGGCTATATGTGGGGGAAAATTCTGGAAGTATTAGCAGAGAAGGCCAAAGCAGGCGTGGATGTGCGCGTGATGTATGACGGGATGTGCGAGGTGGCGCTTCTGCCTGCCGATTATCCGAAGCGGCTTGCTAAGCTTGGTATCAAGGCAAAGGCATTTTCGCCGATCCTGCCGATCGTCTCGTCCCATTATAATTACCGCGATCACCGAAAGATCCTGGTGATAGACGGAAAGGTCGCTTTTAACGGCGGCGTCAATCTGGCGGACGAATATATCAATCATGTGGAGAAGTTCGGACACTGGAAGGATACGGCGGTGATGTTAAAAGGAGAGGCGGCCAAGAGTTTTACGCTGATGTTTTTGCAGATGTGGAACATCGATGAAAAGGCGCCTGACTTTGCCCCTTATCCCGAAGATAAAAGTTTTTGTCCGGAGCAGGCAGGCGGCTATGTGATGCCTTTCGGAGACTGCCCGCTGGACGAGGACAAGGTGGGAGAAGCCGTGTATATGGATATCCTAAACCGCGCCAATGATTATGTACATATCATGACGCCATATCTGATCCTCGACGGGGAACTGGCGTCTGCGCTGAAATATGCCGCGCAGCGTGGTGTGGACGTGAAACTGATCCTGCCGGGCATCCCGGATAAGAAGGCGGCGTATGCCCTTGCGAAATCGCATTATCAGGAGCTTGTGAATGCGGGAGTAAAGATATATGAATATACGCCGGGCTTTGTTCATGCAAAGGTCTTTGTGAGCGATGACAGTAAGGCGGTGGTGGGAACGATCAATCTGGATTATCGGAGCCTTTACCATCATTTTGAATGCGGTACCTTCCTCTATCAGACAGCATGTATTGCAGAGATTGAAAAGGATTTTCAGGATACGCTCGCAAAGTGCCGTCAGGTTACGCAGGAGAGTATCAAAAAAGAAAAAATGAGCTATAAACTGATGGGCGGTTTCCTGAAGTTTTTTGCGCCTTTGATGTAGGCGGAATTGGTAAAAAATCCTGTTGTATTTTGCGGTCGATTCGTATATAATAAGTATAACCTGAAATGCACGACAAAGTCTTGTTATTTTGAACCTACAGATACTTTAAACGGGATTCCTACATTGTCATATAGATGTCAGGCCTCCAGCCTTCGGGCATTACGCAGTGGAAGACAGAAGTATGGTTGCGGTTACCCACCTAGCGTTGCTAGGAGTCAAAATACAAGATCCGGCATTTTGGGTGCATAGATACAAAAGATGGGCAAGCAGTCGTCACGCACGGCTGCTTTTGCTGATTCTCCCATCTTTTTTCATCAGATTCATCACCGCGAAGCGGCCTGATACCGCAGCCATCGGCAGACCGCCGTTTGTAGACAGCCACTGGCTTGCCAGGAAGACGTTTTTTAATCCGCGGATGCTGTTCTTGGCGGTCAGGCTCTTATAACCTTTTTGCTCAAAGAAACTCATGTATGCGCCCTTGTATGCGCCGCACCATTTTGTGAAAGTGTAGGGCGAGTAGGTGTCAAGAACGATCAGTTTGTTTTCAAGAACGGGAAACAGATCACAGATGCGTAGTCTTACGGATTCTGCGATTTTTTCTTTTTCGGCAAGATAGCGTGATCGGTCCGCGTGAAGGGCCTTCCAGTATTCATAATCTTCCTTTTCCTGTGGGATATTGCATTGCAGGACTCGTTTATCCGCAGGAAACAGGCTCTCGTCATAGTCGTAGAGGCGAATGCCGATATGATCGAAATCGCGCGTTCCGACGCGGTAAGGTTCGCAGGGATAGACGGAGGAGCCGCAGGGCAGTCCGTAGCCCTCGGTGCCAGGGATGCCAAAAGAAATATGAAAGGCGGAGGAGACGTGATAGCCTTCCCCGGTCTCATACATATTCTTAAGCTTTTTATCCATGCACTTTGCGGGCAGGAGCTTATCAAAAGTCACGGCAGGGTCGGCGGTGCAGATCACGAAATCACAGTCTGCCGTACTTCCATCCGCAAAGGAGACGGATTTTGCCTGACGAGAGTCGATCTGAATGCCGGTAGCGGGCATATTGGTGTAGAGTTTTCCGCCGAGTGACAAAAAACGGTCTGTGATGCGTTTGATCATGCCGACGGAACCGCCCATGGGAATGGCGGCGCTTCCCCCGGTGTAAAAGCCGATGGAGCTTAACAGGGTGATGGCTTTATAGGAGGTGTGCAGATACTGCGTGAGCATCTCGCGCACGAATGGATTCTGAAAGCGGGCCGCAAGGTCCGCAATGGTATCGTTTCCGTATTCTTTGATCACTTTTCCCATATCTGCCATGGTCAGGCCGAATTTCAGATAATCGATCATATTCATATCCGCAAGAGACTTTTCGCAGGGGACGCGGACGGACTCAGACAATCTGATGTGGTCGAAAAGCTTGTTGATTTCCAGGCTGTCTTCGGGCGCGGTTTCCAGAAATTCTGCCCTTGCCTTTTCCAGATCACTCCAGAAATGCAGAGCTTTGCCGTCCTTGTGCAGGCAATAAAAATAGGGCTCACGGTAGAGGGTGGTATCGTCTTTCAGTGCACCGATGTTTTTCCAGATGGGATAAAGATCGTTTGTGGGAATACAGCCGGTCAGCCAGTGGATACAGTTGTCGATGTGATAACCCTGCCTGTTCCAGCCGGTGCATTCTCCGCCGGGTGTGGCGTTTTTTTCATAAAGGGCAACCTCGTAGCCGTTTTGCAGACCGTAAATGCCTGCGGAGAGTCCGGCTATACCGCCGCCGATGATAATGATTTTTTTCATCTTTTATTGTTTCCTTTCTTTGGTTTCCGGTTCGGAAGTAATCACCTGTCTTTGTTTCGGATGATGTCGATGAGCCAGGCCGTTTCGGGCAGTATTCCCTGCTCTAAAAGGACGGGAGAGACTGCCAGCTGTTCCATGATGCCCTGTACGCTGCTCCAGAAGGTAAAGGAGAGGGCGTAAGGATCACCCCCACGAAAATACCCTTGTTTCTGACCGGCTTCAATGATTTTAGCGGATTGTTCGACCTGATCAACGCGCATGGCAATCTCTCTGATCTGCGCGGGGATTCCCTCGCTTCGCCTGGCCTGCGCCATCAAAACAAACATATGGAAGACCCAGGGATTTTCTTTGGCATAAGAAAAGAGTATGTTTAAAAATCCCTCGAAAAAGGCGAGCGGATCATCATAGGTGAGCTTCTGCGGAAGGGTAGTGCCCTCCGCACCCATTTGCACGAGCACTTCATAGAGCTGTTCCTTGGAATCAAAATAGTGGAACATCAGGCCTGTGCTCATGTGGGCGGCTTTTGCGATGTCCCCGATCTTGGTATCAGCGTAGCCTTTTTTGACAAACAGTTCCAGCGCTTTATCCAAGATCAATTGTCTGCGTTGTTCTTTTTGTTCTTCGCGTGTGGGCATGGCTTTTCCCTTTCAAAATGGCATTGATTTCAAGATGATAAGCAGTATGATAATATGATTTGAAATGCAGCCCTTCTTTGTCAAAATTCATTGAATGTGCGTTCAATGAATATATGTTCAATATAAAGCAGGAGGAGAGCGTTGTCAAGGAAAAAATAATAAGATCTTAAAATGAGACATAGTGTTGTCATGTTTTTTGTGGTATCCTTTAAAGAAAAAGGAGCAGACTGAAAGATGAAATATCCCTGGATCGATGAATATTTAATGGCAAAGAGAAGTGTGACAAAGGATCTCCAAAAAGACTGGAATTGGATCAGGTATCATATCGGCGGGAAAATGTTTGCGGCGATCTGTTTGGGTCAGGACGATGAACCTTATTATATCACCATGAAGTGTGATCCCGTGGAAGGGGATTTTCTAAGACAGCAGTACGAGGATATCATTCCCGGTTATTACATGAACAAACAGAACTGGAACTCGGTCAAACCTGACGGGGCGGTGCAGGATGATTTGATGCGCAGAATGCTGGATGAAGCTTACCGTTTGCAGCTTGCATCTTTTAGCGGGAAAAAGCAGCGGGAGATTCTCGCGCTTTCCGCCTGTGGCACGGACTGTCAAAAGTGCGGCTGCTATGGAGAGATGTGTCAGGGCTGTAATGCGCTTAACGGAAAAGTATTTCATGCGCCCAAGGGTAAGGCCTGCCCGATTTACCACTGTGCGGTGAACCAGAGTAAGTTTGCGAACTGTGCCCGCTGCGAGAAGCTCCCCTGTGATATCTGGAAAGCCACCAAAGACCCTTCGATGACAGATGAGGCGTTTGCGGCAAATACGGCCGAGCGGGTGAAAAATTTGATTGGCTAGATTCATAATCCTTTTCTATCCAACATAACAATAAGGGAGGAAACGATAAGGACGACTTTATGAGATACGATATGAGGCGGCTTGCCAAGCTTTCGCTCATCTTTTTGGGACTTCTCTTTTTGTTGTTACTGCTTTTGGGCCGTCGGGAAAAACAGGAGTCGACTTCCGGACCGGAAGGGGAAAAAATCGCGGCGGAGGATGTGGGGATCCTGCTTGACGCACTGGGTGGACAGCTGATATTCCCGCAAGGTGAGAAAGAATCAGCAGAGGACGCTGCTGTGACAGGCGATGATTCGGATGTGGTGACTGTTCGATCGCCATATTTTACATATGGGCAGTATGAGGAATTGCGCGCGCAGCTTGCGGGGGCTGATTTTGTGCTCCCCGATTTTTCTGACCGCTATGAGCCGGCGCACGCTCTCTTGAAGGAAGACTGGTACAAAGCTTTCCGTATTCTGTTGGCACATCTGGACCAAGAGTCTTCAATCTGGGAGACGACGATTTTCCTTCTCAAAGTAGATGAGAAAATGAAGGAGGCATACACGGAAACAGGTGCCATGCAGGGGGCCTTTTCGTACTGCTCAGGGGCCTTTGCCGAAAATGTGTTACAGGAGATGAAGGTTTATGTGAAAAACGACGTACTTCTGACAATTGTGGAGGTGCTTCCTGAGGATCACTATCTGGGCAGCGTGTGGGTAATGGAGGTCACGGAGAACCGCTTGGACTGTTTTTACCGTCAGGTTGTTTTTTCGGCGGAAGTTTCAGGAGAGGCAGTTTCAAAGCTGCCACAGCGGGAGCAGATCGCCGATCTGACGTTTCGGGACGGCATCCTTGTGCAGGCCAAAGAGCAGCGGGAAAAGGTGCATGGCAGGTTGCTGCGGCTTTCGGAGACGGAATTGGAGATCGAAGGAGAGGGCGTCTTTGAATTGACGGAGGATGCGGCGTTTTACAGGCTTTATGGGAATCTGGCGACGCTTAACCGAGGTGATCTGCGGATGGGCTGCGCGGACACGGATTTTGTTTTGAGGAAGGGAAAGGTCTGTGCCGGGCTGGTATCGGAGCGTGAGGAGGCGGACCGGATTCGCGTACTTTTAAAAAACACGGCGGCGGGGAGCAGTTTTCACGAGACGGTCACGCTGACTGTGGACGGAGAAAAGACGGTCCTTCGAAAAAAGGATATGAAGGTGGGAGAACGCAGGACTTTCCAAAGTGAGAATCTCACGGACAAGGTATTGGTGGAACTTGAGAACAGCAATAGAGAAGATCCTTTCTATCGGGGCAGCGTGGAATGCCTGCGGATGGAGGAGGGGATCGTTGTGGTCAACGAACTGCCGCTGGAAGAATATCTCTACGGGGTGGTGCCAAGTGAGATGCCCGCATCCTATCCGGCCGAAGCACTTAAGGCGCAGGCGGTCTGTGCAAGGACTTACGCTTGCCGCTACATCCTCCATGCAGGACTGGCGGCCCTCGGCGCTCACGTTGATGATACGACATCTTATCAGGTTTATCACAATATTGCCGAGAATGCAAACACGACCACAGCGGTGAAGGAGACCGACGGGCTGCTTCTTACGTATCAGGGAGAACCGGCGGAGAATTACTATTATTCGACTTCCTGCGGTGCTGATCCGGCAGATGAGTCGCTGCGGGAGGAAGACGCTTTTCGGGCGTTTATCGAAACATCGCATGAGGAGGATGTGGAAAGGGAGGAGCCTTGGTACCGCTGGACCTATCAGGTGGAAAAGCTCGATGAAAAGCAGATTTACAAACGCTTACAGGAGAGATATCGGGCGGTGCCTGCCCAGATTTTGACAAGGACGAAGGGCGGTAATTACGCGTCAGAACCAATCGAAAAAACAGGGCAGGTGAGGAGCTTTGCCATTACGGAAAGAGGGGACGGCGGTATTGCGCAGACGCTTGTGATCGAGACGGAGCAGGCGGTGTATCAGGTCCTGTCGGAGTACAATATCCGCTATGTGTTATGTGATGGGGAAAGCGCTGTGATCAGGCAGGATGGGAGTAAGAGTGTGCAGCGTACGCTTGTTCCCAGCGCTTTTTTTGTGATGGATACAGATGCAAAGACTGGAAAAGGCGGAGAAACTGTGGTAGGATATACCTTGACCGGGGGAGGCTTCGGCCATGGGAAGGGAATGGCTCAGAATGGCGCGAAAGCACTCGGTAAGCAAGGGGCGTCCTGCGAGCAGATTCTTGCGGCCTATTATCCGGGCTGCACGGTCAGGAGTGCCGCGGATATCAATCAGGATTAACAGGAGACAGGAAAACGATGCGCATGATTTATCGCCTTTTTTTAATATTCCGCGATTTCAACTGGCAGATGACGAAGAAGAATATCAGTGCTTTTGCAGCCAGCACAGCGTTCTTTCTCTTTTTATCCATCATACCGCTTTTGATGGCGTTATGCGCGATTTTACCCTTTACGAGATTGACGGAAGCAAATCTGATCAGCGCGATCACGCAGTTTACGCCGGATGCCGTTAACGGCCTGGTGGTGCGCATCGTATCGGATGTCTATGCGAAATCGGCGGGAACGATCACGGTATTTGCCATCGTTACCATCTGGTCGGCGGCAAAGGCTATGCTGGCGCTGATTTATGGCTTAAATGCGGTTAATGACGTGGAAGAAAAGAGAAACTATGTTGTGCTGCGAATGATTGCCTGCTTTTATACAGTGATTATTTTGGCAGCGACGCTGGTGGCGCTGTTTGTGATGGTTTTCGGCAATGTGATCGTGGATATCCTGCTTCGGGATATTCCGCCGCTGCATCTGGTAGTGCGCCTGGTTATGCGTTTTCGTTTCCTGATTTCCTGGTTGATCCTTACTTTTATCTTTGCCATGATCTATACTTATGTGCCCAGCTGTAAACTGCGGTTTAAGACACAACTTCCGGGCGCGGCGTTTGCAGCGGTTTTATGGAGCGTAGCTTCTTTTGCCTTTTCCGTCTATGTGGATCATTACAACAGTTTCGGTACATACGGAAGTTTGACTACTGTGGTCATTTTGATGTTCTGGTTTTACATGCTGATGTACATATTGATGATTGGGGCGCATATCAACCGTTATTTCGGCCCTGTATATAAATTTCTGTTCGGGTGGCTTGACAAGTCGAAAGAAAGCCACTAAAATAGCAGTTAGATTTATTTTTAGTGTAAAAGCGAAGAAGGTGTCAGTAGGAAGCGTTTTTCCGCCAGAGAGAGGGAATCATCGGCTGTAAGTTCCCTTCGGTTCAAAAGTTTTCCGAATTTCTCACCGGAGCTGTCTGTGTGAACGGGATGCGAACGTTAAGTCGTTGAACAATTAGCGCGGAACGTAGAGGCACGTTACGCCAAAAGAAGCGTCTGTTTGTCGGGCTGTGTAATAAGCAGAAACCGCAAGCAGGAAATTGGGTGGTACCGCGGAGAAGATTCGTCCCATGTGTCTATGACATATGGGATTTTTTTGCGTGCATAAGCAGAGTAAAAAGAAAAAGGAGAACGGATTATGAACGAAAAATTGGAACAAATCAAAGCCGAGGCCCTGCGACAGATCGAGGCCAGCGACGCCCTCGAAAAACTCAATGAGGTGAAGGTCAACTTCCTCGGGAAAAAAGGAGAACTGACGGCGGTGTTAAAGAGCATGAAGGACGTTGCGCCGGAAGACCGCCCGAAGGTGGGACAGCTTGTCAACGAGACCCGCGAGGAAATTGAGAAAGTGTTAGAAGCTTCTGTTAAAAAGATGGAGCGGGCGATTCGTGAGACCCGCTTGAAGACAGAGGTCATCGACGTCACTCTGCCCGCAAAAAAGGCAAAAGTGGGACACCGTCATCCCAACACCATCGCGCTGGAAGAAGTGGAGCGTATCTTCATCGGTATGGGCTACGAGGTGGTGGAAGGCCCTGATGTGGAGAAGGATTATTATAATTTCGAGGCGTTAAACATCCCTGCGGATCACCCGGCAAAGGATGAGCAGGACACTTTCTATATCACGGGCGACATTCTGCTGCGGACACAGACCTCCTCTGTACAGGTGCATGAGATGGAGAAAGGCAAGCTGCCGATCCGCATGATCGCCCCGGGGCGGGTATTCCGTTCCGACGAGGTGGACGCGACCCATTCTCCGTCCTTCCATCAAATCGAGGGGCTGGTGATCGATAAGCATATCACACTGGCAGACTTGAAAGGAACTCTGGCTGAGTTTGCGAAAGAACTGTTCGGGGAAGATACCAAGGTGAAGTTCAGACCCCACCACTTCCCGTTCACGGAGCCCAGCGCGGAGATGGACGTGACCTGCTTTAAGTGCGGCGGAAAGGGCTGCCGTTTCTGCAAGGGCGAGGGCTGGATCGAGATCCTCGGCTGCGGCATGGTGCATCCCCATGTGCTGGAGATGAGCGGCATCGACCCGGAGCAGTATACAGGCTTTGCATTCGGCGTGGGACTGGAGCGAATCGCTCTGCTCAAATATGAGATCGACGATACGCGGCTTCTATATGAGAACGATATCCGTTTCTTAAAGCAGTTCTAGTGCGGCGGATGTAAACGCAACAGACACGTTTGATACTGGATATTGCACGAAACTGTTCCGATGTGAAAGGAATGAAGAAGGGAAGTAAATATGCCACATGTAAAAATCAAATGCTTTTCTGGCAGGACGCAGGAGCAGAAAAAGAAATGTGCGGAAAAAATCGCGGAAGACATTTCAGAAATACTTGGATGCGATATTTCCAGTGTCTCCGTGGCGATTGAAGATGTCGACAGAGAAGTATGGAAAGAGGAAGTCTGGGATAAAGATATGGCTGCCGATAGAGAGTTGCTATATAAAAAACCGGGATACTCATATGATTAAATTTTATTTCGAGTGAAGAATGATGCATTGAATAAACAATTTTACGCAATAGAAAGGGAAAGGATTACAGCATGAATACAGCATTGTCATGGATCAAAGAATATGTACCGGATTTAACCTGTACCGATCAGGAATATATGGACGCGATGACCCTCTCAGGGACGAAGGTGGAGGGCTACAGCAGACTGGATAAGAATCTGGAAAAGATCGTGATTGGGCAGATCAAAAAGATCGAGAAGCATCCCGACGCGGACAAACTCATCGTCTGTCAGGTGGATATCGGAAGCGAGGTCATTCAGATCGTCACCGGTGCGCCCAACGTGAAGGAGGGTGATAAGGTGCCCGTTGTTTTGGACGGCGGCAAGGTGGCAGGCGGTCACGACGGCGGCCCTCTGCCGGAGGACGGCATTGCGATCAAAGCAGGAAAATTGCGCGGCGTACCCTCCAACGGTATGATGTGCTCCATCGAAGAACTTGGCTCCGACAGGAATTTTTATCCGGAAGCACCGGAAAACGGTATCTATATTTTCGGCGATGATGTGCAGATCGGTGCGGACGCGGTGGAGGAACTCGGACTGCGGGATACGGTGTTTGAGTATGAAGTGACCTCAAACCGCGTAGACTGTTATAGTGTGATCGGTATTGCCAGAGAGGTGGCGGCTACCTTCAAAAAGCCCTTTATCGCGCCTGAAGTGACGGTAAAAGGTAACAATGAGAAGGTGGAAGAATATATTTCCGTAGAGGTGCAGGACAAAGAGCTCTGTCCCAGATACTGTGCGAGAGTCTGCAAAAATATCAAGATTGCGCCTTCACCGAAGTGGATGCAGAGACGCCTTGCGGCAAGCGGTATCCGTCCCATCAACAATCTGGTTGACATCACAAACTATGTGATGGAAGAATATGGCCAACCCATGCACGCATTCGACCTTTCCACCATTGCAGGCAATCAGATCATCGTCCGCAGGGCAAAGGACGGCGATGTCTTTCGCACGCTGGACGGGCAGGAGCGGAAGCTGGATTCGGATGTGCTGATGATCTGCGATGCGGAGAAAGAGGTGGGGATCGCGGGCATCATGGGCGGCGAAAATTCCATGATCACCGACAGCGTGACCACCGTGCTTTTCGAGGCGGCGGCCTTTAACGGACCCAACATCCGTAAGTCGGCAAAGCGTCTGGGACTGCGCACGGACGCTTCCGGCAAGTTTGAGAAAGGCCTTGATCCCCACAATGCAGAGGAAGCCATCAATAGAGCCTGTCAGCTCATCGAAGAACTTGGCTGCGGTGAGGTGGTGAGCGGTATGGTGGATGTGCACGGCGAGATGAAAGAGAAGGTGGTGCTGCCTTTTGAGCCTGCATATTACAATAACCTTCTGGGTACGGATGTTTCCGAGGAAGAAATGCTTTCTATCTTTAAGATGATCGAAGTGGAGTATGATGCGGCAAAGAGGACGCTCACGATTCCTACCTTCCGCCAGGATATTTTACGTCAGTGCGATATTGCAGAGGAAGTAGCACGGTTTTACGGCTACGACAAGATTCCGACCACGCTGCCGAATGGTGAGGCCACCACAGGCAGACTGCCTTTCAAGCTGCGGGTTGAGCAGAAGGCAAGAGATATTGCGGAATACTGCGGTTTCTCCCAGGGTATGTGCTATTCCTTCGAGAGCCCGAAGGTGTTCGATAAGCAGCTGCTTCCTGCGGATGATGAAGCAAGGAAGGTGGTCACCATCGCCAATCCGCTGGGTGAGGATTTCTCCATTATGAGGACCCTTCCCTTGAACGGCATGCTGACCAGCCTTTCCACGAATTACAACAGAAGAAATAAGGATGTACGCCTTTATGAATTGGGTAACGTTTATCTTCCTAAGGCGCTGCCGCTGACGGAGCTTCCGGAGGAGCGGATGCAGTTTACGCTCGGCATGTACGGCGAGGGCGATTTCTTTACCATGAAGGGCGTGATCGAGGAGTTTTTTGACAGCATTGGCATGAAGAAGAAACCGACTTACGATCCGAATGCGGGCAGACCGTATCTGCATCCCGGCAGACAGGCAAATGTCTCCTATGAAGGCACGCAAATCGGCTATCTTGGAGAGGTGCACCCCGAGGTCTGCGACAATTATGCGCTTAAGACCAGGGTCTATGTGGCGGTACTTGATATTCCCGCGATCCTGCCGCTTGCGACCTTCGACAGGAAGTATGAGGGCATCGCGAAATACCCGGCGGTACTTCGTGATATCAGTATGGTGGTGCCGAAGAAAGTGATGGCTGGTGAGATCGAGGCCATCATTGCACAGCGCGGTGGAAAGATCCTTGAGGAGTATCAGCTCTTTGATATCTATGAGGGCGACCAGATCAAGGAGGGCTTTAAGTCCATGGCGTACTCCATTACCTTCCGCGCAAAGGATAAGACGCTGGAGGAAGCGGATGTGACGGCAGCGATGAAGAAGATCCTCAATGGACTTGAGGGTATGGGAATTGAGCTGAGAAGCTGATAATAGAAAGGAGTGGTCAACGTGGAACAGAAAAACACTTGGGAGACTTACAGTGCGAAACAGATAAAGGAAGTGGACGCCTTTGCGCGTGAATACATGGATTTTTTGGATAACGGCAAGACCGAGAGGGAGTGCATCGACCAGATTGTGAACACCGTGGAAGCGGCAGGATATCAGGAATTGGAAACGCTGGTAAAGGCCGGGAAGAAGCTGAAAGCGGGAGACAAAGTCTATGCCGTGTGGATGAATAAGTCCATTGTCCTGTTTCAAATCGGCAAAAAGCTGCTTGCGGAGGGTGTTAACATTCTGGGGGCGCACATTGATTCTCCGCGTCTTGACGTGAAGCAGAATCCCCTTTATGAAGACGGCGGCTTTGCTTATCTGGACACGCATTACTATGGCGGTGTGAAAAAGTATCAGTGGGTGACGATCCCGCTTGCGATTCACGGCGTGGTGGTGAAGAAAGATGGCAGTACGGTGGAAGTCAATGTGGGCGAGAATGAGGATGATCCTGTGTTTTTTGTTTCAGACCTCCTGATCCATCTTGCGCAGGAGCAGTTGGAGAAGAAGGCAAATAAAGTGATCGAGGGTGAAGCGCTGGATATCATTATCGGTAATAAACCTTTGGTCATTGAAAAGAAGCAGAAGAAAGATAAAGACGATTCAGAGGGAGAGAACAGTGCGCCAAAGGATGCCGTAAAGAAAGGAATCCTTGAAATCTTAAAGAGAGATTACGACTTTGAGGAGGAGGACTTTATTTCCGCTGAGCTTGAGGTGGTGCCTGCGGGAAAGGCCAGAGAGGCCGGATTTGACAGGAGTATGATCTTAGCCTATGGGCAGGATGACAGGGTTTGTGCCTTTTCTTCCTTAAAGGCGATGTTGGAGATCGGGCAGACAGAGCGTACCGCCTGCTGTATCCTTGTGGATAAGGAGGAAGTCGGCAGCGTGGGTGCAACGGGCATGCAGTCGAGGTTTTTTGAGAACGCCGTGGCGGAAGTCATGGGTCTGACAGGAGAATACAGTGAACTCGCCCTGCGCAGGTGTCTTTCGCATTCCTGTATGCTTTCTTCCGATGTGAGCAGCGCTTTTGACCCCACTTACGCGTCCAGTTTCGATAAGAAGAACGTGGCTTACCTGGGCGGCGGCATGGTATTTAACAAGTTTACGGGTTCCCGCGGAAAATCCGGTTCCAATGACGCCAACGCCGAGTATCTGGGGCATATCCGTGCTATCTTTGAGAAGGAGAAGGTCAATTTCCAGACGGCGGAGCTCGGCAAGGTAGACCTGGGCGGTGGTGGTACGATCGCTTATATCCTTGCACTCTATGGTATGAACGTGATCGACAGCGGCGTGGCGGTGCTCAATATGCACGCGCCCTGGGAGGCGACCAGCAAGGCGGATGTTTACGAGACGAAGCGCGGTTATGTGGCTTTTTTGAAACATGCCGATTTGTAAAAATCAGACAGTATAAGAGAAAGAAGGACTGACTAAGTCAGTCGACGAAATGTGAATCAAATGGCCGAATGAAGCTGGATAGCATAAATGGGAAACATTGTTTTTTCGGCTTGTCATGGATTCAGAATGGATGAAAATATGACAACACTAAAAAAATCAGATTTCTACTTTGACCTGCCGCAGGAGCTGATTGCGCAGGATCCCTTGGAGGACCGCTCCGCGTCGAGACTGCTTGTGCTTCATAAAGACACGGGCGTGGTGGAGCACCATCGGTTTCAGGAGATCACAAATTATTTAAGGCCGGGCGATTGTCTGGTCTTAAATAATACCAAGGTGATCCCGGCAAGGTTGTTGGGCGTGAAGGAAGATACTGGCGCAGCGATCGAGGTGCTGCTGCTAAAACGCCGCGAGAACGACGTCTGGGAAACGCTGGTCAAGCCGGGGAAAAAGGCAAGACCCGGAACAAAGATCGTCTTTGGAGAAGGCGCGCTGCGTGCAGAGGTTTTGGAAGTCGTGGAGGAGGGCAACCGTCTGATTCAATTTTCCTACGAAGGAATTTTTGAGGAGGTCTTGGATCGTTTGGGGGAAATGCCCCTGCCGCCCTACATAACCCATAAATTGCAGGACAAGAACCGCTATCAGACCGTATACGCAAAATACGAGGGCTCTGCGGCGGCGCCGACGGCGGGCCTGCATTTTACGGAAAAACTGCTGGCGGAGATTCGTGCGATGGGCGTGGAGACAGCCTTTGTGACCCTTCACGTGGGACTGGGCACTTTTCGCCCAGTGAAAGCCGAAAATCTCTCGGATCATCATATGCACAGTGAGCACTATGAGATCACGGAGGAGACGGCAGATCTCATAAACCGCACAAAAGAAAACGGCGGGAGAGTGTTCTGCGTGGGGACTACAAGCTGCCGTACCATAGAGAGCGCGGCAGACGAAAACGGGAGAGTGCAGGCAGGTTGCGGAGACACAGAGATTTTTATTTATCCCGGTTACCGCTTCAAGGTATTGGATTGCCTGATCACAAATTTTCATCTGCCCGAGTCCACGCTGGTGATGCTGGTGTCTGCGCTGGCGGGCAGGGAGAACGTGCTGGCGGCGTATCGGGAGGCGGTGGAGGAGAGGTATCGGTTCTTTTCGTTTGGGGATGCGATGCTGATTCATTAAAGGATTTTTTATTCCTTCGCTGTATCCAGCACCGCCAACCCATGATCGAGCAGCATCCCGTTTGCGTCCATAATGTTCCTGTTTCGCTGCAGGGCGAACAGGAGCAGTGCGTCCCGCTCATCTCTGGCGTAGAGTTCCCGATTGCTGGAAATCTTTAACAGTTTCTGCGTTTCTTCTGCGGACAGTTTCAGCCCGAAAGATAAGGCGATCAGTTTGTCCCGGGAAGGGATTTTGTCGCCGGCAAAGATCCGATAGACATAGGCGCGGCCTAAGAGCGAGCCGCGTATCACGTCCGCACGTCTGAGCCTTTTTTGCGCCAGCAGCATATGCAGATGTTCAGCCAGAGTGTCTTTTAGCAGATGTTCTTTATTTTCCGTTAAATAATCTTCGATATCCGTTGCTATCGTGATTTCATGTTTCAATTCATCCGTAGACTTTTCATTCATTTTGCGGGAGATTCCTTTTCGGATTTTTTATGGCCTTTGCAGCAAGCAACGCATTGCAGGCAGGATAAAAACGCAAATAATGCGGCTGGAATCATTATACTTGTTTCCACATAGGACGGCAAGTGGGGTGCTTTCAATTCCTGTCATATTTTCTGAATCCTTGTTTCAACAAATGTCTACCAGGGGTAGACCAAAACGGACAGGGCTCTGTTTATAATCGAAAACGGAGTCCTGTTTTTGTTGTGGACTGAACGGAGAGACGAAAAAGAGAAAAGAGAAGATACGTATGCAAATGACAAAAGAAGAAAGTGACAGGATCAGAATCGTTAAATGGATCGCCATTGTTATGGTGGTATTTTTACATATCTACACGACAGAAGTCAATTTTGCAGATGGAAAAAATGCAGCTGCCCTTCCTGAATGGCTGCTGCTGTTGGAGACTGGCGTTTCACAGGTGATATCCAGATGCGGCGTGCCGACTTTTTTCCTGTTTTCTGCCGTTTTATTGTTTCGTGCCGATCATTCCTATGGAGAAGTCATCAGGAAAAAGGCAAAAACGCTGCTTGTGCCTTATTTGATTTGGAATAGTTTTTGGATCGCGGTGTTTGCCGTATTGCAAAGCCTTTCGTTTACCGCCCCGTATTTTTCGGGAAGCAATACGCCGATCTTACAATGTTCTGTAAAAGAGTGGTTTGAATTGTACGGGATCGGGCAGGAATATCCGCAGTGTTATCCTTTGTGGTTTATGCGGGATCTGATGGCGGTGGTTTTGCTCTTTCCGTTGATAAAAACAGTCGCCAAAAGGTATCCGAACACGCTATTGTGTTTGGGGATGGCACTCAGCATTTTACCATTTTCCTTTTGGGGAAAAGCAGCGCTTGCCTGGTTTCTGATCGGGGCGGCTGTCGTTCAAAAAAAGGGTACGCTTATGATTTTTGACCATTATTCCGTGGCCCTGATCGGGACGGTTTATTTTGTGTGTGCAGCTGCCGCTTTGTTTTTAGAGTATCCAATCATTAGAAATATTTCTGTGCTTGTGGGAATCGTGTTTTGGCTGCGCTTGTCAAAGGAAATTTATGACAGGGAGAAATTGCGGCAAATTTTTTTGAGATTGTCAGAATCTGTTTTTATGATATATGTGCTGCATGAAATGACACTGTCCTCCGTGCGCAAACTATGTTTCCGACTGCTCCCGGCAAAGCCGTTATTTTGGCTTTTAGAATATCTGTTGATTCCGATTGGCGTAATGGCAGGCTGTATTCTGGCGGGAAACATTTTTAAGAAAGTGCTACCGGGATGGTATCGGATCGCGACAGGAGAACGTTGAACGAAGGGGAAATGATTGTCTGCGCGGTAAGAAATATGTTATAATGCAAATGGTGAAAAAATGAGCATGAATTACGATGAGATAAAAGTACTGAAACAAAGTGAAAAGAGTAAGGTGCAGCTGGTAAAAGAACAGGGCAGCGGGCAGATTTTGATTTGCAAGACTTTGCAGGGGCAGCATTCCGTTTATCAAACATTGCAGGGACTGCAGCATCCTTATCTGCCGACAGTGTACGAGGTTTCGTATGACAATGCTGAAACGACGATCATAGAGGAATATATTGAGGGGCAGACGGCAGGCAGCGCGGCGCTTACGGAAAAGCAGTGCCGAACGGTCATAAAGGAACTTTGCGAAGTCCTCATGTATCTGCATGAAAAGGGAATCATTCACAGGGATATCAAACCCTCCAACATTTTGATGGCAAAGGACGGCCATATCCGTTTGATCGATTTTGACGCAGCCCGTATGCCGAAAGAAGACAGGGAACAAGACACGATTCAGTTAGGTACCAGAGGCTATGCGCCGCCGGAACAGTATGGGTTTTCCCAGACAGACGAGCGTGCGGATATCTATGCCCTGGGCGTTACCATCAAACAGCTTTTGGGCGGCCAAGCGGAGAAACTGCGCTACAGGAGGGTGCTTTCCAAGTGTACCAATCTGGATCCTGAGAAACGGTATCGGTCTGTCAGGCAGGTGAAGAAAGCTTTTTTGGATGTTCCCGCTTTGGGGACAGCTGTTTTGTGCGCGGTGGCGGTGGGAATCGTAGCGATTGTTTTCGGCAATGGGCTGTTAAACGATAACAGGTCGCAGGAAGCTTCGCTGCCTGTCGAAAACGGGACGGATTTGATCGTACTGCCCACACCGGCCGATCCTTTCTGGGACGGTGAGACAGGCTCCGGTTTCTGGGGCTGTGTGTTTGAATCGGGAGTCGGTGACGATCAAAGGTATGATTGGAGATTGTACAGGCAGGATACGGCGACGCCTCCGGATCTGGAAAAGGATGCATGGCTTAAAGAGGGAATGATGCGGGGAAATGTCGCATGGACCCGTGAAGGGAAGATGAGTGAAGAAGGAGAGGAAAAGCTGTTTTGTATGAGCTTCTCCGATGAATTTGAGGATAACGGCTTTTATTACTTTGCCGTGCGTGCTTCCGGAGACGGCATAACCTATGCAGACAGTCCCTATGTATTGTCGGATGTCTTTGCATTTACAGGCGAGGATGCCCCGAGACTGCCAGCACCGGAAGAACTTCACTGGATCGCAAAGGAAGGGGAGGAATCCAGATGGTATTTTACGGCGTTTACCAACTGGGACGATTATGCAGACAAAGACGCAATCGACGTCTATGTCTATAATGGTGACGGTGAGTATGTGATGAATACCATGGTGCATAAGTCATTCCTGATCGACAGCGAATGGCCTGGTATGCGGATCAGGCAGGAGTTTGTGGGCGAACCGGGAGAGACCTATCGGTTTGCCATACAGGTGCACACCTCGCGGCCTAATGAGTACCGATCCAGTCCGGCGGTTACACCGTACCCGGAGGAAGCATATTTAAGTCCGCCGCTTAAGGTGCCGGAGCCTTTTGAATAAAGGAAACTATAATTATGAATCAAGGGAAAAAGAGAAACCTCATCTTGGAACTGTGTGTGATTGCTGTCTCACTGGCGGCGCTGCTTATGCTGTTATATTTTGTGATGGCAGTAAGCTTTCAAAACGGGACGACATCTTCTGATATCACGATGAAGATGGCGGGACAGATCGCCAGGCGGATCTTTGAAGAACCCACGCAGGATCAGATCGCAACGACCGCACTGATGATTCGTTACGGAGCGCATCTGGGACTCTTTTTTGTGGTGGGTTTTGTGACGACCTTTGCGGGGATGGCGGTTTTTAGAGGTTATTACAGAATCATTGGCGTGATCGGCGCAGGCGTGGTCTGTTATGCGCTTGCCTATTATACAGAATATTATAAGCAGTTTGTGGAAGGGAGACATTTCCAGCAGTCCGACGCCGCGCTCAACTGGTATGGGAGCGTGGCGGGAATACTTTGCATGGTCGGATCCTATTTTTTAAACAGGCTTTTGGTAAAACTTTCATAAAAGATTGCAGATTCAGTTTTTGGTATGGACCCGATAGCTGTGATCCTTTAGAATCTCAACCGCCCGCTCATGGGCGGTTTTATCATTAAATTCAATGCGCAGCGCGCCTTCCGCAAATTCCCTGTTATGGTTGATACCGATGTTTTTGATGCTCACGCCGTGCATGGCAAGGAGAGAGGCAATGGCCGCGATTGCGCCGGGTTTGTCCGCAATATCCACGGTAAAGACGTATTCTGCCTTGATGGGGCCACTGGATACGCTGGTAAAGGACTCGCGGTAATTTCTGGCAGTATCAAAAAAGTTGTGGAGCGTCGTCTCCGAGCGCTCGTCGAGATAGTGGACGAGCTGCGTCAGATCATCGATATAGAGCTTTAACAGTTTGGAAATGTTTTCCGTGTTTGTCATGCAGATCTGTTGCCACATTTCCGGGGAGGAAGAAGCGATTCGCGTGATGTCTTTAAAACCGCCCGCAGCGATCATTTTCATAATCCCTTCCGAAGAATCGCAGCTTTTGACCAGATTGACAAGGGAGGCGGCAATCACATGAGGCAGATGAGAGATGGCAGCCGTCACGTAGTCGTGCTCCTCAAAAGAAAGGGTCAGCGGAATCGCGCCGATGGCTTCCACCAGAATGCGATAGGCTTCCAGCCTGCTTGCCGGCACAGTTTCCGTAGGGGTCAGTATGTAGTAAGCGTTTTCCAAAAGAGCGGCATCAGAGTTTGGATAGCCGATGCGCTCTGATCCGGCCATGGGATGGCCGCCGATAAACTGATCCTGCAGGCCCAGGGCTTCGATCTGTTTGTGGATCGCAGTCTTAACGCTGCCAACGTCAGTGAGGATCGTTTCGGGAGAGAGAATATTTTTGATAGCGGCAAGATTCTCGTCGTTGCAGGAGACAGGCGCACATAAAAAGAGATAGTCGCAGCCTGTAAAAGTATCGTCGATAGCGCGGCAGGATACGTCTATGGTCTGCTCCGCAAGGGCCAGCTGCAGAGAGGTTTCGTTGATGTCATAGGCGATCAGGCGGGCGCCGGGCAGACGCAGACGGATCGCTTTGGCGATGGAGCCGCCGATCAGTCCCAGTCCGATAAAACCGCAGGTGAGAGTGCTCATAGTATTATGACCTTTCGCATTTTTTGATCAATATTTCCGCTTTTTAAGATATCACAAAACGGAGGGGAACGCAATTGTGTCTTGAAATTGTCCTCAAAATTTAGTAAAATGTATTTACAACTTGGCTTCTTGCGTGGAATATGATTATGGGTCCGGTTGCAAAAAGAACAACAGAATTGGAGGGTTACAGGACATGAATGTTTACACGACGGATAAGATTCGTAATGTGGTCTTGCTGGGGCATGGGGGCTGTGGTAAGACTAGTCTGGTGGAGGCAATGGCTTACCTTTCCGGCATCACGTCCAGAATGGGAAAGATCGACGACGGGAACACGGTGAGTGATTTCGGTAAGGAGGAGCAGAAACGCCATATTTCCATCGCAACTTCTGTTGTTCCGATCGAGTGGGAGGGCACGAAGATCAATGTGCTCGACACTCCCGGATTCTTTGACTTCGTAGGCGAAGTGGAGGAAGCTGTGAGTGCGGCGGATGCGGCCATCATCGTAGTTTCCGGTAAGGCAGGAGTGGAAGTCGGTACGGAAAAGGCTTGGGAGATCTGCGAGAAGTATAAGCTGCCCCGTTTCGTATTCGTGACGGATATGGATATCGACAATGCTTCCTTTAAGCAGGTCGTGACGGATATGACAGAAAAGTATGGCAAAAAAATGGCGCCGTTCCATCTGCCCATCCGTGAGAATGAGAAATTTGTAGGTTACATCAACGTCATCACCGAGCAGGCTTACCGATGGGAAGGCAAGGAAGTCGTGGAGTGCGAGATGCCCGACTACAGCAAAGAGAACTTACAGCTTTGCCGTGATACGCTGATGGAAGCAGTGGCGGAGACCAGCGAAGACTTTATGGACCGCTACTTTAACGGAGATACCTTCTCTGAGGCGGAGATCCGTTCGGCGATGCGTACCAACGTGATGGACGGCAGTGTGGTGCCGATGTCCATGGGTTCCAATGTGCTCTGTCAGGGAATTTTTACGCTGCTCGACGATATCGTAAAATATATACCCAGCCCTGAGAATCGCGAGATCGCGGGCGTTGACTTAAAGACAAACGAAATTTTCCAGGCGAACTATGACTTCTCAAAGCCGAAGTCTGCCTACATCTTTAAGACCATTGTGGATCCCTTCATCGGTAAGTATTCGCTGATCAAGGTCTGTTCCGGCGTGTTCAAGAGTGATGATTTGATTTACAATGACGAAAAGGAAGTGGAGGAGAAGATCAGCAAGCTCTATGTTATGCAGGGCAGCAAGCCCATCGAGGTCAAGGAACTTCATGCGGGCGATATCGGCGCTATCGCGAAGCTGACGGCGGCAAGAACAGGTAACACGCTTTCCACCAAAGCACGTATCATCCGCTATGGTAAGGCAGAAATCTCCACGCCCTATACATACAAACGGTATAAGGCAAAGAATAAGGCCGATGTGGATAAGGTATCGCAGGCACTGCAGAAGATGCGCCACGAGGATCAGACGCTCCAGGTGGTCAATGATGCGGAGAACAAGCAGTCCCTGCTCTACGGAATGGGCGATCTGCATCTGGAAGTGGTCATGAGCCGTCTCGTGAACGAGTATAAGGTAGAGATCGAGCTGTCAGATCCGAAGATCGCTTACAAGGAGACCATCCGCAAAAAATCCGATGTGGAGCATAAGTATAAAAAGCAGTCCGGCGGACACGGTCAGTACGGCCATGTAAAGATGCGTTTCGAAGCATCAGGCGATTTGGAAACGCCGTTCGTGTTCGAGCAGGAAGTGGTTGGCGGCGCAGTGCCGAAGAATTACTTCCCGGCGGTGGAAAAAGGATTGCAGGATTCTGTACAGGCAGGGCCTTTGGCGGCGTACCCTGTAGTGGGCGTGAAGGCGGTTCTTTATGACGGTTCCTATCATCCTGTGGATTCTTCCGAGATGGCCTTCAAGATGGCGACGATTCAAGCATTTAAGAAGGGCTTTATGGAGGCAGGGCCGGTGCTGTTAGAGCCGATTGCCAACCTGCAGGTGACTGTCCCCGAATTCTACACGGGTGACGTGATGGGCGATCTGAATAAGAGAAGGGGCAGAGTGCTTGGCATGAACCCCGCAGGCGACGGTAAGACTGTGGTCGAGGCGGATATCCCGGTGGCCTGCTTAAACGGCTACTGCACCGATCTTCGGTCCATGACAGGCGGACGCGGTACCTACAAGTATGAGTTTGCAAGATATGAGCAGGCGCCCAGCGATGTACAGGAAAAGGAAGTAGCGGCGAGAGCGAAGGCCGTTGCGGAGGCGAATGCGGAAGCGTAGAGCCAAATACCGATAGACGTAAGGAGTATCAATATCGATAACGTAAAAGAGGAGCAGACCGCTTGGCCTGCTCCTTCTTTGATGCGTTATACGGCTTAATTTCCATTCCAATTCCAGTTGTTGTTAATCTCTTTCACACCGCTCACACTGCCGCCGAATCCCTGCCACTGGACGGGCGCTGAGATGCCTTTGCAGCTTTCGATTTTGACACCATTCACATGGGCGTTCAACTGTCCGAGAATCTGAATGGTTCCTTTGGCATTTCCTTTAAATGTGGAATTGGATATGGTTACATTCTTGCAGGTTCTGTTTTTATTTGGCTCAATGTCAATACCAAACTGCGGATCTGTGCCGTTCGCATAGTTAAATGAGCAATTGTTGACCGTAACATTCGACGCATCGGTAATAGACATATTATTTCGTCTGTTGTGATGAAGGTTACAGTTTGTGACGGTAACGCCGTTGCTGGGGGTGTTGGGTCCGTCATAGAAGCCCACATAGATACCGTCGCCCCAGCACTGGGAAATATCCACATTTTCAATGGTGATATTTGTGCCGCCGCGCACGGAAATTCCATGCCCGTGTTCTCCGCCGCTGCCTTTATGCTCCTTGCGATCCCCGATAATCTGTCCGCCGGAAACGGAAACGTTTTCGCGGCCAAAGATATTGATAACCTGATAATCTTTTGCACCGTTGGGGAGAACGACCAACAATGCGCTGGGCGACATAATAAGCTTTTGGTTGGTAGTCAGGACAATGCCGCCAAACTTATATTTGCTAAATATATCATTACCACCTGTTGTCGCATCAATATGATACACGCCCGCGGGGAGATACAAAGTTACCTCACGGATGTGAGTTTCATCACCCCATTCATAATCCCGAAGCATTTTGTTGATGTATGGTGTGTCGTCGGTGACTCCTTCTTGTTGTTTATAGGTGAGAAACGCGCCTGTTTCGGGTTCCGGTGCCTTTTCGTTCGGGTCGATCGCCAGCGCATAGCACTCCTGTGTGAAACTGCGGTTCCCGGAGGTGTAAACTGCCTTAATGACGGCGGCTCCTGCTTTGTTCATGGTAAGCAGAGCGCCTTCCTCATTTTTCACAATAGATATCACATCCGAATTACTGCTTTCCCATCTGAGCTTATCAGGTGTCTGTGTATTTGCAAAGACCATGTGAAGCTGGACGGTGTTTCCAATTTCTTCCCTAATGGTCTGCCCGGTCTCTCTGAGAAGCGGAGAGTCGACGACAGTGATCTTGCACTGCGCCTTTTTGTTACCATCCTGTGTCGTTGCCGTGATCGTTACACTGCCTTCTTTGTGCAGCGTAATGACAGCGGAAAGGGAGACAGTTTGTTTGTTATCAGCAGAACCGATGACAGCGCTGTCGGGCTTTTCTGTTACGGAGACAATGCTGCTGTTGGAACTTGACCAGATCACTGTCGGATTGGCGATGGTTTCGTTACTTTCCGATGTGATGGTGGCAGTAAGAGTCCTTCTGCTCTCATCCGCTTCCGCCAGCGGGAAGGAGAGCACTGTTTTGTCCAGTTTGATTCCTTTTACATGGTTGATCCGGTAGTTTTTCTTTTGAATCTTAAAGGAATACGTTTTTGTTCCGCCGTAGTCGCCAACGCCGCGCAGGGTTACTTTAGCGTTTCCCGACTTCACGTTATTTTGGTATTCAACAGTTTCATAGCATGATGTCTTGATCTCATTTTGTTTTTTCTTGGCATCGGTATTGTTGGCATAGATATGAATGTCTTTTATCGGTGTCAAAGTGATTGCTTCTCCGGTATATTCCTGCGGATCAACGACAACTTTCAAGGTACTGATATTTTTGTCAAAAATACGATAGGAGCCGGTAATGGAAGAACCTTCATAGTAGCCCATTCCATCCACGGTGACGGTAACGGTAGTGCCTCTCTTGGGGGATTCAGGCAGGTTATGGCTAAACGTAAAGGTTTTGCTATAATCCTTTCCGGCCGTCAGTTTTTTGCCGTTCACATCTTTGATCGTGACGGTCGACTGCCATTTGTTTGGCTTTTCATGAAACGGTTTATCAGGAATAGATATCGTGCATCGGCTGATATCTGCCTTTGTCACCGTAAGCGTTATCGTTTCAAGATATCCCTTATAATTGCCTTTGCCGGTGATCTCGCAGGTCATGGTTCCGGGAGCCTTGTTATCCTTATATTTTATGGTATAATCGGTTTTGTTTTTAAGAATGGTATCCTCTTGATCTTTTAGGATCAGTTCAGGCACGGTCCCGTCTTTTTGATATGCGACTTCATAAGCTCCATTCTTAATGGTCACATTTTTCCCTGCGTAAATTTTGATTTTGGTATTTGGCGTAATGGTATAATCCATTCGGAGAGAGCCTTTATAACGGCCCTTTCCTGTGAATGTGACCGTCACGCGGCCTGCTTTTTTGGCATTGCCGTATTTGAGGGTATAGTCGGTTCCTTCTGTAAGAGGTTTCTTTTCGCCTGCTTCTTCAAAGGCCAGCAGAGCGGAACCGGTTTGGAAAAGGCCGCCTTCTTTATCTACTGTCTTTTGAGAGAAAGGAATGTTTTCTTTCCAGTCTGCGCCGGCAACAGCATCCTTAAGCTGCCTGTCGCCCACAAGTTTTATCGTGACTTTTTTGCAGCCGCAGTAGCCGGCGGTTTTTCCGGCGGGGCTGGGAGATACCATCACATAGGCGCCTTCAGTGCCTGTGGCATAAACCGCATACTCATAAAGCGTTTCGGCAAGAACCTCTTGACCGATTTTTACCTCTGTAATATGAACATCCTGATTTGTCAAAGGGGTGCCGTGATATTCGTACTGTTTTTGATCAAGTTTTACGGACGCGGTGCCGAAATTTTTATTTTTACTTTGTTTATCGAGCACAACAAGCTGCATGGGAAAAGAGCCTGTAAAGTTGCCGGTTCCCCGAACCGTGTAAGAATATTGCTTACCGATCTCATAGAGATCGCCGTTTTTTGGATCTGCCGGTAAGGGCGTCATGTTCTCACCGGGAGTCGTATAGTCACAGATAAAATCCTTTTTAACGGCCAGTTTCTTTTTGCCGTAGGTCAGGACAGGAGCGGGAATGTTCAGGTTTTTGCTGTAATTAACAGTCTGCTCATATGAAGGTGATACTTTGGGCGTATTGTAAATGTCAATGTCGTTGATATTCAGAGGTTTGATCGTATAGTACAGGGTCACGCTGCCCTGATACTGGCCTTTTAAATGAATGGTCACACTGGGCGCTTTGGCGCAATTCCATGTGGCGGCGTTGACGTTATTTTTGTAGCTTACAGTATAATCCGTTTTTTCTGTCAATAGAGTATCATTGTGGTAAACGCGGAAATTCTGCGTGATTTTCTGCCCGTTATAGACAAAGGCGTCACTTTCTTTTTCAAACCCGGCCACTCGGATGGCGCCTGAGAGATCGAGGAGTTTTTCATTGTCGGGATGATCTTTGTCGCGTACAACATCTACGACAGTGGAGGCTGTAATGCCCTGACAGGAGGCAGTGATTCTGGCATATCCTTCTGCTTTTGCCGTGATGACGGCGCTTCCGTTTTCGTCGGCTGTTACAGTGGCAACCGTCTCATCGCTGCTTTCCCACAAAATGTTTGCCTGTGTCATTGCAGGCTCGATTGCTGCGGTGATCTGTTGTGTGTCCCCGGGTGCCATGGGGATTCGGTCTTTTTCAGCAAGGATATTTGCCTCGTCTGTCACGATGCCTTGATAGAGGATTATTTTTCCATTGGTTTCTTCCAGTAAAGGAGGTTCCTGATTGTCCGGATTTTGAGGTTCTTGTGATTCATCCGTAGCGGTAATGTTGTTTTCGGAAAGAGAGGAGAGCGTTTCCGCGGTCTGTTCCGCTTCGACATCCTCTGTATCGCTATCCTCAGATACATCCTGAATGTCGTTATCGGACACAGACGAATTGGCTTCGACGGCGTTTCCTGAAATCGTATCAGCGCCGTTCTCAGTGTCGTTTTCTGAAACGGAAGACGGCTCCTCTATGGAATCTGTCGGAGCGCTTTCTGTATCAGGAACATCTTCAGCCGGAAAGTCTGTTTCAACGGCTGTATGATCCTGGGGGACAAAGGGAATCGTCGCCGCTGCATAAAAAGTTTCGGCTTTCCCATTTTCGGTTTGTGTGTAATATGCTGCTCGGATAAAATAGTCATATTGAGCAGAAGAATCGTCGGTTTCATCGCTTTTCTTATCATCAGATAATAAAGAGGGTTCCAGGGGGAGGAGCGCCATCATTTGATGGTACGCATCTTCTGTGTCCGTGATTTTTTCCATGGTAAAGTAAGGGGAGGCAGTCACTGTCTCAAAACCGTTCCAGTCGTCCGCCTCGTTAAGGAGGCTGGCACTCCCGACAGCTAATCCTTTTTCACCGCGGAGAATGCTCCATTCCAGCGTCCCGGCCTCTTTGTAGGTGGAAGCCATTTCTATGTCGTAATTGACAAACAAAATCAGGTTTTCTGAGGAGGCAAAAGAAAGCGGAAGATCATAGGAAAAGGAATCGTCCTTAGCAGTGGGGAGCTGTTCACCGTTAGAGATTTGTCCGATATGCAAAGCGGGCAGCTCGATGTTCGTTTCCGTTTCTGCTTCAGTGCTATTTTCCGATGTTTCCTCCGCAGGGATATCGTTTTCTGAGATGGTGTTTTCCGAGACAGAGTTTTCCGTTGCAAGTGCCGTCAGACTGCCGCAGTCGCTAAGTGCGATGGCGATGATCAGGATAGAGGCAAGCAATTTTTTCAGAATGCGCATTTCAAGTTCCTCCTCAGTAGGTTCGCAAATATTTTATAAAAAACAGACCAGATTATTGTAACATTAAAATCGACTGCTTTCAAGAGATATGGGCGGGTTACTCCGGGTTGGCGGGTTTGCCGGGCGGATCGATTTTGTTGACAGCAGGTCAGATGCTGTGCTATAGTAAATACATTCTTATATATCATAAAATATAGTCAGAAAGGCGGCTTTAGAGTGGGAATTATTATTCGTTGTGCACGCACCCGGTATCAGGGGCAGTAAAAAGCAGAAGATAGTGTCTCATGTAGATGGGATTTTTTTGCGTGCGAATAATAGTTGCCGGATTGCCGATTTCAGACAGATGTGATAAGGTCATGTCTGTTTGGCCTGCCTGATTGCAGCGTGTAGCGGGAAGATTCTGTTTACGGGGTCTGTCCTGCTTTTTTTACTGTTTTTTATCAACACATGGTTATGAAGTGTAGAGGATAAAAAGGAGGCGCGCTATGCGAAAGGACAGGAGACAGGCAGGGTATCACTATGACTATGTAAAACGGGTGTCGGATTCCCAAAACTTTCTGACGGATACAAAACTGCTGCAAAGAATCGTTGGTCTGGCAGACATCGGGAAAAAGGATGAGATTCTGGAGATTGGAACAGGGAAGGGGCATCTGACGGAAGCCCTATGCAAAAAGGCAGGAAAAGTATGCACGGTAGAAATCGACAGCAAGCTGATGGAGAGTGCAAAAAGGCGGTTGTCAAAGGTTAACAATGTAGAGTTGATTCAGGGAGATTTTATGAAGTACCATCTGCCAGCAAAGGGGACGTATCAGGTATTTGCCAATATCCCTTTTTTCCTGACGACACAGATCGTGGAAAAGCTGACGCAGGGGAATAATCCGCCGGAACATATCTGGCTGGTGATGGAAAAAGGCGCAGCCAAACGGTTTATGGGGCTGCCGAGGGAGACGATAAAGTCTTTGGAGCTTAAGGTACATTGGGAGATGAAGATCGTCTATCATTTCCGCAGAGAAGATTTTCATCCTAAACCTTCTGTGGATACGGTTCTTATTCATTTTAAGAAGAAAGCGGTCCCCGACCTGAATAAGGGGGAATACCGGGAATTTCAGAAGTTTATCGAGCGGGGCATGAAGTACGGTATTACCGGGAAGGGCGGGCTGCTCACCAAAAGACAGGTGTCTGCGGCCTTAAGGCAGGCTGGTCTGTATCAGGATCATGAAGACGGCGTCACGCTTTATATTCAGTGGCTCTGTCTGTTTCGATGCTATCAGGTTCAGAAAGGGAGGAAATAACTGTTGACAAATCCCATAAGTATAATAAAATGAGAAGGGTATGAGAAGAATCGCGGAAACTGCGGCAGATTGCGCATGACCTGCGGGAAATCGCGGTAAGATATAGCCGAAAATACGGCGGGAAAGGTTGGATATTACATGGCGGATATTTACAATCACAGAGAAGTGGAGACAAAATGGCAGAAAATCTGGGATGACGAGAAGGCGTTCCAGACCTCGGAGGACTATTCCAAACCGAAATATTACGCGCTGGTGGAGTTCCCTTACCCCTCGGGGCAGGGACTGCACGTGGGACATCCGCGTCCCTATACGGCGCTTGACATTGTGGCGAGAAAACGGAGGATGCAGGGCTACAACGTGCTCTATCCCATGGGCTGGGACGCGTTCGGTCTGCCCACGGAAAATTATGCGATCAAAAACCATATCCACCCGAAGATCGTAACCAAGAATAATGTGGCACGCTTTAAGAGTCAGCTGCACTCTTTGGGCTATTCCTTTGACTGGGAGAGAGAGGTCAATACCACAGACCCTAATTACTATAAATGGACGCAGTGGATCTTCCTCAAACTGTTTAAGGCGGGGCTTGCTTATAAGTCTGAGATGCCGATCAACTGGTGTACGTCCTGTAAGGTCGGACTTGCCAACGAGGAAGTGGTGAACGGCGTCTGTGAGCGCTGCGGTGCGGAGGTAGTCCGCAAGGTAAAGAGCCAGTGGATGTTAAAGATCACGGAATATGCCGATAAGCTGATCGAGGGGCTTGACACGGTGGACTATGTGGAGCGTGTCAAAGTGTCTCAGAAGAACTGGATCGGCAAGTCCATGGGTGCGGAGGTGGATTTTTCCATCAAGGATAAGGAAGATAAGCTGCGTGTCTATACGACCCGCTGTGATACCTTGTTTGGCGCGACTTATATGGTAGTGTCGCCGGAGCATCCGATCATTGATAAGTATAAGGATGAATTGAAAAACTGGGATGATATCTGCGCTTACAGGGAGCAGGCGGCGAGAAAGTCCGATTTTGAGCGTGCGGAGCTGGCAAAGGAGAAGACAGGCGTGCGTATCGACGGCTTATCGGCGGTCAATCCTGTGAACGGCAAAGAGATCCCCATCTATATTTCTGACTATGTGCTGATGAGCTACGGCACGGGCGCGATCATGGCAGTGCCTGCTCATGATGAAAGAGACTGGGAGTTTGCCAAAAAGTTCGGGCTGCCCATCGTCGAGGTGGTAGCCGGCGGCAAAGACGTGCAGGAGGAAGTCTACACGGACGTGGCGGAAGGCACGCTGGTCAACTCTGACTTCATCAACGGGCTTTCGGTGGCGGAAGCCAAAGAGAAGATGATCGCCTTTTTGGAGGAGAAGGGCGTGGGCTGCGCCAAGACCAACTTCAAGCTGCGTGACTGGGTCTTCTCCAGACAGCGTTACTGGGGCGAGCCGATCCCCATTGTAGAATGCGAAAAATGCGGTTTTGTGCCGCTTGATGAGAGTGAGTTGCCTCTGGAGCTTCCTGAGGTGGAGAGCTATATGCCGACCGACACGGGCGAATCGCCTCTGGCAGCAATGACTGATTGGGTCAATACAACCTGCCCCTGCTGTGGCGGCCCCGCAAAGCGGGAGACGGACACCATGCCCCAGTGGGCGGGATCGTCTTGGTACTTCCTGCGCTATACGGATCCGAAGAATGAGAACGCGCTGGCAAGCAAGGAAGCATTGGATTACTGGATGCCTGTGGACTGGTACAACGGCGGTATGGAGCATACGACCCTGCATCTGTTGTATTCCCGCTTCTGGCATAAGTTCCTCTATGACGAGAAGGTGGTGCCTTGCCCGGAACCTTACGCAAAGAGAACCTCTCACGGCATGATCTTAGGATTGAATCCGCACTGCTTCTCGAATCTGCCTGCGGCAGAGCAGGAGGCGCTCCTTAAGGAGCACGGCAGCGAGAAAGCGGCAAAAGAAGCGTTAAAAGAAAAGTTCGGCGAGATGGCGGATCACCCTGTCGTCAAGATGTCCAAGTCCCTTGGCAATGTGGTGAACCCTGACGATATCGTGACGGAGTACGGTGCGGACACGCTGCGCACATACGAGATGTTTATCGGTGCCTTTGAACTGAGTGCAGGCTGGAGCGAGGACGGCGTGAAGGGGTGCCGCAGATTCCTGGAGAGAGTGTGGAAGCTGCAGGATATTCTGACGGACGGGATGGACTACTCCGCCGACATGGAAATCAAGATGCACCAGACCATTAAGAAAGTCAGCAGTGATTTTGAGAATCTGAAATACAACACGGCGATCGCGGCGATGATGACTCT
>CAJTKA010000035.1 GCA_910576815.1 uncultured Lachnospiraceae bacterium
GATGTCTTCAGCGGTCATTTCACGAATATGTATCTTCATGATACGCTCCTTTCGCGTATGCCATTATTTTGTGTTGTACATAATCACTGAGACTCAGCGATCCCTCTCTCTATAACCCCAAACCCCAGTGGATAAGGACCGGTATGCACGCCGATCGTGGCCCCGATCTGAAAGACGGGGATCTCGTCTATGGCATACCCCTTTTCACGCAGGGTAGAAAGCGCCTGATCGCGGAAGGCGATGCCTTCCTCTTTATCATAGCCGTACCCGACGACGAGGCTGTAGCGATCGATGCCGAGCGAGCTTTCCTGCAAGTATTCCAGAAGGAGATTCATGACTTTTTTCAGCGTGCGTTTCCGTCCCCGGTCAAGCCCTGAGGGAAAGATTTCTCCCTGTTTCAGGGTAATAACAGGGCGGATATCCAGCGCGCCGCCTGCAATGGCAGCCACTTTTCCGATACGTCCCCCGTGCCTAAGATATTCCATATTTCCTACGGTAAAAAAGATTCTGCCGGTACTTTTGATGGCGTTAAGCCGTGTGATGGCATCGTGATAGCTGACGCCGTGATCCCGCAGACTGACTGCTTCCAGAACGAACTGACCCTGTAAAACCGTATCAACGGTAGAGTCAAGGACAGTGATCCTGGCTTGCGGATATTTTTCCAAAACAAGTTCTTTGGCATTTTGCGCAGACTGCAGGGAACCGCTGAATTTGGTCGTGATGCAAATACATATGACAGGAATGTCATTTTCGGCAAAAGGCCGGAAAACCTCCGCATAATCCTGAATGGAGGGCATGGAGGATTTGGGATATACGCCCTTTTTATCCACCATCATCTGATAGAAGTCGCGGACGGCAATGTCTACAGTTTCTTTCAGGTAGTGTTCCTCGTCAAAGGATACATAAAAAGGTACGACAGTGATGTTTTTTTCCTGCGTCAGCGTGGTTGGCAGATCGCAGGAGCCGTCGCTGATAATATGAAATGTTTCTCCCATATGAAATGTCTTCCTTATATCATGGATTTTGGCGGCAGTTAAATGAGGTTGTGTTAACTGCCTGCTGTAGTATAGAATACTACGTTTGCAAGATAAATGCAATCGTGTTGGCTTACTTTCAGCTTGAAAAGGTGTTTTTGTGGCAATCAGCCAGGAAAAATGATATATTTTTATGCAACGATAAATATCGGTGAGGAAAGAACAACAATGAATGACTCTGCAAAAGATAGCAAAAAACACATAAAAAAGGACATTGCCGTCATACTGACTGTCAGCTTTATTTCCGCGGCATTGTATCTTACTCCGGAAGGAACGATCATGGACTACGGGCGTGATGTATCGCAGCCGCTGCTGCTACGGTTTTTGCCGGTTTTGCTCATACAGTTTGGTATGTCCTGTCTGGGGATCTTGATCGTTTTGTTAAAGAATCAGGAAAAACTTTCGACATACGGACTGGTTTGGCATCATGCTCTGCAGTCGATCGCCGGCTGTCTGTTGGTTTCTGTGCCGACGGTGGTGTTCCTTTTTGCCGTGAATGAAATTCATGGTTTTCTACCGTTTCAGGGGATGTTTTTGACAAAGGAAATTCTAGGCGCGTCTTTGCCTTTTAATGTGATCGGGTATCTGATAATCCTCATATACGGCTCTTTGGTGATCCGTGAGAAAACGGGTAACGCATGGGGAAATATCTTGATATTTTTTGTGATATGGAATGCCTTATAGAACACGGCATTTCTATTGCCAAATGACGCGGTATACGGATTACACATTGGCGGCAAATGTTGACTTTTGTCATATTAGCGTGTAAAATATACAAAATATGTTTTCGGGTAAAAAATGAGGGAACAGTGAGGAAGGAGAAAGTGAATGAACGAGAATGAAATGGTAACTGCGGGCGGAGGAAAACCTGTATATACGACGATAAAGAATGTATTGCGGGTTTTGATGGTGCTTTGCATCATCTTCGTGTTTTGCCCGTCTTTTTTGGTGTCGTGTTCCGGGGAAGATCTCAAGGTCAGTGTGATGACGGCAGTTGGCGGCATAAAATCCGGTGGACAAACAATTGTGGATCCCCATCCGGTGATGCTGATCTGTCTGCTGATTCCGATCGCGGCGCTGGTTTTGCTGATCATCAAAAAATTTCAGGACAAGATGACGGCAATCATTGTTTTGGCGGGATCGGGAGTGGATTTGATCGTCTGGTTTATTTTCCGGTCAACTGCGAAAAAGACTGCGGAAGAAGCTTACTGTACGTTTAAGACGACGCCCTGGTTTGTGATCAATATCATCGTGCTGATTTTGTCGATCCTGTTGACGGGATTGGCGGTTTTGGGTGTGGCGCAGTTGGAGACGGATCTGCTTGCTTTATTGACCGGAAGCGGTGCAAAGAACGTATTGAATCAGGTTTCCGGTGCAGTGACGCAGGCAGCAGGCACTGTGGCAGAAAATATCAGTAATTTGAGCAAGGGCAGTCAGTCTAAAAAGGGAATTGTGGTTGGATACTGTGCAAAGTGCGGGGGACCGATTGGACTTGACAGCAAGTTCTGTATTTCTTGCGGAACACCCGTGCCGGAAAGCATGTTAGCGGAAGCGGAAGCGAAAAAGAAAGAGATAGAGGAAGCTAAGCGGCAGGAGGAGGAACGGCTTGCGGCTGAGGCGGCAAAACGGCAGGAAGCAGCTGCTGCGGCAGCCGCACAAAGTCAGGGAAAATCAAAGTTTTGCCAGCAATGTGGAGCAGAGCTGGGAGCAGGCGTTGCATTTTGCCAATCCTGCGGCGCAAAAGTACAATAATGGCGATCAACCTCCTGAACCTCAAAAGTTCAGGAGGTTTTTTCAGGATAACAGGAAGGACCACCAATGACGTGAATATCAGCAATGCAGAGCGGGCGGCGATTGCCAATGATAATAACGCGGATGTCCTTGTCAGGATTCATGCCAACGGTTCGGAAAATACAGTGGCAGATCGTTGATGGCATTACGAATGGTTTGGATCGATATTTTGAGTGATAAAAAAGGATGCAAAAAGATGTAAAAAATGGTATAATACATGGTTGAGAAAAGTGGGTGTATCTGTATTTGTATCAACGTGGGGAAAAGGAGTAAAATACGATGAAGTATAAGGTATTGCTAACGGGAAACAATAAAATGATCATCAACGAGTTTTTTACCTACATGGATTTCAGCTTTGAGTGTCTGAGTACTTCAGACCGCTATGATGACATTGTAAATCATGTAAAGTACATACAACCGGACGCGATCGTCTATTGCCTGTATGGAGAAAAACCTGACGATTTGAAGCGCTTTGTCAATGTGGAACGAAAGATAGCGGAAAAACGGATCCCAATCATCATCGTAGGGGATGCAGAGGAGTGCGATCAGTTCGATCGTATTGCGCCCACCATGGAAGTGCATATGTTCAGAAAGCCTCTTTCTTCCCAAAAGCTGGAAGAAGGTATTGTTAAGCTGCTTGAGGAAAAACGTCCTCATGTCGGAGACGACAGCCGATCCGTGACGGTCAAAAAGGACGATATCAAAACGAAGGATGTCATGCGTGTGGCGGAACAGCTTCTGGCACAGATCGCCAAAGAAGAAGAAAAGGAGAAAGCACTGCAGGCAGAATTGGCGCGCAAAAAGCACATCCTTGTTGTGGATGATGACAGCAGTGTGCTAAAGCTCTTGAAGGGGTATCTGGCGGAGCGTTACGATGTGGCTACCGCTATCAGCGGCAAGATCGCCTTGAAATTCCTGGAGTCAAAGAAGACGGATATGGTATTGCTGGATTATGAGATGCCGATGGAAAACGGCGCCGAGGTCCTCACCAAGATCCGAGAAAATCAGGCAACGGCGAATCTGCCCGTGGTCTTTTTGACCGGAGTGACCGATAAGAAAAAGATCCTCGAAGTCCTGTCGTTAAAACCGCAGGGATATCTCACAAAACCGATCGACATGGAAAAACTTTCATCTACCATCAAGGGTGTGTTGGGTTAGGCAGACAGGACTTGACAAAGGGAGAAAGCAATGGCAATCATTGAGGATGAATATAATTTAACAGACTTGATTGATTTGGAAACCCTGCAAAAGGTACAGGATGCTTTTTCGGATATGTCCGGGATCGCGGCCATTATCACAGACGTGCACGGCAATGCGGTCACTAAGTCTTCCGGAGGGTGCGATTTTTGCTTCAAGTATATCAGGAGCACAAAAATCGGCGTAGAACAGTGCGCAAAATGTGACAGACTGGGAGCGGAGAAAGCGGCAAAGGCGAGGGCTGCCTGTGCCTATTTCTGCCATGCAGGTCTGGTTGAGTTTGCAGCGCCCATCATGGCGCATGGGACGATAGTGGGATGTATCATCGGCGGGCAGCTTTTGACCATTCCGTTGGAAGAACAGCACCTCAGGCAGGTGGGGGAAAAACTCGGGGTAGAGGCAGACAAGCTGATCGAAACGGCAAAGGATATCCGTATTGTAGATAAAAAGACGATCGACAAGGTGTCCAATGCACTCTACACGATCGCGAATGTGCTTTCGGATGTGGCATTCAGCAAACACCAGGTACATATGAAAAATATGGAGCTGAGCAAGAGTTCCAGCATGAAATCGGACTTTCTGGCAAACATGAGCCATGAGATCCGCACGCCCATGAATGCGGTGATCGGCATGGCGGAGATGGCGCTCAGGGAGGAACTTACGCCGGCGGCAAGGGAATATATTGGACAGATCAAATCCTCCGGGCAGACGCTGCTTACCATCATCAATGATATTCTGGACTTTTCCAAGATCGAGTCCGGCAAGATGGATATCAGCGATGTGGAATACGAGCCCATGTCCGTGATCAATGATGTGTCCAATATCATCATGACACGTATCGGCAGCAAAGAACTGGAACTGACGGTGGATGTGAATCCCGATCTGCCGACCGGACTGTACGGCGATAATATTCGCATCAAGCAGGTAATGGTGAATCTGGCCAATAATGCGGTCAAGTTTACCAAAGAAGGAAATGTCCATGTGAAGGTGGATTTTTGGCAGACAGACGAGGAGACGATAGAGCTGTCGGTTTCCATCACGGATACGGGAAGCGGCATTAAAGAGAGCGATATCAACAAGCTCTTTCGATCCTTCCAGCAACTGGACAGCAAAAGAAACCGCAATATCGAGGGGACGGGGCTTGGGCTTGCGATCTGTAAGCAGCTCGTGACGCTGATGAATGGAAAGATCCATGTGGACAGCGAATATGGAAAGGGTTCCACGTTTTCCTTTGTCATTCCGCAAAAGATAATAAACAATGCCCACAGTGTTGAGAAGCTGAAAGAAAATCTGGTGGCAGCAGGATTGATCAAGAGCGATTATATCGCGAGTGAGCTTGCCGGCGATATGGAGAAACTCGGCGTTTCCTACGAGCGGCTGGAATCCGAGGAGTTCTTAAATATCGTGAAGGAAAAGCAGATCGGTTTCCTGTTTATAGAACAGCCTTTGTTCACGGAAGGCGTGCAGTATTTTTTGAAGTTGAATCCGGATGTCAATGGCATACTGCTCACAAATTACCGTTCGGTGCGCTCTTACGATCTGCCGAATCTGCGCGTGATAAAAAAACCGCTCTATATTTTGGGGCTTTCCAATATTTTTAACGGCAGGGAAGACAATACGGCTTTTTCTCTGACGGAAGCGGAAGACTTTGATTTCGTGGCGCCTACGGCAGAGATTTTGGTGGTGGACGACAACGCGATCAATCTGACGGTGGTAAAGGGACTTTTAAATCCTTTACAAATGAAGATCGATACGGCTTTGAGCGGCAAAGAGGCAGTGCTCAAGGTGACGGACAAACGTTACGACATTATCTTTATGGATCATATGATGCCGGAGATGGACGGCGTGGAGACTACCCGCGTCATTCGCAGACTGCTTGGCAATAACGGGCAGGTGCCCATCGTTGCACTCACGGCAAATGCGGTAGAAGGCACGGCGGAGATGTTTATCAGCGAGGGCATGAACGATATGGTGGCGAAACCGATCGAGATGCGCGTCATTGTCTCCAAACTGCAGAAATGGCTGCCTCCGGAAAAAATCGAAAAGCTCAGAAGGAAGGTACAGGGTCCCCGTCCTGTTCACAAGGAAGGGACAGCGCAGATGGCTACGAATATCGAGATCGACGGGCTGGATGTGCAAAAGGCGATGAGTTTCCTGGGCAATGAGGAACTGTTCTGGTCTGTCTTAAAGGAGTATTACCGTGTCATCGATAAGAAATGCGCTCTCATACAGGAGTATGAGCAGAAAGAGATGTGGCGGGAGTATACGGTCGAGGTACACGCGTTAAAGAGTGCGTCCAGGCAGATTGGCGCTATGGATCTGGCGCATACGGCGGAACAGATGGAAGCGGCAGGCAACGCGGAGAACGCTGCGCTGATTCACAAGATCACGCCGGGCATGTTAGAGGAGTATATGTTCTATAAGGGGATCCTGGCACCTTACTTTACGAAAGCCGCAGAGGAACAAGGCGGCAGGGCGGCGAATCAGGGAGAAATCAAGGATCTCTTTGCAGCGATGGAAGAAGCCATGGAGAATCTGGATATGGATGCCATGGAGAAGGTGATTCAGGACATGGCGCAATATTCTTACGACAAGAAACAGCGGGAAGTGTTTGAGAAGCTGCAAAATGCCGTGGAGGATATCGATACGGAGAAGTGTGAGGAGATATTGGCAGAGTGGAAAGCGCTGCTCGGAAAGGATTGATGGCGATGGCGGAATTTAGCGATCTCTTTTATAAATGTTTTATAAAGGAAGACCGATATAAGTTGTTATTGAGTGGTATCGGCGTGACCATAAAGGTTTCTCTTTTGGCAATTGTGATTGGAATCCTGATCGGCATGCTGATTGCGATGTGTAACCTTTCCAGAAAAAGGGGGCTGCGGCTGCTTGGCGGCATATATACGGATGTGATCAGGGGAACGCCCTCGGTGACACAGCTCATGATCATTTATTTCGTGATTTTTGCCTCCGTGCAGCTGGATAAGTGGATCATTGCGGCGATCGCCTTTGGCGTCAACTCGGGTGCTTATGTATCGGAAATCATTCGGGCCGGTATCCTCTCGATCGATAAGGGGCAGACGGAGGCAGGCAGATCGCTGGGCTTAAACGCTTTTCAGACCATGAGCAGGATCGTCATTCCCCAGGCGGTAAAAAACATCTTTCCCGCGTTGTGCAATGAGTTTATTGTGCTGATCAAGGAGACGGCCATTGTCGGTTATGTGGGCTTGATGGATATTCAGAAAGCGGGAGATTTTATTAAAAGCGCGACCTTCATTGCCTTTATGCCGCTCATAGGAACCGCTGTCATTTACTACGTATTGATTAAAATATTGACGCTGGTACTGAAACAGATCGAAAACAGGCTGCGCAGGGCCGATGCGCATTAGTAGGATGGGAAGACGGTAAAAAGAGGCGTTTTTTGGAACGGCAGTCAGCAGCAGATGGAGTTTTGAGGATGATCAAAGTAAACAACCTACATAAAAAATTTGAGGATCTGACGGTTTTAGACGGGATTGACGAGCACATTGAGCAGGGTGAGGTAGTGGTGGTGATCGGTCCCTCCGGCTCGGGCAAAAGCACTTTCCTGCGTTGCTTAAATTTGCTGGAAACAGCTACCGAGGGTGAAATCTACGTGGACGACGAGCTGATTACGTCTCCGAAAGTCAATGTCAATCGCGTGCGGCAGAAGATGGGGATGGTGTTTCAGCAGTTTAATCTGTTCCCGCATCTGACCATTATGGATAATATCACGCTGGCTCCTGTCCTTTTAAAGAAAATGACAAAGGAGCAGGCGGTGAAACGGGGACAGGAACTTTTAGAGAGAGTCAATCTGGGAGAGAAAGCAAACGCATACCCGGCACAGCTTTCGGGCGGACAGAAGCAGCGTGTGGCGATTGCGAGAGCGCTGGCGATGGATCCTGAGATCATGCTCTTTGACGAACCGACGTCGGCACTCGATCCGGAGATGGTGGGTGAAGTGCTCGATGTGATGAAGGATCTGGCAAAGTCCGGTATGACCATGGTGATTGTGACCCACGAGATGGGATTTGCCAGAGAAGTGGCGTCCCGCGTGCTGTTCATCGACCAGGGTGTGGTCATGGAGAGCGGTACGCCGGAAGAAGTGTTCGGCAATCCAAAGAATGAGCGAACGAAAAACTTCTTGTCAAAAGTATTATAACCGCGATATACTGCGATTGTAATAGATAGAAGTAAAAAGGAGGAGAAAAATTATGAAAAAGACAACGAAATTTCTGACAATGGCACTTACCGCAGTTCTGGCGGTGTGCACTCTGACAGCCTGCGGCGGTGATTCCGCAAAGGGCAATGTCATCACCTTTGGCACCAACCCGGAGTTCCCGCCCTTCGAGTATGTCACCTCAAACGGTGTGCTCGGAGAGTTTGACGGCATTGATATGGCGATTGCGCAGAGGATCGGCGCGGACAACGGCATGGAAGTCAAGATGGAGAGCATGGAGTTTGACTCTCTGCTGGTAGCGCTTCAGAATGGGCAGATCGATGCGGTCATCGCAGGTATGACAGCGACTGACGAGAGAAAGGAAACGGTGGATTTCTCCACACCCTACTACACGGCGACGCAGGTCATGATCGTGAAGGAAGATTCCGATATTGCCACGGCGGCGGATATGGCGGACAAGAAAATCTGTGTGATCCAGGGCTACACCGGTGAAGTCTGCGTGCAGGATATGGGCTACACCTATGAGGCGTTTAAGAAGGGTACGGAGGCAGTTATGGAGCTGGTGAACGGCAAGTGCGACGTGGTCGTGCTTGATTCTGCAACGGCACAGAAGTATGTCGGCGACAACGAAGGGTTAAAGATCGTGGAGGATGCTTCGGCGTTTGAGTCTGAGGAGTACGCGATCGCGGTGCAGAAGGGCAACACGGAGCTGCTTGATAAGATCAACGCTTCCATCGAGAAGATGCTTGCGGACGGCACGATCAACGATCTGGCTGTGAAGTATACAGAGGAAGCAACGGCGGAATAAAGACAAAGTGTTTGAGATGATTTGGGAGGAAAAAGCTATGAAAAAGAGATTAGCAGTTTTGTTGATGCTTTCCACTGCGGTATGTGCGGTCCTCACGGGCTGCGGCGGCGAAAAGGAGAGCAAGGATATGGTATATGCCGTGGAGGCAGGCTCTGCGGGCGAGGCAGTAGCGCAGGAGAAAGGCTTTCAGATGAACAGTGTGGCTTCTCAGGCGGATGCTCTGATGGAGGTGGCTTCGGGGACGTCGGATGCCGCGATCATCGACCTTTTGATGGCGGGGGCCATGATTGGAGAAGGCACCAGCTACCCGGATCTGGTACATACGGATGAGTTGACCACAGAGAAGTATGGCGCAGGCTGCCGTAAGGGTTCCGATTTGGCTTCCTATATCAATGCTGTGTTTGCGGAGAGCTATACGGACGGTTCCATGCAGAAAACGGCTGAAACCTATGGCGTACAGGAGGCATTGATCGAGCAGAAGGCGAGTGAGTATACGGACAACGGTTCCGGTGACGTGGCTTACATTCAGGGGAAGGGAACGCTGATCGTAGGCATCACGGAGTTTGAGCCCATGGATTACAAGGATGCTTCCGGTGAGTGGATCGGTTTCGATGCGGATATGGCGCGCATGGTGGCGGATAAGCTGGGCGTGGAAGTGCAGTTTGTGGTAATTGACTGGGATAATAAGATCATGGAGCTGGATTCCAAGAACATCGACGTGGTTTGGAACGGCATGACCTTGACAGATGAGGTAACGAGCGCTATGGAGTGCACGAACGCATACTGCAATAATGCGCAGGTGGTCGTTGTGCCCGGGAAATAAGGCGCAGATACAGGAGAGCAAGTTATGTTTTTCAGTGTGACACAATCGCTGCTGGGTGGTCTCTGGACCACCTTTCAGATCTTTCTTTTTACGCTGCTTTTCGCGCTGCCTCTGGGACTGATTCTGGCGTTTGGCGCGATGAGCAGGTGGAAGATACTGCGTGGGCTTGTGGGAACGCTTGTATGGATCATACGGGGTACGCCGTTGATGCTGCAGCTCATTATTATTTTCTACGGTCCGGGCCTGTGGCTTTCCCACAATATCTGGAGCGGCAGTGAGGCAGGGCGGATCACGGCGACCGTGGTGGCTTTTTCCATCAACTACGCCTGCTACTTTTCGGTCATCTTCCGCGGCGGGATCGAGGGCGTTCCCGTGGGACAGCGGGAGGCAGGAGAAGTGCTTGGCATGACAAAGAGCCAGATCTTTTTTAAGGTCACGCTCTTACAGATGGTAAAGCGCGTGGTGCCGCCCATGTCCAATGAGATCATTACCTTGGTAAAGGATACGTCGCTGGCGCGGATCATCGCGGCCTATGAATTGACGTTTGCAGGCTATTCCTTTATGAAAAGCAGCGGAATCACCTGGCCGCTCTTTTATACAGGCGTTTTCTATCTGCTGTTTGTGGGGATATTGACGCTTCTGTTTCGCTACATCGAACAAAAATTATCTTACTTTCGCTGAACTGTGGAACGTTGAAAGGAAGGACGTTGTATGGCGGTTTTAGAGGTCAAAAATATCGGGAAACATTTCGGTTCCACGAATGTTCTTGACGATGTGAGTTTTACGTTGGAAGAAGGAAAGGCGCTTGCCATCATCGGTTCTTCCGGCTCGGGAAAGACGACGCTTCTGCGGTGCCTGAATTTTCTGGAGACGCCGGACAGCGGGTCCATCACGGTAAAGGGAGAAACGCTGTTTGATGCGGACCATCCCATAGAAGGACAGGAGAAAGATCTGCGCACCAAGCGGCTGCATTTCGGCATGGTGTTTCAGGCGTTTCATCTGTTCCCGCAGTATACGGCGTTGGAAAACGTGACGTTGGCGGAAAAGCTGCTGGCAAAGGAGCGGCCTGATTTTAAGCAGAAGAAAAAGGAAATCTACGGGGAGATCGAAGCCCACGGGAAAGAACTGCTTAACAGAATGGGGCTGGCGGAGCGCATGGAACATTATCCGCATCAGCTTTCCGGCGGACAGCAGCAGCGTGTGGCGATCGCCAGGGCGCTTGCGCTTCAGCCCGATATCCTCTGCTTTGACGAACCGACCTCAGCGCTTGACCCGGAGCTGACGGGCGAGGTGCTAAAGGTGATTCGGGGACTTGCCGAGCAGCACATGACGATGATCATCGTCACGCATGAGATGGCCTTTGCCAGGGATGTGGCGGATCAAATCATTTTTATGGACGAGGGTGTGATCGTGGAACAGGGTGATCCGAAGCAGGTCATCGATCATCCGCGGGAGGAGCGGACGAGACAGTTTTTAACCAAATACTAAAGAATCAGAGAGCTTGCCTGTGGGCAGGCTCTTTTTGTGCGAATAAGCAGCATTTTGAGTCTGCTTATGGGAAATACTACTTATTTTATAAAAGGTAGTATGGTGTTTTCCGTGCGGTCTATGCTATGCTTTTTATATAAAGATACAGATGACTGGAAAAGTGGCATAGGGTAAAAATTGGGAACTGTCGTATGGAATATAGCATGGAAGAACGGAGGAGTTTACTATGATTATGGAGATGATCAGCATCCTGTTTGGCATATTGATCCTGCTTGTGGCGGAAGGCGGCTTTGGGCAGGAGGGGGGGTTACTTCAGGCGGCCTCCTTTCTGTTCAATATGCCGTCGTTTGTCATCATTTTGGTATTTACCGTGCCGTTGCTAGTCAGAGGCGGTGTGTGGCGGGAGTTTATACGGGCTTTCCAACTGTTGAAAAAAAGCTATTCCTGCCATTTGAGTGAACTCAGACGGACACAGGATGTGCTGGAAATGCTGCAGCGGCAGGTGTTCTGCGCGGGCATTTTAGCGATGCTTTGCACCTTCATTATGATTATGAGGGAACTTTCCAGTCTGGCGATGCTTGGGCCTAAGCTGGCCGTAGCGATCCTGACCGTGCTCTACGCGACAGTGATCGAGATGCTGCTTTTGCCATTGCAGATGGAAGTGAAGCGGCGAATCATAGACTATATGGGAATGGATTCGCCGGAGGAGACAAATAGAAACGAAATAGCGTGCAATAACAATATCGAAGTGGGAACAACTGACAATACAGACAGTAGAAATGATGGAGATACGTGAGCATGAGAAAACGTGTGCTCAGATTGGTGCTCGGCTTAGGATATGTGCTGCTTTTGACGGTCATGCTGTTGTATCAGGCGGGCGTGTTCGGAGAAAGACGAAACTGGGGCGTCGCAACTCTGACGACACTCTTTCTTGGCGTGACACTGGCAGTGGTTCTCGTGCTCTATGTGCGGGTGAGTGAGCAGATCAGGAAAGAAGGCGGAGCACTTCGACAAGGGCAGTGTGAGCGGACCGAGGCAGGAGACGTCAGGAGTGCTGCAGCAGAAAAGGAGACTGGTGAATCGCGGCAAAAGACCACGACAGAGAAGACGATGGGTAGAAGTGCGGCGAACATCAGAAGCTACGAGGAGATTTATGCGGATTTCCTGCATGTCTGCGAAGGAAGCGGGCTTTCCGAACGGGAGCTGGAGGTGGCGTGGCTCCTCTACAGGGGGCACACCAACAGACAGATCGGCGAGGAACTTTTTATTGCCGAGACAACGGTGAAAAAGCATGTGACGCATATTTACCAGAAGCTGGAAGTGTACAGCAGAAAAGACTTCCGCGCTATGGTGCAAACAGGTCATCCCTTGTGATATTTTTTAACCACTTGCCGCTGCGGTAGTGCTTGATGACCCAGGGCCATTTGACAAATTCGTCGGTGCACAGCAAAAAATAGACCCAGAGAACGGGCAGCTTAAAGACAAAGGCAGCCAAGAAGCCGAGCGGTACCGCATAGACCCACATATCGATCACATCGCAGATCAGACCGAAGCGGCTGTCTCCGCCTGCGCGGAACACGCCTGCGATCAACGTCGTATTGACGGCGGCTCCCATGATATAGTAGGTGTTGATGAGCAGCATCACCTTAAGATAACCCATGGCGGTCTCGGAAAGCTTTGCAAAATGCAGCACGAAGGGCGTGGCTGCAAGCACCATCAGGCCGCCGATGGCCCCGGTGATGATCGTCAGTTTCATCAGCTTGGAGGCGTACTCTTTGGCGCGCTCCATGTCATTTTCTCCCATTACATTTCCCAGTAAAATCCCACCCGCGCTGGCGGTGCCAAAGCAGAGCACGGTGCCGAAATTGCGGACAACAACGACCAGTGAATTGGCGGCCACCGCATCGGAGCCCATATGCCCCAGGATCACGGAGTACATGGAAAAGGCGACGCTCCAAGCCAGGTCATTGACGAGGGCAGGCAGGGACAGTCTGATGAAATCTTGAAAGAGAAGTTTGCTTTTCAGGAACATATAACTGAATTTCAGTTTGATATCCGTACTGCGCCAGGATACGATGATGCAGCCTAAAAGTTCTATGATGCGGGAGAGCGCAGTGGCGATGGCAACGCCTCTGGCGCCAAGCTTGGGCGCGCCAAACAGTCCGAAGATAAATACGGCGTTTAAGAAAATATTCAGGGTAAAAGCCATGACATTGAGGATCATGGAAACGGTGACCCGTCCGATGCTCCGAAGGATCGCCAGATAAACTTCAATGATTCCCCAGCAGAGATAGGTGACTGCCATTACGCGCAGGTACTCCGCACCGATGGCGATCAGCTCCGCATCATTTGTAAAAAGCTTCATCAACCATTGCGGTGCAAAAAAAGCTGCGGCGGAAAAACAGAGGGATATGATCAGGGAAAACCGCATGGCAATGCCCTGAATGGCACGGATCGGCTGGAGGTCTCCCTTTCCCCAGTACTGCGCACTTAACATGGAGGCACCTGTGCCCAGACCGTAGTAGATCATAAAGAGCACGCTTGCATAGTTTGCCGCCAGCGATACGGCGGAGATGGAAGACTGTCCTACATAATTGAGCATCACCACATCTGCGGAGCTGACAGCCGCGCTTAAAAGATTTTGAATGACGATGGGAATCACCAGCTTTATAATCTGGGAATAAAATCTGTTTTTGTCATTTGCGGTGGTCATAATGGTCCTCCGATTTTGTAAAAACGCCGCGCCGGCGGGCTTCGACAGCACTCTTCTATTTTGCGTAAAGTGATAACATTCTAATACATTCCCCTAGCACTGTCAATCGCTTTTTTGCACTTTCAAAATTTCAAAATTTAATTTTTTCTTTCATTTAGGTACTTGTGTTTTTATAAAAGTATGATAAAGTGAAAAAAGTATTTGAAATTTTGCACTGGAATGGAGAGTATGATGGAAAAGGATATGACGAAGGGCAGCCCCATGAAGCTGATTCTGGGATTTGCGGTGCCCCTTTTGTTCGGGCTGGTATTTCAGCAGTTCTACAGTATGATGGACGCGGTGATCGTGGGACATTATCTGGGCGTGGATGCGCTGGCGGCAGTGGGCGCCACGGGTTCCGTCAACTTTCTGATCATCGGCTTTTGCATGGGCGTCTGCAACGGCTTTGCGATTCCGATTGCGCAGGAGTTTGGCGCGAAGCACGAGGAGCAGTTGAAGCGATTTGTGGCAAACAGCGTATGGCTGTCCGTGATCTTTGCAGTGGTGATCACGATCGTGGTGTCGCTCCTTTGCCGCCAGATTTTACAGGTGATGCGCACGCCCGCGAATATCATTGACGGTTCCTACAATTACATTATTATTATTTTTCTGGGCATACCCGTGGTATTTCTCTACAATATGACGGCCGCCATTCTGCGTTCTTTGGGAGACAGTAAAACGCCTGTCGTGTTTCTGGTGACGGCGGCGATTTTGAATATCTTTCTCGATGTATTCTGCATCGTGGTGCTGCACATGAATGTGGGCGGTGCGGCGATTGCGACCGTGGTGTCACAGGCAATCGCGGGCTTTGCCTGCCTGTTCTATATGCGTAAAAAATTTGCGATTTTGAAGCTGTCTGCGGACGAGCGCAGATGGGACAGAGATTACGCGGCGAAGCTTTGCAATATGGGAATCCCTATGGGACTGCAGTATTCCATTACCGCCATCGGCAGCGTGATCTTGCAGAGCGCGGTGAACAGCATTGATTCTAATGCGGTGGCAGCGGTCACGGCGGGCGGTAAGGTGAGTATGCTTCTGGTCTGTCCCTTTGACGCGATGGGCTCTACCATGGCGACCTACGGCGGCCAGAATGTAGGCGCTGGAGATTTGGACCGCGTGGACAAAGGACTGAAAAGCTGCTCTTTGTTGGGGCTGATTTATTCTCTGCTTGCGTTTGGCGCGGTATTTCTGTTCGGGAAACAGCTGTTGTTACTGTTTTTGGACGCGGGGGAGACGCAGATCATTGCGAACGCCTATTCCTTTATTCAGATGAATGCGCTGTTTTATTTTCCGCTGGCGCTGGTCAATATCGTGCGTTTCCTCATTCAGGGGATGGGCTTCAGCAGATTGGCGGTCTTTGCAGGCGCATTTGAAATGCTGGCGAGAGCGCTGGCAGGATTTTTGCTGGTGCCTAAATTCGGGTTCAGCGCGGTACGTTTTGCGAATCCGCTGGCGTGGATCTTTGCCGATATCTTTTTGATCCCAGCCTTTTTCCACGTGCGGAAGAAGATGGCGCTTATTTTGAACGGACAGCGGGAGCGGGCGTAACAGATGGGGAATCGTGCAAAGAGGAAAAGGGTACTATGACAAAAAGAAAAAAGGGCATGAAAATCATGTTGATTGCGATGGCGGCAGTGCTTCTTTTGCTGCTTATCATATACGGTAACCACCGAATCCATTTAAGAAAAGAAGCGGCATTGCGTTTGCCGTTAGGACAGATGGTTGAAGTGGGCGGGCATCATATGAGTGTCTATCGGGAAGGAAATGGCGATACAACGCTTGTTTTTCTGTCAGGCGGGGGTACCAGCTCTCCTATATTAGATTTTAGATCTCTCTATTCTCTGTTAAGTGATCGTTATCAGATCGCAGTGGTAGAGAAATTCGGATACGGGTTCAGCGACGTTGTTGATAAGGACAGAGATATTGATTCGATCCTTGAAGACACAAGAGCGGCCCTTGTTGCCGCAGGATTAAGCGCGCCCTATGTCCTTTGCCCGCATTCCATGTCAGGACTGGAAGCCCTCTATTGGGCACAGAAATATCCCGACGAGGTATCTGCAATCATTGGGTTGGATATGGCGGTGCCGGCGTATTATGACAGCATGAAGATAAACATACCGCTGATGAGGACCGCAAGCTTTGCGGCTGATATCGGCGTTACGCGCCTGATCCCTGGCATTTCGGAAAGTGACGCCATCAAGCATGGCACATTGTCGGATGAGGAAAAAGAAATCTATCGGGCCGTTTTTTACAGTCGGACAGCAACTGTGACGATGATAAATGAAGCAGAGCGCGTGAAGGAAAATGCTGAAAAAGTGCAGAATATGGGCGTTCCACAGCTTCCGATGCTGTTATTCATTTCAGACGGTTCCGGTGGGACGGGCTTTGAGAAAGAAACGTGGAGGAATATTCCAATCGAATATATCGCACAGGTTGAGGAAGGGGAATATGTAGAATTGGACTGCCCGCACTATGTGCATGATTATGAGTATCAAACGATCAGTGAAAGGATGATGGCTTTTTTGGCGAAAGTACGCTTCGCTTCCCTTGTAGTGTGAGCGTAAATGCTCATCGTGGTACTTACATCGGCGTGTCCGAGAAGCTCCTGCACATAGGCTCAGGCAGTTGCAGGAGCAGGGCAGACACTTAGTCCAATACAAGGCGTTTTTTCTTTCTTGGATACTTTCTGATGCGGGTAACAAAATCAAGATTTATAATTTCCCGTTCGCCGGAATTGCTTTCGATTATCATACCGCCGTCATCGATTTCCCTTATAACTCCCTGTATGCTGCCCTCATTTGAAGTAATCGTATAGATAATACACTCCTCACCGATAAATCGTTTTGCAAGTTCTTTCATAGCCAATCTCTCCTTGTTTTGTTTTCTTCGGTTTTGTATTTGCCACACAGCTGCCGCTGTTCGTCGTTTTTTTCTGATACACAAAAAGATAATCAATATAACAACTACCCACAAATAATTTTCCATTGCCTGTCCTCTTGCTTTTCTATTAGAAAATCTTATTTCCAGCCTCAGAATACTTTAATGCTTCCTTACAATATACCAACTGGTTGACGATCCAGATAAGGCATACCATAAGAGAGGGTAAATAACCAATGCCGAAAATGAGCGCACATATAGCAAGCACAATGGACAGAACCGCACAAACTGTGTTGGTAGCGGCATAAGCCTTAAACGCACACTTGCCAATCATTATCTTCTCAGCTTCATCGCAACTGTCCATCCATTTCTTTTGGAACTTTATATCATAAACGGATGCTGTTTTTTCAGGATTTGTTTTCTTGGCTGCATCGACGCATTTCTGTTGGACAATGACCGCTTCAATCATTATGGCGAAAAACCCGACAATTCCTACCCAAAATGACACAGCATTGTTTCCGTTTTCTAAAGTCTCAAAGCCATTGGCGTAGGATGCCGCAATGAGAAAGTAAGAGAGGATAAGTGTTGTGCCTGTAAACCAAATCACGATGGACAATTTTTTATCAATCGTATCTGATATTTCCTCATTTTCACCGTTCCAAGAGAAAAGCAGTTTCTTTGCGCTTCGGTAAATCGGGATACAGACCACCGGTACGATGACTGCGATTGCCAACATCAACCACGGGGCAATATAATTACCAAAAAATGTTCCTGCGATTTTCATCCCACCCGCCAGTGTGTTCAGTCCGTATCTTGCAGCACAAAAGCCTATTGCTCCGCCAGCGATTAGACTTATGGCCATAATGAGCATAAATTTAGGTAGAGCTTTCCGATTTGCTTTCTTGATTTCATTATTGTCCATTTTTTCCTTCCTCCTGTAAATAGAAAACTTCTTCCACCGTGATGCCGCACACTTTTGCAATCGTCAGGGCAAGGGTGACAGACGGCGAATAGTCGCCTCGTTCAATCAGGCTAATTGTTTGCCTTGATACACCACATAAGCGTCCCATTTCCTGTTGATTGACATTTAATGCGGCTCTGCGTTCTTTCAAACGATTTCTCAGTATCATACAACGCCTCCACATGACAACTTCATTTGTCCTATTGACAATTATTATTGTCATATTGCATTATACTCTTGTCATTTTTATTTGTCAACAGGACTTCATGAAAATGTAGGAAATAGGTTTGTTTTTAACGATACCTGCAAAAACAGCCCGTTATTTTCGTCATAAATGTACTTGTCCATCTTAAAAGCCTCCGTTATAATATATTTGCACATATGTCACAGTTTCCCGATTGTCATACTTTGTTATATTTTGTTATAAGATTTTCCTGCCTTGTGTGAAACTATATAAAGGAATAAGGGGAGTAGATTGCGATAAAACCGTGTGTTTCAAATTCCCGTTTGTGAAACAATGACGTGGGACGAGAAACGCAGTCGGAAATGACGCGGAGATGGAGAAGATATGAGCGTAACGATTTTTACCATGACACATAAAAAGTTTCCCACACCCGGCGATCCTGTCTATGTGCCTTTGCAGGTGGGCAGAGCAGGGAAGGAATATTTGGGTTATATTGGAGATGACACAGGTGTCAGCATTTCTGAGAAGAACTGCTACTACGGCGAACTGACAGGTGTCTACTGGGTCTGGAAAAACATCAGGACGACGGACTATGTGGGAATCTGTCATTACCGCCGTTATTTCTGTACCGAGGAGGGGCGGATCCTCACAAAATGGGAATATGAGGAGATCCTTTCCGATCATGACATCATAACCTCCAAACTGCTGAAACTCAATTTCAGTTATTATGAGGGCTATGCAGGGGATTACAACATTCACGATCTGAATGTTGTGGGGGAAGTGATCAGGGAAGCTTATCCCGCGTATTATGAGACCTTTGAGAAGCTGGTGCATAGCAAAGGCACGTATTTTGGCAATATGATGGTCTGCAAAAAGGAGATTTACGACGCTTATTGTGAGTGGCTGTTCGGCATTTTTGAAAAAGCGGAAGGAAAGATAGACGCCTCCGGGTACGACGATTACCACAAGCGGGTCTACGGTTTCATCTCCGAATTTCTGCTCTATGTGTGGACAAAGGTGCAGGGACTTAAGGTCTATGAGTGTAAGGTCGGTATGACCGACGAAAAGCGGGAGACGGCGGAGATCAAGGATCGGCTGGCGGAATACTTTGCAAAGAAGGATATTGCGGGGGCAAAGGAATATATGCTGGCCTGTCTTAAGAAGCGTCCCGATGTGTTGATGGAAGCCTCTGACATTACGGGAGAGTTAAAGATGTCTATGCAGGTAATTGCGGTATGTGAGCTGGAAAAACAGGCGTATGGCAGCAGTACCATTGACAGGATTCAGGACTTTGGGCAGCTGATGGCGCATTTTCAGAAGCTGAATGACCTGATTCAGGCATGGAAAGAGAGGGAAACGGAAATGTCTCCCTCAGAAGTAGAGTTTTATCTCAAAAATGAGAATATTACGGATATTGCGCTGGAAGCCTCGGCAAGGCTGTTTTATCCGGCGGCAGAGGCGGCGCAGATTGTGTCGGAACTATTTTCAGCTTATCTATAGAGAGATTTATAGCATTATGCATTCATTAAACATTTTTTTAGTTGGATTTTTGGATACCTTGACAGGGCATCTGGCACTAACAGTCTATCTGCTGGCGGTGACAGATGAACGAGCAGTGTGGCGGCGGTTGAAAAAATTGCCTCTCCTGCTTCTATCCCCCCTTATTGCCGTTCTGCTTTCCGCCGGACTACATACCGTTCCGATGCTGGGAACATCCCAGTATTTCATCAGCTCCTTCGCCGTACTTATTATGTGTACCCTGTGGGTGCGGTGGGCGTGGCGGTTCGGGTTCTGGCGGGCCTTTGCCGCCACCTGTATGGCGGGAATCTTCCAGGTGGCTGAAGCCACAATGTCTTTCTGGGTGTCAGGCGAAAGCATCCCCTTCATGGCGCAGTTGGGTCTGTATCTGGGCGTCAGCATTGTCGTCTCCTTGCTGCTTTATAAGCTGCAGTTCGGCAGGTGGTTCCGCCTGTTGCTGGACAGCGAAACTGTGCCCTGGCGGATGGCCCTTCTGCTGTTCGCTTTAGAGGCATCCATGGAGGTGTTCCTTAGTTTGGGAAAAGGCGTTCACCCACAGTATCTGCCATTTTACTATCTGATGGCATCGGTGATGGTGATCCTGATGGCGGTTCTGATTATTTATCTGGCCCAGCAGTTAGACACCGCCCGGAAAATGCAGGCCCAGCAGGATATTATCGCCCAACAGCGGCTCTACGAGCAAGACCTGGAGATGATCCGCCGTGAAGTACGCACATTTCGTCATGATTATAAAAACCTGTTGGCAAGCCTTTCCGAACAAGCAGGAGAGGGAGAGTTGGAGGAACTGCGCCATACTTTGTCTGAATTGGATGCCGGGTTTGACCGGCGGCTTGGGAAGAAAATTCAGGTGTCTACTCAAATTGGAAACTTACAGCTGCCGGAAGCGAGAAGCCTCCTTTTGAGCAAGCTCACAGTCATGCGGGAGAAGGGGATAGATTGTCGTCTGGAGGTGCTTTACCCTATCGCAGCAGTGGATATGGATGTATGGGATTTTGTCCGCTGTCTGGGGATTCTGATAGACAATGCTATGGAGGCGGCACAGAATACGGAGCGGCCTTGGGTGGAAATCATTCTGTTGGCCCGGGAGCGCCAAGTGTTTCTTCGGGTATCAAATTCCTATACAAATGTTATTGAGCCAGGAAAAATGTGGGACGATGGCTGGTCTACAAAAGGAACGGGACGGGGATTGGGTCTGTCCGGCTATCAGCGTATTTTAGAGAATTATTCCAATGTCTCCACCGGCACCAGTTGGGAGAATGGGGTATTTGTGCAGGAGATGACAGTGGAGGGCAGGGCATGATTGGAATTTATTTGTGCGATGACGAGGAAGCTGTCCGTCATCAAATTCAGACGGCTTTGGAGTGGAGGATATTTGTTGAAAACTATGATATGAAAGTTGTGTGCAGCGCTGCCAATGTCCAAGAATTACTGGCCGCAGCAGAAGGGGAAAGATGCGGAATTTACTTTTTGGATGTAGAATTAAATGATGAAGAATGGGACGGCTTTCGGCTGGGGCAGGAGTTACGGCGGCGCGACCCTCATGGTACGCTGGTCTATATCACCGGCTATGGCGATTTGGCTTGGCGTACCTTTCAATATCACTTGGAGGCATTCGACTACATCGTAAAAGAACCAGAGCAAATTGGGCCGTCTGTGTCGCAGTGTTTGTGTGAGATCCATTTACGCCTGTTGGCAGAACGCCAAGACCCGACAGAAATGTTTACATTGCGGACAGGGGAAATGGTGCGTCATGTCCCCTTGTGCAATATTCTCTTTTTTGAGACGGCCGCCATCCCCCACCATGTTTTACTTCATACATCCAACAGCCGAATGGATTTTTTAGGAAGCCTCAACGAATTGGAAAGTCGATTAGGAAACCGCTTTATCCGCATACACCGGGCCTATTTGGTGGCAGCGGATCAGATTGAAACAGTAGATTTGAAACACAACAAACTGTGGGTTGGCGGTCATGAGTGTCTGCTTTCCCGCACAGGAAAAACAGAACTTCGCAAAAGAATGGGAGGGAGCTCATGAGGTTCCCTCCCATTCCATTTAGGAAGTATTTCTGTTTGTTTAGGAAATTTGAAACACAGCACCCCGCTTATGTGGTATGGTCATAACGTCAAGCGGCAAGAAAAGAGAGGGGGTGAACATATGGCGAAAGAACGCTTTGTGGAGGTTTATAATCAGGGCCTTGTAAATGTAGCAAAGGTCATCGTGGATACGGAAACCGGCGTAAATTACCTGATGGCTTCCCATAATAAGGCAAACGGTACCGGACTGACTGTATTGGTTGATCAAGACGGCAAACCTGTTGTTACTCCCGTCTAATAAAAGTAAAAGAGCGGTCTTGGGAATTATCCTCCGTAATCCCATGCTATGTTATGGCTGATTTGGATAATTCCCACAACGTTTCAATCCGCCCGCCGCACCGGTCTGATATACTTCCAGAATCGCTGCGGATCATGATAAAAGTAGAACAATCTGCCGGGTGTCGTGTCAAGGCAGTAGCCGGAAGCGGCGTAGTCAAATGCTTTCATGGCAGCTTCTATTTTTTCTTCCACACTGCAATTTTCCGTTTCATAGTCAAAAGGGCCGTGCTCGAAAACAAGATATTCGCCTTCCGGCACATCCGTCAGAAGCATCTGTGCGGGCACTTCGCCGTCATAATCCATCGGCAGGCGTACGCCGTAGCATTCCGCGAGGGGAATGCCCCAACTGCATATCCTGCCTGCGGGTTCGTTGCGATAGGCCATGATCTGTCCGCTGCCGCTGTTTGCGTCATTGCCGCCCATATCGTCCGGTTTTCCTTTGATGCTGTCCAACAGGCCGCAGATCGTTTCGCAGTCCTGTCCGGGAATGAGGCTTTGTTTCTGCCAGAAATCCCAGTATCCGATGCTTTCATAGTTTTCGATGTGCAGAAATTTGTGTGCCGGGATCGTTACAAAATAGGTTTTGATTTCCTGTGTTCTGGTTTTCATCAGTTTTCCTCCTGTTTCGCATAAGTAACAGTCGAAGGGCTTGATAACGGTGCGCAGGGCCACGGGTTGCGGGCATTTGCGGTATGTGCCGGGTGTGACGCCGTAGAATTCCGAATACCCTGATTGTTCGGCAAGGCAACTAAGCGATAAAGACTTGCTGTCCTGCTGTTTGATACTCAGGTCGATCTCCTCGATCAATTTCTGAATTTGCCGCTGCCATTCGCACATGATGCTCTCCTTCGTTTCGACTGTTCTGCCTTTATCATACAGAAACAGTGTTAAAATTACTTGATTTTACTTGTGAAAAAACGCATGGCGCTGAGAATATCCATGCGTTTTTGTGGTTATATACAGGAACTTTTACGACTGATTCGGTAATGTCACAAACCCATCTTCCGAATACAGATAATAAAGTCCCTTTTCCTTCGTGTAGCCGAAAAGATAGGAGCGCGGATATCTGACCGGGTCTCCGTTTGCGTCTTCCCCTTCCCCAAATTCCGTGAACAGTACGGCGATTGCGGGTACACCGCCGTCCGGGCCGTCAGCGTGATAGAGGGCATAAGTGCTTTCCATGTAGCCGTTGGTGTTTATAGTTTGCAGTTCGTCATTGATTACATCTCCATAGTCTTTTCCGTCAATGTAAAACGCATAGCGGCTTTCCCCGGTAGCGGGGTCAACGACCTGACCGTACAAGGCGAGCCCTTCCTCCGTGCCGTCCCCGTCCAGATCAAAATAGCAGTCGGGCTCACCGTCCACGACCTGTTCTCCGGTTTGCGGGTCATAGGTGTCAATATAATAGCGCTCATCTACGAAATTGCCGTTGTAGCAGTAATCCTCTTTTAATCCCAGATCATAGGCTTTTTCATAGGGCAGTCTAAAGTAAATTGTTCCGGAGGAAAAGGGGCCAAGGACATAGGGATCGGCCAAAAAGCTGATACCGCTTTTGGTAAATATCCAGCTTTCAGGGGTAAACAGAACGCTGTCCATATCGTTTTTGGAAGGGGGACCAAACAGCTTACTCTTGTAAGCGGGTGTCTCTGCCAGATTGATCATATAATCCAGAACCGTGGCATGAAAGGCAGCATCGTCCTCGGCAAGTTCATCGAATGCGATTAGGTCTCCTGTTTTCACGTTATAATTTCTGCCGACAGTGCCGTAGTTGCCATGCGCGCCGCCGGTGTAGTCAGAAAAAGTAATCTCGAAGGATATGACAGCGTCGTCCATGCGTGTCACCTTCGCGCTGATATCTGTGCTGTAGCTGATGATGAAGTCCCAGCCGTCTTCTCCAAGGCTTGCCGCATAGTCTTCCTTTGCCATGGAAACGGTATCTTGACAGGAAAATGTGCCGTAGTATGCCGCGATATCCTCGTTGATCTTTTTCGCGATATCCTCCGCACCCTCGATGCTTACCACGGGCATCTGTACGCTGTTTGTGTGGATCACCGTTCCGTTGTCGGCTTTGGTCTCGTCGAGGGTTTTCTGGAAGATGACGGTGACTTTGGAGGAGGCTTGCGTGTCTGGTCCCAACAGTCCATTTGTGACATTTGTGTCAGAATTTTCTGCGCTATTCTCCGCATCTTCGGTATTGTCTTCTGGCTGTGTCGTATCAGTATCAGTTTCTGCCGATTCAGTCTGCGTCTGGTCGGAGACTTCGGTGTTTGCGCCGTTCGAAATCTCTTGTCCGACATTCGTGTCAGATTTGCTTCCTGTGCCGCAGGCGCTTAAGCTTACCGCAAGCAGAGCGGCGAGCAGGGCAGTGGATGTTTGTAACGTCAGTGATTTCTTTTTTCGTTTCATGATTTGATCCTCTTTTCTTTAAATTCCAAACGGGCAGGTTGCCATGCACAGGCCGCAGGCGTGTTTTCTGCCGAGCGTTTTGATTGATAAACTTCTTTTATCATTGCAAAGCCTGTAGTCTATGAGATCGCTTCTTACGGAGTCGATATTCCAGCGCACGTCGTGCAAGGCTTTGTGCGGACAGGCATCGATACAGTTTCTGCAGGTTTCGGGACACAGACTTTCTGTGATTTTCTCACTGTAGGCAAAGGGCGCGTCGATTAAAATCGCAGACAATCGCACTCTCGGACCGTATCGTTTGGTGATCACCACATCATTTTTCCCAATCCAGCCAAGTCCCGCATGGACGGCGGCATACTTGAATGAAAAAGGAGCTTCCAGGTCCGTCTCGTTGTTTTGCGCGACGGGCGGGATGTCGTATGTTATTTCCTGTTCCACAAGTAGTTTTTCCAATTGCGCTAAAATTTCTTCCACTGTTTTTCCGGCTTCCTGAATACCCTTTTCAAAGGCTTCTTCCGTATAGGTTTCAAGCGTCAGCTGTTCCCCGTAAGGCACTGCAAATACGAGGGCGGATCGATAGGTGCCGGCATAGGCACTGTAGGAAGTGTTCGTAAATCCATAAAGTACTTGCGGGTAGGTTAAAAACAGGTCGCGGATGTTTTTTTCAAGCATGGGGATTACCTCGCTGTTTTACTTTTTCACCCAGTATCCGTCATACGCAAAGCCATTCTTTCCAATCAAATACTCCTCCGACTTCGTAAATCCCGCTCTCTGCATCGCTTTTGTCCGCTCTACCGCATAGATGGGTACTTTGGTGATAACGTCGTCGCAGCCGAGAAGTTCCGAAAGATGCGGGGTAATCAGCGCCGTGATGTCGTACAGTGCGTCCTCTGTCTCATAATCGCTTCTGACATCGAGACGCAAGATTCCCTTGTTGTTATAGGTGTCTTCGGAAACACGCAGACATAACTCGACGGTCCCGATTACGGTTGACGATGTTTTGTCAATAATAGAGAGTCTGGCAAACCAGCCTTTTTCATAGGACATCTTCCAAAAGTCGAGCGCCTGTGCCATTCTTTCATTTGTGGCATAATAGAAATTATCGCCGTCGCAGTTGTCACTGTTAAAAAAGGGCAGGGCATTCTTGTCACTGTAAACTTTTAACAGATCATCGCAATCTTTTTCCTCAAATAACCGCAGGATAAATTTCTCACTTTCCAGCACGGGGCAGGATTCATAAATACTCATAAAATACCTTCATGAATTGATTTATTTGCTCTGTTCGGGCTTCCAGGGCGGCGGACAGAGCAGGGTCGTTTTTCCGATGTCGGGCAGGACGTCATATATCGAACAGCCCATTTTTTCCTCAAAATATTCTTTGTTTTGAAAGGTAACATCCCAGCCTTTGATGTAAGTTTCCATGATGCCGTATCTGCGCGTCACATCGACGAATCTCTTTTCTAAAATAACGAAACCGTAATCCGTGGCAAGGGCATCGCAGATCTGGATCAGTTTATCATAATCATCCGCCTGACAAGTGGAAATGTATTCTTTGATAACCTTTTCTTCTTCGGTTTCAGGAATGTAAGTAAACTCGTCCCGCATCAGGGGATAGGAATGGGTCATACAGATTCTGGCAACCTCATCCCAGCCCTTTTCCATGGAATAAACATAGCCTTCGTAGACATGTTTGGGAATCGACACGATGCCGACCCTGCGACCGATGTCGTGCAGCATTCCTACAATGTAGGCTTTGGTTTCATCCAGATCGGGAACCTTTTGCGCAATGTTTCTGGCGGCGATGCCGACGTTTAGGGAATGCTTGATCCAAGGTCCCGGATTGAGGCTGGATGCGATTTCCAATTCCTTTTTGGCTTCTTCTATTGTGGGTAACATGAAAATCCTCCTGAATGTCTATTTTTGGTTATTCAAAGTCTATTTTGCACCACAAAAGTCACGACATTTGTATTTAAATGACTGATGATTCCATTCCGCGGGATATCATATTCCTGCGTTGTTACACCTGTTTTCAAAACCCGCCAGTCGGAAAAGATATTTTCCAAAAGAGACTGCAATTTTTCAGTCGGAAGATTCACCTCAAACTGCGCTTCCAACGCTTCCTCTGTCTCAGCATTCGTTTCGCGGACGTTGGAATTGATCACCAGACAGACAATGCCGTTTTCTTTTATCCCGTCCTTAATTTCTGATAATTTCCTGATAAAAGATTCCTCGCTGTCGATGTGTTCTAAGGCGGATACCGCCATGATTAGGTCATAGGAATCCTGACAGATTTCATATTCCTCAATGGGTTTGACGATCCCGTTGATGATTTCCTCTACGCCATACGCTTTGGCGTTTTGCCTTAATTTTTCAATCGCTATCTTTAGCAGATCGACGCAGTCTACTGTGCAATTGATATTTTGATACGTTTACGCGATGCAGATACTGTTGCACCCGATGCCGCAGCCCCGATGCCGCAGCCCAGATCCAGTACGCGAAGCTCCTTGTAGTTGCTAAATAAGGGAATCAGTTCCCGTACCGTTTTGATCGGTTTTTGCAGCCAGCTGTTTTTGTCATAGAGGTTTTCTCTGCTATAAGTCTCGATATGGGATAACCTTTCGCTTTCCCTGATGCGGGTCAGTCTGTCGCTCATAAAGAATCCCTCCGTTCGCCGCAGGCTGTCTTAAAAAATATATCATATAATCGGTGGGTTTACAATTACATTTCACGCTTGCAGGCTTGGTTTGGGGTGTGTACAATAAAAGAATCAGGCAGATTGGAATGGGTATCATCATGGAAAACGTGTTAACGCTTTTTGAAAAACAAACCGCAGAATGGTTTGTCAATACGCTGGGGGAACCTACCCCCGTACAGAAGGAAAGCTGGCCCGTCATTGCGGCGGGAAGCCATGCGCTGATTTCCGCGCCCACCGGTACGGGTAAAACCCTGTCGGCTTTTTTCGTCTTTTTGGATCAGATGAAACGGAAGGCACAGGAGGGGACACTACCGCAGGAATTACAGCTCATCTATATTTCGCCGCTGAAATCTCTGGCGGCGGATATTCGGGAGAACTTAAAGCGTCCTTTAGAGGGAATCGGTGCGCAGGATCTCATTACCGTGGGCATTCGCACGGGAGATACGTCTCAGCGGGACAGACAGCGAATGATCAAAAAACCGCCGCATATCCTGATCATTACGCCGGAGTCTTTGTATCTGATGCTCACAAGCAAGACGGGACAGAATGTGCTGGCTACGGCCAGGGCAGTGGTCATTGACGAACTGCATGCCCTGATCGATACCAAGAGAGGCGCACATTTGATGCTGTCCCTGGCAAGGCTGGATCATTTATGCGGCAAAGCCTGTCAACGCATTGGGCTGTCCGCCACGATAGAGCCCTTGGAGACGGCGGCGCAGTATCTGGCGCCGGAGGAAGTAAAAATCATTGCGCCGAAGATGAAGAAACAGGTGCGGTTAGAGATACTCAGCCCTTATCCCGATGCGACCAGAGGTCCCAGAAAGGATCCCGTTTGGGAGGAGTTGGGGAAGCTGGTCTACCAGTATTGTCAGGGCAGCCGCAGTGTGATCGCCTTTGTGGAAGGGAGACGGTATGCGGAGAAATTGGCGTATTATGTAAACCTACTGGGTGGGGACGGCTTTGCCAGAGTGCACCACGGAAGTCTTTCCAAGGAACAGAGAATGGAGACGGAGCTGCAGCTGCGGGACGGTAAGCTCAGACTGTTGTGCGCCACATCGTCCATGGAACTGGGAATCGATGTGGGAGAGATCGATCAGGTATTGCAGGTGGGGTGTCCGCGCACGATATCAGGCACCATGCAGCGTTTGGGACGGGCAGGTCATAACCCGGGCCGTGTCAGCGTGATGTATCTGTTTCCCAGAATGGCAGCGGAATGTGTGTCCTGCGGCATGACGGCACAGCTTGCCAGAGAAGGCGGCGTGGAACATGTCAAACCGCCTGCGCAGTGTCTGGATGTGCTGGCGCAGCATTTGGTGTCCATGGCGGCTTTTAAGAGTTATGAGATCGATGAAGTGATGGAGATCCTGCCCCGTGCATGGCCTTTTCGGCAGATTACGAAAGAGGATGTCAAGACCGTCCTTGGCATGCTGGCAGGAGATTATGAGCATGAGAAAGATATTCCTGCGCGTCCGAGGATCCTTTACGACAGGATCCATGAGAAGGTGGAGGGAGACGGCTACAGCAGGATGTTAGCCGTTTCAGCAGGCGGAACGATTCCCGACAAAGGCTTATATACGGTGCGGAACGAGGAAGGGGTCAAGCTGGGCGAGGTGGATGAGGAATTTGTCTATGAATCCCAGAAGGGAGACCGTTTCATCCTCGGTTCCTTTGCATGGAAGATCGTGAATATCAGCCGTGATACCGTGACGGTGACGCAGGCAAAGATGGAAGGCGCGAGGCTTCCTTTCTGGCATGGGGAGATCAAAGGGCGGGATAGGCGCACGGGAGAGGCGTTTGGCAGAATCTTTCGTTCCTTACAAGGCGCTTATGAGGAGGACAGGTTACAGGAAGCACTTGGGGAGTTAGGGCTGGACGAGACGGCGGCTTCGCTGGCATCGGGTTATCTGGAACGGCAGATCAAGGCGGCGGGCAGCCTGCCGGATCATGAGACGATCATTGTGGAACACTTTAGGGATACGGTGGGAAACAGCCAGATGATGGTGCATTCCATTTTTGGCAGACGGATCAATGCGCCCCTGTCCCTGCTTGCGGCACAGACGGCCAGAGAAGAACTTAGCATGGAGATCGGCAGCGTGGATGAGGAGGACGGTTTTCTGCTCTATTCTTACGGCAATCAGAAATTACCCGAAGGGCTGCTGCAGAGGATCGATGCGGATGCCTGTCTGCGGAAGCTGGAAATATTACTGCCCGCTACGCCGCTTTTCAATATGGCGTTTCGCTATAACAGCGGTCGGGCCTTGATGATGGGCGTGCGCAAAAACGGCAGACAGCCGCTGTGGATGCAAAGACTGAAAAGCGCGGAAATGCTGGAACAGGTGGTCAGGGAGAAGGAACATCCGCTGATTCGGGAGACCAGAAGGGAGTGTATGCAGGAGCTGTGGGATGCCGCAGGCGTGCAGGAACTCCTCTATGATATCCGTAGCGGTGCAGTCAAGGTGCGGGAGATTTATACGGACATACCGTCGCCGATGTCACTGCCTTTGCAATGGAGTCAGGAAGCGGTGGTCATGTATGACTATGCGCCTACGCCGAGGGGGATCCACGGTGCGGTGGAGGAGGCCTTGGCCAAAGAAAAGCAGCTGATACAGCCGGGAGACCGTGAGCTTTCCGAGGTGCAGGAGAGGAACCGCCTGCCAAAAGATGAAAAACAGCTGCATTCGCTTTTGATGACAGAAGGCGATCTGGCGGCGGGAGAATTGGATATCCCTGTCGAATGGTTGGACAGTCTGGCAAAGGAAGGCAGGGTGCTGTATCTGGAGCAGGGGCTGTGGATCGCGGCGGAGCAGGAGGCGGAGTATATCCGTGCGCTTGAGGGAGAAGCAGACGCGCAGCTCCACATCGTAAGAAGGATGCTGCGCTACCGAGGAGCGGCGGATGCCGCACAGACGGCGGACCGTTACGGGTGGTCGGTAGAACTGGCAGAGGAAATCCTGGAAGAACTGTGCCGGCAGCAGGCGGCAGTGAAACAGGATGGCAGATATTACCACGGGGAGTTATATAAGCGCGCCAGAGTGAGGACGCTGAAAAACAGGCGGGAGGAGATGCAGACCTGCCCTGCGGAACATTATGCGGCGCTGATGCTATCACAGACGGAATCGGGCGCACCGTCGGCGGAATGTCTGCAGGATACACTCAGACAGTACGCGGGCATGACGTTCCCCGCTGCCTTTTGGGAAAAGATCTTACTGCCCGGTCATGTGAGGAATTACAAACCTTCCCTGCTGGATGCGTTTCTGGCGGAAGGAGAATTATTCTGGCATATGGAGGAAAAGGGCGGCCTGCGCTTCGATTTTCAGACGGATGTCGTCTGGGAGGCGGACAGGCAGCAGGAGGAAGTGACAAGAGAAGGGCTGACGGAAGAAGAACGCGTCATTTATGAAGCAATCGTCAGGCGCGGTGCCTGTTTTATGCAGTCGTTAAACAACCTGTTACCAGGGCAGTCGCCCTATGATATCCTGCTTTCCCTCATGGAAAAGGGGCTTGTCTATGCGGACAGTTTTCTGCCGGTGCGGCAGTGGATCGACAGAGAAAAGACGAAAAAGGCGGTGGTAAGACAGCGCGTGAATCTGCGGGTGAAAGCATTGCAGACGGGGAGATGGGACATTGTCAGACCCGTGCGGGAGAAGACCATCGAGGAAAAGCTGAATGCCTGTTTTCGTGTCAGTCCCGTTCTCAGTAAAGAGATGGCGGCTGTCTGCAGACTTTCCTGGCAGGAGGCTTTGTCAATTCTTCGCGTCTGGGAGTATACGGGGCAGGCCAGGCGGGGATATTTTGTCAAAGACCTATCCGGTGCGCAGTTTATTTTGGGAAAGGATTATGAGAGCGTGGTGCGCAGACTGCAGGATCCCCAGAAAAAGCTGGTGTGGATCAACGCGGCGGACCCTGCCCAGTGCTGGGGAAAAATATTGCCGCACAGAGAAGGCCGCAGCTTTATCAATGTGCCGGGAACAGCGGTTGCCTGCTATGGAGGGCTGCCCGTTGCCGTGATGGAACGGCAGGGAAAGGTCTTGCAGATCTGGGAAGAAACATTGCAGGAAGAATGCCTGCGGCTGTTTGCCGAAAGGTTCAAACAGGGCAGTATTTTTGCAGGCAGTAAGCGGATCGTGGTAAAAGAATACCCTGACGCAGCAGCGGAGGCCCTGCGTCAGGCGGGATTCCGAAAAGAGATGCAGGACTATGTGCTGTATCTTTAGAAGAAGACAGAAAATGCAACGGTATCTTTCAGGCAATATGGCATGGGAAATTAGGCTTTGGAGAGTGTGGTATCCAGAGCCGAATAGACCACATTGCGTATCTTTCGGGTGTATGCCGTGGTGCCCGTATCGGTTTTTTGCTGCATGAGTAAAAGAACCATATCATCTGCGGGATCGACGGTCATGTAGGTTCCAAGCCAGCCGTCCCAGCCAAATTCTCCGCTGCGGCTAAGAGAGATGGCGGCACCGGGATCTTTCATAATTCGCATCAGATTGGCATAGCTGCAGCCTGCCAAACTTTCCCATTGCCGTACGTAAATGTCAAGCGATGGCGCAAGGTGAGCTTGTGACAGGAAGGCAACCGTTCGCGGGGAGAGGATCGAGACATTTCCCAGACTGCCTTTGTTCAGGAGCATCTGTGCAAAACGGGCATAGTCGTCAATCGTTGAGACCAGGCCCGCGCCGCCGGATTCAAAGGCGGGCGGCGTTTTCATATCATTGCTGATACCAAGATGGGGGAAATGAAATTCTTCCAAGCCCTTTCCGTGATCCTGATAGACTTTCGCGAGACGGGCCTGCTTATCCGCGGGGACAAAAAAGTCTGTGTCATTCATATGAAGGGGTTCAAAAATCCGCTTCCTTAAAAAATCACCGAAGCGCATCCCCGAGACGACCTCGATCACGGCGCCGAGAACGTCTGCGGACATACCGTACTGCCATTTTTCTCCGGGCTGAAAAGCCAGAGGGATCTCTCCGAGGCGATTCATGATCTCGCAGGTGGTCAACGCTTTAGGGGTGGACAGATGTGTGATCACTTCCTCCATCAGCTGATTGGTATGGAGTTCCGTGGGGCAGCCTTCTCCCGGATAGGTCAGTCCCGAGGTCATATTCAAAAGATCCTGAATCACGACGGGACGTTTTACGGGGGTGAGCATTCCGTCTGCCATTACTTTTTGGTCACGAAATCCCGGCAGATAATCAGAGACCGAATCATAGAGATCGATTTTCCCTTCTTCCAGAAGGATCATCGCGGCAGCGGCAGTGACAGGTTTGCTCATGGAATACAGGCGAAAAATGGTATCTCTCGTCATGGGCAGTCCGCCTGCCAGATCGCGCATACCGGCTTCGTAGTAGCACTGTTCCTCGCCGCCCTGCAGGACCATGCAGCTTGCGCCTGAGACAAAGCCTGTTTCCGTCATTTCCCATAAAAGTTCCTGAATGCGGGATAATTTTTGTCGATTCATAATCATCTTTCCTCCATTGTCAAAAATCATATCATAGAATCGACAGATTCACAAGAATCTATGCCATAAATGATCCTTCATACAATGTTGTGTGCACTATGAAAAATCGGTGTGTAAGGTTCCATCTGTTACCGCATTTACATAGATAAATACGTCCATGTATGTGATGCCCTCCCTGTCATAAACATACTCATAGTATGACAAGATATTGTCCTCTGCTTTTTCCTTAAACCCTTTTGCACCCAGGTGTTGCATGATTTTTTTATATGCGTTGGGAATACGCTCAAAAGCATTTTCAAATGGTTCGCGTATGGTGATTACCGCATAATCGGCCTCCTTTTGCTCGGCAATTTCGACACCCGGATAGGTGGCTTCAAAACCTTGCGGCAAAATATAGGCGGCTACATAACCGTTCAAGCCAAATCGGTTTTTCTGCTCTAACGATACAAATGGAAAATCCCAACCGATCATTTTGGCGTCTTTATCAAATGCCAATAGCCCCGAAGCGGTCGCCCAGCGTTCTAAATACGCGTTTACATCATTTTCCGGCTGCGGTGAGATCATTACATAACGTGCCATTTTGAAGGGCTTTACAGTTTGGATCGTTACTTCGGAATAAATACTTTCATTTTCAGACAGACTTTTTCGTATCAGCTCGTCCAGCTTACATGAGAAAAAATCGCATATTTCCAATAATTTCTCCAATTCGGGATTGGCGTCACCGGCTTCCCATTTGGCAACCGTTTGACGTGATACGGCCATTTGTTCCGCGAATCCTTCCTGTGTGATTTTCCTTTGCTTTCTAAGATACTGTATATTTTTTCCTAAATACATATGCTACTTTCTCCTTACCAAGTTATGTCCCTAATATATAGCATAGTATAACGCAAATCACCACCCGGTATCTGCCTTTTGGGGTGAAAATGTAAATCAGCAGTTTACATTTTTGATTTTTACGAATCATATTTTCAGATTGAGTCCAACACTGCCCCGTGTTACAATAGAGGCAGACTCAGTCGAGGTTAATAGCCTTTGAGAGATGGTTCAATAAGTAAAATAACACATATTGGAAACAGGGGCGTATTATCGCGCACCGGATACGGGACCCTGAAACAGAAAACAGAGCGGGCGCGGGAAAAGAGGGCGGCATGAACTATCAGCAGGCATACGATAAGCTGGAGAAATACGGGCAGCTTCATGTACTGAAATACTATGAGGAATTGAGTGAGCAGGAGAAAGAGGAGCTGCTGACCCAGATCGAGCAGACGGATTTTGAGGTATTGTCTTTATGTGAGAAAAAGGAAACCTTAAATCCCAGAGGAAAGATCGAACCGATCGCAGTGATGGAGCTTCCCGCGATCGAGGCCAAAAAGGACGAATATACACAGATCGGACTGGATGCCATTCGCGCGGGCAAAGTGGGCGCGGTGCTCCTTGCAGGCGGCATGGGCACGCGGCTTGGCTCCGACGCGCCTAAGGGTGTTTACAACATTGGCCTGACAAAGGATGTGTTTATCTTCCAGAGGCTGATTGAAAATCTGCTGGATGTGGTGCATCAGGCGGACGCCTGGATCCCGCTTTATGTGATGACCAGTGACAAAAATCATGACACGACTGTCAGCTTCTTCCAAGAAAAGCAGTATTTCGGCTACAACGCCGATTATGTGACCTTCTTCATGCAGGATATGGCGCCTGCGGCGGATTATAGCGGAAAGGTTTACATGGAGGCGAAAAACAAGATGTCGACCTCTCCCAACGGCAACGGCGGGTGGTTCCTTTCCATGATGAAGTGGGGTGTGGCAGAAAAAATGAAACAGGCGGGCGTGGAGTGGCTCAACGTGTTTGCGGTAGACAACGTGCTGCAGCGCATCGCCGATCCCTGTTTCGTGGGCGCGACGATCGCCACAAACAGCGCCGTGGGCGCGAAGGTGGTGGCAAAGACGGCCCCTGATGAAAAGGTGGGTGCGATGTGTCTGGAGGATGGAAAGCCTTCCATCGTGGAATACTATGATATGACGCCCGAATTGATGGCGGAGAAAACAAAGGACGGCAAGCCCGCTTACCATTTCGGCGTGATTTTGAATTATCTGTTCCGTGTGAAGGATCTTGTGGAGATCGTGGAGAAAAAACTGCCGCTCCATATTGTGGAGAAGAAGATTCCCTATCTGAACGAGGCGGGGGAGCCTGTGAAGCCTGAGGAACCGAACGGCTATAAGTTTGAGCAGCTGGTACTCGATATGATCCACGAGCTGGATTCCTGTCTGCCTTATGAGGTGGTCAGAAAGAAAGAGTTTGCGCCCATTAAGAATAAGACGGGGGTCGATTCCGTGGAGAGCGCGCGAGAGCTTTGTAAGGAGAATGGGATTTTGTTGTAGAGCAGTGCACATTCATAATTTGCCTAGAGACGGCAAATTATTCATGACGGGCATTCGCCCTATTAAAATGCAATCTGACAAATTTGTCTGCAAGCAGCCGATTTGTCATCTTACATTTTAGCACTGCTCAAAGCATATAACAAAAGAACAGCTTTATATAACATTCGCATATGGAAAATGGCGGGCATAGGGTGTAGACTGAACTCACGTTAAAAACAATTTGCACGGTGCAGAGCGAAAATTTGTGAGGGCGGTAAAACGCTCGGAACGGAGGCGGTTATGGCAATCTTGGTGACAGGCGGTGCGGGGTACATCGGTTCCCACACGGTAGTGGAATTACAAAACGCTGGCTATGAAGTAGTGGTGGTGGATAATCTGACAAATTCCAGCGAAAAGTCTCTCGACAGGGTAGAGAAGATCACGGGAAAGCCCGTGAAGTTTTACAAGGCGGACATTCTTGACAGGGAGGCTTTAGAGCAGGTATTCACAAAGGAAAAGATCGATTCCTGCATTCATTTCGCGGGCCTTAAGGCAGTCGGCGAGTCTGTGCAGAAGCCCTGGGAGTATTATCAGAACAATATCGCGGGCACACTCACGCTGGTAGATGTGATGAGAAAGCACAATGTCAAGAACATCATTTTCTCCTCGTCGGCAACAGTATACGGCGATCCGGCGATGATCCCGATCACAGAGGAGTGTCCGAAGGGACAGTGCACCAACCCTTATGGCTGGACGAAGTCCATGCTGGAGCAGATTTTGATGGATATCCAGAAGGCGGATCCCGAATGGAATGTGATCCTGCTGCGCTATTTTAACCCCATCGGCGCGCACAAAAGCGGCACCATCGGTGAGAATCCCAATGGCATTCCCAACAACCTGATGCCCTACATCACTCAGGTGGCGGTCGGCAAGCTTAAGGAGCTGGGCGTGTTCGGCAACGACTATGATACGCCTGACGGCACGGGTGTACGAGATTACATTCACGTAGTCGACTTGGCCGCTGGCCATGTGAAGGCACTGAAAAAGATCGAGGAGAAGGCAGGGCTTTGCATCTACAATCTGGGAACAGGCGTGGGCTACAGCGTGCTCGATATTGTAAAGAATTTCGAGGAAGCTACGGGTGTAAAAATCCCCTATGTGATCAAGGAAAGACGCGCGGGCGATATCGCTACCTGCTACTCCAATGCGGATAAGGCGAAAAAGGAACTTGGCTGGGAAGCGCAGTACGGTATCAAGGAAATGTGCGCGGATTCCTGGAGATGGCAGAGCAATAACCCCAACGGATACGACGACTGAACACCAACCTGATGTTCTATGTATGAAGATTTGGCGTGCTACCCACGATATTTCCGCGGCGTCGTCCCGGTGAACTGTCGAATGGCATAGGTAAAGGCGCTCTGGGAGCAATACCCGAGCGAGGAGGCAATTTCGGAACAGCTCAGATCGCTGTATTTCAGCAGATTCTGGGCTGTATCCATTTTTGCTGCAGTGACGTATGCTTTGACGGTTTGACCGGTTTCCTGCTTACATAATCTGCAAAGATACGATACGTTTAATTTGGCAAAGTCGGCTAATCCAGTTGCTGTTCCTCCTTTTGGGCGCAAAAAAAGGCGCATGGTTTACAATTCACTGTTCCATGCGTCTTTACGCTGTTAATTTAATATTATATTGTTTCTCTGATTATGCTAACTGCATAACCTCGGCTTCGATTTCTTTTAATTCATCAAAAGATAATGCCGGAATATAATCCGCAATTTCCTCCAATGTCATTTTCCCTTTTTTTATCATTCTTTCTGCTGTCTTTCTTTCCGTTTCTTTTTCGATGTCTTTCGTATAAGTTCTCATAATCTGCTCATCATCAAATAAACTCATCATAATCGTCACTACCTCCACTTCCTTGCTGCTTAGATACTGTTTTAAGATGTTCCTGTCCTTGC